>NZ_JAANNX010000002.1:0-576387 GCF_013363615.1 Streptomyces sp. CAI-85 | reverse complement strand
CGAAGGTCTCGTAGGTGCCCTGGAGGATGCCCTGGGTGCCGATGTAGATCCAGGAGCCGGCGGTCATCTGGCCGTACATGGTGAGGCCGAGGGCCTCCATGCGGCGGAACTCCTCCCAGTTGGCCCAGTCGCCGACGAGGTTGGAGTTGGCGATGAGGACGCGCGGGGCCCATTCGTGGGTCTGCATGACGCCGACGGGGCGGCCGGACTGGACGAGCATGGTCTCGTCCTGCTTGAGGGTGCGCAGGGTGCGGACCATCGCGTCGAAGGAGCGCCAGTCACGGGCGGCCTTGCCGGTGCCGCCGTAGACGACGAGCTTGTCGGGGTGTTCGGCGACCTCGGGGTCGAGGTTGTTCTGGAGCATCCGCAGGGCGGCTTCCTGCTGCCATCCCAGGGCGCTCAGTTCCGTACCGCGCGGTGCTCGTACGGGGCGGGGTCCTGACATGGTCGGCCTCCTTGCGGATGGGTGATCCCGGCGGATTGTTACTGCTGTTATTCACATCCTCGCGTGATGAATAGAGCTAGTCAATACGCACGGGCGGCGACACGGGCGGGGCCGGGCGGGCGGAGGGGGCCGCGCGGGCGGCGCGAAGAGGGGGCGGGCGACGCCGCGTTCACCACCCCGCGCAGGCCCGCGCGCTCTTGACCCGTACGGCGGGCGGGGTGTTCAAACAGGGAACAGGCATGACGAACGGGCCCGAAAACGGCGCGAGCCGACCCACCCTAGTCACTCGGCGCATGTTCCGCCGGAAAATGCCCGAAGACTCACTCATCGCGCACACGTTGCGTAGCCTCCTCATCACTCAGCCGAACCGCAGGCGGGAGGGGAGCCACGGTGCCCGGAATCGACGAGTGCCTACTGGAGGCCATGCGGCTGCCCGGGGCCCGGGGAGCCGCACTGGTCGACTGGACCAGCGGGCTCGCCCTGGGCTCGGTCGGGGACTTCCCCGGCGGTGACCACGAGGCCGCGGCCGCCGAGGCCGCCGAGGTCGCGCGGCTCACGGCGGAGCAGCGGGCGTTCACGCCCGACCAGGGAGACGACGAGCGGGCGGACCCGCCGGTGGAGGACCTCATCATCAGCAACCGGGACAGCTACCACTTGCTGCGGTTCGTCTCGACGTCCTTCGACAGCAGCGTCTTCCTGCACGTGTGGCTGGGCCGGCCGGACGGCAATCTCGCACTGGCCCGGATCCGGCTGGGCGAGATGGCCGGACGGCTGGTGCTGGGATGACGCTCGTGGGGACGACACCGCAGGGCACCACCCCACCTCCCAGGCTCCCGGTGCGCGAGAGGTCGACGGCGCGGCACCGGGCGGGGGCCGGGCTCTCCCCGATGCTGAACCGGCTCGCGGCCGAGCGGGCCACCGGCGTCCTGGAGCGCGAGCGCGGCTCGCTCTATCTGGCCGAGGGCCGGGTGGTGCACGCCGAGAGCCCGCTCGCACCCGGCCTCGACGTGCTCCTGCTGACCCACGGCACCCTCGACCCCACCGTCTGGCGGGCCGCCGTGGAGGGCGCCGACCAGCGGTACGGCGCCGCCCGGCTGCTGCTGGACACCGGCCGGATCCCGCGCGGCGCCCTGGAGCTGTGCCACCTGGGCGCGCTGTACGACGCCGCGTACTTCGCGCTCGCCCCCAGCAGCACCCCCGGCCGTTTCGTCTACGGCACCGGGCACTGGCTCGGCCCGCTGCTGCCGGTGCCGGTGGACGCGCTGGAGCGCGAGACGGTGCGCCGCCGTGAGCTGCTGGACCGGGTGTGGCCCGACCCGCTGGCCGACGGTGCGCCGCTGCGGCGCACCGAGGCGGTGGCGGCACCGCCCGCGACGGCCCGGCAGAGCGCGGTGCTCGCCCTGGTCAACGGCGTGCGCACGGCGTCGGACATCGCGCGGGAGCTGGGCCGGCAGGCGTTCCACACCCTGGTGGACGTCCGCCGGCTGGCCGCCGCCGGTCTGCTGACCGCGCTGCTGCCGCCGCCCCCGCCGGTGGCGCCCGCGGCCGCCCATCCACCGCCGGGCATCTCGATGCCCCGCGTGAACGACCCCGACATCGGTCTGCTGAAGAGGCTCAGGGATGCGCTGGAGGCCCTTTGAGCGGCAGCGCCCGCGCGACGGGAGGAACGAACTGATGGCGGCCGAGCCGGACATCCTCGACGAGCTGCGCCGGCTGCGGGCCCGGGTGCCCCAGCTCACGGGTGCGCTCGCGGCCGGTGTGGACGGTCTCGTCCTCGCCCACGACACCCCCGGCGTGGAGCCGGAGGGGGTGGCGGCGCTGACCGCGGCCGCCCTCGCCGTCGCGGTGCGGCTGGCCGACACCACCGGCCAGGGCGACTTCCGCGAACTGCTGGTGCGGGGCGTCTACGGCTATGTCGCCACCTACTCGGCCGGCCACAGCGCGGTGCTGACCGTGCTCGCGCAGGACCGGGTCAACGTCGGCCGGCTGCACCTGGAGGGGCGCCGGGCCGCGGTCCGCGTCGGGGAGCTGGTCGACGCGCGGGAGGCGAGGGTACGGGCGGCGAGGCCCGCGCTCGCACCGCCGCGCCCGCAGCCCCCCGCCAAGCCCCTCACCGTACGGACCAGATCGGCGCGCGGCACCAACGCGCGCACCACCACGGATAGTTGAGAAGAACCGAGGAGCAACCAGTCATGGCCAACACCGAAACCGCGCTCAAAGAGGCCCTCGCCACCATCGAGGGTGCCTCGGCGGCCGCGCTCGTCGACTACACCAGCGGGATGGCGCTGGGCACCCTGGGCGGTACCAAGAGCTTCGACCTGAACGTCGCCGCGGCGGGCAACACCGATGTGGTGCGCGCCAAGATGCGCACCATGGAGCACCTCGGGCTGAAGGCGCAGATCGAGGACATCCTGATCACGCTGTCCGACCAGTACCACCTGATCCGGCTGATCAGCGGCCGGGGCGGCAACGGCCTCTTCCTCTACCTGGTGCTGGACGCCAAGCGGGCCAACCTGGCGATGGCCCGCCACCAGCTCCGCAAGATCGAGGAGGACCTGGAGGTCTGAGGACGTCCGGGCGCCGCCTCAGGCGTAGACGTCGGTGCGGCGGCGCGCCCCTCCCGGGGCCGCGTCGCCCGCGGCGATCCCGGTGGCGCGGTAGCCCTTGACGGCCTTGCCCGCGGGGCGTCCGCCGCGGCGGTCCAGCCAGTCGACGCGCACCCACAGCAGCGCGTCCCCGGCCCGCTCCAGCCGGCCGATCCGGGCGGCCTTCAGCCGCAGCCCGGTGCCCCAGCCGGCGAGCAGCATGCCGCCTGCCGCGGGCACGGCGAAGGAGCTGCCCAGCGCGGCCGCCAGGGCGAGCAGCAGCCACCAGCGGTGGCCCCGGCGCCAGACGCGGACGGTGACCGCCCGGTCCTGGAGCACGTCACCCCGGCCGGCCCGGGCGGCCCCGCGCGCCAGTGCGGCGAAGCGGCCCTGTCCGCGCACCGCCACCACGGCGGCCGTCACCAGGAACAGCGCGGCCCCGGCCGGCACCCCGATCCGGCGGCCGGTGAGCCCGGGGAGCAGCACCCCGACCCCGGCCGCGAACACCCCGGCCCACCACAGCGGCGCGGCCCCGGCCCGTACGACGACGGCCACCCGTGCCAGTCCCTGTCCCCCGCGCCCCTCACGCCCCGCGCACTTTCCACGTGCCACTGTCCCGCCTCCTCGCCGTGATCCCTGTCCCGTCGGGCGGGCAGGCTAGCGAGCGAAGGTGAGACGAGTCTGAGAACCGGGCCCGCCCGGCCGCCCGACCCCGCCCCGCTACCCGGCCCCGTCCCGCTGCCCGGCCCGCCCCGCTGCCCGGCCCGCCCCGCTGCCCGGCCCGCCCCGCTGCTCGACCCGCCCCGCTATTCGACGAAGAGCCCGCGCGCCGCGGCCCGCGCGTCGAACTCCTCCAGGCGGGCCTGCGCGTCGGGCAGGTCGTCGCACATCGCCTCCAGCAGCACCCGGCCCAGCAGCATCGGCGCGCACGCCGTGTCGAAGGCGAGCCCGGTGCCGACGGCGGCCGGCAGCAGCAGGTCGGAGACCTTGGCGACCGGGGCGAACGCCGAGTCGGCGACGGTCACCACGCTCAGCCCGGCCTCCTTGGCATGGCCCAGGGTGTCCAGGACCTCGCGGGGATGCCGGGGCAGCGCGAAGCAGAGCAGCGCGGTGGCGCCCGCGCGGACGGCGGCGTCGATCCGGTCCTGGACCATCGAGCCGCCCTCGTGCAGCAGCCGGACGTCCGGATGGACCTTGGCGGCGAAGTAGGCGAACCCGTACGCCTGGGACGCGGCGGCGCGCAGGCCCAGCACGGGCAGCGGGCGGGAGGCGGCGAGCAGCCGGCCGGCCCGGCGCACCGGGCGCGGGTCCGCGAGCAGCTCGGCGAGGTGCCGCAGATTCTCGATCTCGGCCTCGACGGCCTGCTGGTACTCGTTGAACGACGCGGAGCCGGGGCTCTGTTCGACGGGCGCGACCTCGCGCAGATGCCTGCGCAGGGCGGGGTAGCCGTCGAAGCCGAGGGCGACGGCGAAGCGGGTCACGGAGGGCTGGCTGACCCCGGCCAGCTCGGCCAGCTCCACGCTGGACAGGAACGGCACGTCGGGGGCGCGGCGCACCATGCTGTGGGCGATGCGCCGCTGGGTCGGGGTCAGCCGGTGCCCCTCGAAGAGCGCCTGAAGCCGCCCCGCAGGTGTGTCCGCCACGCTCATGTCGCTCTCCGCGCTCATGCCCCGCTCCCCCTCCGGATGTCCCCGCCACCCTATTCACTCGGCACGGAGTGTGCATGGGGTCATGCAGCCCCGGTTCCGACTGGGGGGCTACCCCCAGTGCGCCGGGTGTCCGCGCTCCCTACCGTGAGGGCATGACGGGATGGGAGACCACGATGGACCGGCAGGACAGCGACCTGAAGAAGGAACTCGACGCCACCCTGCACGCCCGCAGGGAGCTGGGCGAGGAGTACGAGTCCGCGCTGGTCGACTCGTTCCTGGAGAAGGTCGACCAGCGCATCGACGGCGCGGTGGAGCGGCGGGTGCGCCGTCAGCTCGCCGAACGGCAGATGGTGGCGGCCCGGGACTCCCGTGCGCCCGGGGACCGGGACTCGTGGGGCGAGCGCTTCGGGTTCGGCATCGTCTCGCTGGTGCTGGCGATCCCGCTGTCGGCGATCGGGGCGGGCACCGGGAAGCTGCCCGGGCTGATCGTGTCCTGGCTGGGCATCGTCGGCGTGAACGTGGTGCAGGCGGTCCGCGCCAACCCGGGCGCCTTCGGGCGGCGCCGCCGGGCGGCGAAGGACAGCGACTGGGAGGACTGACGCTCCCGAGAGACACAGGGAGCCCGGGAAGCCCGGGAGAAGTTTGTCGCGGGGACCGCCGCACCCCCGTTGCCGGGGGGCGGGACGACGGCGGTCCCCGCGTGGGACGCGGGCCGGGTCAGGCCGGGCTTGCGCGCCCTTGGCGCCTGTGGAGGTCCGGGAGCCGCTCCGGAGGTCCGTGACGCCGTTCGGTTTGCCGGCCGGGGCGGGGAGCCGCTCCCGCCCTGCCGACATCCACCAATCTGCCGGACGCGTGTTAAGCGTGTGCTGCGCGGACGTGACACGCTCGTACCACTTCCGCGAAGTCCACCTTTTCGGTCGGCAAACGGAAGTTCCGCTCCCGTCGGCGCGGTTCACCGGAGGTTTCCCCGGGGTTTCCCCGTGGGGACCGGGGAAACCCCGTACCCCCTACTTGCCGCCCTTGGCCAGGAAGGCCAGCAGGTCCTGGCGGCTGACGACCCCGGTGGGCTTGCCCTCGACGAGGACGATCGCCGCGTCCGCGGTGCCGAGCACCGACATCAGGTCGCCGACCGGCTCACCGGAGCCGACCTGCGGCAGCGGGGCCGACATGTGCTTCTCCAGCGGGTCGGAGAGGGAGGCGCGCTGGGTGAAGAGCGCGTCCAGCAGCTCGCGCTCCACGACCGACCCGACGACCTCGGCGGCCATCACGTCCGGGTGACCGGCGCCCGGCTTCACGATCGGCATCTGCGAGACGCCGTACTCGCGCAGCACCTCGATGGCCTGGCCGACGGTCTCGTCCGGGTGCATGTGGACGAGGGACGGGATCGCGCCGTGCTCCTTGTCGTTCAGGACGTCGGCGACGCGGGCGCTGGGGCCCTGGTCCTCCAGGAAGCCGTAGTCGGCCATCCACTCGTCGTTGAAGATCTTGGAGAGGTAGCCGCGGCCGCTGTCCGGGAGCAGCACGACGACGACGTCGTCCGGGCCGAGCCGCTCGGCGACCCGGAGCGCCGCCACCACGGCCATGCCGCAGGAGCCGCCGACCAGCAGGCCCTCCTCCTTGGCCAGGCGGCGGGTCATCTGGAAGGAGTCCTTGTCGGACACCGGCACGATCTCGTCGGCGACGGTCCGGTCGTAGGCGGTCGGCCAGAAGTCCTCGCCGACGCCCTCGACCAGGTACGGCCGGCCGGAGCCGCCGGAGTACACCGAGCCCTCCGGGTCGGCGCCGATGACCTGGACGGCGCCCTCACTGGCGTCCTTCAGATAGCGGCCGGTGCCGGAGATGGTGCCGCCGGTGCCCACGCCCGCGACGAAGTGGGTGATCTTCCCCTCCGTCTGCTCCCACAGCTCGGGGCCGGTCGAGTGGTAGTGGGAGAGCGGGTTGTTGGGGTTGGAGTACTGGTCGGGCTTCCAGGCGCCCGGCGTCTCACGGACCAGCCGGTCGGAGACGTTGTAGTAGGAGTCCGGGTGCTCGGGGTCCACGGCGGTCGGGCAGACGACGACCTCGGCGCCGTACGCGCGCAGCACGTTGATCTTGTCGGTGCTCACCTTGTCGGGGCACACGAAGATGCACTTGTACCCCTTCTGCTGCGCCACGATGGCGAGGCCCACGCCGGTGTTGCCGCTGGTCGGCTCGACGATCGTGCCGCCCGGCTTCAGCTCCCCGCTCTTCTCGGCGGCCTCGATCATGCGCAGGGCGATGCGGTCCTTCACGGATCCGCCCGGGTTGAAGTACTCCACCTTGGCCAGGACGGTCGCCCGGATCCCCTGGGTCACGTTGTTGAGCTTCACCAGCGGGGTGTTGCCGACGAGGCTGATCATCGAGTCGTGGAATTGCACCGTTGTCTCCGGTTGCTTGCAAAAACAGTGGTCGTAGTGGTTACGCCAGGGTACGGCCCGGCGTGCGGGTTCACTCGCCGTCGAGATTGGCCGACGGTCCGTACGGGGCAAGGAGTGGGTGTACGGACACGAGGAGGTGGCGTCGAGGCATGACGAGCATGTCGAGGGCGAGGGTGGCCCGGCGGATCGCGGCCGGCGCGGCCTACGGCGGTGGCGGCATCGGTCTGGCCGGGGCGGCCGCCGTGGGACTGCTGCTGGCGGAGGCGCGGCTGGCCCGCCGCCATGTGAACGGCAACGGCGAGCAGGTCCGGGTCCCGCGCGCGGAGGGCCGCTACGGCCGGACGTACGACGCACCCGGCACGCCCGGCGCGGATCCGCTGCGGCTGGCGCTGCTGGGCGACTCCACGGCCGCGGGGCAGGGGGTGCGCCGCTCGGGGCAGACGCCGGGCGCGCTGCTGGCGTCGGGGCTCGCGGCGGTGGCGGAGCGCCCGGTGGAGCTGCGCAACGTGGCCCTGCCGGGGGCCCAGTCGGACGATCTGGACCGGCAGGTGGCGCTGGTCGTCGGGGATCCGGGCGGCCGGGTGCCCGACATCTGCGTGATCATGATCGGGGCGAACGACGTCACCCACCGGATGCCGCCGACCCGCTCGGTGCGCCATCTGTCGGCGGCGGTACGGCGGCTGCGCACGGCCGGTGCCGAGGTGGTGGTGGGCACCTGTCCCGACCTGGGCACGATCGAGCCGGTGCCGCAGCCGCTGCGCTGGCTGGCGCGCCGGGCCTCCCGGCAGCTCGCGGCGGCGCAGACGATCGGGGTGGTCGAGCAGGGCGGGCGCACGGTGTCGCTGGGCGATCTGCTGGGGCCGGAGTTCGAGGCGAACCCGCGCGAGCTGTTCGGCCCGGACCACTACCACCCGTCGGCCGAGGGCTATGCCACGGCGGCCATGGCGGTCCTGCCGACGCTGTGCGCGGCGCTGGGGCTGTGGCCGGCGGAGGAGGAGCGGCCGGACGCCGCGCGCCGGGAGGGCTTCCTGCCGGTGGCCCGGGCGGCGGCGGAGGCGGCCTCGGAGGCCGGTACGGAGGTCGCGGCGGCGATGCCGACGGGCCCGCGCGGTCCCTGGGCGCTGCTCAAGCGGCGGCGCAGGCGGCGGGTGTCCGAGGCCGAGCCGGCGCCGGCGTCCCCCACCAGCCCGTCCGGGGTCTGAGGGCGGCTCCGGCCCGGCCGGAGCCCGACAGAGAAAAAAGCAAGCGCTTGGAAAGTGCGGCCAGGGTCACACCCCCATCACCGTGACCCTGGCCATACGGACCGGTAACTTCCCACTCAGCCCTGCCCGGAAGTTCCTCCGCCGCCACCATCCGCACGCCACCATCCGCACGCCAACATCCGCAAGCCACTGGAGCCGTGATGCCCGAAGCCGTCATCGTCTCGACCGCCCGCTCCCCCATCGGCCGCGCCGTCAAGGGCTCGCTGAAGGACCTGCGCCCGGACGACCTCACCGCCACGATCATCCAGGCCGCCCTGGCGAAGATCCCCGAGCTGGACCCGCGGGAGATCGACGACCTGATGCTCGGCTGCGGTCTGCCCGGCGGCGAGCAGGGCTACAACCTGGGCCGGATCGTCGCGGTGCGGATGGGCATGGACCATCTGCCCGGCTGCACGATCACCCGCTACTGTTCCTCGTCCCTCCAGACCAGCCGTATGGCGCTGCACGCCATCAAGGCCGGCGAGGGCGACGTCTTCATCTCGGCCGGTGTCGAGACGGTCTCCCGGTTCGCCAAGGGCAGCTCGGACGGCCTCCCGGACACCACCAACCCGCTCTTCGACGAGGCGCAGGCCCGCACCGCCGCCACCGCCGCGTCCGAGGGCTCGACCTGGCACGACCCGCGCGAGGACGGCCTGCTCCCCGACCCCTACATCGCGATGGGGCAGACCGCGGAGAACCTGGCCCGCGCCAAGGGCGTCACCCGCCAGGACATGGACGAGTTCGCCGTCCGCTCCCAGAACCTCGCCGAGGAAGCCATCAAGAACGGCTTCTGGGAGCGCGAGATCACCCCGGTGACCCTCCCGGACGGCACGGTCGTCTCCAAGGACGACGGCCCGCGCGCCGGCGTCACCCTGGAGGCCGTGCAGGGCCTCAAGCCGGTCTTCCGCCCCGACGGCCTGGTGACCGCCGGCAACTGCTGCCCGCTGAACGACGGCGCCGCCGCGGTCGTCGTCATGTCCGACACCAAAGCCCGCGAGCTGGGCCTCACCCCGCTCGCCCGGATCGTGTCGACCGGTGTCTCCGGCCTCTCCCCCGAGATCATGGGCCTCGGCCCCGTAGAGGCGTCCCAGCAGGCGCTGCGCCGCGCCGGTCTCACCATCGACGACATCGATCTGGTCGAGATCAACGAGGCGTTCGCCGCGCAGGTGATCCCCTCCTACCGCGACCTCGGCATCGACCTCGACAAGCTGAACGTCAACGGCGGCGCCATCGCCGTCGGCCACCCCTTCGGCATGACGGGCGCCCGCATCACCGGCACGCTCATCAACTCCCTCCAGTTCCACGACAAGCAGTTCGGTCTGGAGACCATGTGCGTGGGCGGCGGCCAGGGCATGGCGATGGTGATCGAGCGCCTGAGCTGAACGGGCCCTCTGCGTAACCGTTTCAGCACCATCCGTCACCCAACGGCCCGGAGTTCGGGAAGCACCTGAACTCCGGGCCGTTCCGTGATCCAATCTCCCCCAGGATGTGACCTATCTCCCTCGGAAGGGGATTTACGCAGCTCAGCGCCGTTCAGCACCTAACCGCAGGCCCAAGGACCTGTCCGGTTCGTGACGTTACGCACTGACAGAGGGATAGTCCGCCCTTCAAGCTGATGTAGGAAGTCGGGGGTCGACTTTGAACCGGGAGTACGTCAGTGAGCGCCATGCAGATCGCCTTGCTGGTCACCACGGCCGCGACGGGCGCCGTGGGAGTCGCCGTCCTGCGCACCCTGTTGCAGCTTCGTCGGCAGGTCGCCGCCCTGCACACCCAGCTCGCCGAGAACCACGCCGCGCAGACGCGCGGATTCGTTCCGGCGGCCCGGGGCACGAGCGACACCGCCGAGATACGCGCGGCCGTGACCGAGGCCCTCGCCGAGGAGCGGGAGCGGGAACTCGCCGAGGCCCGCGCCTTCTGGGCGGCCCAGGAGGCGCGTGACGCCTCCGACGCCCCCACGCTGCTGGGGCTGCCGGACAGTGAGCTGTTCCTGCCCCGTCAGGCCGACTTCGTGGGCATGGAGCCGCTGGAGCCGGTCGCCGAGCCGGGCACGGACGCCGACGAGTTCGCCGGGGAGTCCGCCGAACTGGCCGCGGCCCGCCGCCGGCACCCGTCCCACCCGGACTTCGTCCCGGTCCAGTCGCCGATCGTGAACGACCACGAGCGCACCGTGACCACCCTGGAGGAGCTGGCCGCCTCCCAGGTCCGGCTGACCGACGTCCGCCCGGGTCCGCTCGGCACCCTCGACGTCTATGTCTTCGCCGACGGCACCACCCTGTGCATGACCCCGGGGCACCGGGAGACCGCCGAGCGGCTCTCCGCGGCCCTCACGGCCGGCGAGACGCCGTTCCTCCTCGGCGGCTCCGGCATCTCGGGCGCCTACACCCTGACCTTCGCCTGCGGCGAGGAGAACATCTACATCCTGGCGGACCGCGTCATCGCCTCGCTCTGAGCCGGACGGGCCTCACGGGCCGGACCGCGTCAGACCCCGGCCCGCTTCCGGGCCTCCTCCACCAGCCGCACCGCTTCCTCCACCTGGCCCTCGTCGTCGAGCACGAGGGCCAAGTCGTGTGCGGCGACGGTGATTTGGTCGGCGGCGGCGAACATGCCGGCGTCCGGCATCTCGCGCGGCTCCGCCGCCGGTTCCTCGATGGACTGCGTCCAGCGGGCCAACTGCCGCGCCAGCGCCAGCGCCTCGGCGGCGGCGCCCCGCTGGAGGCGGCTCTGCGGGGCCGCTCGCAGACGGTCGGCGAAGTGATCCACCGCACGGGTCAGGGACGTCGTATCAGCCACGCGGTGAGCGTACGCGCCGTACCCGCACTGTTGCCAACGGACGAACACTCAGGCACGGTGACCTGAAGGACCGGCTTACATCCCCTTTGCCACCGGAGGCGCCGATGTCCCATGTCCTCTCCGAGGAGACCCATCGCAACCTGCTCGCCCGCATCCCGCACTGCACCGGTCGTGAAGTCTCCGACTGGCTGCGCACCATCGGCGACGGCCCCGCTCTCCGCTTCGAGGAGAAGGTCAGTTGGCTCCGCCACGAACACAACCTCGCCTACGGCCACGCGAAGGCGCTCATCCACGAGTACGACCTGAGGAGGGCCGCGCGCAAACTCCTCTAGCGCGCACACGACGAAGGGCCCCGGGGAAGAACCCCGGGGCCCCTGTCACGCCGGACGGTGACCGGCGATCGGTGCTCAGTCGCTGTTCAGGATCGACAGGAGCCGCAGGAACTCCATGTAGATCCACACCAGCGTCAGCGTGAGGCCGAAGGCGGCGAGCCACGCCTCCTCGCGCGGGGCGCCGTAGGCGATGCCGTCCTCGACCTGCTTGAAGTCGAGGGCGAGGAAGCACGCGCCGAGGATGATGCCGATGATGCCGAAGACGATGCCGAGGCCGCCGCTGCGGAAGCCGAGGCCGTCACCGCCGCCGAAGACGGTGAACAGCAGGTTCACGGCCATCA
The DNA here is from genome assembly GCF_013363615.1 of Streptomyces sp. CAI-85. Lineage (NCBI taxonomy): Bacteria > Bacillati > Actinomycetota > Actinomycetes > Kitasatosporales > Streptomycetaceae > Streptomyces > Streptomyces sp. CAI-85. The sequence continues at coordinate 564,608 of NZ_JAANNX010000002.1, read as the reverse complement.
GCAGGACGAAGCCGAGCGCGGCCGCCATCACGAAGCCGTAGAAGCGGCGGTTGACGCGGATCCAGCCCGCCTTGTACGCCACCAGCACACCGCCGAAGACGGCCATGGTGCCGAGCACCGCCTGGGCGACCACGCCGTTGGCGATGTACGTGGAGACCGCGGCCGAGATCACGCCGAGGAAGACGCCCTCGAGGGCGGCGTACGACAGGATCAGCGCGGGCGACGGGCGGCGCTTGAAGGACTGGACGAGGGCGAGCACCATCGCGACCAGACCGGCGCCGACGGCGATGCCGTAGGACTTGCCGAGGTTGGCCTCGTCGACCGGCAGCAGCACCCAGGACAGGACCGCCGTGAGCACCACGGTGCCGAGCGTGGTCGCGGTGCGCGCGACGACGTCGTCCATGGTCATGGCGCCGGTGGTGGCCGGGGCCTGCGGCGGGGCACCCTGGAGGCCCTGCTGGGCGTAAGGGTTCTGCGCGTAGGGGTTGCCGCCCTGCTGCGCGTACGGGTTGGCCTGCGTGCCGACAGCGGGTCCCCCGGCCTGCGGCGTCGCGTTGAAGCCCGCGTAGCCGTTGTCGCGGCTGAACCCCCGTCGCGAGAAGACCGGGTTTCTGCTCTCCATTTCACTCCTCCATGGCCACCCGTTGTGGCCTTGGCCTCAAGGGTAATGGGTAGGCAAAGGATTGACCCTAGTGCTTGAGGAGGATCTTTCCCTTCGTGCTGCGCAACACGCTACGCGGCGTCGTGATTCCCACCACGGCGGTACGGCATTCATGACCAACCTGCGACCTGGCCGGAACCGTGCGGAGACCAGTCGGCACAAGGGCGTCCGCTCACCCGAACGGGAAGCCGGTGTACGCCTCCGCGAGGTCCGTCTCGGCGGCCCGGCAGGAGGCGATCCGCTCCAGCCGGGCGAGCTGGATCCGGTCCTCGAAGGGGGTGGCGCCGGGGGCCCGGTGCAGCAGGCCCGTCATGTCGTACGAGAACCGCTCGGCCTGCCAGACGCGGCGCAGACAGGTCGCGGAGTAGGCGTCCAGAAGGGTGGCCGAGCCGGTGTCCCGTTCGTGGACCAGCGCCCGCGCGAATGTCACGACGTCGCCGACGGCCAGGTTGAGCCCCTTGGCCCCGGTGGGCGGGACGATGTGCGCGGCGTCCCCGGCCAGGAAGAGCCGGCCGTGGCGCATGGGCTCGTGGACGTAGGAGCGCATGGGTGTGACGGACTTCTGGGTGACCGGGCCGCGCTCCAGCGTCCAGCCGTCGCCGGTCTCGAAGCGCCGCGTCAGCTCGTCCCAGATCTCGTCGTCGGCCCACTCCCCCGCGTCGGTGCCCTCGGGGACCTGGAGGTAGAGACGGGAGACGGAGGGGGAGCGCATGGAGAGCAGGGCGAAGCCGCGGTCGTGGCGGGCGTAGACCAGCTCGTGGTGGGAGGGCGGGGCGTCGGCGAGGATGCCGAGCCAGCCGTAGGGGTACGTCCGTTCGAATACGCGGGCCGATCCGGCGGGGAACGCGCGCCGGGCGACGCCCCAGAAGCCGTCGCAGCCGACCACGTAGTCGCACTCCAGGACGTCCTCCGTGTCCCCCTGCCGGAAGCGGACGCGCGGGCGGTCCGTGGCGGCGTCCTCGACGGCGAGCGCCGGGGCGTCGAAGAGCAGCGGGCCGCCCTCGGCGAGCTGGAGCGCGATCAGGTCCTTGCACACCTCCGTCTGGGCGTACACCCACACCGACCGGCCGCCGGTGAGCCCGGGGAAGTCGACGCGGTGCCGCCGGCCGGCGAACCGTAACTCGATCCCGTCGTGCCGCAGCCCCTCGCGGTCCAGCCGCTCCCCGGCCCCGGCCGCGCGCAGCACGTCCACGGTGCCCTGCTCCAGGATCCCGGCGCGCTGCCGCCCCTCGACATGGGCGCGGTCCCGGCCCTCCAGGACGACCGAGGCGATGCCGGCGGTGTGCAGCAGCCTGGCGAGAAGCAGCCCTGCGGGGCCGGCCCCGATGATGCCGACGGTGGTGCGCATCGGACGTTCCCTTCGAGCGGTGACACGGCTTCGGTGACATGAGGGGTGACGCGAGGATGACGTGATTTCGGTGACGTGGTTCACATCATGAAGGCGTCGGCGAAGGGCGACTCGGTGACCGGCCGTTCTCGCAGGTCACCGTATGTGACCGAGGTAGTGCCCGGAGCCGGACTTGAACCGGCACGCCCGCGAAGGGGCAGCGAGGTTTAAGCTCGCCGTGTCTGCATTCCACCATCCGGGCAGGCCATGGGCTCCGCATCGAGGTTCCGAGCCTATCGGGGAGCGTCCCCCGAACAGCCGAAGAACTGGCCCGATGTTGTCTTATTTTATTGACGTCTGAGGGAGCATCAGCACCTGGAACACGCCATCCGCACTTGCCAGTAGCCTCGCGCGCGATCGGCACCCATGTATGCGGAATGACGGAATTTCACCGTACGAACGAGGGTGCTCCACCGGTTCTTGACGAACGGTCAGTTCGGACGCACCTCAGGGGCCCCTGTCATCCCCAGGTATGACCCCGGGGGCCGTGGTCCGACCCGAGTCTGCCTTCGGAACCGGAACAGCGGCTGACTACAACGCGGCGCGCGGACGGAACGATGGTTCGAGTCCCGCACACAGACCGTCGTACGGGCCGTCGTCCCGACAGGAGCCCTCACCCGTGACCACCATGCCCCTCTCCGACCGGACCACCGCCGTGGCCGCCCGCGCCACGGAGCTGTCGAAGATCTACGGTCAGGGCGAGACCCAGGTGGTCGCCCTGGACCGGGTCTCCGTCGACTTCCGGCAGGCCGAGTTCACCGCGATCATGGGCCCCTCCGGGTCCGGCAAGTCCACCCTGATGCACTGCGTCGCGGGCCTGGACACCTTCTCCTCCGGTTCCGTGCGCATCGGCGACACCGAACTCGGCTCCCTCAAGGACAAGCAGCTCACCAAGTTGCGCCGGGACAAGATCGGCTTCATCTTCCAGGCGTTCAACCTGCTGCCGACCCTGACCGCCCTGGAGAACATCACGCTCCCCATGGACATCGCGGGCCGCAAGCCCGACAAGGCATGGCTGGACGACGTGATCTCCATGATCGGGCTGTCCGGACGCCTCGGCCACCGGCCCGCCCAGTTGTCCGGCGGCCAGCAGCAGCGCGTCGCCGTGGCCCGCGCCCTGGCCTCCCGGCCCGACATCATCTTCGGCGACGAGCCGACCGGAAACCTCGACTCCCGCTCCGGCGCCGAGGTGCTGGGCTTCCTGCGCAACTCGGTGCGCGACCTCGGCCAGACCGTGGTCATGGTGACCCACGACCCGGTCGCGGCGGCGTACGCGGACCGCGTGATCTTCCTCGCGGACGGCCGGATCGTCGACGAGGTGTACGGGCCGACGGCCGACTCGGTCCTCGACCGGATGAAGCAGTTCGACTCCAAGGGCCGCACAAGCTGACCCCCGTCCGGGACCGACAGGACTGAGAAAACCACCATGTTCCGCACCGCCTTGCGCAATGTCACCGCGCACAAGGCCCGGCTCCTGATGACCGTCCTCGCCGTGATGCTCGGCGTGGCCTTCGTGTCCGGGACCCTGGTCTTCACCAACACCCTCTCCAACGCCCTCCAGAACAGCTCCGCCAAGGGCTTCGGCCAGGTCGACGTCGCCGTCACCGCCAAGGCCCAGGAGGACGTCGGCGACCGGATCGTCAAGACGCCCGAACTGACCGAGGCCCTGCGCGAGCGCAGCGCGAAGGTGCCGGGCGCCGCCTCCGCCGTCGGCGTCGTCACCGGCTTCACCGCCATCGCCGACCGGGACGGCAAGCTCGTCGGCGGCGGCTTCCAGTCCCAGGGCGGCAACTACTGGGGCACCGACGACCCCCGCTACCCGATGGAGAAGGGCGCGGCCCCGCACGGCGCCGACGAGGTCGCCATCGACACCGAGACCGCCCGCCGGGCCGGCTACGACGTCGGCGACACCGTCCGCATCTCGGTCGACGGACCCGTCCTCACCCCGAAGATCACCGGTGTCTTCCGCACCGACGACGGCAATGTCGCGGCCGGCGGCAGCCTCGCCCTGTTCGACACCCCGACCGCCCAGAAGCTGTTCGGCAAGACCGGTACCTACGACGAGATCGACGTCAAGGCCGCCGCCGGCACCTCGCAGGCCGCGCTGAAGTCCGCCCTGGACGCGGCCCTGCCCCAGGGCGAGGTGGAGACCACCACCGCACAGCGACTGGCCGACGACCAGGCCGAGATGATCTCCGCCTCGATGAGCGGGCTGAAGCAGGGCCTGCTGGTCTTCGCCGGGATCGCGCTCTTCGTCGGCACCTTCATCATCGCCAACACCTTCACCATGCTGGTCGCCCAGCGCACCAGGGAACTGGCGCTGCTGCGGGCCGTCGGCGCCTCGCGCCGCCAGGTGACCCGCTCGGTGCTGATCGAGGCGCTGGTGGTCGGCGCGGTGGCGGGCGGCACCGGTCTGGTGGCCGGCATCGGCATCGGCGCCGGACTGCGCTCGCTGATGAACACGCTCGGCGCGACCGTCCCCGACGGACCGCTGGTCGTCTCGCCCGGCACGGTCGCCACCTCGCTGGTGGTGGGCGTCGTCGTCACCGTGCTGGCCGCCTGGCTGCCCGGCCGCCGGGCCGCGAAGATCCCGCCGGTCGCCGCGATGAACAGCGTGCACGCCAAGGCGACCACCAAGTCCCTGGTGCTGCGCAACACCCTGGGCGCGCTGTTCTCCGCGGCGGGTGTCGCCGTGGTGCTGGCCGCGACGACGATGGACGGCTCCGACGGCCAGGCCCCCATGGGGATCGGCGCGGTCCTGCTGATCATCGGCGTGTTCATCCTGACCCCGCTGCTGTCCCGTCCGCTGATCGCGGCCGCCGCGCCCGTCCTGCGGATCTTCGGGATCTCCGGCAAGCTGGCCCGGCAGAACTCGGTGCGCAACCCGCGCCGTACGGCGGCCACGGCGTCCGCGCTGATGATCGGCCTCACCCTGATCACCGGGATGACGGTGATGGCGGGCAGCCTCCAGAAGTCCATCGACAAGATGGCGTCCGCCGCGATCCGCGCCGACTACATCGTGTCCATGGCGAACGGCAACACGCTCTCCCCCGACGTCGAGGAGAAGCTGAGGGCCACCGACGGGGTGACCGCCACCAGCCCGCTGCGCAACGCGCCCGCGCGCATCGGCGGGACGACCGAGTACCTCACCGGCGTCACGCCCGCGATCGGCGAGCTGACCGACCTCAAGGTCGAGGACGGCACGTTCGCGGTCGGCGGCACGAAGGTCGTGGTGGACGAGGACACCGCGAAGGACCACGGCTGGAAGGCCGGTTCGGCCTTCACCGCCGCCTACGAGGACGGCGAGAAGCAGAAGCTGACGGTCGCCGGGGTCTACCAGGGCAACGAGCTGATCCGGGGCATCATGCTGGACGCCTCGGTGCTCGCCCCGCACCAGGAGGACCCGACCGACATGCAGGTCATGGTCAAGACGTCCGGCGGCGCGTCGGACGCGACCAAGGACCGGCTGGAGAAGGCCCTCGGCTCCAACCCGGCCATCAAGGTGCAGAGCAAGCAGGACCTGTCCGACGAGATCGCGCAGATGTTCACGCTGATGCTGAACATGCTCTACGGGCTGCTCGCGATGGCCGTGATCGTGGCCGTGCTCGGGGTGATCAACACGCTGGCGATGTCCGTCTTCGAGCGTTCGCAGGAGATCGGCATGCTGCGGGCGATCGGTCTGGACCGGCGTGCGGTCAAGCGGATGGTCCGGCTCGAATCGCTGGTCATCTCGCTGTTCGGCGGGGTGCTCGGCATCGGCCTGGGCGTGTTCTTCGGCTGGGCGGCCGGTGAACTGCTCGGCACCAGGATGGCCACCTACGAGCTGGTCCTGCCCTGGGACCGGATGGCCGTCTTCCTGCTGCTGGCCGCCGGGGTGGGCGTCCTGGCCGCGCTCTGGCCGGCCCGGCGGGCGGCCCGGCTGAACATGCTGGCGGCGATCAAGTCGGAGTAGGCGGCCGCCGAGAAGGACGAGGGGGAGGGGTTCCGTCGCCGGGACCCCTCCTTCGCCGTGTCAGGGCGTCTCCCGCCAGACGCGGGCCCGCAGGGGCGCCCCGGAGACGCCGGACTCCGGGGTGCGGACGGCCAGGACCTGGTTGACGCCGATCCGGTTGCGTTCGAAGGCGACGGCGCTGGCGGCCATGTAGAGCCGCCAGACCCGGGCCCGGCCGGGCGAGGTGAGGCGGACGGCGCGGGCCCAGTCGGCCTCCAGCCGGGCCACCCACCGGCGCAGGGTGAGGGCGTAGTGCTCGCGGAGCACCTCCACGTCACGGACCTCGAACCCGGCGCGTTCGAGCTGGGTGACGGTGGTGCCGAGGGGGGCCAGCTCGCCGTCCGGGAAGACGTAGGCGTCGATGAACTCGTCGACGTGATAGGCGGTCTCGTCGCGTTCGGGGCGGCGGGCGATCTGGTGGTTGAGCAGCCGGCCGCCGGGCGCGAGCAGCGCGTGCAGGTCGCAGGCGTAGGCGAGGTACTTGTCGGCGCCGACGTGCTCGGCCATCCCGATCGAGGAGATCGCGTCGTACGGCCCGTCGCGCACGTCCCGGTAGTCCTGCACCCTGATCTCCACCCGGTCGGTGAGACCGGCGTCGGCGACGCGCTTACGGGCGTAGGCGGCCTGTTCGCGGGAGAGGGTGATGCCGACGACGGACGCGCCGTGCTCGCGGGCCGCGTGGATCGCCAGCGAGCCCCAGCCGCAGCCGACGTCGAGGAGGCGCTGACCGGGGGTCAGGGCGAGTTTGCGGCAGACGAGTTCGAGCTTGTCGTCCTGGGCCTGTTCAAGGGTGGCGCCGGGGTCCGGCCAGTAGGCGCACGAGTACACCATCGACGGGCCGAGGACGATCTCGTAGAAGTCGTTGCCGACGTCGTAGTGGTGGCTGACGGCCCGGTGGTCGGTGCGGCGGGTGTGGAGGTGGCCGCGGCGGCGGACCTCCTCGCGGGGCGGGGCCGGCGGGACGGGGAGTCCGGCGAGCTTCAGCAGGCCGCGGGCCGCCGACCGGAACTGCGGGTCGCGCAGGGCGCGGGTGAGCGTACGGCCGTCCTCGCCGCGTTCCCAGAAGAGGCCGGAGAGCAGGTCGAGGGCGGTGTAGAGGTCGCCCTCGATGTCGACCTCCCCGGCGACCCAGGCGCGGGCGAGGCCCAGTTCACCGGGCTTGAACAGCAGCCGGCGCAGGGCTCTTCGGTGGCGTACGACGAGGGTGGGCGCGTCGGGAGGGCCGGCCTGCGAACCGTCCCAGGCGCGGACGCGCACCGGGAGCGGGGCCCCCAGTAGCTGTTCGGCGAGTGTGTGGAGCCGCGACGCGGCATCGGCCATGGAGCACACCTCCGTGACGGTGATCCCGGACTGTCCTGACTCCACGTAAACACCTGAGGGGCCCTGTCGCAGTCCCCCACGCGCGTCATGACTGGGCAAACCCACGGGACGGAGGCGGGAGGGCGACGGCGGGGCGGAGGCGGGAGGGCGACGGCGGGACGGTGGCCGGGGGCGGTGGCTGGGGACAGTGGCCGGGGAACGCCGAAGGGGCCGCCCGCACCACGGATGGCGGGCGGCCCCTTCGGGGTGTGCCGGGGTGTGCCGGACGTCCGGCTCGGGGTGACCCGAGGTCAGGACGCCTTGGCCTTCTCGGACTCGGGCTTGGCGGCGGCCGGGGCCGGAGCCGGGGCCGGCTTGGCGGCCTCGTAGAACTCCTCGCGCGGGGACTCCAGGGCGCCGAGGGAGACCACCTCGCGCTTGAGGAACATGCCGAGGGTCCAGTCGGCGAAGACGCGGATCTTACGGTTCCACGTCGGCATCGCCATGCCGTGGTAGCCGCGGTGCATGTACCAGGCGAGACGGCCCTTGACCTTGATCTTCATCTTGCCCATGACGATCATCGCGACGCCCTTGTGGAGGCCGAGGCCCGCCACCGCGCCCTTGTTGGAGTGCGCGTACTCCTTCTGCGGGAAGCCCCGCAGGCCGGCCACGACGTTGTCGCCGAGGACCTTGGCCTGGCGCAGCGCGTGCTGGGCGTTCGGCGGGCACCATGCGTTCTCGACCCCGGCCTTGCGGGCGGCGAGGTCCGGGACCTGGGCGTTGTCTCCGGCGGCCCAGATGTAGTCGGTGCCCTGGACCTGGAGGGTCGGGGCGGTGTCGACGTGACCGCGGGGGCCGAGCGGGAGGCCGTAGCGGGCGAGGACCGGGTTCGGCTTGACGCCGGCCGTCCACACGATCGTGTTGGAGTCGACCTCCAGGCCGTTCTTCAGCACGACGTGGCCGTCGACGCAGGAGTCCATCGAGGTGGAGAGGTAGATCTCCACACCGCGGCTCTCCAGGTGCTCCTTGCCGTACTGGCCGAGCTTGGGGCCGACCTCGGGGAGGATCTTGTCCGCGGCGTCGACGAGGATGAAGCGCATGTCCTCGCGGGACACGGTCTTGTAGTACTTGGCCGCGTCCCGGGCCAGGTCCTCGACCTCACCGATGGTCTCCGCGCCGGCGAAGCCGCCGCCGATGAAGACGAAGGTCAGCGCCTTGCGGCGGATCTCCTCGTCGGTGGTGGAGTCGGCCTTGTCCAACTGCTCGAGGACGTGGTTGCGCAGGCCGATGGCCTCCTCGACGCCCTTCATACCGATGCCCTGCTCGGCGAGGCCGGGGATCGGGAAGGTGCGGGAGACCGCGCCGAGCGCGACGACCAGGTAGTCGAAGGGCAGCTCGTACGCCTCGCCGACCAGCGGGGCGATCGTGGCGACCTTGCGGTCCTGGTCGATGGTGGTGACCCGGCCGGTGAGGACCTCCGCCTTGGGCAGCACGCGTCGCAGCGGGACGACGACATGGCGCGGGGAGATGTTGCCGGCGGCGGTTTCGGGGAGGAAGGGCTGGTAGGTCATGTACGACCGGGGGTCGACGACCGTGACGGTCGCCTCGCCGTAGCGCATCTTCTTGAGAATGCGCCGAGCTGCGTACAGGCCTACGTACCCACCGCCTACTACGAGGATCCTGGGACGCTCCGTGGTGCTCATGCCATCGAGTATCCACCCGCCGGAGGGGGGTCGCTCGTGCGCCCCTTCACAAGCTTCGGGAGGGTGTGTGCTATCCTCCGCGGCCCGCGTGATCCACATCATGGCGCGATGCGGGAACCAGCGTGTAGGGCGGGGCGTTGTCAATGCCCCGTGAGCTGCCTCTCCGGGCCCGAACGGCCCCCGTGAGCACCCCGAAACACCCCCGCGCGAGCGCCCCTCGACACCTCCCCACGCGCCTCTTTTGAACACGTTCACACGAGGGTCGCCCCCTCGGAAGGGCCAACCGGCCCTCCTCCACCCTCCGACAGGACCGAATTCCTTGTGAAGAACTTCACGAACTTTCCCGAGGGGCCACGAGGAAGGCCCCCCGAAGGCCCCCTGAAGCCCGCTCAAACGCGCTTACGGCCTGCTCAGCAGAGTGCGGGCGACGCCTAGCGGCGTGTACACGTGAGTGCGTACACTCGATCCATGAGCGACCACACCGTGACCGTCAGGGAAGCTCGCGCACACCTGGCCGAACACATCAACAGGGCCGAGGAAGGCACTCCGACCGTCATCACGCGCAACGGCGCCCCCGTGGCCGCGGTCGTGCCGATCGCCGACTTCGAGGCACTGGAGGAGGCGGCAGACGTGCTGCTGGCCCGCGAGGCGGAGGCGGTCCTGGCCGAGGGCGGGCCCACCGTCTCGATGGCCGAACTCCTGGCGGACCTGTTCAGCGAGCGCGGTGAGGGCACGGCGTGAAGTGCCGGTTCACCACGGCGGCGCAGCGGCAACTCCGGTCCATCAGCCGTCCCGACGCCATGCGCATCCTCACCGCGCTGACCCTGCTCGGTGACGACCCGTACCGCGAGGGCGCCGACATCAAGAAGCTCACGGGCCCGTCGGGGCTCCACCGCCTCCGGGTCGGCGGCCACCGGGTCGCCTACCAGATCAACGACGGCGAACTCGTCGTCCTCGTCGTGAAGGTGGGCGCCCGGCGGGACGTCTACCGCAACCTGTAGCCCTTGTCGCGGCCTGCGCCGCCCCGCCTCACCCACCGCCTACGCCACCGACCACGCGATGCCGTCCAGGATGTCGTGTTCGCTGACCACTACCTCCTGGGCGTCGGTGCGTTCCATGAGGGTCAGGAGGATCAGGGCGCCTGCTGCGATGACGTCGACGCGGCCGGGGTGGAGGGCGCCGATCTCCGTGCGTTCGGTGTGGGTGGAGTGGAGGAGGCGGTCGGTGATCTCGCGGACCTGGGTGCGGGAGACGCGGGAGTGGTGGATGGCCGACGAGTCGTAGGCGGGGAGGTTCTGGGCGATCGCCGAGATCGTCGTGACCGAGCCGGCCAGGCCGACCAGGGTGTGGGCCTCGCGCAGCGGGACCGTCTTCTCGGCGAGGTCGAGGGCCGCCTCGATGTCGGCCCGTATCGCCGCGATCTGCTCCGGCGCCGGCGGGTCCGACACGACGCCGTCGCGGACCAGGTGACGCTCGGTCATGCGCACGCAGCCGATGTCCACGGAGCGCGCGGCGCGCACCGCGCCGTCGCCGACGACGAACTCCGTGGAGCCGCCGCCGATGTCCACCACCAGGTAGGGACGCGTGAGGTCCTGACGTCCGGCCAGTTCGCGGGTGGCGCCGGTGAAGGAGAACTCGGCCTCCTGGTCCCCGCTGATCACCTCGGGTTCGACGCCCAGGATGTCCAGCACCCCGCGCACGAACTCGTCGCGGTTCTCGGCGTCCCGGGAGGCGGAGGTGGCGACGAAACGCAGCCGCCGCGCGCCGAGCACCTCGATGACGGCCGCGTACTCCCGGCAGGCGGCGAAGGTCCGCTCCAGGGCCTCGGGGGCGAGCCGGCCGGTGCGGTCGACGCCCTGGCCGAGCCGGACGATCGTCATCCGGCGGTCCAGCTCGGTCAGTTCACCGGTGGCCGGGTCGCAGTCGGCGACCAGCAGCCGGATGGAGTTCGTGCCGCAGTCGACGGCGGCGACCCGGGTCACCGTCCGCCGTCCTTCGCGTCCGCGTCGGAGGTGATGACGCAGGTGCCCTTGCGCCACCATTCCGGCAGCATGGCGAGCGCCTCGTCGCCGAGCGGGTTCACGCCCGGGCCGGCGGCCAGCGAGTGGGCGACGAGGACGTGCAGGCACTTCACCCGGTCCGGCATGCCGCCCGCGCTCGGGAAGCCCTTCAGCTCCTCGATCTCGTCCCGGCGCCGGATGTAGTCCTCGTGCGCCGCGCGGTAGGCGGCGGCCAGCTCCGGGTCGGTCTCCAGACGGGCCGTCATCTCCTTCATCACGCCGTTCGCCTCCAGCGTGCCGATGGCCGAGTTGGCCTTGGGGCACGTCAGGTAGTACAGCGTCGGGAAGGGTGTGCCGTCGGGGAGGCGGGGGGCCGTCTCGACGACGTCCGGCTGTCCGCACGGGCACCGGTGCGCGATCGCGCGCAGCCCGCGCGGGGGCCGGCCGAGCTGCTGCTTGAATGCCTCGACGTCGGCCTCGGTGGGCTCGGTGCGCGGAGTGGTCGGCGGGGCAGTGTCCATGCCTGTACGAAAATCTCTCTGTCGGTTCACTGGTCGGAGGCGTCGGACTTGTCGACGCCGTCCCAGACGTTCGAGTACCAGGGGCGGTCGGCCGCTCCGAGTCCGGCGCGGGACTGCTTGGCCGCCTCGGGGTCGATCACGACGTATCCGGTCTCCCCCGGCAGCACATAGTGCAGGCGCAACCGGATCTGCTGCTCGGCGTACGCGTCGTCCTGCCAGCGTGCCTTGAGGTCGCGCAGCTCTTCCACCCGCTCGGCGGCCTGCCGCTTCTCCCGCTCCAGATCGGCGATCTCGGCGCGCTGGGAGACGTACTGCCGCATCGGGTAGGCGAGGGCCACGATCAGGGTGCACAGCACCAGCGCCAGCAGGGCCGCGCGGCCGGTGAGCCGGGAGCGGCGGGCCTGGCGCTTGGTCTGGGAGCGGTAGACCCGGGCCGCGGTCTGCTCGCCGAGCAGCCGGATCCTGGTCGTGGTGGAGAAACGGTCCCGGTCCTTGACGGCCATCGGCTCTCCGCCTCCCCTTCCACGTGCGTACGTCCCCGCACACGGTACGGGACCGGGTACGGGGACGTACGTACGACTGGCTGAGGCTTACCCAGGTGGGGTCAGGTCAGCCCTTGAAGCGCGGGAAGGCGCTGCGCCCGGCGTAGACCGCCGCGTCGTCGAGGATCTCCTCGATGCGCAGGAGCTGGTTGTACTTGGCGACGCGCTCGGAGCGGGCCGGGGCGCCGGTCTTGATCTGGCCGCAGTTGGTGGCGACGGCGAGGTCGGCGATCGTGACGTCCTCGGTCTCGCCGGAGCGGTGGGACATCATGCACTTGAAGCCGTTGCGCTGGGCCAGCTCGACGGCGTCCAGCGTCTCGGTGAGCGAGCCGATCTGGTTGACCTTGACGAGCAGGGCGTTGGCGGTGCCCTCCTCGATGCCGCGGGCGAGGCGCTCGGGGTTGGTGACGAACAGGTCGTCGCCGACGATCTGCACCTTGTCGCCGAGGCGGTCGGTGAGGACCTTCCAGCCGGCCCAGTCGTCCTCGAACAGCGGGTCCTCGATGGAGACCAGCGGGTAGGACGCCACCAGCTCCTCGTAGTACTCGGTCATCTCGGCGGCCGAGCGGGACTTGCCCTCGAACTGGTACGTGCCGTCCTTGTAGAACTCGGAGGCGGCGACGTCGAGCGCGAGCGCGATCTGCTCGCCGGGCGCGTAGCCGGCTTCCTTGATCGCTTCGAGGATGAGGTCGAGGGCCTCACGGTTGGAGCCGAGGTTCGGGGCGAAGCCGCCCTCGTCACCGAGGCCGGTGGACAGGCCCTTGGACTTCAGCACCTTCTTGAGGGTGTGGTAGACCTCGGTGCCCCAGCGCAGCGCCTCGGAGAAGGACTCCGCGCCGATCGGGGCGATCATGAACTCCTGGATGTCCACGTTGGAGTCGGCGTGCGAGCCGCCGTTCAGGATGTTCATCATCGGAACGGGCAGCAGGTGCGCGTTCGGGCCGCCCAGGTAGCGGAAGAGCGGGAGGTCGCTGGCCTCGGAGGCGGCGTGGGCGACGGCGAGGGAGACGCCGAGGATCGCGTTGGCGCCGAGGGAGCCCTTGTTGTCGGTGGCGTCCAGGTCGAACATCGCCTGGTCGATCAGGCGCTGCTCGGTGGCGTCGTAGCCGACCAGCTCGGGGCCGATCTGCTCGATGACGGCGAGGACGGCCTTCTCGACACCCTTGCCCTGGTAGCGGTTCGGGTCACCGTCGCGCAGCTCGATGGCCTCGAAGGCGCCGGTGGAGGCGCCGGACGGGACGGCGGCACGACCCGTGCTGCCGTCGTCGAGGCCGACCTCGACCTCGACCGTGGGGTTGCCTCGGGAGTCCAGGATTTCCCGGGCTACGACGACGTCGATGGACGGCACGAGCATCTCCTTCTTGGATGTGACGCTGGGTGTGCGGGGCCGGGTGGGCCTTGCGACTAGAGCCTAACCGCCTTCGGGGCGTCGGCAGCCGACCGACCGTCCCGTGGACAGACAGACCGTCCGGTGGACAGGCAGGCCGTACCCCTAGACCGTACCCATTGTTTCCGCCCGGAACAAAGGGTGGGTGGCGCGGAGGCGAAAAACCGGCGCACGAAAAACCCCGCCCCGGTGCGTACGGGGGAAGACGCACCGGGGCGGGGGCCCGTGAGGACGGGGGGTGACCCTCACGGGGTATTCAGTGTGCGGGGCCCGCTTGTGGGGAAGCTGTGGTCCCGCTGGGGGCCGGGTGTCACCTGGGGGGAGCGACGGCCCGGCCGCGGCTCACTTGAGGTGGAGCTGCTGGCCCGGGTAGATCAGGTCGGCGTCCTGGACGACGCCCTTGTTGAGCTGGAACAGCTTCTGCCAGCCGCCCTTGACCTTGTGCTCGGCCGCGATGGTGCTGAGGGTGTCGCCCTTGACGACCTTGTACTCGCCGTCGCCCTTCTTGACCTTCTTGCCGGTCGGGGTGGTGACGGTCTTGGTGCTCTGCTCGCGCTTGACGACGGCCGGGCGCTCGGCGGAGCGGGAGGCGGCCTGCTGCTCGCCGGCGCGGGAGCCGGTGCTGCCCGCGGTCGGGGCGGCGGACGGGGTCTGGGCCGAGGAGGAGCCGCTGTCGGAGCCGGTCGAGGCGCCGCCGCCGTTGAACGGCGTGCTGGACAGGCCGACGCCGCAGGTCGGCCAGGCACCCTTGCCCTGGCCCGCGAGGACCTTCTCGGCGATGGTGATCTGCTGCGTCTTGGAAGCCAGGTCGGCGCGGGAGGCGTAGGCGGTGCCGCCGTACGCGGCCCAGGTGGAGGCGGAGAACTGGAGGCCGCCGTAGTAGCCGTTGCCGGTGTTGATGGACCAGTTGCCGCCCGACTCGCACTGGGCGACCGCGTCCCACTCGGAGGCGGTGGCGGCGGAGGCGTTGCCGGCGGCCATCAGCGGGGCGGCGACGGCGACACCGGTGACGCCGGCGATCATGGCGGCGCGGGTGGTCTTGGACGGACGGCGGTGCTTGCCCTTACCGGAAAACAGCATGGATCGATCCCCTCACCGACGCCTGCGAGGTGAGCTGTCGGGTTCGGGCCGGTTGAGTTGCCCGGCCGCGCACCTCACGGTGCACGGCTTCACCCCAAGCCGGTTCCGGCGTCGACCGCCGGTTCCGGCACTTACCTTGGGTCCCCCGCTCCTGCCTGCGGCGCTTGACGCGACGACTGTTCCCGGGCCGCCACTGGCAGGATTCGGCGTTGCGACGACCGGGGCCCGGGTTGCCGAGCGGCTCGACCGTAGACACGGAATTCGCGGAATTTCAAAGACGATCAGGGCTTCTGAGACTCATCCCACACTTTCACCAAACCGGACATTCGGCGCGAAGTGTGACGTGAACTCCCGGTGTCTTTGGGGGTGTTCCGGCCCTATTCGGCGCCGGTGTCCAGCGTCTGACCGGGGACGATGGCGCCCGGGTCGGCACCGATGCGCTCCAGGTTCTCCTCGTACAGGGCGCGCCATCCGCCCTCCAGGCCAAGGGAGTCGGTGATGGAGGCGAGGGAGTCGCCGTCCTGGACCGTGTAGATCTCCTCGGCGGCGTGCCGGCCGGCAGAGGCGGGCGCCAGGCCGTCCGCCGGGGCCTCCTCGGCGGTGGCGCCGCGGTGACGGCCGCCGGAGCCGAGGGAGCCGGTGTCGACGAGGCTCCAAGAACCCACGTCCTGCACCCACTTGTCCGACTCGCCCGACTCGTCCGCTTCGGGGCTGCCGGAGGGCGTGCCGCCGCCCGTCGCCACACCGCCCGGTTTCGCGGCACCCTCGGAGGCGGCCGCGTCGTCCTCGTCGGTGGACGAAGCGGACGAAGAGGGGGAAGGGGAAGAAGAGGAGGAAGGGGACGAACTCGCCGGACCCTCGGCGGAGTCGGAGGCGTCGGGCGACGAGGTCGCGCCGGAGCCGGTGGAGCCGCCGGACGCCGAGGAGCCGGACTCCCCCTTGGACAGGTCGGACAAACCAGACGAACCGGATGAACCGTCAGCTATGCCCGTGTCCACGTTCAGCGCGCCGGACTCCTTGGTGAGTCCGGAGGTCAGCCCGCAGGTGCCCCAGGCGCCGACCCCCTCGGCCGCGAGCAGCTTCTGCGCGACGGCTATCTGCTGGTTGCGGCTGGCCAGGTCGGGGCTGGCGGCGTAGTCCAGCCCGCCGTAGGTCTCCCACCGCTCCTGGGTGAGGCTGAGGCCGCCGTACTCGCCGGTGCCCTTGTCGGCGCTCCAGGAGCCGCCGGTCTCGCACTGGGCCACCTGGTCCCACACCGTGCCCTCGGCCGCGCTGGCGCCGGTTGCGGCGAGCAGCGGGATCGCGATGGCGGAGCCGGTCACGCCGGCTGCGACAAGGAGCGCCGGAGCCTGGCGAGGACGACGGTGACGACCGGACCCGGAGAGCATGCGGGGGCCTTTCTCTGGACAGCGTTGACCGGCGCGACAACGGTGCGGACGCATCCGGAACCGTGGATGCCGCGCTGACGAGTGAACGTATCGGCAGACGATCACTTGTCACAAGTTAATGCCGCGCAGATCACGTGAAGATCACAGACTTGAGAGTCGGTCACCTTTGGTCCGCACGCCCGTCACACTGCCGCTGACGTGCGTTCAGTCACGGAGCGGAGATCGCTCCGTCACGCACCGGGGTGGGTTCGGCCGGTGTGAACGCGACCGGCAGGGTGCGCAGTCCGCGCATGATGAGCCCGCCGCGCCATCTCAAGTCGGCCGGGTCCGCGGCGAGTCGGAGGTCCGGCAGCCGGGTGAGCAGGGTGGCGAGCGCGGTCTGTCCCTCCAGCCGGGCCAGCGGGGCGCCCAGACAGTAGTGGATGCCATGGCCGTAGCCGAGGTGCTGGTTGTCGCGGCGGGAGAGGTCGAGGGTGTCCGGGTCGGTGAACCGGGCCGGGTCACGGTCGGCGGCGGCCAGCACGACGAGCACGGGGTCCCCGGCCGCGATGTCCTGCCCGCCGAGGGTGAGCGGCTCGGTGGCGAAGCGCCAGGTGGCCAGCTCCACGGGGCCGTCGAAGCGCAGGAGTTCCTCGACGCCGGTCTCCAGCAGGCCGCGGTCCCCGGCGGCCAGGGAGTCCTGGAGGCGGCGGCGCTGCTCGGGGTGGGTGAGCAGGGCGTAGGTGCCGTTGCCGATGAGGTTGACGGTGGTCTCGAAACCGGCGAAGAGCAGGATGAACGCCATGGCGGCGGCCTCGTTCTCGGTGAGGTGCTCGCCGTGGTCGGAGGCGCGGATGAGACCGGAGATGAGGTCCTCGCCGGGTCCCGGTTCGGCAGGGAGTGCCTGCCGCTTGCGGTGGATCAGCTCGGCGAGATAGCCGCGCATCTTCTTCACCGACCGCGCGACCCCGCCCCGGGGCCCTCCGCCGTGCCGGATCATCATGCCCGCCCAGTCCCGGAAGTCGTCCTGGTCCTCGCGCGGGACGCCGAGCAGGTCGCAGATGGCGTAGATGGGGAGCGGGAAGGCGAAGTCGTGGATGAGGTCGGCGCCGCCCTCCTGGGCGAACCGGTCGATGAGCCGGTCCGTCAACTCCTGCACCCGGGGCGCGAACTCGGCGACCCGGCGCGGGGTGAACGCCTTGCTGACCAGCCGCCGCAGCCGGGTGTGGTCCGGCGGGTCGATGTTCAGCAGATGGGTCATCAGCTCGGCCTTGCGCTCACCGGGGATGCCGGTCTTCCCCTTGGCGTGCGCCGGTTCGTCGTGGTGCGCCGGGTTCTTGGAGAGCCGTTGGTCGGCGAGGGCCTGCTTGGCGTCCCCGTACCGGGTGACCAGCCATGCCTCCACGCCGCTGGGCAGCCGGGTGCGATGCACGGGCGCGTGCTCCCGCAGCCAGGCGTAGGCGGGGTAGGGGTCGGTGGCGAACTCCCAGGAGAACAGCTCGGGGAGGGGGCCGGGGGTGGGAGTGGGAGCAGGTGCGGGATGGGGGGTCGGCTTGCCGGTCACTGCTCGGTTCCCTCGGCTTCCGTGTCTGTTCCCCCTTCTGCCAGCCCTTCGGTCGCGCGGATCGCGTCCCGGTAGGTTCTGGACGCCGCGCGCAGGGCCGCCTCCGGGTCGATGCCCTCGGACTCGGCGCGGGCGGCCAGGGCGAGGAGGTCGTAGCCGAGGCCGCCGGCCGTCGGCACGGGGACCTCCAGGCCCGCCGAGCGGACGCGCGAGGCCAGTTTGGCGGCGAGGGCCAGCGCCGGCTGGTGGAGGGGGATGCCGTCGGTGACGGACTCACGGCGCTTCTCGGCCGCCTTGGTGCGCAGCCAGTGGTCCCTGACCTCCTCCGGGGTGGTGGCGGTGGCGCTCCCGAAGACATGGGGGTGACGGTGGATGAGCTTGGCGACGATCGTGGCCGCCACGTCGTCGACCGAGAAGGGCGCCTCCGGGTCCTCCTCGGCGATCCGGGCGTGGAAGACGACCTGGAGCAGGACGTCGCCCAGTTCCTCGCGGAGTTCGTCGCGGTCGCCGTCCTCGATCGCCTCGACCAGTTCGTACGACTCCTCGACCGCGTACTTGGCGAGGCCCTGGTGGGTCTGGCGGGAGGACCACGGGCACTCGACGCGGATACGGTCCATGACCTGCACCAGGTCGAGGAGACGGGCGCCGGGGAGGTCGTAGGAGGCGGGGAGCAGCTCCAGCTCGGGCATCGACACCCGGCCGGAGCCGGCCAGCCGGGCCAGACCGTCGGTGAGGGCCGGTTCGCCCTCGCCGGTCGCGACGACCACGACCGTGCGGCCGCCGGCGCAGGCGGCGAGCAGGTCCTCGGCGGTCGGGGAGACCTCCTCGACCGCTATGCCCGCCTCCTTGAGGTACGGGAGCTGGGGGTGCGTGCCGTCCGCGCACAGCACCCGGTCCGCCGAGCGCAGGGCCTGCCAGGCGGGCCAGGAGAGCAGGCCGGGGGCGACGCGGTGGCTCGTGGTGAGCAGGACGACCCGGCCCGTCGCGGAGCCGGTGGGTGCGGTCACATCGTTCACACCTCGAACGTAACCCACGCCCGTCGGCCGCCCCGCGCGTTGTCCACAGACCGGCCCGCCCGGTCATATCGTCGGACCAGGCACCCTGGGGAACGTCAGGTCGTCTGCTGGCTGTCCGCGGCCGTGACCTCGCGGACCCACGGGGTCTTGGCGTCGACGCGGCTGACCTTCTTCGGGTCCCAGCTTCCGTAGCGCGGGTTGAGGTCGACGTCGAGTTCCTCGGACGCCTTGGAGAGGTTGTCCCAGAACGCCTGCTGACCCGTGTCCGTGCCGAGCTTGGCGGCCAGCTTCTGGGCCTCCAACTGGAGCCGCAGATTGTCGTCGAGGCGCTGCGGCGGGATGCCGTACTGCTGGAGCCATGCCGTCTCCAGGCCCTTCGCGCCGCCCGCCTGCTGCTCCAGGCCGGTACGCATCGCCTGGACCTCGTTGCGGCTGACGGTGACCCCGGCGTCCTCGGCGGCGCGGTGCAGCACCCGGTCCAGGATCATGCCGTGCAGGGTGTCGCGGGTCAGGGTGCCGGTCTGGGCGACCACCTGCGCGTACTGGGTGTCGTCGGCGACCGCCGCGCGCTGGGCGGCGCGGACCTCGTCCACCCGGTTCTCGAGCTGCGCGACGGTGATGCGCTGGTCGCCGACGACCGCCGCCGCTCCCGGATGCGCGTCGTTGCCGCAGGCGGTGAGGAGGGGGGCGGCCGCGATCGCGGCGGACAGCAGGAGCGCGGTGCGACGACTGCGGCGGTGCAAGGAAACCTCCCGAGGAGATTGTGCGACGGTGCACAAAGTCTTGCGGTGATCGATGGTAGGCAGTGGCGGGCCCGGGGCCAACCCATTCGACCAACGATTCACCGGGACTTCGGGCACCGCCGCGCCCGCACGGTCCGGCTCGGCGTCCGGCTCAGCCGATCAGGGCCACCGGGGCGTCCCACGCGTTGCGGTCGACGGTGATGGTGTAACCGCCGCGCTTCTCCTTGCTGTTCACCATGTACTGGTGGCCCCGGCTGTGGTCGGTGTACAGCTTGGGGTCCCACGGCCAGTCGGTCGTGGTGGTGTTCTTCTTGTCCCACAGCGCGTACCAGAGGTTGCCCGGCAGGTCCGTCCTGTTCGTCGCGGTGGCGATCGCCTTGGCGCTGGAGCTGCTGAAGCCGTAGTAACCCGCGCGGTACGTCTTGGCGCGCAGCGTCTTGGTGAAGGAGCGCACATAGGTCAGCACGGCGTCGTTGCACGCCTTGTTCGTGATGTCGTACGGCTCCATGTCCAGGTAGATCGGGGAGCCGGCCTTCATCCCGAGCGCGGCCGCCTTGGCGATCGCGTCGTTGGCGTTCGCGGCCCCCACGGAGGCGGCGTTGGCCGCGGTGAACTTCTCGGGGTTGGCGCTGGTCTGGCACGGAGGCTGGGCGCCGACGTAGAGCGGGATGAGCTTCCAGCCGGCGGTGTTGACCGACTTCACCCAGGACGCGGTCAGGTTCGGCTGCGCGCAGCCGCGGTTCTTGCCGCCGATGTAGACCGCGGCGGCGCCGTAGAAGCCGTCGGTCTTCCATGCCTTCATCGCCGCGAGCGAGGGCGCCGTGCAGGTGTCGAACGCGCGGCCCGTGTACGTCTTCTGCGCGGGCCAGGTGGTCGCGGCCATGGACGTCTGCGCCGCGATGCCGGCACCGGCGACGACGGCGGCCCCCGCCACGCCCCACGTGATGTATCTGCGCTTCCTCGACTGCCGGTGCTCGGCCATTCCCCACCCCTGTGTTTCGCTCACGCGTTCGCATGTCATGTACGTACGAAGCGATCGCACCTTAGCGTGCGGTGTCCCCGTGATCGGGAAACACCTCTTCCTCCGCGCCACAAGATTCGCTGATGTCCCGGCAAAAGGACGTCCGGCCTGTCGCGGCCCGTTCGTGGCCTACCCTGGCTCCCAGCCGACTTGGGGGGCGATGAGAATGACGACAGCCATGACGACGGGCGCACCGAGACAGTTGCCGGCCGGCTGGATGCAGCGGGTGGCCTGGACGGCCCTGGTGTGGTGCTCGCTGGGGATGCTGGTCTGGGTGCCCTTCCTCTACGTGGCGATCCGCCGCGGACTCCCCTCGGACTGGGGCGCCTTCGCCGCGTTCGCCCTGTACGAGTGCGTGACCCTGCCCTGGGCGGTGATCACCTCCGAGGACGACAGCGACGCGTTCTTCGGGGGCGCGGTGATCGTGACGTTCCTGGTGGCGAGCTGGCTGCTGCTGTTCGCCGTGTTCGACGCCAAGACCCGCCCGGCCCTCGCCCCGGCCTACGGCCAGCCGCCGTACCAGCAGCAGCCCGGGTACCCGTACGGACGTTGACCGCGTGGGCCGGGACGCCCCGGCCCTGACACGGCGGGCCGTGACCCGGCGGGCGGTCGGTCCGCACCCCGGCGCAACAGCCGGTCAGTCCGCGTGGAAGCGGTCCGGGGCGTTCGTCGGGTTGCCGCCGGTGGGGAGCTTCTGGTCGGGGCAGCCCGTCAGGACCTTCTTCATCGCGGCTTTCTCCGCCGCCGTGACCCACAGGCCGTACTTCTTCTTCACGGCGACCTGGGCCGCCACATACGCACAGCGGTAGGACTTGTTCGGCGGCAGCCAGGTCGCCGTGTCGCCGTCGCCCTTGGAACGGTTGGTGCTCGCGTCGACCGCCAGCAGGTTCAGCGGGTCGTTGGCGAGCGCTATCCGCTTTCCGGCGTCCCAGTACTTCGCGCCCTTCTGCCAGGCGTCGGAGAGGGCCACGACATGGTCGATGTCGACCTGGCTCGCGCCGCGCCGGTAGGTGACCTCCTTGCCGGAGTACGGGTCCGACACCAGCACGCCGTAGGAGACCTTGCAGTCGCCGCCGGTGAACCGCACCTCCTTCAGATCGCGCTTGAGGATGTCGTCACGGGTGCCGCAGCCGTTGGAGTCGGTGTCGGCCCAGGCACTGCCGAACCTGGCCCGCTCGTAACCCGTCTTGGGCGCCCGCCCCTTCACGGTCAGCGACTCGGCGGCCGCGAGGGCCGCTCCCCCGCCCGCCGTCGCCCCGGCCCCGCCGGACCCGGTGCCGGCCCCGGAGCCCACACCTGAGTCGGCAAGCTCGTCGCACCCGGCCACGGACCCCATGGCCACGGCACACATCAACGCGACGGCCGCCGCCGTCCCACCCTGTCGACGCCTCACGCGCCCCTCCCCTTGCCCACCCGCTCGTCGCCCCGCCCAGGGCGGCTTCCCCGGCGGACGGGGATCCACACCGGACGCGGATCCCCACACCGTAGCGAGGGGACGCCCGGAGGCGGACAGGAGGTCCAGACCAAAGCGCCCAGAAGTGGGCATCCGGCACAGGTCAGGAATATCGTCGGTGGTGAGTCACCTCGGGAAGGAGCTCTGGATGGGCATCTTCGACAAGTTCCGCCACCACGACAAGGCCAAGGACATGTCGGACACCGCGGAACAGAAGGTCAACGAGAAGACGGGCGGCAAGTACGAGTCCCAGGTCGACGACGCGCAGCAGCGGGCAGAAGGTGCGCTCGGCATGGACCGCGAACGGCCCGATCGGCCCGAGCAGCAGTAGCCGTCGGAGACTCAACGGGAACGACGCCCGCACCAGAGAAGCCGTCCGCGCAGCCCACCTCCCGCGGGCGGCTTCCCTCATGCCCGGCCGCCACCCGCAGCCCCCTGCCCCGCCCTCAGACCTTGCCGATGCCCAGCGTCGTCTCCGAGGGCAGCAGGCCGGAGCCGAGCACCGCGACCCAGTAGTCGCCGAGGAGCGCGGCGAGCCGCTCGCCGGCCTCCGCGCCGAGCGCCCGCCAGGGGCCGATGGCGAGACGGTCGGTGTCCTGCTCGACGCGGCGGCGCAGGTCACGGCCCGCCTCCGTCGCCGTACCGTCCGCCTCGACGAGCCCCCGGGCGGCCAGGCGGTCACGGGCGGCCGCCCATTCGGCGGGGGTCCAGCCGCGGCTCTCGAAGCGCTCGACGGGCGCGGCGCCTATCGCCGCGAAGGACACCAGCGCCTCGACGGGATCGAGTTCGGCGGTGAGCAGGGCGGCGAGATGGCCGTCCCCCCGGTGCTCGCGCAGGATCGTCGCCGCGTGCCAGAGCTGGAGGTGGGGTGTGGCCGGCCAGTCCAGCGCGGCGTTGGCCGCGGCGAGCGGGCGGCCCGCGGTCTGCGCGGCCTCGGCGGCCCGCCGGGCGAGGGCGGCGGCCTCCGCCAGATCCGGACTGTCGACGCGGTCGCCGAAGAGGGTGCGGTAGGCCCGGTCCATGCCGCGCAGCCTGGCTTCAAGGGCGGCCTCGGGGGTGGTGGTCTTCCGTGCGGCGTCGACGTACCGGGCGACCATGGCGGGCGCGAAGCTGTAGAACGCGGACGTCACCGCCTCGGCGCCCACCGGGCCCAACGGCGCGGCGCGCAGCGGGAAGTAGCTCCACCAGCGCTCCTCGGTCGACAGGCCGAGCCTGCCCGCCTCCTCGAAGACCTCCGGCGCGTAGTACAGCACCGCGTGGAGCGGCTCCAGCAGGTGCCAGAGGCGCCGCGCCTGGGCGGCTTCCACGGGCCGGCCGGTTCCGGTGATTCCACTGCTTTCGGTGATTCCGGTGTCCGACATGACTGTTCCCCCTGTCTCCATCCGTCTCCGTGCGTGCCCCCTCGGACGCATCGCACAACTTGACACTGACAAGATTGCCCGCCCATGCCGAACTTGTCAATGCCTAGATTCGACGTAGGCTGCTGTCATGAGCCCGTACCACCACGGCGATCTGCGCCGCGCCATCCTCACCGCCGCGCTCGACGTCATCGCCGCCGACGGCCCCGCCGCGCTCAGCCTGCGCGATCTCGCCCGTCGCGCCGGTGTCTCGCACGCGGCGCCCGCCCACCACTTCCGGGACCGCACCGGTCTGCTGACGGCCATCGCGGCCGAGGGCTTCGGCCTGCTCGCCGCCGCGACGAGGGAGTCGGCGGACCTGAAGGAGGCGGGGGTGCGCTACGTCCGCTTCGCCCGCGAGCACCCCGCCCATTTCCAGGTCATGTTCACGCCCAGCCTGCTGCGCGCCGACGACCTCGAACTCACCACGGCCCGCTCCCTGTCCGCCGACGCCCTGCGCACCGTCGTCGCGCAGGCCCGCCACACGGACGAGGGCCCGGAAAAGACAGAGGACGCCCGCCTCACCGGCATCGCCGCCTGGTCCGTGGCGCACGGCTTCGCCACGCTCCTGCTCAGCCACAACCTCGACGAGCTGGTGGGCGACCGCGCCCCCGAGGAGGTCTTCGAGACCCTGACCGGCCTGCTGTTCCGGCCACTCTGACCTCCCCGGGGCCGCCCCCGGGACCCGGCCGAGGCCCTAACAACGGCTACCGCAATGAGCTGAGTTGTCGGTGGGTGATGAGGCAGCAAGCGAGTTCGAGGAAAGCTTCATGGATGTCGACTCTGCGTTCCCAGCGGATTCGCAGGCGTCGGAAGCCGTGCAGCCGCGCGAAACTCCTCTCCACGACCCAGCGGCAGGTGCCAAGTCCGGTGCCGTGCCGGGTGCCGCGACGGGCGATCGCGGGCACGATGCCGCGGGCGCGGACCTGGTCGCGGTAGATGTCGTGGTCGTAGCCCCGGTCGGCGAACAGCGAGTCGGGCTTGCGGCGGGGGCCTGCCGGCCCGGCCGCGGACCGGCGGGATCGCGTCGAGCAGCGGCAGCAGCTGGGTGACGTTGTTGCGGTTGCCGCCGGTCAGCAGGACCGCGAGCGGGGTGCCGTGCCCGTCAGTGATCAAGTGGTGCTTCGAGCCCGCCCGCCCCCGGTCGACCGGCGAGGGGCCCGTGTGGCTCCCCCTCTTAGACGCCATTTCAGTTGGCGTGGTCTTGCGGCAGTCCGGGGTGATGACTGCTGCGCTTGTCGAGCGGATGGCGCCCGAAGAGTTGTGGACGTTGTTCCAGCGGGTGGTGCCGCCGGCACCGGTCCGCCCCGCAGGGCGGAGGGCACCGCCGGCGAGGGGACCGCGAGGTGCCGGCCGCGATCGTCTTCGTGGCCACCTCGGGCTGTACCTGGAACCAACTCCCGCCGGGCTTCGGGCTGTCGGGGGTGACCGCCTTCCGACGGTTCACCGAGTGGACCGAGGCCGGGGTGTGGGCCAAGCTTCACCGCCTGGTCCTGGACGAACTCGGTGCCCGGGGTGACCTCGACTGGTCGCGGTGCGCGATCGACTCCGTCAGCGTCCGGGCCCTCAAAGGGGGCAGCCGACGGGACCGAATCCAACCGACCGCGGCAAGAAGGGATCGAAAATCCACCTCATCGTCGACCGTCAAGGTCTGCCCCTGTCGGTCGGCATCTCCGCCGCCAACCTCCACGACAGCCAGGCCCTCATCCCGCTGGTCTGCGGCATCCCGCCCATCCGCTCCCGACGCGGCCCGCGCCGCCGGCGGCCCGGCAAGCTGCACGGCGACAAAGGCTACGCCTACCGCTACCTGCGGCAATGGCTCGACTCCCGCGGCATCCGGCACCGTCTCGCCCGAAAGGGCATCGAGTCATCCCAGCGCCTGGGCAGACACCGCTGGGTCGTGGAGCGGACCGTGTCCTGGCTGTCC
This sequence comes from Streptomyces sp. CAI-85, assembly GCF_013363615.1. Taxonomy (NCBI): domain Bacteria; kingdom Bacillati; phylum Actinomycetota; class Actinomycetes; order Kitasatosporales; family Streptomycetaceae; genus Streptomyces; species Streptomyces sp. CAI-85. Next base: position 539,549 of record NZ_JAANNX010000002.1, on the reverse strand, counting down.
GGCTGCCGACGCCTCCACCGCCGCTACGAGCGCAAGCCGGAACACTTCCTCGCCTTCACCGCCATCGCCGCAACCCTCATATGCCACCGCAGACTCGCCAAGTGAAATGACGTCTTAACGCCCACATGCGAGGAGTCGACCACGCAGCGGGACCAGTCCAGCCTCGACGCCGCGTTCAGCTCAGCCAGCAGGACCTCGTGCAGCCGCTGCAATACGCCGGCCTTGTTCCAGTCCCGCAGGCGACGCCAGCACGCCATGCCCGAGCCGAAGCCCAACTCCTGTGGCAGGTACTCCCACTGGATTCCTGTGTGCAGCACGTAGAAGATCCGCACAGCACTTCCCGGTCGAGCAATGCCTTGCGACCCGGATACCGGAACCTGCGCTCACGCTGCGGCAGCAGCGACTCCAGGCGGTCCCACAGCTCATCCGACACGATCCACAGCGACGTTCCCACACCAAACCGAACGCTCAACTACCGCCCCGAACAAGGCCACCAGGGCCGATCCACCTCATTGTGTCAGCCGTTACAAGGCGCCCAGCCCCAGCCTCGTCGGCCTGCCTGGCGCACCGCCGAGGGCGAGCTCGTACCACTCAATATTCCGTACGCACACCACCGCCTGCCGTGAGCGACGAGGTACTGCCCGGCCATGCGCCCACGACGGCCGCACACCGAGCTCGTGGACGCGCACAACAGCGGGAATGGAGATCCAGCGGTTCGGCGTTGACGCCCGCGCCGCAGTCGTGTCGATGTCGGGTACGCGCGCAGGTGAATTCGGCTGCGCACAGGGCGCGGTGTTGGGCAGACTGATGCCCGATGAGCCCGCTGCTGGGGTCGGGCTCCAGGGGCGGGGTGCCAGGGTGACGGAGATCGGGTTGGCGGCAGCGATCGAGGAGCTCCGCCGGGAGCTGTACGCCGCGCAGGACGCCGGTGCTGGGCAGCAGTTCGCCCTCGAGATCGACGAGGCGCAGTTGGAGCTGCTTCTGGAAGTGCGCGCCGAGGGCCGTGGCGAGGGTCGGTTGTCGTTCGGCGTGGCGTCCCTGAGCGGCGGCGGGGCGGCATCCCAGGCTCGTACCCACAAATTGACATTGAAGTTGAAGGTGAAGGATCGCGCCGCCGGCGGCGCGCGTGCCGAGATCGGTCACCAGGAAAGTGGCTCCTGGGAGGTGGTGTGAAGTGGACCCACGACGGCTGACGGACGTCCGGGCGGGGGACGACGAGAAGCGTCATATCGTCGGCTCCGGGTACCTGATCGCACCGAGACTGGTGCTCACCGCCCGCCACGTGGTGTCCAAGGAGGGCGAGGACGGGACCTGGGAACGCTGGGAGCGTATCGAGGTCCGGGTGGGGCATCCAGGCGCGCCGTACGGGGGGGTGACACGGTGCGGGGCCGCTGTGGCGTGGGTGGCGGCCTCCCTGGACGTGGCTGTCCTGGAGCTCGACAAGGAGGTCGAGGCGACTAGGGCCGTGGTCTGGGGTCTGCCCACCGGCAGGGACGCGCTGGACTACAACGGCATGGCGTTCCCGTTTCACGCGAGCGAGGACGGCACGAGGATCGTCGAGCAGTTACGGGGCAGTCTTCCCCCACTGGCCGCAGGGGGCAAGGAGCACAACCTCTACGTCTTGGACCAGGCAGCTGCCCCCAGCTCGCCGTCCAAGAAAGGTGTGCAGCCGTGGGGCGGGGCGTCAGGGGCAGCTGTGTTCTGCCAGGACCTGCTGGTCGGTGTGGTGGTGTCCGACGACCCCCGTCACGGCCACCGGCGGCTGCACGCCGTACCCGTGCACGGCTTCGTCTGCGACGCCGCATTCCACGAGGTCCTGACAGCGCACGGCCTGGCCGTGCCGGACCTCCAACCTGTGTCGGCCAACCCCAGGCCTTTGTACCCACACGACGGGACCCGCCACCGTGTGCAAAGAGCGGCCACCTGGGCGGTGTCCGTCCTCACATTGTGTGCGGTGGTGGTTGCGGTGGGGGTGGCCTTCACACGGATCGACCTGCCAGACCGGAAAGACCGAGGAGACCGAGGTCACCCCGGACAGCCTTCCGCCTCAGCGGCCGCGAAGTCTCCGGCCGCCCTGAGCGACCCGGCCGGTACGGCGGACAGCGACGTCGGGGGGCTGCCGCGCGGGACGAGGCTGCGGATGACAGCGACAGTCAGCGGCCCGGAGGAAACCATGCAGGCGGCGTTCGCCGAGAGCGATCTCGCTCTGCTCACTGGCGTCCTGAAGATGCCTATGATTTCCGCGGCCCCCATGCCCGCAGACCTGGCCAAACTCATCGAGACCAAGGGGTATCTAGTACCCGGGGCGTTGGTGAATCTAGTGGTCGAAGGCTTGGACGGAGACGTCGAGATCACCAAGATCCGGCCTGTCGGCACCAGCAGAGAACAGATCCCGCTCGGTGCCGCCTTCTACTTCCCGAGCCAGGGCGGCGGGGACGTCCGCCAGATGGACTTCGACATGGACGACGACTCACCTGTCGCCAGGATCCCCTCTGACGGCACGGCCTCCAGCTCTGTCGGCAGGCCCTTCTTCACGTCTCAGCGGATCACGGTCGAACAGGGTGAGTCGGAGAAGCTTGCACTGAACTTCAGCACCGTCAGAGGCGCGTACACATTCAGGGTGGCCGTCAACTATGTGGCGGGCGGCAAGGAGTACAGCCAGTTCATCGAGGACGGCCTGGGGAAGCCACGCCTGTTCCGCATCAGCGCTGACCCATGCCCGTGGGAGGGCATGCGCAGCCGCCTGACGCCACAGGACATCCGCATGCTCGGGACGATGCACTACCGCCACGTCAGAGACATCGACGAGCAGGCTGCACCGCTGGGCACCTACCAACTCGTCTCCGCCGACCCAGCAGACCGCGCTATGGGCGAGGCCCTGTGCTCCTGAGTCCAGACCGCCCGTTGCCATCTGCCGACAAAGGGACAAGGGACCCAAGCCCACGACGGCATGGCCACCCCGTACTCCGGCCATTTACCTGTACGTCGTTGCCGCCGATGACGTCCGCAGCGATCTAGCCCGGTGCGCAGGCCATCTCGGCGCCGGACACGACCTCGGTGAAAACGTCCGGGAGAGCGCCCCGCCGTAGCCGCTCGGTTACGAAGCCGGCCTACTCGACGTTCACCCGCGCACTTCGCCGCTCGCAAGTGTGGCCTCACTGCGAGCCGTGTCATGCCGCGACCGGCCGCAACGTCGCGGTGGTCGCATATCCGCCCGGCAAGGAAGTCCAGCTCGCTGGCTGGAGCTGCCGGACGCACCGGACGCCCGGGGAGTCAGCGCGCCTGCTGATGGCGATATCTGAATATGGCTCTGGCCGCTCGATCGTGAAGGATCTCGACGAGAAGCTGCGGGTGATGATGTCGACGTGTGCGGCCACACACCGTCACACGTGCTCGTCCGAGGAGGTGGTGCTGACAGGCTCGGGGCCGGTGGGCAGGAGTTCGCGTACCAGGGCCACGGCCTCTTCGGCGGTCTCGACTTCGCCGATCACGGCGAAAGGACTGCGTCGGCAGATCTTGAACCGTCCGTTGTACAGGGGCTCGATCGATCCGGCCTCCACACTCCAGGGGTAGCTGGTGGAGCTGCTGAAGAGCAGGGCGAAGTAGCTGGTAAACGGATACAGCCGTCGCAGTCGCGGTTGAACGGGGGCAGCCTCGAGCAGCGGAACGATGCCCGGATACAGGCTCCCGGGCGAGCGGACCTGGTGTTTTGTCGGGGTGCGAGGTGGCTCGGCCGAAGCCATGGGAAGTCGATGACGAGTTGTGGACGGTGGTCGAGCCGCTCTTGCCCAGGGTCGAGCGGCGGACTCGTCACCCTGGGCACAAGCAGCATCCGGACCGTCTGGTCTTTCAGAGCATCCTGTTCGTCTTGCACACCGGGAGCGCCTGGGAACACCTGCCGCAGGAACTCGGCTTCGGCTCAGGCATGACGTACTGGCGCCGGCTGACCGAGTGGACCGAGGCTGGCGTCTGGCCCGGCTGCACAAGGTCCTCCTGGCCGAACTGCGTGGTGCGAACGCCCTCGGCTTCTCCCGGGCGGCGATCGACGGCTCCCACATCCGGGCATTAAAGGGGGGACCAAGACGGAACGAAGCCCCGTCGATCGGGGCAGGGCGGGCAGCAAGCACCACCTGATCACCGACGCCACCGGCATCCCCCTCGCGGCCACGCTGACCGGTGGCAACCGCAACGATGTCACTCGGCTCATCCCACTGCTGCAAGCGGTCTTGCCAGTGCGCGGCAAGCGCGGCCGGCCCAGGCGCCGCCCGGCCGCACTGCTCGCCGACCGCGGCTACAACCACGACAAGTACCGCCGCCTCGTCTGGGGCCTCGGCGTGAAGCCGGTCATCACCCGGCGCGGCACCGAGCACGACACCGGGCTCGGGACTCAACGCTGGGTGGCGGAACGCCTTTGCCCACCTGCACTGGTTCCGCCGCCTACGGATCCGCTGGGAGATCCGCGACGACATCCATGAGGCCTTCCTCACTTTGGCCTGCGCGCTCAGCTGCCGGCGCCGGCTGACAGCAATTCAGCGCCGCCACTCGTAGGCGCCTGTGGAGGTCTCCACAACTTCCCGAGGCCAGGCGCTCCTGACGCGCTGCAACCGTTCGTGATGGTCATTGGCCCATCCGTCAGCCAACCGCACCGGAACCCGGACCGATGTCCCCGTACTGGCAAAGTCTTCCACCACGACCACGGCGACTCCGTTCTGGCCGGACGGTTCGAATCGGATCTCGGGGTTGCGTCCGTCGTCCATCCATGCCGCGCCCCGTCCGGCGACGAGCGCACTCAGCACCTGTGACCAGCTGTCCAGGTCGTCCGGAGCCAGGCAGACACCAAGGCGCCCCTTGGCGAACCCGCTCGTGACGACGATCTCAGCGTCGAGGAAGTCGTGCCACGGCAACACCCCGGGCATATGGCGGCTCAACACCCGAACCAAGAGAGTGCTCTCTCCGTCGGCCAGACAAATGAGATCTATGGCGTTCTCTTCGGCCATCCCCACCCCCCACGCCACACATTGACTGCCGTCATGATGCACGCGCCCACCAGTCGGCCCGAACGAGGGCATTTCGTTAGGAGTTCTAGGACACCACCGACGTCAGGAACTCCCCCACCCAGCCCAGCAGTTCCCGCCCGACCAGCGGCTTGCCGCCGACCTTCGCGGTCTTCGGGCGGGGCACCAGCACCTGATGGGCCGCCGGCTTGATGACGGACCCGGGGTAGAGCCGCTTGAGCCGCAGCTCCTGCGACTCGCGCAACTCCACCGGCGCGAAGCGGATGTTGGTGCCCTGGAGGACGATCTCGCCGACCCCGCAGGCCCGCGCCAGCATCCGCAGCCCGGCCACCAGCAGCAGGTTCTCCACCGGCTCGGGCAACTTGCCGTAGCGGTCGACGAGTTCCTCGCGCACCGCCTTGATGTCGTCCTCCGAGTTGGCGGAGGCGATGGAGCGGTACGCCTGGAGCCGCAGCCGCTCGCCGGGCGCGTAGTCGTGCGGGACGTGCGCGTCGACGGGCAGCTCGATCTTGACCTCCAGCGGCGGCTCCTCCTCGATCCCGCCGGTCTCCAACTGGCGCCGGTAGTCCGCGACGGCCTCGCCGACCATCCGGACGTACAGGTCGAAGCCGACGCCCGCGATATGGCCGGACTGCTCGCCGCCCAGGAGGTTGCCCGCGCCGCGGATCTCCAGGTCCTTCATGGCCACGTACATGCCGGCGCCCATCTCGGTGTGCTGGGCGATGGTCGCGAGCCGTTCGTGGGCGGTCTCCGTCAGGGGCTTCTCCGGCGGGTACAGGAAGTACGCGTAGCCGCGCTCGCGGCCCCGGCCGACCCGGCCGCGCAACTGGTGCAACTGGGACAGGCCGAAGGTGTCGCCGCGCTCCACGATCAGGGTATTGGCGTTGGAGATGTCGATGCCGGACTCGACGATCGTCGTGGAGACGAGCACGTCAAACTTCTTCTCCCAGAAGTCGACCACGACCTGTTCGAGCGCGGTCTCCGACATCTGGCCGTGGGCGGTGGCGATCCGCGCCTCGGGCACGATCTCGCGCAGCCGCGCCGCCGCCCGATCGATCGACTCGACCCGGTTGTGGATGTAGAAGACCTGGCCCTCGCGCAGCAGTTCACGGCGGACGGCGGCGCCGATCTGCTTCTGCTCGTACGGTCCGACGAAGGTGAGCACCGGGTGGCGCTCCTCCGGGGGCGTGGTGATCGTGGACATCTCGCGGATGCCCGTCACCGCCATCTCCAGGGTGCGCGGGATCGGGGTGGCGGACATGGTGAGGACGTCGACGTTGGCGCGGAGCTTCTTGAGCTGCTCCTTGTGCTCGACGCCGAAGCGCTGTTCCTCGTCGACGATGACCAGGCCCAGGTCCTTGAACTTCGTCTCCGAGGAGAACAGGCGGTGGGTGCCGATGACGATGTCCACGGAGCCCTCGCGCAGGCCCTCCAGGGTGGCCTTGGCCTCGGCGTCGGTCTGGAAGCGGGACAGGGCGCGCACGTTGACCGGGAACTGCGCGTACCGCTCGCTGAAGGTGCCGAAGTGCTGCTGCACGAGCAGGGTGGTGGGGACCAGGACCGCCACCTGCTTGCCGTCCTGGACGGCTTTGAAGGCGGCGCGGACCGCGATCTCCGTCTTGCCGTAGCCGACGTCGCCGCAGATCAGGCGGTCCATCGGGACCGTCTTCTCCATGTCGTCCTTGACCTCGGCGATGGTGGTGAGCTGGTCCGGGGTCTCGGCGTAGGGGAAGGCGTCCTCCAGCTCGCGCTGCCAGGGGGTGTCGGTGCCGAAGGCGTGGCCGGGGGCGGCCATCCGGGCGCTGTAGAGCTTGATGAGGTCGGCGGCGATCTCCTTGACCGCCTTCTTCGCGCGGGCCTTGGTCTTGGTCCAGTCGGCGCCGCCCAGCCGGTGCAGGGTGGGGGCCTCGCCGCCGACGTACTTGGTGATCTGTTCGAGCTGGTCGGTGGGGATGTAGAGGCGGTCGCCGGGCTGGCCGCGCTTGGCGGGGGCGTACTCCACGACGAGGTACTCGCGCGTGGCGCCCTGCACCGTGCGCTGCACCATCTCGATGTAGCGGCCCACGCCGTGCTGTTCGTGGACGATGTAGTCGCCCGTCTCCAGGGTGAGCGGGTCGATGGTCTTGCGGCGGCGGGCGGGCATCCGGGCGCCGTCCCTGCCGGCCGCCTTCTGGCCGGACAGGTCGGTCTCGGTGAGGACGACGAGGCGCAGCGCGGGGTCGACGAAGCCGTAGTCGATCGAGCCGCACGCCACGTGCACGACCGCGGGGGTGATCTCGGTGAGGTCGGTGTGCAGCCGGGCGGCGACGCCCTCGCCGCCGAGCACCTCGACGGTGCGGGCGGCCGGGCCGTGGGCCTCGGTGACGAAGACGACGCGCCAGCCGTCGGCGAGCCAGCCCTTGGTGTCGGCGAGGGCCTTGGCGGTGTCGCCGCGGTAGGTGTCGGGGGCGTGCATGCCGAACTGGAGGGTGTCCGCCTCCAGTTCCAGGTCGGCGGCGAACGGCGACACCGACCACCACATCATGTCCAGCTCGCGCGCGCGGTCACGCACGTCGGCGAGGGACCACAGGGAGGCCGCGTCGACGTCGATGGGCGCCTCGCCGCCGCCCGCGGTGGCCGCCCAGGACGCCTGGAGGAACTCCTGCGAGGTGGCCACCAGGTCGGTGGCGCGCGTGCGGACCCGCTCCGGGTCGCAGACGACGGCCATCGCGCCCTTCGGCAGGACGTCGATCAGCAGCTCCATGTCGTCGACCAGCACCGGTGCCAGGGACTCCATGCCCTCGACGGCGATGCCCTCGGCGATCCTGCCGAGCAGCTCGCCCAGTTCGGGATGGTCCTCGGCGAGGGCACGCGCACGCGTGCGGACGTCTTCCGTCAACAGGAGTTCACGGCAGGGCGGGGCCCACAGGCCGTGTTCGGCGACCTCCAGGGAGCGCTGGTCGGCCACCTTGAAGTAGCGGATCTCCTCGACGTCGTCGCCCCAGAACTCGACGCGCAGGGGGTGTTCCTCGGTGGGCGGGAAGACGTCCAGGATGCCGCCGCGTACGGCGAACTCGCCGCGCTTCTCGACCAGCTCCACGCGCGCGTACGCGGCTGCCGCGAGCGCCTCGACCGTCTCGTTCAGGTCGGCCTGCTGACCGGTGCGCAGGGCGACGGGTTCCAGGTCGCCCAGGCCCTTCACCTGCGGCTGGAGCACGGACCGCACCGGCGCGACGACGACCGACACCGGGCCGGTCTCGGGGTCGTCGGAGCGGGGGTGGGCCAGCCGCCGCAGGACGGCGAGGCGGCGGCCTACGGTGTCGCTGCGGGGGCTGAGGCGCTCGTGCGGGAGGGTCTCCCAGGACGGGTACTCGACGACGCCGTCCGCGGGCAGCAGGGAGCGCAGGGCGGCGGCGAGGTCCTCGGCCTCGCGGCCGGTGGCGGTGACCGCGAGGACCGTACGGCCGGTCTCGCGGGCCAGCGCGGCGATCGCGAAGGGGCGGGCCGCCGGGGGCCCGACCAGGTCGACGTGCATGCGGTTGCCGTCCGCGGCCGCGGGGATCGCTTCCGCGAGGGCGCTGTCCTCGACGACGGCGTCGAGCAGACCGTGCAGGCTCATGTGGGGCTTTCCGTCCGGCGGCCCGGGGGACGCGCGCCCGGGAGGGGCGGGCGTACCGGGGACCTGGGTGGGCAACACGAAGGGCCCGACGCGTGTCACGGGCCGGGGGTGTCCAGAGTACGACGGGGCGGTGCGGTTCGCCGGGGGCTGTGGACAACGCGGCGTCACCCCGTGCCGGGCCCTGTGGACGGAGCCCTCGGCGCGGGGGGTCAGCGCGCCCCGGCCTCCGTCGCGGCCCTGGCGTTCGGCTCACGGGAACCGCGGAAGCCGACGGCCACCCCGCGGCCCGGTTCTATCACCACGAACAGCGCGGAATCGAATGCCGCCGCGATTCTCTCCAATAAGGGAATGGTCGGCATGCACTTCCCGTGCTCCAGCCGGGATATCGCCGCCTGTGTCATACCGGCGAGTTCGGCGAGCCGAACCTGGGTCATCCCGACCTCACTCCTCCGATTCCGGACGGCCTTCCCCAAGGATTCCTCGACGGATTCCTGACGTTTCCTCCCGGTGCGTAATGCCGCCTTGTTCGCCCCCCGCTGGTACCGATCCACCACAGCTCCCGTCTGTTGTCACGTCCGGTCGGCGCCTGTTCCTGGTCGATCACGCAGCAGGGAGAGTAGACGCCGCAAGGCCGCTCGATCCCTTGCTTGAGGAAGATCTGAGCTTCATCCCGCACCCTTCATCCCGCGCCCTTCATCTCACGTATTACATATAGCGGAACCGATATGGCGCGATCGCCGCAGAACAATGCCTGATCAGCGGCTCGGAATTCATGGTTCCACTTCACCCTGACCGAGAATTCCCAATTGTCAATTGCCATCGCCGCGGCGGGCGTGCCAACGTTGCGCCACCTCGCACCGAGAAGGGAAGAAATTGAAGACTGTACGAAATTCTCTCCAGGTCGCCGCCCTTTCGGGAATCATCCTGCTGGCCGGAACCACACCCGCTCTCGCGGATTCCTCCTCGTCGACCACTTCGGCTTCGACACAGGCGGCAGCCGCTGTGACGAAGGCCCAGAGACTCGCGAAGCTGAAGACTCTCACCGGGAATTCCTCGGCCTCCCAGGACTCCTGGTTCACCGCTCTCGGACAGTACCGGCAGCACAAGCAGGCGATCACCAAGTACAAGTTCAACTGGTCGACCGACTACTGCTCCGGCTCCCCGGACTCCCTTGCCGGCGGATACGACCTGAAATTCGCCTGCTACCGGCATGACTTCGGATACCGGAACTACAAGAAAATCGCGGGCAACGCCGCATTCCGGAGGGACCACAAGCTCAGGATCGACAAGGCTCTCCTCGGCGACCTGAACCGGGTATGCGGCAACAGGTTCTGGGCCGACCCGTACACGCCGGCCCAGCGCAAGAAGCTGAAGACCGCCTGCCTCAAGTCGGCCAAGAAGTACTACAACGCGGTCCGCGCCCTCGGCTGACCTCCCCCGTCGGCCCGTCACCGCTCGGCCAGTCCCCCTCCCCGACCGCTCCCCCCTCCGGCCGGACCCTGTGGCGGTGGCAGGCACACGACGGCGGGGCGTGGGATCACACCCCACGCCCCGCCGTCCGGGCCGCGCCGGAACCCCCTGGGCCCTGTCGGCCCAGGCCCTGTCGTCACGACAGGACCTAGTCCGTCGCGATCGCGTTCAGTACGTTCATGCGTCCCGCCCGGAACGCCGGGATCAGGGCCGCGAACAGGCCGACGAACGCCGAGCCGATGAACACCCCAGTGATCGTGGGCCACGGGATGTCGAGGATCTTCAGGCCCTCCAGCGCCAGCAGCTTCTGCGCCGTCGCGCCCCAGGCCATTCCCAGTCCGAGTCCCAGCGCGGCACCGAACAGCGCGATGACGACCGACTCCATGCGGATCATGCGGCGCAGCTGGCGGCGGGAGAGGCCGATGGCCCGCATCAGGCCGATCTCCCGGGTGCGTTCCACGACCGAGAGGGCCAGGGTGTTGACCACGCCCAGGACCGCCACGACGATCGCCAGGGCCAGCAGGCCATAGACCATGTTGAGCAGCTGCCCGACCTGGTCCTTCAGGGTCTGCTTGTAGTCGGCCTGGTCCATCACCTTGACCGTGGGGTTCGTCGCCACGGCGGCCTTCAGCGAGGCGTACGCCTCGTCCTTGTGCCCGTCCTCCGCCGTGGCCAGCAGGGCGGAGGCCAGCGGCATCCGGTCGGCCGGGACGTACCGTTCGGCCGTCGCGAGAGCCAGATACATCGCGCCCTGGTCGAGCCCGGTGTCGTCCGAGGTGACGGCGGCGACCCGGAGCCTGGCCGTGCGGCCCTGGTCGAAGGCCACCGTCAGCGTGTCACCGACCTTCACGCCGGTCTTCTCCGCGAACTCCGACCCGACGGACATCGCGCCGTCGCCGTAGGCGGCGGACAGCTCACCCGAGAGGGTCTCGCGGCGCAGGTCCTCGGCATAGGTGGGATCGGCGGCAAGCAGGTCCTCCTTGTGGACCGAGCCGTCCGGCGCGGTCAGCTCGGCGGGCACCTCCTTGATCCGGGTGACATGGGCGAGGCCCGGCACCGCCGTCACGTCGCGCTCCGTCTGCGGGTTGAGAAGAGTACGGCCGTCGGCGGTCCGGACGATGAAGTCCGCCCCGACGGATCTGTCGAGCTCGTCGGTCGCCGAGGCCACCAGCGAGGAGCCGACCACCGACAGGCACGCCACCAGGGCCAGACCGATCATCAGGGCCGCGCCCGTGGCACCGGTCCGGCGCGGGTTGCGCAGGGCGTTGCGTTCCGCCATGCGGCCGACCGGGCCGAAGGCCCGCAGCAGCACCGCGCCGAGCACGCGGACCATGCCGCCCGCGAGCAGCGGGCCGATGACGACGAAGCCGATCAGGGACAGGACCACACCCGCCCCGAGGACCAGGGAACCCTCGCTCGCCTTGTCCGCCGTCGTCGCCGTGTAGAGGGCGAACCCGCCGGCGCCGGTCAGAACCAGGCCCAGCACGCCGCGTACGAGGCCCGCCCTGCCGTCCGCCGGTGTACCCGCGTCCCGCAGGGCGGCCATCGGGGAGATCTTGCCGGCCCGGCGGGCGGGCAGGTAGGCGGCGAGGACGGTGACGACGACGCCGAGGACCAGGCCGATCACCGGGGTCGTCCAGGCCACCGTCAGATCGTCGGTGGACAGGTTCATGCCGGTCATGCCCATGAGCTTCATCAGGCCGATCGCGAGGCCGACGCCCGCGCCGATGCCGAGGACCGAGCCGACGAAGCCCAGGAGGAGGGCCTCGGCGAGGACCGAGCGGTTGACCTGGCGGCGGCTGGAGCCGATGGCGCGCATCAGACCGATCTCGCGGGTGCGCTGGGCGACCAGCATCGAGAAGGTGTTGATGATCAGGAAGATGCCGACGAGGAAGGCGATCCCGGCGAAGCCGAGCATCGCGTACTTCATGACGTTCAGGAACTCGCCGACGTCCTCGCGGTTGGCGTCGGCGGTCTCCTTGGCGGTCTGCACCTTGTAGTCGGCGCCGATCGCGGCCGTGACGTTCTTCTTGAGCTGGTCGTCGCTGACGCCGGCCGCGGCGGTGACGTTGACGTTGGTGTAGACGTCGGGCTCGCCGACCAGCGCCCGCTGGGCGGTCGGGGCGTCCAGGTAGAAGATCGCGGCGCCGGGGTTGGTGACGGTGAAGGTGGCGATGCCGGAGATCTTCGCGGTGTGCGTGCCGACCGCGGTGATCACGCCGATCTCGTCGCCGAGCTTCAGGCCGTGCTTGTCGGCGGTGTCCGCGTCGACCATGATCTGGCCGGCGCCCTGGGGGGCCGCGCCCGAGGTCACCTTCATGGTGCGGGCCTCGTTGGCGTTCCAGCTCCCGACGATGGTGGGCGCGCCGCTGGACGGCGACAGGTTGTCCTTGTCGGCGTCGACCACGGTGACCGCGCTGGAGAAGACGCTTCCCTCCGCCGACTTCACACCTTGCGCCCCGCGGACCTCGTCGAGGACGGCGGCGGGCATGACCGGCGGCTTGCCGTTGCCGGAGGTGGTCTCACCGGTGTCGGAGGCGCCCTTGGCGCTCACCGTGACGTCGGAGGAGGTGGCGGCGAAGAGCTTGTCGAAGGTGGTGTTCATCGTGTCGGTGAACACCAGCGTCCCGCACACGAACGCCACCGACAGCAGGACGGCGACGGCCGAGAGGGCCATGCGTCCCTTGTGCGCGAAGAAGTTGCGCATCGAGGTCTTCATGACGGTCATGACGTGCGCCCCCGGGCGTCGAAGTCCTTCATGCGGTCCAGGACGGTGTCCGCGGTGGGCTTGAACATCTCGTCGACGATCCGGCCGTCGGCGAGATACAGCACCCGGTCCGCGTAGGAGGCGGCCACCGGGTCGTGGGTGACCATGACGATGGTCTGGCCCAGCTCGTCCACGGAACGGCGCAGGAAGCCCAGGACCTCGGCGCCCGCGCGGGAGTCGAGGTTGCCGGTGGGCTCGTCGCCGAAGATGATCTCGGGGCGGGCCGCCAGGGCGCGGGCCACGGCGACGCGCTGCTGCTGGCCGCCGGAGAGCTGGGTGGGGCGGTGCTTGAGCCGCCCGGCGAGTCCGACGGTCTCCACGACCCGGTCCAGCCACTCCTTGTCGGGCTTGCGGCCCGCGATGTCCATGGGGAGCGTGATGTTCTCGAGCGCGTTCAGCGTCGGCAGCAGGTTGAACGCCTGGAAGATGAACCCGATCCGGTCCCGGCGCAGCCGGGTGAGCTTCTTGTCCTTCAGCCCGGTGATCTCGGTCTCGTCGAGATAGATCTCCCCGGACGTGACGGTGTCGAGTCCGGCGAGGCAGTGCATCAGGGTGGACTTGCCGGACCCGGAGGGGCCCATGATCGCGGTGAACTGTCCCCGCGCGATGTCCACGTCCACATGGTCGAGCGCGACGACGCGGGTCTCTCCGGACCCGTACGCCTTGACGACCTGCCGCGCCCGCGCGGCGACGGCCGTACGCCCTCCAGTGCCCCCGTGCCTGGGAATGGTCACAGCCGAAGTCACGGTAAGTCTCCTCAGTGGGAAGCCGGTGCGTAGCGGGAAGCGCTACGTCGAAGAGTCTGTCGGCGGGAGGGGGTCCGGCGCGCTGGTGCCGGGACCCCTCTTCTCGGGGGGTTAACCCCACCCTCCGCCGGAGGGGTTGGCCGCCCCCCAGCGGCCTGATGCCAGGTTATGGACGCGGACGGGCCGTTCTCCTCCTCCGGCGGTACGAACCCTCCCCGAGCCGTAGTACGGAGGAACCCCTAGGGGGCCTCCACCGACAGGTGGAGAGCCTCTCGGGGTGTCTCCACCCCGCCGCCTCACCAGGCTCCACCCTGCCGTCGCGTGAGGGTCAACCCTCCCCGGGTACGGGCCCCGGATGCGAAGCTGTCCCGCGGCAGATGGATGCAAGGGGCACGAGATTCGGGGAGGGCATCCGGTGGGCGACGCGAGACCCGTGGCGCGTGAGAGCACACGGCGGCCGGCCGAGGCGCACCGGCGGGGCGCGGTGGTCGCCGCGCTGATGCTCGCCATGGCGCTGGCCGCCCTGGACTCCACCATCGTGGCCACGGCCGTCCCGCAGATCGTGGGCGATCTCGGCGGGTTCTCCGTCTTCTCGTGGCTGTTCTCCGGCTATCTGCTGGCCGTGACGGTCACCCTGCCCGTCTACGGCAAGCTCTCCGACACCTTCGGCCGCAAGCCGGTGCTGGTCGTCGGCGCCGCGCTGTTCCTGCTCGGCTCGCTGCTGTGCGCGCTGGCCTGGAACATGGGGGCGCTGATCGCGTTCCGGGTGGTGCAGGGGCTGGGCGGCGGGGCGTTGCAGGGCACGGTGCAGACGCTCGCGGCGGATCTGTACCCGCTGCGGGAGCGGCCGCGGATCCAGGCACGGCTGTCCACGGTGTGGGCGGTGTCGGCGGTCGCGGGTCCCGCGGTGGGCGGGGTGCTCGCCGCGTACGCGGACTGGCGCTGGATCTTCCTGGTCAACCTGCCGGTCGGCGCGGTGGCGTTGTGGCTGATCGTCCGTCATCTGCACGAGCCGCAGCGGGAGTCGGGCCCCGGATCGGTGCGGTCGGCGCCCCGCGCGCGGGTCGACTGGGCGGGCGCGCTGGCCGTGTTCGCGTGCGGCGGGACGCTGTTGACGGCGCTGGTGCAGGGCGGGGTGGCCTGGCCGTGGCTGTCGGCGCCGTCGCTGGCGCTGTTCGGGGCGGGGCTCGCGCTGGCCGGGCTGGTCGTGGTGGTGGAGCGCCGGGCGGCGGAGCCGGTCGTGCCGGGCTGGGTGTGGCGGCGCCGTACGATCGCGGCGGTCAATCTGGCGCTGGGCGCGCTCGGTCTGCTGATGGTGGCGCCGACGGTGTTCCTGCCGACGTACGCCCAGGCGGTGCTGGGTCTGGGGCCGGTGGCGGCCGGATTCGTGCTGTCGGTGTGGACGCTGAGCTGGCCGGTGTCGGCCGCGCTCAGCCAGCACGTCTACCGGCGGGTGGGTTTCCGGGACACCGCGCTGCTCGGCATCGGGGCGGCCGCGCTGATCCTGCTGGCGTTCCCGTTCCTGCCGTATCCGGGCGCGGCCTGGCAGCCGGCGCTGCTGATGCTGCTGCTCGGGGCGGCCCTCGGGCTGTTCCAACTGCCGCTGATCGTCGGGGTGCAGTCGACGGTGGGCTGGTCGGAGCGCGGGACGGCGACCGCGTCGGTGCTGTTCTGCCGGCAGACCGGGCAGACGGTCGGCGCCGCCGTGTTCGGCGCGGTGGCCAACGGGGTGCTGGCGGCCCGGCTGGGCGGCGCGGGCGACCTGGACTCCGTCACGCGCGCGCTGGACGCGGGGACGGGAGAGGCGGGGGCGGCGGGGACGGCGCACGAGGCGATCCGGCACGCCGTCGCGAGCGCCGTGCACGCCGTGTATCTGGGTGCCGCGTGCGCTGCCGCACTGGCGTTCGTCGTTCTGCTGTGCGTGGCGCCGCGACGGTTCCCGGTACTGCGGGAACCGGGCGACTGACGGGTCGACGCCGCGCGAAGCGGGGTGGTCGGGGCGGACGACGTCGCAGGTCAGGTCCAGTTGTGAAGACTCCGCGCGTACCGACCGACCAGTTTGGTGAAAAGCCTTCGCTATCCGGCTACTGCCAAGTAACGTGCGTCACCTCACACCCCCCAGCCTCCCTGCCGTCCAGCGCCATGGACCCGAGCCTGCAAGGAGTACGGGATGTCCCACGACCCGTATCCGCACGACCTGACCTACCCCTGGCAGCCGCCTCCCCCGCCCCCGCCCGCCCCGCGCAGGACGGACCACCGCACCCCCCTCGGGCACCACAGCGACCTGCGGATCCTGCGCGGCGCCTACCGCCGCCAGCGGCGCGTGGCCACGCTCACCGCACTCGGCTACTTCGTGCTGTTCCTGGTGCTGTCCGCGTTCGCGCCGTCCCTGATGACGGCCACCGTGGGCACCGGCCTGCCCACCGGGCTGCTCCTCGCCCTGCTCCAACTGCCCGTCACCTGGCTGGCGATCACCCTCTACGAGCGCACCGCCCGCCGCCATGTCGACCCGCTCGCGGACCGCATCCGCCGGCAGTCGGAGATCGACGTACGCCGAGGAGCGACCCGATGAGTACCGCCCCGCTCCCCCGACTCGCCGCCTCCGTCACGGAGTTCAGCGGCGACGCGCAGACCATGTCGCTCGTCGCCTTCACCGCCGTCGCCACCATCACCCTCCTGCTGTGCGTGATGACCGGCCCGGACCGCGACGACCTCGACGAGTTCTACACCGGCTACCGCTCCCTGTCCCCGCTGCGCAACGGCCTGGCCATCGCAGGTGACTACATCTCGGCGGCCACCGTCCTCGGCACCACCGGCGTGATCGCCCTGTGCGGCTACGACGGCGTGGTCCTCGCCCTGAGCACCGCCCTGTCGCTGATGCTGCTGATGTTCCTGCTGGCCGAACCGCTGCGCAACGCGGGCCGGTTCACCATGGGCGACGCGCTGGCCCGCCGGATGCCCGGCCGTGCCGTGCGCATCACCGCCTGCGCCGTCACCCTCGCCGCGCTACTGCCGATGATGCTGGTCCAGCTCGCCGGCACCGGCCAGCTCCTCGCCTTCATGCTGGGCTTCTCCGGGGACGCGGTGAAAACCGCCTGCATCGTCTGCATGGGCGCCCTGATGATCAGTTACGCGGCGATCGGCGGTATGAAGGGCACCGCCCTCATCCAGATCCTGAAGATCGTGATGCTGCTCGGCTCGGGGGCGGTCGTCGCGCTGCTGCTGCTCAGCCGCTTCGACTGGAACCCGGGCGCCCTCTTCGACGCGGCGGCCCGCGGCAGCGGTGTCGGGGACGCCTTCCTGCGCTCCGGGCTGGAGTTCGCCGGCGGACCCTACCCGCGCCTCGACATGATCACCGGTCAGCTCGCGGTCGTCCTGGGCGGCGCCTGTCTGCCGCACATCACCATGCGCATGTACACCGCCACCGACGCCCGCCAGGTACGCCGTTCGCTGTCCTGGGCGGTCTCGGGCGTGACGCTGTTCGTGCTGGTCATCACCGTCGTCGGATTCGGCGCCACGGCCCTGATCGGGCGCGCGGTGATCGCCCAGGCCGACCCGCAGGGCAACACCGCCTATCTGCTGGGGTCGCGGGCCGCGTTCGGCGCCGACGTCTCCACCGCGGAGACCCTGCTGTTCACGGCCGTCACCACGGCGATCTTCCTGACCGTGCTCGCCTCGGTCGCCGGGATGATCCTGGCCTGCGCCAACTCCCTGGCCCACGACGTGTTCGCCGGTATGGTCCGGGACACCTCGGCGCGCCGCGAGATGCTGCTGGCCCGGCTCTCCGCGCTCGCCGTCGGCATCCCCACCATCCTGCTCGCCACCCAGGTGCAGCACCGCAGCCTCCAGCCGCTGATCACCCTGGCCTTCTGCATCGGCGCCTCGGCCCTGGCCCCCGCCCTGGTCTACAGCCTCTTCTGGCGCCGCTACACCCGCACGGGCCTGCTGTGCACCCTGATCGGCGGCACCCTCGCCGTGCTGGTGCTGATGCCGGGCACCAACCTGGTCTCCGGCTCCCCGGCCGCGGCCTTCCCCGAGGCCGACTTCAACTGGTTCCCGTTCACCACCACCGGCGTCGTCACCGTGCCGCTCGGCTTCGCCCTCGGCTGGCTGGGCACGCTCGCCTCCGGCCGCACCGAGTCCGAACAGCAGCGCCGCCGCTACGAGTCGGTGGAGGGCTGGATCCTGGCGGGGGCGGCGGTGCGCAAGGGGGACTGACCTCGCGTCGGGACACCGCGGAGGGAACCGTCGGCCGCTCCGGCGCGCGGCGCGGAAGGGGGGCCGCCGGCCCTCCGCCGTGCGGCACGCGAGAGGGCCGACGGTCACTCGACGGTGTTGCCGGTGAGCACTCTCAGACTGTCGCGCATCTGGTCCATGTGCGCCTGCACCTCGTCCCAGCGCTCGCCGTGCTCGCGCAGGACCCGCTCGGTGTCCCGGGCGACCCGCTCCTCCTGGAGCCGGGCCTCGGCGAGGATCTCCGCGGCCCGCTTCTGGGCCTCCTCGTGCCGCCGCCGGTTGGAGTCCTCCATCTCGGCGAGTTCCCGCTCCGCCTCGGCCAGCGACTCCTGTGCCCGGGCCATCGCCTTGGCGTGCTGCGCCTCCATGGCGGCGATCCGCTCCTCGGTCTCCCGCTCCAGCGCGGCCGTCTTCTCGGCGTGGTCCCGCTTGGGGTCGACCAGCATGCCGGCCGTGCTGTTGCGGACCTTGCGCAGCCCGGACAGCTCCTCCTGACGGAACTCCTTGAGCTTGTTGCGGGCGTCGACCCTGATCCCGTGCGCCTCGGCGCGGGCGGCGAGCAGCCGGCGGCGGGCGTTCTCCCTGGCGTCCTCGCGGAGCATGTCGGCCTGCTTCTGCGCCGACCTGCGCACCACGTCGGCACGTTCCTCGGCCTGCGCGACCTGCGCCTCGGCGTCGGCGCGGGCGTTCGCCACGACGGCCGTCGCCTCCTCCTCCACCAGCCGGAACAGCTCGCGGGCGCGCTCGCCGAGGGCCTCGTACTCCTGCGGTCCGAGCCGGGTGAGGGCCGAGCGCAGCCGCTCGACCTCGCCCACCATGTCCTTGGCGAGCACCGTGAGCCGGGCGACGCGCTCCCACGCGGCGTCGCGTTCGGCGGAGAGCGCGGCGGTGTAGACATCGACCTCTCTGGGCCGGTAGCCACGCCCGCGAACGGTCACGAACCCCGGCACTGCAACCCGTGCGCTGCTCATGTGCAGCCCCTCTCACCAGACGAACGCGAAATAGGATTTCGCGCATATCTTGATGTATCGGGCGTAAGTGTTCATAACGCGACACTCCGCGCGCAGGTTATGGGCGGCGCGGGGCATAAAAAGGGCCTGGCCCGGTCGTCCGACCGGGCCAGGCCCTCACACCGCACCACTCGTCTAGAGCAGTCCGTCCCACATCTGTTCGAGCAGCACGGACCACCAACTGTCCGGCGACCCCAGTGCCGCCGGGTCCAGCGAGACCAACTGCGCCTGGAAGTCGACGGTCCAGCGGCCCGCCTGCTCCTGGTTCAGCCCGTACCGCAGCCGCCACATCCGCCCGAGCAGCGCGAGGCAGCGCGCGAACTCCGGCAGCCCGGTGTTCACGAACTGCGGCGGTACGGACGCCCCGCCCGGCCCCGCCTCCACGGGCACCGCGACGATGTTCGCCGTCCCGTACTGCACACAGATCGCCTTGCCGAAGTCACTGCCCATGACGAGGTACGAGCCCGCGTCCGGGGCCGGCTGCACACCCCGCTCGGCCGCCAGCTCCGCCAGCGTCGGCACCGGCCGCCCCGGCTGGGCCTGCGCCCAGAAGAACGGCCCCATGTCCAGCGGCAGTCCGGCCGCCACCAGCGTGTGCGCCACCACCGGCGGCACCCCCTGCCGGGACACCGCGGCCTGCTCGAACCGGAACACCCCAGGGCCGAACGCCGCCGCCAGCTCCTGCGCGATCGCCTCCGGCGGGATGGGCGGCGCCGGCTGCACCGCGGGCAGCGGCGCCCGCACCGGCGCGGGCCGCGCGGGGCCGTCCGCCACCTGGTGCAACTCGCCCTGGTGAACCAGCAGTTGCTGCATGCCCTGCTGCCGGCTCGCGTGGTCCGTGCCGTACGGCGCGATGCTCGTGATCCGCGCCTGCGGCCACTGCTCCCGGATCATCCGCGCGCAGTACGCGCCCGGCAGCTCGCACGACTCCAGCTCGGTGTGCAGCTCCAGCACCTGGTCCGGCGGCACGTTCAGGGCGCGCAGCTCGTGGAAGATCTGCCACTCCGGGTGCGGAGTGCCCGGCGCCGAACGCCGGATCACCTGCTGCTCCGACCCGTCCTGCGCCCGGTAGCGCAGCACGGCCTGGTAGCCGGGTCCGACCGTCGGCAGGCCCTGTGCCTGCGGATACCCGTACGACGGCGGCTGCCCCGGACCGGGAGCGGGGGCCGGCGGAGGCGGCACCGCACCGGGCGGCATCCCCGGAACACCGGGCGCGCCGGGAGCGCCAGGAGCACCGGGAGCGCCCGGGGCGTGCGCGGTGGGCGGCGGGGGCGCGCCCGGGCCGCCCACGGGGGGCGCCATGACCGTACGGGCGTGGTGTACGGCGCCCTGCGCGCCCCCCGCGGAGCCGGGAGCGCCGGGCGGGGTCTGGGGTGCGCCGGGCGCACCGGAGCCCGCGGGGGCGTTCGGCGGCTGCGGCGCGCCCGGCCCCATCTGGCCGGGGTCGGCGAACATCGTGGCGGCATGGTGCATCCCGCCGGGAGGCGTACCCGGCCCACCTGGGGCACCGGGGGCGCCGGGCGCACCCGGTACCTGCGGTGTGCCGTCCGGTTCGAGGGCGGAGACGAGCTGCGTCGGTACGTACCCGCCCGCCGGGGCACCGGGCGTACCTGGCGTACCGGGCGTGCCAGGCGTACCGGGGGGAGGCGGCGTGGCGCCCGGCCGCGCCCCCGGAGCGCCGGGCGCACCCGGCGGAGGCGGCGGCGTCGACCCGCCACCGCGCGCACGGCGCGGCGGCGGCGCGGCCTTGCTGGTCGCCGCGTCGGCGATGTCACCGGCGTGCGGCGGAAGCGGCCGCGCGGGCGTGGCCGGACCTGCCGGACCTGCCGGACCGGCCGGGGGCTGCGGCTGCGGCGCACCGGCGCCGAAGGAACCGCCGGGAGCACCCGGCGCCCCCGGAACACCGGCCCCCTGCGAGGAGCCGTACGACGGCGGAGGCGGCGGAGGCGTGGGCGCGCCCCCGGGCCCGCCCGGCGCACCGGGTCCACCCGCCGTGCCCGGACCGCCGAGCGCCGGCCCCACCGCCGTCGCCGGCAACTGGCTGCCGCCCGACATCAGCGCGGTCTTGGCGTCCGGCGCCGTGGAGGGCGGCGGCAGTTCGTCGTCCGAACCGCTCAGCGGCGGCGCGAAGACGGTCGCGGGCAGCGGTACGGAACGGTCGTCCCCCGCGTCGGCGTTGGTGTCGGTCCCGGTCCAGGGCGTCGCCCCGGGCGGCACGGCGGCGGCCGGAGCGGCGGGCACGGCGGGAGGCGGCCCGGCCGGCACCCCGGCCTGCGTCTCCGCGAGCCCGTTCCCCGGCAGCGGCACGGAACGGTCGTCCCCGGCGTTGGTGTCGGTCCCCGTCCACGGCGTCGCCCCGGACGGCACGGCGGCGGCCGGAGCCGCGGGCACGGCGGGAGGCGGCCCGGCCGGCACCCCCGCCTGCGTCTCCGCCAGCCCGCTCCCCGGCACCCCGGCCTGCGTCTGCGGCAGCGCGGCATCGGGAGCCACCGGCCCACCGGACCCACCGGAAGCGGCAGGAGCGGCGGACGAAGCCGGTGCCGACCCGCCCCGCTCCCCGATCCCCATCCGGTCCGCCGCCTCCTGCAACCACTCCGGCGGCGTCAGCAGGAACGACGTCTGGTTCAGATCCACCCGGGCCGGCGGCGCCGGCACCGCGTCCGCGGGCTCCTGCGCACGCCCGTACTCCTCCTCGTAGCGGCGGATCACCTCACCCACCGGCAGCGCCGGCCACAGCGTGGCCTCCCCGCTGTCCCGGGCGATCACCAGCCGCTGCGCGCCCCCGTCCGAGCGCGGACCGTCGGCACGGTCCTCCGCCCACACCACGAACCCCAGCTCGAACTCCCGCACCCGCACCTCACGGTGCTGGTACGCGGGCACGTCCCCGTTGATCCAGTCCTCGGCGCGCTCCTGCGCCTGCGCGAAGGTCACCATCGTCCGCTCACTCCCCCGCGGCCACGGACGCCACGGGCACCGCACGCGCGAACCCGCCGTCCACCATCAGATTCGCCACCGTCTCCAGCTCGGGCGGATTGCCCGCGAGCCGCGACAGGAACGCGTCGAAGTCCTCACCGCACGGCAGCAGCAGCCGCTCCACCCGCTCGGCGGGCGGCACCCCCGGATCCGCGTCGCGCACATCGTCGTAGGCGCAGAACCACACAGAACCGATCCGCTCGCCCTTCACCTTCACGGCCAGCAGACCGCCCTGGACGAAACCGACGCCCAGGTAGTCCTTCGTCAGATGGTCCCGCAGGCACTTGTTCACATAGACCAGGTCGTTGACCGCGGCCTCGTCGCGCACCGTGAAGAACGGCTGGTCGACCAGCAGCCCCAGCTCGGCGTCGAGCGCCGCGCCCACCGGGGCACAGCCGCCCGCCGCCCGCAGGAACGACCGGTACGCCCCAGGCAGCCGGTACCCGAGGTCCTCCTCGACTCCCTGCACCTGCTGCTCAGACACCGCCGCACCCGACTTCGGCAGCCCGAAGTGCGCCGGACGCGTCTCCTGCAACGGGCGCGTGCCCCGCTTCGACTGGTCCACCACCGCCGTCGAAAGCCCGCCGTGGTGCCGCAGCAGCGCCTTCACCTCGACCGGCACCAGTTCGAGCCGCCGCGAGTCCACCACGTGGTGCCACGTCCAGCCGTGCGGCGTCGCCACGTTCGGCACCGTGTCCCACAGCTCGTGCCCCGAGGCCGCCATCGCCGCGTTCGCCGACACGTAGTCCGTCAGCCGCAGCTCGTCGACCCCGAAACCCTCCGGCGGCTCCGCGATCTCCGCGGCCGCCCTGGCGTACGCCGAGAAGTCCGGGTAGCCGCGCTCGTCCACCCGCACCCCTCTCGGGTGCCGTGCCGCCCGGACCGGATCCGGGAAATGCACGACCTGCCCGGCATAGGCCGCGTTCGGCGGCGCGGCTTGCTGCCCGAGCCGACTCGTCGTCATGGCGGTTGCCCCCTGCGGCACTCTGTACGGCCCGCAGCGGCCGGTTCCGCTTCCGGTCCCGAACCACCACGCCCCGTATGCGACTGTCTCCAACGGTTGCCAACGCGCGTCGACCGCGCGCCTCACAGTGGCGACAGCCTATGCGGTACGACGACACGGGTCACCGGGCCTCCGCTTCCGTGACCTGCCGTCACCCCGCCGTGACAGCCCGCCCAAACCCGGGCGTGTCGCGGCGCCCCAGCTTCCGCACCCGCCACGCCATTTGGCACTCTGTGACGTCCGGGGGGATGCTCGGGAGGGGATGACGATCATGAACGCAACGCAAACGGGACCGCACCAGGCCAGGTCGGGAGATGTGCGCCACACCGGCGCCGCCGGCGACTCCACCGGCGACCCCCGCGTCGGCTGGTCCGCCACCGACGCCCCCCACACGCCCACGCTCCGTCACCGCCGCGACGGCATACTCCCCACCGTCGCCGCCGCCCTCTCCGTCCAGGGCGCCACCCTCACCGGCACCGCCGCCCGCGGCGACCAGCCCCCGCCGCTGCACCCCCTCGTCCAGGACTTCCTCGACACCCTCACCAGCGCCCAGCGCGACCGCTTCACCGGCCGCTGCGCCGAGGCCCTCCTCATCTCCCGGCACCTCGCCGCCGCCGACGCCGCCCGCAGCAGACGCTCCGCCCGAAAACCCATGACCAACGGCGAAGCCCGCAAGGCGCTCAGAGCGGCCAAGCTCACCACCCGGCACATCCGCGAGGACGGCGACCCGCTGCACGGCAGCTTCGCCCCGCCCTGCCGCGCCTGTACGGCCCTCAGCGCCCACTTCGGCGTCCGCGTCGTCGACCCGGAAGCGACCGGCTGACCCCACGGCGGCCCACCCAGCACACCCGCACCGGCACGACGAACGAAGGCAGATGCACCCCGAACAGCGCACCTCCACCACCCGCTTCCCCGTCCCCATCGACGCCGCCCTGCGCACCGCGGGCTGGCAGCCCGGACGCTGGGACATCAAGCAGGCCGAGATCTGGGCCGACACCCTGCGCGACCACACCTCGCCCGCCGGCCACCGGCACGCCGTCTTCCCCGCCGCCGTCGAGGCGTGGGCCGAATTCGGCGGCCTCACCATCACCCCCGGCGCCGGCGGCCGCCGGATCGCCCCCGCCACCCTCCATCTCGACCCCCTGCACGGCCTCCACATGGCCCGCACCCTCGCCGACCTCGGCCGCGCCCTCGACACCGACGTGGCCCCGCTCGGCACCGAGACCGACACCGGGGCCGTCCTCGCCATCGACGACGAGGGACGCGTCTACGCCCTCGACCACACCGGCGACTGGTACCTCGGCCCCGACATCGACCACGCCCTGTCCGCCCTCCTCACCGGCACCGAACCGGCCCGCCTCACCGCGGACTGACCCCACGCCCGGCCAGAAGGCCCCACCGGAAGAATCGATTCACCACCGACGGGACCGACCGCCCCCACCAGGACGATCGACCCACCGCCGACCAGACCGGCCGCCTCCACCGGGACGATCAGCCCACCACCAGCCGAACCGACCGCCCCCCGCCGAGAAGTTCAGCCCACCGCCGACCGGACCGATCGCCCTCGCCAGGACGATCAGCCCACCGTCAGCCGAACCGACCGTCTCCCCGCCGGAAGGTTCAGCCCGCCGCCGACGGAATCACCGCCGACACCCGGAAACCCCCCGCGTCCGTCGGACCCGACACGAACACCCCGCCGAGCCCCACCACCCGCTCCTTCATCCCCACCAGGCCGTTGCCGCCCGACGGCAGACCCGCCGAGGACCCCGAACCCCCCTCCGGCGGCGGCTCGTTCTCCACCTGCATCGCGATCTCCGCCACCCGGTGCGCCAGCCGCACATACGTCTTCGCACCCGCCGCGTGCTTGTGGACGTTCGTCAACGCCTCCTGCACCACCCGGTACGCCGTCTGCTCGATCTCCGGCGCGTACGCCCGCACCTCCCCCACCACCGACAGATCCACGACCATCCCCGCGGCCGCCGACTGCCCCACCAGCTCCTCCAGCTCCTCCAGACACGGTCCCTCCGCCTCCTCCACCGCCCGCGACGCCGCGGCCGCCGCGGCCACCCCCACCGCCTCCAGCGGCACCCCCGCCCGCTCCCGCGGACCACCGCTGCGCAGCACCCCGAGCATCTCCCGCAGCTCCGTCAGCGCCTGACGCCCCATGTCCCCCACCAACGCGGCGTTGCGCACCGCCTTCTCCGGGTCCTTCCGCGCCACCGCCTGCAACGCCGCCGCGTGCACCACCATCAGGCTCACACGGTGCGCCACGACGTCGTGCATCTCCCGCGCGATCCGCGTCCGCTCCTCGTTCCGCGCCCACTCGGCCCGTTCCTCCGCACGCTCCGCCAGCAACTGCAACTCGCGCTCCAGGCTGTCCGCCCGCTCCCGCAGACTCTCCATCAGCCGCCGCCGCGCGCCCACGTACAGCCCCAGCAGCACCGGCGGCGCCGTCAGCCCCAGCGAGGTGGCCAGCGCGGCGAACGGGATGAACCAGTCCCCGACCGTCTGATGCCCCTGGTCCATGCCCTGCCGCACCTGCACGAACGTCACGATCAGCGTCCCCACGAGCTGCATCCCCGCCAGCGACGCGATGATCCGGCGCGGCAGCTCCGACGCCGCCAGGGTGTACAGCCCGACGATCCCCATCAGGAACCCCATCTGGGCCGGCGTGATGGCGATCGCCACCAGCACCACCGCGATCGGCCACTGCCGCCGCACCACCAGCACCGACCCGGCGAGCAGCCCGAACACCACCCCCACGGCCACCGGCACCCCCGCGTCCCGCGCGAACGGCACCCCCTCCACCGCGCACTCCACGGCCGACAGCAGCGCCAGCCCGCAGTCGAACACCGCACTACGCCGCCTGCTCCACCACAGCGGCCCTCCCCGGGCCCCCGCAAGCTCTACCCCCGTCGTGGTCATGCCTCCAGCCTACGGGCGCACACCCCGCCTTTTCCGACGAGTTTCACCGCCCGGTCCCCACCGCACCGCTACGGCTCGGGGGCCAGGCTCCGGTATGGTCTGAGGCGCTGTCCCCCGTGGTGTAACTGGCAGCACACTGGTTTTTGGTACCAGCAGGACAAGGTTCGAATCCTTGCGGGGGAGCAACTACGCATACGGCCGCGGTTCGGGCCCTGACAGCATCGTCGGGGCCCGCTCTCATGTCCGCCGTGAAACGCCCCGGTATCCTTCGGATGTCCCACCTCACTCCACAGCCGAAGGGCAACTTCGTGAGCGCCATTCGCCCGGCAGCCGTCGTCGTACTCGCAGCGGGTGAGGGCACCCGTATGAAGTCGGCCACTCCCAAGGTTCTGCACGAGATCTGCGGTCGCAGTCTCGTGGGTCATGTGCTGGCCGCCGCCCGCGAGTTGGAGCCCGAGCACCTGGTCGTGGTGGTCGGGCACGCGCGGGAGCTGGTCGCCGGGCATCTGCGTGAGACCGACAGCGAGGTGCGCACCGCGGTGCAGGCCGAGCAGAACGGCACCGGGCACGCCGTCCGGATGGGGCTGGAGGAGCTGGGGGGCGGGGTCGACGGCACGGTCGTCGTCGTGTGCGGTGACACACCGCTGCTGACCGGGGCCACGCTCGCCGCGCTCGCCGGCACGCACGAGGCCGACGGCAACGCCGTCACCGTGCTGACCGCCGAGGTGCCGGACGCGACCGGTTACGGCCGGATCGTGCGTGACGAGGCGACGGGCGCCGTCACCGCGATCGTCGAGCACAAGGACGCCACCGAGGCCCAGCGCGCGATCCGGGAGATCAACTCCGGGGTGTTCGCGTTCGACGGCGCGCTGCTGGCCGACGCCCTGAAGAAGGTCCGTACGGACAACAGCCAGGGCGAGGAGTACCTGACGGACGTCCTCGGCATTCTGCGCGAGGCCGGTCACCGGGTCGGCGCGTCGGTGGCCGGTGACCACCGGGAGATCGCCGGGATCAACAACCGGGTGCAGTTGAGCGAGGCGCGCCGGATCCTGAACGACCGGCTGCTGACGGCGGCCATGCTGTCGGGTGTGACGGTCGTGGACCCGGCGTCGACGTGGGTGGACGTGACGGTGACGTTCGGGCAGGACGCGATCGTGCAGCCGGGCACGCAGTTGCTCGGGGCCACGCAGATCGGCGAGGGCGCGGAGGTCGGCCCGAACAGCCGGCTGAAGGACACCGTCGTCGGCGCGGGCGCGCGCGTGGACAACACGGTCTCGGACACGGCGCACATCGGCGCGCACGCGACCGTCGGGCCGTTCGCCTATCTGCGTCCGGGGACCCGTCTGGGCGCCAAGGGCAAGATCGGCACGTACGTGGAGACGAAGAACGCCTCGATCGGCGAGGGCACGAAGATCCCGCACCTGTCGTACGTCGGTGACGCGACGATCGGTGACCAGACCAACATCGGCGCGGCGAGCGTGTTCGTGAACTACGACGGTCAGGACAAGCACCACACCACGGTGGGGTCGCACTGCCGCACGGGTTCGGACAACATGTTTGTGGCTCCTGTCACGATCGGGGACGGCGCGTACACCGCGGCCGGCTCCGTGATCACGAAGGACGTGCCGCCCGGTTCGCTGGCCGTGGCCCGTGGCCAGCAGCGGAATATCGAGGGCTGGGTGGCGCGCAAGCGTCCGGGGAGCGCGGCGGCGAAGGCGGCCGAGGCGGCTTCCCGGCCGGGCGATGCCGAGGACTGACCGGAAACAGGCGCGCCGGACACGGCGTACCGTGATAGGTGCACACCCCCCACCGGCCGAGACGGCCCGTCGTGTCCAGCGGCGGGACCGCTCGACACCCCCGTTGAGACACCTCTGAGGAGACAGTGCTGTGACCGGGATCAAGACGACCGGCGAGAAGAAGATGATGTTCTTCTCCGGCCGCGCCCACCCCGAGCTTGCCGAGGAGGTCGCCCACGAGCTGGGTGTCGGGGTCGTCCCGACGAAGGCCTTCGATTTCGCCAACGGTGAGATCTATGTGCGCTACCAGGAGTCGGCGCGTGGTGCGGACTGCTTCCTGATCCAGAGCCACACGGCTCCGATCAACAAGTGGATCATGGAGCAGCTCATCATGATCGACGCGCTGAAGCGCGCGTCGGCGCGGTCGATCACGGTGATCGTGCCGTTCTACGGCTATGCCCGGCAGGACAAGAAGCACCGCGGCCGTGAGCCGATCTCGGCGCGGCTGATCGCGGACCTGATGAAGACGGCGGGTGCGGACCGGATCCTGACGGTGGATCTGCACACGGACCAGATCCAGGGCTTCTTCGACGGCCCGGTGGACCACCTCTTCGCGCTGCCGCTGCTGGCGGACTACGTCGGCCAGAAGGTCGACAAGGAGAAGCTGACGGTGGTGTCGCCGGACGCCGGCCGGGTGCGGGTGGCGGACCGCTGGTGCGACCGGCTGGGCGCGCCGCTGGCGATCGTGCACAAGCGGCGCGACAAGGACGTGGCGAACCAGGTGACGGTCCACGAGGTCGTCGGTGAGGTCAAGGGCCGGGTGTGCGTCCTGGTCGACGACATGATCGACACCGGTGGCACGATCTGCGCGGCCGCGGACGCCCTGTTCGCGCACGGCGCGGAGGACGTGATCGTGACGGCGACGCACGGTGTGCTGTCGGGTCCGGCGGCGGACCGTCTGAAGAACTCGAAGGTGAGCGAGTTCGTGTTCACCAACACGCTGCCGACCCCGGGTGAGCTGGAGGTCGACAAGATCAAGGTGCTGTCGATCGCGCCGACGATCGCGAACGCGGTGCGTGAGGTCTTCGAGGACGGCTCGGTGACCAGCCTGTTCGACGAGCAGTAGGACCTGCTCGGGCCTTCTTCAAGGTCGATTTTTCCGCGGCCTCCCTCACCGTTAGACTGCTCCAGTTGCTCGGCGAGGGAGGCCGTCGTCCGTTTTCTTGACGGATGCGGTGGTCCGTTATCGACGCGCTCTTCGTAGCAGGCCGTTCGTGGCCGGGTGACCAGGTCCGTTTCGCTTTCTACGAGGAGTGATCATGTCCGAGGTAAAGATCTCCGCCGAGACCCGTTCCGAGTTCGGCAAGGGCGCCGCCCGCCGTATCCGCCGTGACAACAAGGTTCCCGGTGTGCTGTACGGCCACGGTTCCGACCCGCTGCACCTGACCCTTCCGGGCCACGAGCTGCTGCTCGCGCTGCGTACGCCGAACGTCCTGATCTCGCTGGACATCGACGGCAAGGCCAACGAGCTGGCGATCCCGAAGTCGGTGCAGCGCGACCCGATCAAGGGTTTCCTGGAGCACGTCGACCTCCAGCTCGTGAAGCGCGGCGAGAAGGTCACGGTCGAGATTCCGGTGCAGGCCGAGGGTGAGCTGGCGGCGGGTGGCAACCTGCTGGAGCACGTCCTGAACGCGCTGCCGGTCGAGACCGAGGCCACGCACATCCCGGAGGCCGTCACGGTGTCCGTGGAGGGTCTGGAGGCCGGTGCCTCGATCCTGGCGAAGGACATCACCCTGCCGTCCGGTACGACGCTGGCCGTCGACGGCGACACGGTCGTCCTCCAGGTCCTGTCCGCGCAGGCCGAGGAGGCCCCGGAGGGCGAGGCCGCCGAGGGCACCGAGGCCGCCGAGGCCTGAGCCGTACGGCTTCCGTAGCGGTACATCGAGGCTCCAGCCGCTGTTTCCCCCGCTCGGGGGGAGCAGCGGCTGCTGCGTAAGGAGACATGCACGTGACGACGGATGCGAACGCCCCGTGGCTCGTCGTGGGCCTGGGGAACCCGGGGCCGGAGTACGCGATGAACCGGCACAACGTGGGGTTCATGGTGGCGGATCTGCTGGCGGAGCGGATCGGCGGCAGGTTCAAGCGGGCCGGCAAGGCGCAGGCGCAGGTGGTGGAGGGGCGGATCGGTCCGCCGGGGCCCGCGAACCGTCGGGTGATCCTGGCGAAGCCGATGTCGTTCATGAACCTGTCGGGGGGTCCGGTGAACGCGCTGCGGGACTTCTACAAGGTGCCGGCGGCCCAGGTGGTGGCGGTGCATGACGAGCTGGACATCGACTACGGGGTGCTGCGGCTGAAGCTGGGCGGCGGGGACAACGGGCACAACGGCCTGAAGTCGATGACGAAGGTGCTGGGTCCCGACTATCACCGGGTGCGGTTCGGGATCGGGCGGCCGCCGGGGCGGATGCAGGTGGCGGACTTCGTGCTGAAGGATTTCGCGTCGGCGGAGCGCAAGGAGCTGGACTACTTCGTGGACCGGGCGGCGGACGCGGTGGAGTGTCTGGTGATCGAGGGTCTGGAGCGGGCGCAAAGCACGTACAACTCGTGATTTGTCGGGTGGCCGCCTCAGGCGGAGGTTGACGATCCGTTCAGGCATGGCCAATGATCCCGGCCATGCCCGCCTCCGCAACGTCCCATCGTCATCGGGCCGCTCCCCGCAAGGGCCGTTTCTCCGTGGTCGCGCTGCGCTTCGGGCGGCTGGCGGTGGCGGGGGCGGTCACCGCGCTGATCCTGCTGGCGGGGGTGTGGGCCTCCTGGGGCACGGCACAGCAGGTGATGCTGACCAAGGGCCGGGAGCAGGGCACGATCGAGGTGACCCGGTGCGGCGCGCGGACGTGTTCGGGGCCGTACACGCCGCTGTCGGCGGGGTCGACGGCGCGGGCGCGGGTGGTGATCGAGAAGTCCGTGGCGGTGCGCAAGGGGCAGACGTACACGGTGGTCGTGAAGCCGGGCGGTACCGAGGTGGTGCGTTCGGGCCCGGCCGGGGTGCTCTACGCGTGGGTGCCGATGGGCGGCGCGCTGCTGCTGGCGTCGGTGGTGGTGGCGGGCGGCCTCGGGCGGTCGCGGGCCGGCTGGGTGCTGGCGGGGTCGGGGGTGGCGCTGATGACGGCGGCGTTCCTGGCGATCTGAGAGACAGGGCAGTGCCCCCGGACGCGCGGCGTCCGGGGGCACTGCCCTGTCGTGGTGCGGTGGGTCAGCCGGTGTTGCGCAGTCCGGCGGCGACGCCGTTGACGGTGAGGAGCAGGGCGCGGGAGAGCAGCGGGTCGGGCTCGGCACCGGCGGCGGCCGCGTCGCGCTGGCGCTTGAGCAGGGTGACCTGGAGGTAGGAGATGGGGTCCAGGTAGGCGTCGCGGATGCTGAAGGTCTGCTTGAGGACGGGGGTGGCGTCCAGCAGTTCGTCCTCACCGGTGATCTTGAGGACTTCGGCGACGGTGAGGGCGTGTTCGGCCTTGATGCGGTCGAAGACGTGCTTGAGGTCGTCGGGGACGAGCGTGTCGACGTAGTGCTGGGCGATCCGCAGGTCGGTCTTGGCGAGGGTCATCTCGACGTTGGAGATGAAGTTGCGGAAGAAGTGCCACTGCCCGTGCATCTCGTCCAGGACGGTGTCGAGACCGGCCTCGCGCAGGGCCTTGAGGCCGGAGCCGACGCCGAACCAGCCGGGGACGATCTGGCGGGACTGGGTCCAGCCGAACACCCACGGGATGGCGCGCAGTCCGTCGAGCGAGACGCCCGAGCCGGGGCGGCGGGCGGGCCGCGAGCCCAGGTGCAGATCGGCGAGCTGGTCGACCGGCGTGGAGGCGAGGAAGTACGTCGGCAGGTCCGGGTCCTCGACGAGTTCGCGGTAGGCGGCGTGGGCGGCGTCGGAGACGACGTCCATCGCGGCGTCCCAGCGGGCGAGGGCCTCGTCGGACTGGCGGGGCGCGGTGTGCAGGGCGGACGCCTGGAGCGTGGCGGCGACCGTCAGCTCCAGGTTCTCCCTGGCCAGGGAGGGGATGAGGTACTTGTCGGAGATGACCTCGCCCTGCTCGGTCACCTTGATCTCGCCCTCCAGGGTGCCCCAGGGCTGGGCGAGGATCGCGTCGTGCGAGGGGCCGCCGCCGCGGCCGACGGTGCCGCCGCGGCCGTGGAAGAGGCGCAGCCGGACGCCGTAGCGGTGGGCGACGTCGCGCAGCCGGCGCTGGGCGCGGTGGATCTCCCACTGGCTGGTGGTGATGCCGCCGAACTTGGAGGAGTCGGAGTAGCCGAGCATGACCTCCTGGACGTCGCCGCGCAGGGCGACGAGCCGCCGGTAGGAGGGGTCGGAGAGCATCTCCTCCAGGATGGTGTCGGCGGCCTTCAGCTCGTCGGTGGTCTCCAGGAGCGGCACGATGCCGATCTTCGCCCAGCCGGCGTGCAGGTCGAGGAGCCCGGCCTCACGGGCGAGGACGACGGCGGCGAAGACGTCGTCGGCGCCCTGGCACATCGAGATGATGTACGACTCGATGACCTCGGGTCCGAAGACCTCCAGGGCGCGCTTGACGGTGAGGAAGACGCCGAGGGTCTTCTCGCCGGCGGCGTCGACGGGGGCCGGGGTGCCGGCCAGCGGGCGCCGGGAGCGCAGTTCCTTGGCGAGCAGCTTGGCGCGGTACTCGCGGGGCATGTCGGCGTACCGCCAGGACTCCTCGCCGAGGCGGTCGAAGAGCTGGCCGAGGGCGTGATGGTGGGCGTCGGCGTGTTCGCGGACGTCCATGGTGGCGAGCTGGAGGCCGAAGGCGGACAGGGTGCGCAGGGTGCGGTTGAGACGGCCGTCCGCGAAGAGCCCGCCGCGGTGGGCGCGCAGGGAGGTCTGGACGAGCGTGAGGTCCTGGAGCAGCTCGCTGGTGCCGAGGTAGTCGCGGCCCTCCTGGTGCGGGGTGCCCTGGGCGAGGCGCTGCTTGGTGTTCTCCAGCTTCTGCCGGATGCAGGTGGCCTTGAGCCGGTAGGGCTCCTCGGCGTTGAGGCGCTTGTAGCGGGGGCTGATCTCGGGCAGCCGTTCGAGGTCGGCCCGGAGGGACTCCAGGAGTTCCTCGGTGGCGCCGGCGTAGCGGATGGAGTTGGAGAGCAGGCCGCGGAGTTCGTCGATCGTCTCCAGGGCGTCGTTGATGCCGTGCTCGTGCTGGAGGATGAGGACGTCCCAGGTCACCTGGGGGGTGACATTGGGGTTGCCGTCGCGGTCGCCGCCGATCCAGGTGCCGAAGGTGAGCGGGCGGGTCTCCTCGGGGAGGTGGACGCCGACGCGCTCCAGTTCGGAGGTGAGGTCCTCCAGGACGTCCCCGACGGCGCCCGCGTGGAGTTCGTCGAGGTAGTAGATGGCGTTGCGGGCCTCGTCGGCGGGCTCGGGGCGGACGACGCGCAGTTCGTCGGTCTGCCACACGAGGTCGATGTTCTCGGCCAGACGGGTGTCCAGGCGCCGGCGGTCGGACTCGATGACCGGGGTCTCCAGGAGCGCGGCGATCCGCCGCAGCTTGTTGAGGACCGAACGGCGGGCGGCCTCGGTGGGGTGCGCGGTGAAGACGGGGCGCACGTTGAGGTTGCGGACCGTGTCGCGGACGTGCTCGGGGTCGGCGTCCTTGAGGCGGTCGGCGGTGCGGGCGAGGAGGCCGCCCTCGGCGGCGCGCCGGGCGCGCAGCTCACGGCCGCGGTGCACCTGCTCGGTGACGTTGGCGAGGTGGAAGTAGGTGGAGAAGGCGCGGACCAGCTTGGCCGCGGTCTCCAGTTCGGTGCCGCGCAGCAGCTCGGCGGCGGCCTCGCCGTCCTCACGGGTCAGGCGGCGGACCTTCTCGACCAGGTCGAGAAGCTCGGGACCCTCCTGCCGGACGAGGGTCTCGCCGAGGAGGTCACCCAGTCGGCGGATGTCGGCACGCAGCTCGGCGCTGGTCGTCGTCTGGTCGTCGGCACTGCTCACAGGTGCGGCTCCTTGCAGTGGTGAAGCTCGTCCGGGAGGAACCCGGACGCCGTCCGCGCGGCGGGCTGCCGCATAGGGCTCGGGCATCCGGGAAGAAAACAGAGCGGACCGCGCTGTCCGACCGTCTCCAAGGATATGTGCCGGGCCGGACGCGCTGACACGGGCTCTTGCCCCCGGACGACGCACTGCCATACTTACGATGCCGTAGGTTACGGAACCGTAGGAAGCGGTACCCGGCCGACTGCGCGAGTGCCGTGACCCGGCGACCCACCCCAGAACCCTCGACCCCACAGGGGACACGCATGACCACGAGCTCCGATGTGATCGACGATTCCCCGGACGCCGATGCGGGCGGCTCCGCGCTGCCCTCCGCCACGCTCGGTGGCGAGCAGAAGCGTTCGCTGGAGCAGATCACCCTTCTGCTCTTCATCACCGTGCCGTTCCTCGCCCTGCTGGCGGCCGTGCCGCTGGCCTGGGGGTGGGGGGTGAGCTGGCTGGACCTCGGTCTGCTGGTCTTCATGTACTTCCTCGGCTGCCACGGCATCACCATCGGCTTCCACCGCTACTTCACGCACGGCTCCTTCAAGGCCAAGCGGCCGCTGCGGATCGCGCTCGCGGTCATGGGGTCGATGGCGGTGGAGGGACCGCTGGTGCGCTGGGTGGCCGACCACCGCAAGCACCACAAGTTCTCCGACGCGGAGGGCGACCCGCACTCGCCGTGGCGGTTCGGGGAGACGATCCCGGCGCTGATGAAGGGCCTGTGGTGGGCGCACATCGCCTGGATGTTCGACGAGGAGCAGACCCCGCAGGAGAAGTACGCGCCGGATCTGATCAAGGACCCGGCGATCCGCGCGGTCTCGCGGCAGTTCATCTTCTGGACCGTGGTGTCGCTGGCGATCCCGCCGCTGGTGGGCGGTCTGGTGACGATGTCGTGGTGGGGCGCGTTCACCGCGTTCTTCTGGGGGTCCCTGGTGCGGGTGGCGCTGCTGCACCACGTCACCTGGTCGATCAACTCGATCTGTCACGCGGTGGGCAAGCGGCCGTTCAAGTCCCGGGACCGTTCGGGCAACGTGTGGTGGCTGGCGATCCTGTCCTGCGGCGAGTCCTGGCACAACCTGCACCACGCGGACCCCACGTCGGCGCGGCACGGCGTGATGCGGGGCCAGTTGGACTCCTCGGCCCGCTTCATCCGCTGGTTCGAACTGGCCGGATGGGCGTACGACGTGCGCTGGCCGTCACGCTCGCGTATCGATTCGCGCCGCAACACGGGTGAGGACGGCTCCCGGCGCCGGAAGGCGACCGCCGACGCGGCATGATGGACGGTGTGGCGACCGATTCCAGCAGCACCCCGAGCAACGAAACGAAGCCCAGACGCGCGCGGCGCACCCGGATGACCGGTGCGGAGCGGCGGCAGCAGTTGCTGGAGATCGGTCGCACCCTGTTCGCCGCGAAGGGGTTCGAGGGCACGTCGGTGGAGGAGATCGCGGCGAAGGCCGGGGTGTCCAAGCCGGTGGTGTACGAGCACTTCGGCGGCAAGGAGGGGCTGTACGCGGTCGTCGTGGACCGTGAGATGCGCCGGCTGCTGGACATGGTCACGTCGTCGCTGACGGCGGGGCATCCGCGGGAGCTGCTCGAACAGGCGGCGTTCGCGCTGCTCGACTACATCGAGGAGTACACGGACGGTTTCCGGATCCTGGTCCGTGACTCCCCCATCCCGCAGTCCACGGGGACGTTCGCCTCGCTGATCTCCGACATCGCGACGCAGGTCGAGGACATCCTGGGCCGCGAGTTCAAGAACCGCGGCTTCGACCCCAAGCTGGCCCCGCTGTACGCGCAGGCGCTGGTCGGGATGGTCGCGCTGACCGGCCAGTGGTGGCTGGACGTGCGCCGCCCGAAGAAGGCGGAGGTCGCCGCGCATCTGGTGAACCTCTCCTGGCACGGCCTGGACGGCCTGGAGGCCAAGCCGCACCTGATAGGGCGCCGTAAGGCGTAGGACGGACGCGCACGCGGCGGGGCCGCGCCCCTTCTTCCCGGGGGCGCGGCCCCGCCGCTTCTGGCTTCTGTGACCCGGTCAGTGCTTGAACACGTCCTTGGTCTTCTCCTTGGCCTGACGGGCGTCGCCCTTCGCCTGCTCGGCGCGGCCCTCGGCCTCCATCTCCTCGTTGCCCACGAGACGGCCGGCCGCTTCCTTCGCCTTGCCCTTGGCCTGCTCCATCTTCGCCTTGGACTTCTGCTCGCCTGCCACTGTCCATCACTCCCAGTCGGGGTTCGCGGGTGGTCTCACCGGGCCGAGTGGCCCGTCCCGCACGCCTCAAACCTCACTGTGGAGCCGGACGTGGTCGACGGCGGTGAGCCTCAGTGCCCCTTCGTGGCGACCGTGAACAGGCGGCGGAACGGGAGGACCGTGCCGTAGGACGTGGCCGGGTAGGCGACGCGGAGGAGGTCGCGGTATTCGGTGACGAAGGTGTTGCGGGCCTCGGGGTCGTCGGCGAGGGCGTCGAGGACGGGGCGCAGGCCGGTGCCCTTGACCCAGTCGAGGGCGGGGTCCTCGCCGAGCAGGACGTGCTGGTACGTGGTGGTCCAGACGTCGGTGACACAGCCGAGGCGGGCCAGGCGGTCGAGGTAGACGCCGGGGGCGTGGACGGAGTCCCGGGGGCGCAGGACGTCACCGAGCCGGGCACGCCAGCGCGGGGAGGCGCCGAGGTCGCGCATCAGGGCGTGCAGGGGCGCGTCGACGTTGTGGGGGACCTGGAAGGCGAAGGTGCCGCCGGGTGCGACACCGTCGAGCCAGGCGGGGAAGGCGTCGAGATGGCCGGGGACCCACTGGAGGGCGGCGTTCGAGACGAGCAGGTCGTACGTCTCGCCGGGCGTCCAGGTGGTGAGGTCGGCGTGCGCGAAGTCGAGGCGGGGGCCGGCGTGCGCGCGGGCGTCTTCGAGCATCCGCGGGGAGTTGTCGTAGCCGGTGACGCGGGCGGTGGGCCAGCGGTCGGCGAGGACGGTGGTGACGTTGCCGGGGCCGCAGCCGAGGTCGCCGATCCGGGGCGGGTCGCCGGGCAGGGCCGGGACGCGGGCGAGGAGGTCGGCGAAGGGACGGGCGCGGTGGCCGGCGTGACGCAGGTACTGGGCGGGGTCCCAGGTGGGGTTGCTCGTCATGCTTCCATCCTTCACCCCCTCTCTCGATATCAAGAGACTCGACATCAAGAGACTTCACGTCGACACAACCACTACACTGATCGTCATGGAGGACGAGGTCGATCGGCTGGTCGCAGCGTGGCGCCGGGAGCGCCCGGACCTCGACGTGGAGCCGCTGGAAGTACTCAGCCGGGTGAGCAGACTGGCCCGGCACCTGGACCGCGCGCGCCGTCTGGCGTTCTCCGAGCATCAGCTCGAACCCTGGGAGTTCGACGTCCTGACCGCGCTGCGGCGCGCGGGCGCCCCCTACCAGCTCTCCCCGGGGCAACTGCTGACACAGACGCTGGTCACCTCGGGCACGATGACGAACCGCATCGACCGGCTCACGAAGAAGGGCCTGGTGGAGCGGCTGCCGGACCCCAGCGACCGGCGCGGTGTGCTGGTCCGGCTCACGGACGACGGCAAGGACCGCGCCGACCAGGCGCTCGCCGGACTGCTCGACCAGGAGCGGGCGATCCTGGCCGAGCTGTCCCACGCCCAGCGCGGTGAACTGGCGGCGCTGCTACGCCAGTTGACCGCCCCGTTCGACAACATCCCCGGTTAGGTCCACGGGTCCCACCCCGGCCCGGCGGGCCAGCGCGACCGCGGCGAGCGTCGAGTGGACGCCGAGTTTGCCGAGGACGTTCTGCATATGGGTGCGGACGGTGTGCGGGGAGAGGAACAGCCGCTCGGCGACGGCCTTGCGGCCCAGCCCGGCGACCATGCAGCGCAGCACCTCCCGTTCCCTCGGCGTGAGGGACTCCACCAGCCGCTCGCTCTCGGTGCGGTGCTTGCGGGCGGCCGTCAGCTCCCGCAGCACCCCGGTGAGCAGGGCGGGCGGCAGATGCGTCTCCTCGCGCAGCACCCCGCGGATGACGGTGAGCAGCCGCGACAGCGAGCAGTCCTTCGCCACCCAGCCGGAGGCACCGGCCTGGAGGGCGAGGGCCGCGCGGCGCGGATCGTCCTTCTCGGCGAGGACGACGATCCGGATGTGGGGCTGCGCGCCCCGCACTCCGGCGACGAGCGAGATCCCGTCGACCGGCCCGTCCTCCCCGACCTCCTGCACGGGCACCGCCGGCCGTAAGCCGGGCAGGCCGGCGCCGAGATCGGCGTCGACGAGCAGCACGTCGTAGCGGCGCCCCTCGGCGGCCGCGCGCTCCAGCGAACGCAGTGCCGCCGGGCCGCTGCCGGCCGCGGAGACGTCCACGTCCGGCTCGGCGGCCAGCGCCGCGGCGAGCGACTCGGCGAAGATACGGTGGTCGTCGACGACCAGGACTCGGATGCGAACCACGAAACCCCCTTCCCCAAGCTCCTTGTCAGAGCAGGGGATACCCCAAGTTCCGGAGACGGAGAACGACAACCTGCGCGGGTACGACGCCCGGAGAGGATGCCGATGCCGCACGGCCGCCGCCGTGCAGAGACTGCTACCCCCACCGCGGGCGTCGTACCCGGCTGTCTCGCCCCCTGATCGGCACCGGCCCCCACCGGCGCTGTTCACAGGGTAGGGCTGCGGGCGGGCGGCGGTAGGCGAATTGCGGAACTGGTTGGCCAGCGCGTTTATGGTGTGCTGCATGTTCCGTATGGAGACAGAAGTCGACAGGGCGCGGCGCGATCTTCTTCGTTCCCGGCTTCTCGACGCCAACACGGCGGCCTCCCCGGTCCTGCGTGCCCTGCGCGGTACGCCGGCGGAGCGGGAGGCGCCGCTGCACGTGTGGGCGTCGGACGCCGGGGGCGCCCTGGCGGGCGGACTGGTCGGCCACACGTGGGCGGGCTGGCTGCACGTCACCTACCTGTGGGTCGACGAACGGCACCGCGGGGCGGGGCTCGGCGCCCGGCTCCTCGCGGAGGCGGAGCGGGTGGCCCGCGAGGACCGGGACTGCCGTCATGCCCGCCTGGAGACCTGGGACTTCCAGGCCCCCGGCTTCTACCGCAAGCAGGGGTACGAGGTGGCCTGCGTCATCGAGGACTACCCGCCGGGCCTGACCGAGTACACGCTGACCAAACGGCTGGGCTGAGCGGGGAGTTCAGAGCAGCCCGGCGCTCTCGACGACGGCGTCGGCCTCCCGCGCCTCCTCGGTCCCGGCGGGGTGGACCACACCGAGCAGGAACGCGGAGCGGCTGTCGTCCACGGAGACGAGCGTGAGCCGCAGATGGCCCTCGCCGCCCGTCTCCTTGTCGGTCGTCCTCAGTACGACGGTGTGGGCGGGCCGCCCGCCGACCTCGACGGCACGGGACTCCTCGACGCGCGAGGTGCCGTCCGGGTAGAAGAACTCGGCGTTGGACCGGGCCGCGCTCTCGGCCCGGGCCCGCAACCCGTCCCGCGTCACGGCCTCCCCCTTCCCGGCCAGCACGATACTGCCGCCCTCCGCGTCCATACGCCGTGTGACGGAGGAGGTGAACCCGGGAATCAGCCCCTCCTCGTCCCCGGCGGTCCACCCTTCGGGAACCCCGTACGAAACCCCGGCAACGGCGTCCGACACCCTCGGCCGCCCCTCCAGCGGGCGAACATCACGGGCAGCGGACGGGGACACCCGCGACCGCGCCTCGTCCACCGCCCCGCCGTCCCGAGCACTGGCCCGCCACGCGGTGAACCCACCGGCGGCCAGCAGAACCGAAACGGCCACGAGAAGAACGACCCTCCTCCGAGCCCCCCGACCGGCGGGAGACTGCGGGGAAGATTCTGCGGAAGGCATCGAATGCGTCATGCCCCCACCCTCCCGCCCCCAACTCCCGCTTCCCTGAGCACGCGTACTCAGTCAGCTACTCAACATCGCGGAGGCTCGGGAGGCATCGGAGGGTAGGCAGGCCGCGGCGGAACGGGCCGCCGCATCCCGACCGGCGGAGGCGGAGGGGGTCCGTCCGGCACCCTGAACCTGGGCCGGGGCGGGGCGGGCGGCCCGACCGGGGGGCGGCGCGGACGGTGGCGGAGGCGGCACGTCCGGCGCCCCCGACACCACCGGCCCCCCGGCCCCCCGGCCCGCAACCGCGCGACAGCCTCCTCGGCCCGACGCCGGGCCCGGGGATCGTCGTCCCGCTCGAACCGCATCCGGACGCCGACGTAGGGACCGTAGTTGTCGACGCCGACGAGCCGGTAGCCGAGAGCACGGCCGATCTCCTCGACCCGACCCAGTCCAGCCTGCCCCACCATCAACGCGACCCGCCCCCGCCCGTCGAACTCCGTGACGATCTCCTCGTCCGTCACGGGCTCTCCTCGTAGCGCGGCAGTTCCGCGGGCAGGTCCCGTCCCTTTCCACACTCGGCCAACTCGTAGGTGTGCCGGCTCATCCGGTACGCGACATCGGTCAGGATCTGCCGCAGTTCCGCGCCCGTCACCCTGCTGTCGTCGCTGACGCTGAACTCGGTGACAACGCCGTACTCCGCGGAGGCGTTGTACGAAGGAACACTGGGCGGCTCACACGGCACGTACACCCTGGCACTGCGGGACGCGAGTTTCGCCACGGCCTCGATGCCCCCGTCCGCGGAGACATGGGCGACCCTGTCGCCACTCCCGCTTCCCCGAGAGCTCTTGAGCCACTTCTCCCTTGAGACGGGCAGCACTTGCGCACGACCGTCGAGGTAGGACCCCTCACTCGTGTTGACGTGGCAGTAGAAGGCGAGGTCGGGTCCGGCGCCCTGAACACGGGACCCTGCGTCCGCCGCGCGCGCCTGCGGCAGCACCCGGGTGACCGTGCCCCGCTCGAGCGTGCCGTCGCACATGTCCCCAGGGAGCAGATGGAGCCCCTTGACGAAGAAGATCCACGTCCCACCGCCCAGGAGGCACACCAACGCCAGGCCGGCAGCGAATCCCTTCGCGCTCGCCCGCGTCGCAGCCCGCCGCTCCCTGATCCGACCGACGCCGTCAGCCACCCCGGCCCTCCCCCATGTCCGTACGACCGCCCCGCACCCTACCGACCGGCGCGGGGCAGTCCGGGGTCAGGAAACCCGGTGTGCCCCCTGGGACGGGACCGCTTCGAAGACTCGGGGGGCCGTGAAGTCCGCTGTGGCGAAGGCTTCCTCGATCGTCTTGGTGAGGGTTTCCGCGTCGGCCGCTGTCGTGAGGACGATCGCCGAGCCTCCGAAGCCGCCGCCCGTCATTCGGGCGCCGAGGGCTCCCGCGGTCACCGCCGTGTCGACGACCAGGTCGAGTTCGGGGCAGGAGACGCGGAAGTCGTCGCGGAGGGAGGCGTGGCCCTCGGTGAGGACCGGGCCGATGGCGCGGGGGTCGCCGGATTCGAGGAGGGAGACCACCCGTTCGACGCGGGCGTCCTCCGTGACCACGTGGCGGACGAGGCGGCGGACCTCCTCCTCGTCGCCGAGGCGGGCCAGTGCCGCGTCCAGGTCGGCGAACGGGATGTCCCGCAGCGCGTCGACGCCGAGGAGCGCCGCGCCCTTCTCGCAGCCGGCCCGGCGCTTGCCGTACTCGCCGCTGCTGTGGGCGTGCTTGACCTGGGTGTCGACGACCAGCAGCCGCAGGCCCTCGGCGGCGAGGTCGAAGGGGATCTGCTTCTGGGAGAGGTCCCGGGTGTCGAGGAACAGCGCGTGGCCGGCCTCGCAGCAGGCGGACGCCGTCTGGTCCATGATGCCGGTGGGCGCGCCCACGTAGACGTTCTCCGCGCGCTGGCAGAGGCGGGCGAGCTGCCAGCGTGCGAGCCCGAGGCCGTACAGGTCGTTCAGCGCGAGCGCGACGACGACCTCCAGGGCCGCCGAGGAGGACAGCCCCGCGCCGGTCGGCACGGTCGAGGCCAGATGGACGTCCGCGCCGGTGATCGGGTGCCCGGCCTCGCGCAGCGCCCAGACGACCCCCGCCGGGTACGCCGTCCAGTCGTCGTCGGAGCCCGGGGCGAGCGCGGCCACGTCGAGTTCCGCGACGCCGCCCTCGACGTCGGCCGAGTGCAGCCGCAGTCTGCCGTCCGTGCGCCGGGACACGGCCGCGAGCGCGGTGTGCGGCAGCGCGAACGGCATCACGAAGCCGTCGTTGTAGTCGGTGTGCTCGCCGATGAGGTTGACGCGGCCGGGCGCCGCCCAGACCCCGTCGGGTTCCGTGCCGTAGAGCGCCTTGAAGGCGTCCCGGACCTGCTGTGCCCCCACTACTGCTCCTTCGCGATGTACTGCGCGAACTCCCAGGCGTCCGCGACGATTCCGGCGAGGTCCGCGCGGGTCGGGTTCCAGCCGAGCCGCTCGCGGGCGGTGGCCGCCGAGGCGACCAGGACGGCCGGGTCGCCGCCCCGGCGCGGGGCCAGGACCTCGGGGATCGGGTGCCCGGTGACCTTGCGGACGGTCTCGACGACCTCGCGGACCGAGAAGCCGTTGCCGTTGCCCAGGTTGCAGATCAGGTGCTCGCCGGGGGCCGCCGCGGCGAGGGCGAGCAGATGGGCCTCGGCGAGGTCGGCGACATGGATGTAGTCGCGCACGCAGGTGCCGTCCGGCGTCGGATAGTCGTCGCCGAAGACGGAGACGGCCTCGCGGCGGCCCTGCGCGACCTGGAGGACGAGCGGGATGAGGTGCGACTCGGGGTCGTGCCGCTCGCCCTGGGTGCCGTACGCCCCGGCCACGTTGAAGTAGCGCAGCGAGACCGCGGCGAGGCCGTGCGCCGCGGCCTCTCCGGTGATCATATGGTCGACGGCGAGCTTGGTGGCGCCGTAGGGGTTGGTGGGGCTGGTCCGCGTGGTCTCCACGATCGGGACCTGCTCCGGCTCGCCGTAGGTCGCGGCGGTGGAGGAGAACACCAGCCGGCGCACGCCCGCCTCGCGCATGGCGGCGAGCAGGGCCATCGACCCGCCGACGTTGTTCTCCCAGTACTTCTCCGGCTTGGTGACGGACTCGCCGACCTGCGAGGACGCGGCGAAGTGGAGCACACCGTCGAAGGAGGCGTCGAGCCACTTGCCCGCGTCGCGGATGTCGCCCTCGACGAAGGCGGCGCCGGCCGGGACGCCCTCGCGGAAGCCGGTGGAGAGGTTGTCGAGGACGACGACCTCGTGCCCCGCCTCCAGCAGGTGCTGGGCGACCACCCCGCCGACATACCCCGCACCACCCGTGACCAGATACTTTCCGCTGCTCATCAGCTCGCCACCTCTCGCAGTCGCTCGGCCGCGCGCTCCGGCGGCACGTCGTTGATGAACACGCTCATGCCGGATTCGGAACCCGCGAGGAACTTCAGCTTGCCGGACGTCCGGCGGACGGTGAAAAGCTCCAGATGGAGCGCGAAGTCGTCGCGGTTGACGCCCTCGAACTCCTCCAGCCGGAACGGCGCCTGGTGCCAGGCGGCGATGTACGGCGTCGGCGGCTCACCCTCACCGAAGATACGGTCGAAGCGCCTCAAGAGTTCCAGGTAGACCTGGGGGAACTCTGTGCGCGCGGCCTCGTCCAGCGCCAGCAGATCGGGCACGCGCCGCTTGGGGTACAGGTGCACCTCGTACGGCCAGTGCGCCGCCCAGGGCACGAAGGCCGCCCAGTGTTCACTCTCCAGGACGACCCGCTCACCGGCGAGTTCACGCTCCAGGACGGCGTCGAAGAGGTTCTCCCCGCCGGTCGCCTCCTTGTGGGCCGCGAGCGAACGCAGCATCAGCGCGGTGCGCGGCGTGGTGAACGGGTAGGCGTAGATCTGCCCGTGCGGGTGACCCAGTGTCACACCGATCTCGGCGCCCCGGTTCTCGAAGCAGAACACCTGATCGACGGAGGGCAGATGCGACAGCTCGGACGTGCGGTCCGTCCACGCGTCCAGGACGAGCCGTGCCTGCGCCTCGGTCAGATCGGCGAAGGACGCGTCGTGGTCGGAGGTGAAACAGACCACCTCGCACCGCCCGGAGTCGCCGGCCAGCGAGGGGAAACGATTCTCGAACACGACGACGTCGTACGAGGAGTCCGGGATCTCGCTCAGCCGGTCGCCCTGGGAGGGGCACAGCGGGCATTCGTCGGCCGGCGGGTGGTAGGTGCGCCCCTGCCGGTGGGAGGCGATCGCCACGGAGTCGCCGAGCAGCGGGTCCCGGCGTACCTCCGAAGTGGTGACGGTGCGGTCCAGGGGACGGCGGTCCACCGCGTCGCGCACCGAGTCGTCCCGCTGGTCGTAGTAGATGAGCTCACGACCGTCGGCCAAGCGGGTCGAGGTCTTCTTCACCGCGACTCTCCATCCGTACACCGATCGATATCGACATTGCCGGTCAGTCTTCAGACAAGTCTTCAAACAAATCTTCAAACAGAACCGAACACATCAAACCACAAACCCCCACGGTAGTCACCATCACAACCGAACAAAGACCACCAGACAAGGTTGGCTCCGGATGCACACCCCCACATATGCCCCCACATATGCCGCCACGCCCGGCCAGGTGCACGGCCCCGCGCACGCCCTGGACCTGGCGGCCGAGCTGCGACTCCCCACGAACGCACTCGACTACACGATCCTCGGCATCTACTTTGTCGTCGTCCTGGGCATCGGCTTCGCCGCCCGCCGGTCGGTGAAGACCAGCCTCGACTTCTTCCTCTCCGGGCGGTCGCTGCCCGCCTGGATCACCGGCCTGGCCTTCATCTCGGCCAACCTGGCGGCCACCGAGATCCTCGGCATGGCCGCGAACAGCGCGCAGTACGGCGCGTACACCGTCCACTGGTACTGGATCGGCGCCATCCCGGCCATGGTCTTCCTGGGCCTGGTGATGATGCCCTTCTACTACGGCAGCAAGGTCCGCTCGGTCCCCGAGTTCCTGCTGCTGCGCTTCGACAAGGGCGCGCATCTGCTCAGCTCGCTGCTGTTCGCCTTCGCGGCCATCCTGATCGCGGGCGTCAACCTGTA
Source organism: Streptomyces sp. CAI-85 (assembly GCF_013363615.1). Lineage (NCBI taxonomy): Bacteria > Bacillati > Actinomycetota > Actinomycetes > Kitasatosporales > Streptomycetaceae > Streptomyces > Streptomyces sp. CAI-85. The sequence continues at coordinate 495,133 of NZ_JAANNX010000002.1, read as the reverse complement.
CGCGCTGGCGATCGTCGTCGAGGCGCTGCTGGGCTGGCCGCAGTGGGTCGCGATCGTGGTCGCCGGGTTCTTCGTCCTGGCGTACATCACGCTGGGCGGTCTGTCCTCGGCGATCTACAACGAGGTGCTCCAGTTCTTCGTGATCCTGGCGGCGCTGATCCCGCTGACCGTGCTCGGTCTGAAGAAGGTCGACGGCTGGGGCGGTCTGACGGACTCCCTGACCGCCTCGCACGGCGACGACTTCGTGACCGCCTGGGGCGGCACGGGCATCGGCAGCGACAACCCGCTCGGCGCGAACTGGCTGACGATCGTGCTCGGCCTCGGATTCGTGCTGTCCTTCGGCTACTGGACGACGAACTTCGCCGAGGTGCAGCGCGCCCTGTCCGCCAAGAACCTCTCGGCGGCCCAGCGGACGCCGCTCATCGCCGCGTACCCGAAGATCTTCATCGTCTTCCTGGTGATGATCCCGGGCCTGGTCGCCGCGGTGCTGGTCCCGAAGATCGGCACGTCCGGCTCGGACCTCCAGTACAACGACGCGATCCCCTACCTGATGCAGGAGCTGCTGCCGAACGGCGTGCTGGGCATCGCGGTGACGGGCCTGCTCGCGGCGTTCATGGCGGGCATGGCGGCGAACATCTCGTCCTTCAACACGGTGTTCACCACCGACATCTGGGCGAAGTACGTGGTGCTGGGGCGCGAGGACGCCTACTACGTCCGCTTCGGCCGGCTGATCACCGCGATCGGCGTGATGGCGTCGATCGGCACGGCGTTCCTCGCCTCCTCCTTCTCCAACATCATGAGCTACCTCCAGACGCTGTTCTCCTTCTTCAACGTGCCGATGTTCGTCGTCTTCATCGTCGGCATGTTCTGGAAGCGGGCGTCGATGAAATCCGGCTTCTGGGGGCTGCTGGCCGGCACCACGGCCGCGATGATCAACTACTTCGTCCTCTACAAGCAGGACGTCATCGGCATCCCCACCGACCAGGGCGCGAACTTCGTCTCCGCGATCGCCGGGTTCGTGGCGGGCGCGGTGGTGATGGTGGCGGTGTCGCTGTTCACCGCGCCGAAGCCGGAGGAGGAGCTCCAGGGCCTGGTCTACGGCACGGTCTCCCCCGGCATGGCCGAGCCGCCGGCGGCGGGCGACGACGCCTGGTACCGCAAGCCGGCCCTGCTGGGCTGGGGCGCCGTGATCCTGGCCGCCGCCTGCTACATCCCGTTCTCGTTCTGACCCGGCCGCGGGAGACTGGAGAGACCATGTCCGAGCAATTCGACCCCGCCGACCGCCCCGACTCCGACGAGGCGGCCGAGCGGCTGCGGCGCGCGGGGTACTCCGAGGCGGACGTCCAGCGCGAGGTCACCGAGCTGGAGCAGAAGTCCGAGACCGCGGCCCGCATCTTCGACCTGCGGCGCATCATCGGCGGCCTGTTCGTCCTGTACGGCGTCATCCTCACGATCACCGGTCTGACCGACAGCGACGCGGAGATCGACAAGGCGCAGGGCATCAACATCAACCTGTGGACCGGCCTGGGCATGCTGGCCCTCGGCCTGTTCTTCCTGGCCTGGCTGTGGCTGCGCCCGACGTCGCACCCGACGCCGTCGCTGCCGGCGGAGACGCTGGAGAAGGACGAACAGTAGGGGGCCCGGAGCCTGGATGCCGAACGGGGCCGGTTCCGCCGAGCAGTACGGCGGTTCCGGCCCCGTAGGGCGTCGAGGGGGGCGTTACGTCAGCCGAGGAGGCCGCCCAGGAGGCCGCCCGACTGCTCCGTGCCGATGCCCGAGCCCGTCAGCGTGCCGCTGTCGTTGCCGTTCACACAGCTCTGCTGGATCGCGGTCGACTCCGTGAGGTTGCCGAGGAGCGGCAGGTTCAGGTTCGGGATGTTGATGAGCCCGTTGTTGATGGAGGGCTTGGTGGCGGCGCCCTGGGTGCACTCGCGGCCGGAGCCCCCGTCACCGGCGGCGGCGACACCCGCGCCGGCCATGCCGAGGCTGCCGATCATGGCGGCCACGAGAGCGACCTTGTGAAGCTTGCGCATTGCTTTCCTTTTCGCTTGTCAGACGTGTTTCGTTACAGAACGAAACGGTGCAGTTACGCACAGTATGTTAGGCTTATCCGTTTTGCACCTCACCACGCCTGAGCGACACCGAGTTCACACCACACGAGCTTCCCGCCCCGCCCGAGCCGGGAGAGGGGCTGCCACCCCCAGGTGTCGACACAGGCCCGCACGAGGGCGAGCCCGCGCCCACGCTCGGAGTCGACGAGCTTGCCGAAGTCACCGGGCGGCTCGGGAGGCCGGGGGTCCCCGTCCCAGGCCCCGACCTGACCGCCAGATCTCCCTCGCCCAACTCCGTTGCATCCTGGATCAGATCGAGCAGAGCCACGTCACCGTGAGGGTCATCCCCATCGATCAGGACGGCTTCGCCGGGGCCGGAGCCTCGATGGTGTACGCCGGCGGGCCGCTCCCCCGGCTGGACACGGTTCTCCGCGACGCGCCCACAGGGGTCGTGTTCGTCGATGCGCAACCGCAGTTGGAACACCTCCGAACACTCCTTCGTAAGGTGGAGGAAGCATCCCTGGACGCGGCAGCATCGCGGGACTTCATCCACCGCCTGACGAAGGAACTGTGAGGCCCTCCATGAACCAGACCCTGCGCTGGCAGAAGTCCACGTTCTCCGACGGCGGCGAAGGAGACACGTGCGTCGAACTCGCCGTCTCCCTCACCACCCTCCACCTCCGCGAAAGCGACACCCCGGGCACCGTCCTCACGACCACCCCGTCCGCCCTCGCCAGCCTCCTGAAAGGCATACGCACCGGCGGACTTGAGTCCGGATGATCGCCTACGAGACCCTGACCTGGCAGAGGTCCACGTCGGCGTCGATCATCTTCCGCACATGCTCCGGCAACGCGTCGCGCGCGGCCTGGGCCTTGAGTGTCCAGTCCATCTGCCAGGGCGGGCCCATGAACTCGTCGGTCACTGGCCGGGCTCCAGTCGTTGCACCTGGTAGCGGATGTGCGACACCTCTTCGAGGATCGCCCTGGCCTCGGCGAGGTCGGTGGACTCGGCGGCGCGGTGTTCCAGGCCGTTCACATGGGCGTCGAGCTTCGGATCGCGGGCGATCGCGTACTCGCCCCACCAGCGGGCCATGAACGCGGGCACGGTGCTTATGTCGTACGCGTCGGCGACAGCCCACTTCCAGTGCTCGTCGAAGTCGGGGAGCAACTGGGGCGCGTTCTGGGCGATGGCCTCGCGCAGTGCCTTCGGGGTCCGCTCGGGCATGGGCGGGGCGACCGGTGCGGGTTCTGCGGGGTGGGCAGTCATGACCGTTGTGCTCCTTGGTGCTCCTCAGACACGCCGTGCCTACGACGATAGCCCGCGGCCGCGAAGGAAAGGCAACGGATCGGACGAGGCACAACCGTCCGGGCGCCCCCTTACTCCGGGCTCGGCGTGCCCTTGGGACGTGGGAGGAACTGGTCCGCGGCCATCATGAGGATGCCGGTCAGGAGGAGCGCGCTGCCGGTCAGGGTGCCTGCCTGGCGGATGCCCGAGGTGTCCACCAGGAAGCCGAAGACGAGCTGCCAGCACAGGGCGAAGGCCGCCAGCAGTTGGCCCGCGCCGTGGAGGCGGAGGCGGTGGACGTGGCGGCGGTTCCAGGGGAGGACCCAGCCTCGGGTGATCGCGGCGATGCCGGACGCGGCGAAGAGGGACGACAGCAGCACTATCGCCGCGATCAGGTACAGCTTCATGGCCTCTCCGTCCCCCGTCGTGATGATCAGCCTATCGTTCAATCGCGTACTACGGGACCCGCCCGGTCCAGCAGACCCGTGCGGGCGGCCAGTGCGGCCGCCTCCAGGCGGGAGCCGACGCCGAGTTTCATCAGGACGCGCTGGACGTGCGTGCGGGCCGTGGAGGGGGCGATGCCCATGCCCGCGGCGATCAGGCGGGTGTCCTCGCCGTCGGCGACCCGGACCAGGACCTCGACCTCGCGCGGGGTGAGCATCTGGAGCAGCCGCTGCCCCTCGTCGTCCGGCTGGGCGGCGGGGTTGAGCAGCTCGCTGAAGGCTCCCTGGAGCAGTTGCGGGGCCACCGCCGCCTCACCGGCCCGTGCCTTCATGATCGCCCGCTCGACGCCCTCGATGCGCTCGTCGTGCCGTACATAGCCGGAGGCCCCCGCCGCGAAGGCCGCCGCGATGCCGCGCGGGTTCGGCACCGGGCCGAGGACCAGGACCGCCACCTGCGGACGCTCCCGCTTGATGCGGACCACCGGGTCGAACATGCCCGGCTCGGCCGGGGTCGCCGTACCCAGCAGGCACACCTCGGGTGCCCGGGTGATCACCAGCTCCGCCGCGCCCGCGGCCGGTGCCGCCGCGGCGAGCACCCGGTGTCCTCGCAGCTTCAGCGCCGAGGCCAGCGCCTCGGCCAGCAGGCGGTGGTCGTCGACCACCATCAGCCGCACTCCCATCGAGCCAACCCCCCAGTCCCCCCACGGAACACGACATGCATGGCACACGGACAAGGGGTGCCCCCCGGCACCCCGTCCTTCATGCCCCCGGAAGCTACACGCTTGTTCGACGTTGCGCTCCCCCTACCCATGAGAAGTGCCCCGGATCGCCGAAATTCCTCGGATTCGAGGGTGATGAGCGGTACGTGCACGGCCCCGCCCCTGAGCAGGGACGGGGCCGTGAGCCACCGAACTAGTACTACTAGATGATCAATTGGTCCTGCCGAACGCCAGCGCCAGATACTCCGGGTCGCTGGGCGTGGACACGTCGGCGTACACATCGGACATGAACAGCCGGCCGTCGGCGTAGATGAACTCCGAGTACTCCGGCAGCATGCCGGTCTCCGCGTCCACCGACTCCTTCGCGTCCGAGTTCTGGAGCAGCACGGTCTCCTTGAAGGAGCCGCCGTCGATGCTGACGACCTGTCCGCCCTTGTCGTACGGCGGCCGCTTGTAGGCGATCAGGCTGTTGCCGTCCATCCGCAGCGGGTAGATCGTGTAGCCGTCGCCCGCGTCGGCGCGCTGGCCGGTCTGCTTGCCGGTGGCCAGGTCGAACGCCACGATCTCGTTCGTCCGGCTGTACTCGGCGGTGCCGTCGTGCTCCTCGGTCGGGATGTAGATCCGGTCGTTGCCGACGGCCAGGCCCGAGCACTGCTCGATCCGTGTGATGCCCTCGCAGTCGGCCGCGAAGTCGTCGCCCGGCGCGGAGATACGGGTGCGCAGCTCGCCCGTCTTGTTGTCGATGGAGAAGAAGTCGGAGATCCCGCTGCCGTCACCGGCGCTGTCGCCGACGTCGGCCGCCACGACCAGCGGCTCGGTCGAGACGATGGACGCGTACTCGATGCCCTGGGTCATCTTGTACTCGGAGATCACCTTGCCGGAGGCCGGGTCGATGGTCTGGACGTGGAGCTGCGGGTCGTCGTAGCCGCCGCACTTGCGCAGCGCCACCAGCTTGGGGCCGCCGCCGTACCCGGCGTCGTAGCAGGTGTCGCTCGTCTTGGGCGCCCAGAGCTGCTTGCCGCTGGCGATGTCGAAGGCCGCGCCGCCGTCCGTGCCGCCCACGGCGACGGTGTTCGCGCTGACGGTCACGTTGTCGAAGTCGATCTGGTAGTCGCCGGCCGTGACCGACTTCTTCCAGAGCTGCTTGCCCGCGCTGAGGTCGATCGCGGCGACCTGGTCGCAGCGGGCGGTGTCCTCCTTGCTCGCCTGGAAGACGATCGCCGTGCGGTGGTCCTCGGTGGCGAACCGGCTGGCCTCGCACACCGGACCCGGCAGCGGCACCGACCACAGCTTGGTGCCCTTGTCGAGGTCGTAGCCGGAGACCTCGCTCGCCCCGGTCTTCACATACGCCTTGTCCGTCAGCCAGGAGCCCCGGACGCTGATGTTGTCGTCCTTCTTGACCGGGGGCATCGGCACCTTGAAGAGCATGGTGGCCGCCGGGTCGTCGGGCGCCTTCTCCCCGCCGGACGTGCCGCCGGAGCCGCCCTTGTCGTCGCCCTTGCCGCCCTTGGTGCCACCGGTGCTCGTGGTGTCCTTCTTGCCGCCGCCGTCACCGGAGTTGGCGTACCAGATGCCGCTGCCGACGATCAGCGCGATCGCCACGACCGCCGAGACGATGATCGCGACCTGCGCGTTGATCTTCTTCCCGCCGCCCGCGCCGGGGACCGGCTGGGCGGGCATGGGCAGGGTGGGCCCGCCCGGGTAGCCGTAGCCGGGGGCGGCCGGGGGCTGCTGGCCCGGGTAGCCGTAGCCCTGCTGGCCGTAACTCTGCTGGCCGTAGGGGGCCGGCGGCTGCGGGGACTGCGCGTACGGCGACGGCGCGGGCGCCTGGCCCGGGTAACCGTAGCCGGGCGCCGTCGGGGGCTGGGGCGGCTGCGGACCGCCCGCCTGCGGATAGCCGTACGCCGGGGCCGGCGGGGTCGGCGGCGCGCCGGGCGGGACCTGGCCCGGGTAGCCGTACGCCGGCTGCGGCGGGGTGGGCGGGGTCTGCGCGGGCGGGACGGGCGGGGCCGCGCTCTGGTGCGGCATCGGGCCGCCGCCCTCGGGGGTCTTGCCGAGCTGCGGGCCCCCGGGCGGGGCGAACGGCGGGGCGGCAGGCGGAGGCGTCTGGGGTGCCTGCGGTGTCTCCGGCGGGCCGAAGCCCCCCGCGGCGGCCGGAGCCTCCGGTGCGGCGGGCGCGGGCTGCGGCGGGGTGTCCTGCGGTCCGTCCACGGCTCCCGTCCGCGCCGCGTCGTCCTGCGGTACGGCGTCCCGCGGCGGCGTGTCCTGCGGCTCGGGCGGGCCGAAGGCGCCCGGCTGCGGAGCGCCCTGCTGCGGGGGCTGGTCCTGGGGCGGCTGGTTCGGGGGCGGCGGCTGCGTCATGGTGTGGGTACCTCGGGAAAGCTCAGACGTGCGGCGGGCTGGCGGACAGGGCGGGAACGGCGGCGGGTCGGCGCACCAGGCGCCCTACTTGCCGTAGGCGAGCATCAGCTTCTCCTTGTCCTCGTCCCGGCCCGTCAGTCGCGTGGTGGAGATGTAGAAGCGCCCGTCGGCCCAGGCGATGTCGCGCGAGGAGAAGCCGCGCTCGATCGCGGTGGTGCCCTCGGGCAGTTGCAGCAGCTTCACCGGCTGGTGCGCGGACCCGGTCGTCGGGATCGACACGACCTGTCCGGGCTTGCTGTAGGACGCCTCCATGTAGGCGACGAGCTTGCCGCCCTCGACGGACACCGGCAGCATCGACGAGTCGCCCGGGGACTTCGCCCGCCACTTCTCCTTGCCGTTGGAGAGGTCGATCGCGACGATCTCGTTGGGGCCGGTGGTGGCGGAGGTCGGCAGGTACAGGGTGTTCGCGTCGGCGACCGCGCCCAGGCAGCCCTGGAGGTCGCGCTGGAGGACGCCCCAGCCGCACTCGGGAGCGAAGTCCTCGTCGAAGGCGACCTGGGAGCGGAAGCCGCCGGTCGGCTTGAAGGCGGCGATGTTCCAGGTGTTCTTGTCGCGGTTGGTGCTGTAGACGACCAGCGGGTCGACGGAGTAGGTCCGGGCGACCGTCCACCCCTTGTCGAACTTCTGGGTCCACTTGACCTTGCCGGTGGCCGGGTCCAGCTCCTGGAGTTCGTCGTGCTCGTCGGGCTTGGTCGCCGCGCACGAGGACACCGCGATCAGCCGGGCGCCGCCCGCGAACGCGCTCGGGAAGCAGGAGTCGCCGTACTTCTTCTTGTCGAACAGCTTCTTGCCGGTGCGCACGTCGTACGCGGTGCCGGACATCGAGCGGCCCACCATCAGGGTGTTGCCCGTGACCGACATGCCGATGCTGCTCGTGCTGTCGAACAGCGCGCCGTCGGCGACCTCGGCGGTCCAGCCCTTGGCGCCGGTGTTCAGGTCGATCTGCTGGAGCTGGTTGCAGTTGGCGCGCGAGGTGGTGCCGCTCATGTACGCGACGACGACCTTGTCGTCGGCCGTCTTCTGCGGGGTGACCGCGCAGATCTTCTGCGGGAACGTGATGGTGCCCCAGGCGGGACGGCCGTCGCCGACGGTGTAGCCGACGAGGTCCTTGTACGCCGCCTTCACCGCCGTCGTGGACGTGATCCACATGCCGGGGGCGTCCGCGCCGGAGCCGGGGGCGTCCGGGGCCTCCTTGTACCAGAGGACCTTCGCCTCGCCGGGCTTGCGGCCCTCGTTGAAGTCCTCGGACTCCTCGGCGCCGTCGCCGCTGCCGTCACCGGGGTTGACCGGGGACTCGCTCGCGGTGGCCTTGCCGTCGTCGCTCGGGCCCGCGACCGGCTTCTTCTTGCCGCCCTCGTCGTCGCCGCCCATGGTGACGGCGACCACGGTGCCGCCGATCACCAGCAGGGCGGCCACGGCCGCGCCCGCGATCAGGGCGGGGCGCCCCTTGAAGGGGTTGCGCGAACCACCGCCGCCCGGCGGGACGCCGGGTGCGCCGGGGAACTGCGGCGGCTGCGGGTAGCCGTATCCCGGCTGCTGCGGGGCGTAGGGGCCGGGCTGCTGGGCGCCGTACGGGCCGGGCCGGCCGTAGGGTCCGGGCTGCTGCGTGTAGGGGCCGCTCGGCTGGCCGTACGGGCCGGGCTGCGGCGGCTGTTGGGGGGAGCCGTACCCCGGCTGGGCGGGGGGCTGGGGCGCGCCGAAACCACCCTGCGGCGGGGTCGGCGGGGCCGCCGGTGGCACGGCGGACGGGGGCTGCGGCGGCTGGGCCGGGGCCTGCGGCGGCTGGTTCTCCGGCGGGCCGAACCCGCCCTGCGGCGGCTGATTGGGCGGCTGAGCCATCAGCGTGCTCCCCCTCGTCACTGATTTTTAGCCAGCCCTTTGTATCACCCACCTACGACAGCCCAGCGGCCCTGTCCGCCCCTGTTCCCAAGGGCGGACCGGCCCGTGACGCCCTCGTTATGCGCCTTCACGCACCCTTCACGCGGCGCACGCGCCCCCGACGCACGCCCCTGAGTGCGGTCCGGTGGAGGGCGAGCGTGCCGCTGTCGGGGCTACGCGTCCTCCGCCAGTTCCAGCCAGCGCATCTCCAGCTCCTCGCGCTCCCCCGCCAACGTCCGCAGCTCGGCGTCGAGTTCGGCGACCTTCGCGAAGTCGGTGGCGTGGTCGGCGATCTGGGCGTGCAGGGTGGACTCTCGTCCGGAGAGCTTGTCCAACTGCCGCTCGATCTTCTGGAGTTCCTTCTTGGCGGCGCGCTGGTCGGCCGCGCTCTTCTCGGTGGTAGCCGGCTTCGGCGCGGCGGCCGGGGCCGAGGCGGCGGCGGCCTCCTCCATCCGGGCCCGGCGCTCCAGGTACTCGTCGATGCCGCGCGGGAGCATCCGCAGGGTGGCGTCGCCGAGGAGGGCGAAGACGCGGTCGGTGGTGCGCTCGACGAAGAACCGGTCGTGGGAGATGACGATCATCGAGCCGGGCCAGCCGTCGAGGACGTCCTCCAACTGGGTGAGGGTCTCGATGTCGAGGTCGTTGGTGGGCTCGTCGAGGAAGAGGACGTTGGGCTCGTCCATGAGCAGGCGCAGGAGCTGGAGGCGGCGGCGCTCACCGCCGGAGAGGTCGCCGACGGGCGTCCACTGCTTCTCCTTGTTGAAGCCGAACGTCTCGCAGAGCTGACCGGCGGTCATCTCCCGGCCCTTGCCGAGGTCGACGCGCTCGCGCACCTGCTGGACGGCCTCCAGGACCCGCAGGTCGGGGGCGAGTTCGCCGACCTCCTGGGAGAGGTAGGCGAGCTTCACGGTCTTGCCGACGACGATCCGGCCCGCCGCGGGCTGCACCTCGCCCTCGGTGCGGGCGGCCTCGGCCAGGGCGCGCAGCAGGGAGGTCTTGCCGGCGCCGTTGACCCCGACCAGGCCGATGCGGTCGCCGGGGCCGAGGTGCCAGGTGATGTGCTTGAGCAGCACCTTGGGGCCGGCCTGGACGGACACGTCCTCCAGGTCGAACACGGTCCTGCCGAGCCGCGACGACGCGAACTTCATCAGCTCGCTGGTGTCGCGGGGCGGCGGCACGTCCTTGATCAGCTCATTGGCGGCCTCGACGCGGAAGCGGGGCTTCGAGGTGCGGGCGGGGGCGCCGCGGCGCAGCCAGGCCAGCTCCTTGCGGACCAGGTTCTGCCGCTTGGTCTCCTCGGTCGCGGCGATCCGCTCACGCTCGGCGCGGGCGAAGACGTAGTCGGAGTAGCCGCCCTCGTACTCGTGGACGGTGCCGCGCTGGACGTCCCACATCCGGGTGCAGACCTGGTCGAGGAACCAGCGGTCGTGGGTGACGCAGACGAGGGCCGAGCGCCGGGCGCGCAGGTGGGCGGCGAGCCAGGCGATGCCCTCGACGTCGAGGTGGTTGGTCGGCTCGTCGAGGACGATCAGGTCCTGCTCGTCGATGAGCAGCTTCGCGAGCGCGATACGGCGGCGCTCGCCACCGGAGAGCGGTCCGATGACCGTGTCCAGCCCCTGCGGGAAGCCGGGCAGGTCGAGCCCGCCGAACAGCCCGGTGAGCACGTCACGGATCTTGGCGTTGCCGGCCCACTCGTGGTCGGCCATGTCCCGGATGACCTCATGCCGGACGGTGGCGGCGGGATCGAGGGAGTCGTGCTGGGTGAGCACGCCCATCCGCAGCCCGCCGGAGTGCGTGACCCGCCCGGTGTCGGCCTCCTCCAGCTTGGCCAGCATCCGGATCAGCGTGGTCTTCCCGTCGCCGTTCCGCCCGACGACCCCGATCCGGTCCCCTTCGGACACACCGAGCGAGACACCGTCGAGCAGGGCACGGGTGCCGTACACCTTGCTGACGTTCTCGACATTGACCAGATTGACGGCCATTTCTCTCCTGCCCGGGGGGATCGATCGACCCTCAAGGGTAGTCGCGCGGACGACCGTCCGGTCGGGGCGTCCACGGGGGGCGCCTTCCGGGGGACGGGCCCGCCCTACGGCGGCCACGGGCGCCGGCCCGGTCGCGGCGACGACGGCGACGGCCGAAGCGGTGCCGTCAGGCGATCGGCGCGCGGGTGTCCGTCTCCGGCGCCGTCCGCTTCGTGGGGCGCGCGGCGGGACGGGCAGGCCGACTCCGACCCGTCAGGTGATGATCGTCGCGCCCGGGGCCGGGGACGAGGTCGGGCGGACTGTGCGGCAGGTGGTCGACGTGCGCAGGGCGTCGGCGATCTTTTCGGCGGAGGCCGCGTCGCGGGCGAGGTAGGCCGTCGTGGGGCCCGAGCCCGAGACCAGGGTGGCGAGGGCGCCGGCCGCGTGGCCCGCGGCGAGGGTGGCGGCGAGGTCGGGGAAGAGGGACAGCGCGGCGGGCTGGAGGTCGTTGGAGAGGTGGGCCGCGAGCGCGTCCGGGTCGCCCTTGGCCAGGGCGTCGAGGAGTTCGGGGGACGCCACCGGCTCGGGGATGTCGAGGCCCTCGCCGAGCCGGTCGAACTCGCGGAACACGGCCGGCGTCGACAGCCCGCGCACGGCCATCGCGAACACCCAGTGGAAGGTGCCGCCGACCTCCAGCGCGGTGAGCTTCTCGCCGCGCCCGGTGCCGAGCGCGGCCCCGCCGACCAGGCTGAACGGCACGTCACTGCCCAACTCGGCGCAGATGTCGAGGAGTTCCTCGCGGGACGCGCCCGTGCCCCACAGCGCGTCGCAGGCGAGCAGCGCACCCGCGCCGTCCGCGCTGCCGCCCGCCATCCCGCCGGCGACGGGGATGTCCTTGGCGATGTGCAGATGCACGTCGGGGCTGCGGCCGTACCGTTCGGCGAGCGCGATCGCGGCCCGCGCGGCGAGGTTCGTCCGGTCCAGGGGGACCTGGTCCGCGTCCGGCCCCGCGCAGGTGACCGTCAGCGCGTCGGCCGGGGTCGCGGTGACCTCGTCGTACAGGCCGACCGCGAGGAAGACGTTCGCCAGGTCGTGGAAGCCGTCCGGGCGCGCGGCACCCACCGCGAGCTGGACGTTGACCTTGGCCGGCACACGGACGGTGACGCTCACTCGGACCCCTTGCTCTCGGCGTGCTCGGCGATGCGGGCGAACTCCTCGACGGTGAGCGACTCCCCGCGCGCCTGCGGGGAGACCCCGGCGGCGACCAGGGCCGCCTCGGCCGCGGGCGCCGACCCGGCCCAGCCGGCGAGGGCGGCCCGCAGGGTCTTGCGGCGCTGGGCGAACGCCGCGTCGATCACGGCGAACACCTCCCGCTGAGAGGCGCTCGTCTTCACCGGCTCGCTGCGGCGGACCAGCGAGACGAGCCCGCTGTCGACGTTCGGCGCGGGCCAGAAGACGTTCCGCCCGATCGCCCCGGCCCGTTTGACCTCGGCGTACCAGTTCGCCTTCACGGACGGCACGCCGTACACCTTCGAGCCGGGCGCGGCGGCGAGCCGGTCGGCGACCTCCGACTGGACCATCACGAGGGTGCGCTCGATGCTCGGGAAGGTCGCGAGCATGTGCAGCAGGACCGGCACGGCCACGTTGTACGGCAGGTTCGCCACCAGCGCGGTGGGCGCGGGCCCGGGCAGCTCGGTGACGTGCATCGCGTCGGAGTGCACCAGCGCGAACCGCTCGGCGCGCTCCGGCATGCGCGCCTGGATCGTCGCGGGCAGCGCGGCGGCCAGGGTGTCGTCGATCTCGACGGCGGTGACCCGGTCGGCGGCCTCCAGCAGGGCCAGGGTGAGGGAGCCGAGCCCCGGCCCGACCTCGACCACCACGTCGTCCGGCCGCACCCCGGCGGTGCGGACGATACGGCGGACCGTGTTGGCGTCGATCACGAAGTTCTGGCCGCGCTGCTTGGTGGGCCGTACGCCGAGGACCGCCGCGAGTTCGCGGACGTCGGCGGGGCTCAGGAGGGCGTCGGGGGTGGGGCTGCTCACGGGACAAGGGTACGGGGCGGCGACACCGGGCAGCACTGACACCGCCCCCGCCCGAAGCCGGCCAGATCCGAAGAACGGCCCTAGCCCTGCAAGCGTGCCCCGCAGTGCGGCCACGGGCTCGCGCCCCTGCGGACGTACAGCTTCTTCGCCCTGAACGTCTGTTCGGCCGCCGGTGCGTCCTGCGGGCGCCCCTTGCCGCCGAGGCTCTGCCAGGTGCGGGTGTCGAACTGGTAGAGCCCGCCGTACGTGCCCGAGGGGTCGACCGCGCCCGGCCGGCCGCCGGACTCGCAGGCGGCCAGGGCCTGCCAGTCGAGCCCGTCCGCGCCCCGCACGGAGGTGGGCAGCGGCCGGGTGCCGACCTTGACGAGCTGCGCGCGGGGCTCGCGGACGACCTCGGTCCGGATCCGCCGCGGCCGCTGCTTCACGCCGTTGACCGTGCGCACGGAGTACGTGATCCGCCGCAGCCCGGCGCGGCCCGGCCGCTCCACCACCTCGGTGCCCCGGAACAGGGTGGGGTCGTCGGTGCGCCGCACGGCGTACGCGATCGCCTCGTCGTGCACCTCGTTGCCGCCGGTGATCCGCAGCACGGTGACGGTCTGCCCGTCGCGCGGGAAGCTGCCCGCCGGGACGGAGGTGGCGTCCTGGCCGCGCAGGGTGATCCCGGCCTCCTGGACCGCCTCGCCCACGGTCGCCGCGTTGGTGCGGATGGTGCGGGCCCGGCCGTCGGCCATGACGGTGACCGCACGCTCGGTGCGCACGTCGAGCGTGAGCCCGGCGCGCCCGATCCGCTGGGAGCGCGCGAGCGAGAGATACGCGCCCTCCGCACGCACCCCGAGCTGCCGCAGCGCGCCCTCCACCGTGCGGGCCGTCGTCCACACCTCGCGCCGCTGCCCGTCCAGGGTGAGCCGTACGGGACGCCCGTAGTGGACGGCGATCTCGTCGCCGTCGCCGAGGGCCGTACCGGGGGCGGGCGTGACCACGTCGTGCGCCCCTACGCGTACGCCCTCCTCGGCGAGCAGTTCGGTGACGTCGTCGGCGAAGGTGTGCAGGGTGCGGGGCGTGCCGTCGACGGTCAGCTCGACCGCCTTGTCCTCGGCGACGAACGCGGTGGTGCCGCCGGCCAGGAAGGCGACGACGAGCGCCTGCGGCAGCAGCCGGCGCAGCGCCGACTCGGGGCGCTCGGCGTCCCGCCGTCGGCGGCGCGCGGCCCGGCCCCCGGCCCCGGCGCCCGCACCGGCCCCGACGCCGATCAGGGTGGGCGCCTCGGAGCCGGGCACGGTCCGCTGCGGCGGCAGGGGGTCGGTGAGCTGGAGCGTCGGGGGCGGCTCGGACGCCGCCTCGTAGGCGGGGTGGTAGGTGTCCTCGTAGCCGTACGGGCCGCCCGCACGATGGGCCTCGTCGTAGGCCCCCGGCGCCGCGTACACCCCGTACGCCAGCGTCTCGGCCTCGTGCAGGCCGGTGTACGGCTCGGGATCGGGGGGCTGCGCGTACCGCGCATCCGGCAGGTACTGGGAGTTGCTCACGCCGACACGCTCCAGGGGTCCTGGGAGTCCGGAGAGTCCCGACCCGGGGGTCCGGATCGGGGCCCCCAGAACCTAGCGGAGCGATCGTCACTCTCCAAAGCGACGCGGCTACTCAGGGTTGTGTTCGGATGTCCCGGCGCCCGACGCCTCAGTAGTCGAACGCGCGGGCGGTGTTGGCGGCCAGCGCCGTGGCGAGCGTGTCCTCGTCGGTCCCGCGCACGGCGGCCATCGCGCGCACGGTGACCGGGATCAGATACGGGGCGTTGGGCCTGCCGCGGTGGGGCGCCGGGGTGAGGAAGGGAGCGTCGGTCTCCACCAGGACCAGGTCGAGCGGGGCGACGGCGAGGGCGTCCCGCAGGTTCTGGGCGTTCTTGAAGGTGACGTTGCCCGCGAAGGACATGAAGTAGCCGGCGCGGGCGCACACCGCGGCCATCTCGGCGTCGCCGGAGTAGCAGTGGAAGACGGTCCGCTCGGGCGCGCCCTCCTCCTTCAGCACGCGCAGCACGTCGGCGTGGGCGTCGCGGTCGTGGATGACCAGGGCCTTGCCGTGCCGCTTGGCGATCTCGACATGGGCGCGGAAGGAGTGCTCCTGCGCCTCCTTGCCCTCGGGGCCGGTGCGGAAGTAGTCGAGCCCCGTCTCGCCGACGCCCTTGACCTGCGGGAGCGCGGCCAGCCGGTCGATCTCGGCGAGCGCCTCGTCGAGCGCCGCCGTACCGCCCGCCTCCCGCGCACCTTGCCGGGACCAGCCGTCGGGGTCGCCGTGCACGATGCGCGGTGCCTCGTTCGGGTGGAGGGCGACCGTCGCGTGGACGGCGTCGTACGCGGCGGCCGTCTCGGCGGCCCAGCGCGAGCCCTTGAGGTCGCAGCCGACCTGCACGACCGTCGTCACGCCGACCGACGCGGCCTTCGCGAGCCCCTCCGCCACCGTGCCGGACTGCATGTCGAGGTGGGTGTGGGAGTCGGCGACCGGGACCCGCAGGGGCTGCGGGAGCGGTGGGGCGGTGCTGGCGTCGGCGTTCGAAGGCATGCCCCGATCCTACGAAAGGGGCACGCCCCGGGTCCTCCCCGTTTCCCTCAGCCCGCCTTGCGGTGGAAGGGGTGCAGAAGGTCGGACAGATGCCAGTGGTGGTGCGGCGCGGCCGCCGGGTCCGTCGTCCCGGCCGGTTCCTCCGGGGGCGCGGGGCGGGTCCGGCGCGCGGCCCCGAGTACCGACGAGACCTGTCCCGCGCGCATGATCCGCACGACGTGCCCGTCGCAGTACTGGCACGCGGGGCGGCTCAGCGGCGACGGCACGACCCGGCCGTCCGCGACGTAGAGGACGAACGTCTGGCCCTCGGCGTCGGTGTGGTGCTCGATCTCGTACGACTGTTCCCAGCCGTGCCCGCAGCGCATGCAGGCGAAGGAGTAGGACTCGTGCACGACCGGGGTCGTCACGGTGCGCGTGCCGGTCTGCCCTGTGGTGTCGCTCATGCCGGCTCCTCATGGTCCGCTGGAGCGGGACGGCTGCCGTCCCACGACCCAGTGGACGCCCGCGCCGACGCGAATGCACGGGGCCTGTCGAGTGTTGGGTCCGATTTGGACCTTCCTTGCCAAAACGGGCCGCCGGCAGGGGGCGGAACTTTGCCTTCCGCACTGGCGCTTTGCCCCCGCATGGGGCGCATGCTCATCGGACATGCGCCCTGCTCAGAGGGGGTGTGAGCCCTTTGAGAGCCGGTGTGCTCCACGGGCTCGGCAAGGACTCGGCAAGGGCTCCGCTACGACGCCCCGCCCGTCCCCTTGCCCGCCCCCTTGGCCGCCACCACCGCGTCGAACACCTGCCGCTTGGGCAGCCCCGCCTCCGCCGCGACCGCCGAGATGGCCTCCTTGCGGTGCTCGCCGGCCTCCTCGCGCGCCCGGACCCGGCGGACGAGTTCCGCCGCGTCGAGTTCCTCGGGGCCGCGCTCGGGGGCGCCGGAGACGACGACGGTGATCTCGCCGCGCACGCCCTGCGCCGCCCACTCGGCCAGCTCGCCGAGCGGACCGCGCCTGATCTCCTCGTAGGTCTTGGTCAGTTCGCGGCAGACGGCGGCCCGCCGGTCGGTGCCGAAGACCTCGGCCATCGCGGCGAGGGTGTCGTCGAGGCGGTGCGGGGCCTCGAAGTAGACGAGGGTGCGCCGCTCGTCGGCGACCTCCCGCAGCCGGGACAGCCGTTCGCCCGCCTTGCGCGGCAGGAAACCCTCGAAGCAGAAGCGGTCCACGGGCAGCCCGGACAGGGCGAGCGCGGTGAGCACGGCGGACGGCCCGGGGACGGCCGTCACCTTGATGCCCTGCTCGACGGCGGCGGCCACCAGCCGGTAGCCGGGGTCGGACACCGACGGCATGCCCGCGTCCGTCACCAGCAGCACCCGCGCCCCGCCGAGGAGGTCCTCGACCAGTTCGGGGGTGCGCGCGGACTCGTTGCCCTCGAAGTACGACACCACCCGCCCCTTGGGGGTGACCCCCAGGCCCTGGGTGAGGCGGCGCAGCCGGCGGGTGTCCTCGGCGGCGACGACATCGGCCCCGGCCAGCTCCTCGGCCAGCCGGGGCGGCGCGTCGGAGAGGTCACCGATCGGGGTACCGGCGAGGACGAGGATTCCGGGCGGGGTTCCTGGCTGGGTTCCTGGAGCGACTGTCACGTTTCCCATCCTCGCAGGGGCGAGCGGGGCCCATGCACGGGACTCACACAGCGCGGTTCCCTACGATGGCGCGGTGACCAGTACCGCGTCCTCCATGGACTCCACGGGTTCCACGGGCTCCACCGGCATCAAGGGCTCCGCCGGCGCCACCGACGACCACCGGCTCGCCCCGCCGGAGCACGACCGGCGGCCGTCGTCGTGGCAGCGGCGGCTGCGCCGATTCGGCCATGCCGCGGTCCCCTCGGGCGATGTCCGGGAGCGGCTGGTGCCGCCGTACGCGAAGCCCTCGCCCCGGCTGTGGCGGTCGCTCGGCGTGCCGCCGGTGTGGACCGACCGGATCCTGCGCTGGTCGGGGTGGGGCGGTCCGCTGCTGGTGACGCTGGTGGCCGGGGTGATCCGGTTCTGGAACCTGGGCAGTCCGAAGGCGGTGATATTCGACGAGACGTACTACGCCAAGGACGCGTGGGCGCTCGTCCACCGCGGGTTCGAGGTCAACTGGGACAAGAACGCCAACGACGCGATCCTGTCTTCCGGGGGCCATGTCACGATCCCCTCGGACGCGGCGTACGTGGTGCATCCGCCGGTCGGCAAGTACGTGATCGGGCTCGGTGAGCTGATCTTCGGTTTCGATCCGTTCGGCTGGCGGTTCATGACCGCCCTGCTCGGCACGCTGAGTGTGCTGATGCTGTGCCGGATCGGCCGCCGGCTGTTCCGCTCGACGTTCCTGGGCTGTCTGGCCGGCGCGCTGATGGCCGTGGACGGGCTGCACTTCGTGATGAGCCGCACCGCGTTGCTCGACGGGGTGCTGATGTTCTTCGTGCTGGCGGCGTTCGGCTGTCTGGTGGTGGACCGCGACCGGGCGCGCGAACGCCTCGCGGCGGCGCTCCCGCCGGACGCGGACGGCCGTCACCGCCCGGACGCGCACATCGCGGAGACCACCCGGCTGGGGCTGCGGCCCTGGCGCTGGGCGGCCGGTGTGATGTTCGGCCTGGCGATCGGCACCAAGTGGAACGGCCTGTACATCATGGCCGCGTTCCTGCTGATGACGCTGCTGTGGGACGTCGGCTCGCGCAAGGTGGCGGGCGCCCGCCGGCCGTATCTGGCGGTGCTGAAGCACGACACGGGCTGGACGTTCCTGTCGACCGTCCCGGTCGCGCTGGTCACCTACCTGGCCTCCTGGACGGGCTGGATCCTCTCCGCGACGGACGGCTCGGGCGGCTACTACCGCGACTGGGCGGCGAACGACGGCAAGGGCGGCGACTGGACCTGGCTCTTCCCCGACTGGCTGCGCAGCCTGTGGCACTACGAGCACGAGGTGTACCAGTTCCACACCCACCTCACCTCGCCGCACACGTACCAGTCCAACCCGTGGTCCTGGATCCTCCTGGGCCGCCCGGTGTCGTACTTCTACGAGTCCCCCGCCCCCGGCGCGGACGGCTGCCCGACGGACGCGGGCGAGAAGTGCGCCCGCGAGGTCCTGGCCCTCGGCACCCCGCTGCTGTGGTGGGCCGCCTGCTTCGCGCTCCTGTACGTCCTGTGGCGCTGGCTGCTGCGCCGCGACTGGCGCGCGGGCGCGATCGCCTGCGCGATCGCGGCGGGCTACCTGCCCTGGTTCCTCTACCAGGAGCGCACGATCTTCCTCTTCTACGCCGTCGTCTTCCTGCCCTTCCTGTGCCTCGCGGTCGCGATGATGACCGGCGCGCTGGTCGGCCCACCCGGCTCCTCGGACACCCGCCGCGTCGCCGGCGCGACGGCCGCGGGCGTCCTGACCCTCCTGATCGCCTGGAACTTCATCTACTTCTGGCCCCTGTACACGGGCGAGGCCATCCCGATCGACGACTGGCGGTCACGTATGTGGCTGGACACATGGGTCTAACGATTCCGGCAACTGCCGCCCCACACGCGCCCCTCCCTGTCTATGGTGAGCCCGAGCAGATGCTTTCTGAACGCGTTCAGAAAACGCCCGCGAGGGCATCGACGGGGAGGGTTCGCACATGCGCAAGGGGGCCAAGGCCGCGATAGTCGGGTCCGTGTTCACCGTGATGGTGGGCGGGGCCGCGTACGGGGCGTTCAACATCGTGGACGCCTTGAACGGGGGCGGCCCGGGGGCCGGTGGGAGCGGTCCCGCGCCGGTGCGGACCGGGCCGCCCAGCGGGTCGGAGGTGAAGGAGACCAGCGCCGCCTTCTTCGCGGCCTGGGAGAAGGGGCAGCCGAGTGCCGCGGCCGCGCTCACCAACAACGCGCAGAAGGCCGAGGCGCTGCTCACCTCCTACGACGGCGCCGCCCACATCTCCGGGGTGAAGATCACCCCCGGCGCGGCGGGCGGGGCCACCGTCCCGTTCACCGTCAAGGCCACGGTGTCGTACGAGGGGAAGAGCCGGCCGCTGGCCTACGAGAGTGCGCTGACGGTGGTGCGCGGGGTCACCACCGGCAAGGCGCTGGTCGACTGGCAGCCCTCGGTCGTCCACCCCGAGCTGAAGGACATGGACGACACCCTGGTCACGGGCGAGTCCGCGGCGCCGCCGATCGAGGCGGTGGACCGCGACGGCAAGGTGCTGACGAAGGAGAAGTACCCCTCCCTCGGGCCGGTCCTGGACCAACTGCGCGCCAAGTACGGCGACAAGGCCGGCGGCACGCCCGGCGTCG
Source organism: Streptomyces sp. CAI-85 (assembly GCF_013363615.1). Lineage (NCBI taxonomy): Bacteria > Bacillati > Actinomycetota > Actinomycetes > Kitasatosporales > Streptomycetaceae > Streptomyces > Streptomyces sp. CAI-85. The sequence goes on along the minus strand of NZ_JAANNX010000002.1, from coordinate 475,511 downwards.
AACTGGCCGTCCATCACGCCGAGCCGGAGACCGCCGACTCCCCGCTGCTGACCCTCACCGAGGGCAAGGCGGGCCGACTGCCGACCACGCTCAGCGCGCGCGTCCAGGCGGCCGCGGAGAAGGCTGTGACCAAGTACCCGGAGTCGTCGGTGGTGGCCGTCAGACCCAGCAGCGGCGAGGTGCTCGCGATCGCCAACAACCGCACCGACGGCTGGAACGCCGCCGTCCTCGGCCAGGTCGCGCCCGGCTCCACCATGAAGATCGTCAGCGCGGCCACGTTCATCGACAACGGCGTCACCACCGCGAGCGGGCCCGCGCCCTGCCCGTCCGAGGCCGTCTGGCAGAGCCAGACCTTCCACAACATCGACGGCATGAAGCCCGACGAGAACGCGACCCTCTCGGAGAGCTTCGCCCGCTCCTGCAACACGGCGTTCGTGAAGTACGCGGACGACCTGAAGGTGGACACCCTCACCGCCGAGGCCCGCGACCGCTTCGGGATCGGCCTCAACTGGCAGACCGGCATCGTCTCCTTCGACGGCTCCGTCCCGGCCTCCGGCGGCCCCGACACCGCGGCGAACCTGATCGGCCAGGGCCAGGTGCAGATGAACCCGCTCACCATGGCCTCGGTGACGGCGACCGCGATGACGGGCGCCTTCCGCCAGCCGGTGATCGTGCCGCAGAGCCTCGACGGCCGTGAACTCGCCCGCGCGCGGGGCCTCTCGGCCGGCACCGTGTCCCAGTTGCGGGGCATGATGAACCGCACCGCGACCAGCGGCACCGCGGCCGGTGTGATGTCCGGTCTGAGCGGCCGGATCGGCGCGAAGACCGGCTCCGCCGAGGTCGACGGCCAGGCCAAGTCCAACAGTTGGTTCACCGGCTACCGCGACGACGTCGCCGCGGCGGCGATGGTCCAGGACGGCGGCCACGGCATCGACGCCTCCGGCCCCCTGGTCGCGGAGGTGCTGCGGGCGGGGTAGCCGGGCGGGACACGGGGGGTGGCTGACGTCACACATGGCGTCACCCCCGCCGGACGGGACTCTAGGGTGGTGTTCGTCGTTGGGTGGGTGAGGGCAGCGAGGGCATCGGGGCGTGGGGGCCCCGCCCCTGGGGATCCGGAGGATCACAGGCCGTGGGCAAGAGAAGACGCGTCGACGAGCGGCGCACCAAGCGGCGGCCGGCCGTCGTCGGCGGCATGGTCGCGGTGGTCGTCGGCGCCACCGGCGTCGGCGTCTACGCGCTGTACGGCGGCGCGGCCGCCGAGGACGGCGCGGGCGGCGAGAAGAAGGCCGCCGTCAGGACCGGCCCGCTGTCGGCGGCCGAGGTCACCACCGCGGCGGAGACGTTCCTCACGGCCTGGCAGAAGGGCTCCGTCACCAAGGCCGCGGCCGCCACCGACGACACGGCGGCCGCCACCGCCCTGCTCACCGGCTTCGGCAAGGACGCCCGCATCACGGACGTCACCCTCACCCCCGGCACCCGCACCGGCGACAAGGTGGCGTTCTCCGTCAAGGGCACGGTCACGTACAAGAAGGTCAGCAAGCCGCTCGCCTACGACAGCGCGCTGACCGTCGTCCGGCGGGCGCAGGACGGCAGGCCGCTGGTCGACTGGGAGCCGTCCGTGGTCCACCCCGACCTCACCGAGGGGGACACCCTGGTGACCGGCGAGGCCGGCGATCCGCCCGTCAAGGCGCTGGACCGGGAGGGCGGGGAGCTGACCACCGCGAAGTACCCCTCCCTGGGCACCGTGCTGGACGGCCTGCGCGAGAAGTACGGCAAGAAGGCCGGCGGTACGGCCGGGGTCGAACTGCGCGTGGTGCGCGGCAAGGCGGCGAAGGCGAAGAAGGTCTCCGACAAGACCCTGCTGGAGCTGAGCAAGGGCACCCCGGGCACCGTCGAGACGACGCTCAGCCCGGCCCTCCAGGCCGCCGCCGAACAGCAGGTGGCGTCCCGCTCGCGGGCGTCGGTCGTGGCGCTGCGTCCGTCCACGGGCGAGATCCTCGCGGTGGCCAACAGCAACCGCGGGTTCAACGTGGCGCTCCAGGGCTCCCTGGCCCCCGGTTCCACGATGAAGGTCATCACGTCGTCGCTGCTCATCGAGAAGGGCCTGGCGTCGGCGGACAAGGCGCATCCGTGCCCGAAGTACTTCACGTACGGCGGCTGGAAGTTCCAGAACGACGACAAGTTCGAGATCAAGGGCGGCACCTTCAAGGCGAGCTTCGCCCGCTCCTGCAACACGGCCTTCATCAGCCAGGCCCCCGAGCTGGACGACGACAGCCTGACCAAGCAGGCCCAGCAGGTCTTCGGTCTGTCGCTGAACAACTGGTCGGTGGGCGTGCCCACCCTCGACGGCTCGGTGCCGGTGCAGTCGAAGGCCCAGATGGCGGCGGAGCTGATCGGGCAGGGCGGGGTGCGGATGAACCCGCTGAACATGGCGTCGGTCGCGGCGACCGTGAAGTCCGGCACCTTCCACCAGCCGTATCTGGTCGCCCCCTCGGTCGACGGCCGCACCCTGGCCACCGCCGCGCGCGCGATGTCCGCGGACACGCTGGCGCAGCTCCGGGAGCTGATGAACTACACCGCCGGGTACGGCACGGCCGCCGGGGCGATGTCGGGCCTGGGCCCGGACTACGGCGCGAAGACCGGCTCGGCGGAGGTCGACAACCAGGAGAAGCCCAACGGCTGGTTCACCGCGTACCGGGGTGATCTCGCGGCCGCCGGTGTCGTCCAGGCGGGCGGCCACGGCAGCGACACGGCGGGGCCGATCGTGGCGGCGCTGCTGAAGACGGGCGGCTGAACGCCGTACGCCCGGGTCAGAGGGACTCGGTGGTCGTGGTGGTCAGCGCGGCGACCGGCAGGCCCTCCGCGTAGGTGCGGCGCAGAAATCTGACCAGCGCCTTCGACTCGAACTGCACCACCGACACACCGTGCGCGGAGTGGAACTCGACGACGGCCTGCACCCGGCCGCACGGCCACACCCGCACCTCGCCGGTGCCGGCCGGTGCGCGCAGCCCCTGTTCGAGGAGCGTGCGGGCGAAGGTCCACTCGTGCCGGTCGGGGAGCCCGACGCACACCGAGCGGGGATCGTCGTCGGGGTCGTAGCGCAGGACGACGGGGACGGCCGTGCGTTCCTCCTCGACCATGTCCGCGTCGGTGACGATATGGGCGCGCGCGTACTGCTCGACTACGGACATCGGCCGACCCTCTCACGCAGCGTGACCTGGGCGGAAGTCGTCGCACGGAAGCCGCGGCGACCACTTCCTCCTCCAATGTCGCACATCTGGCGGAATATGCCCTTTCGTACCCCGCCTCATCTCACATCCGCGATAAAACCAGCCACTCGCTCTTGCGAACCGTTCGCATTAAGCCACTATCATCGAACGGTGCACGTACCCGACGGATTCATCAACGCCCCGACCTCCGCCGTCGCCGGAGTCGTCGCCGCCGGCGCCATCGCCGTGAGCCTGCGCGGCGCGCGCCGTGAACTCGACGACCGCACGGCCCCGTTGGCCGGCCTCGTGGCGGCGTTCATCTTCGCCGTGCAGATGCTGAACTTCCCCGTCGCGGCGGGGACCAGCGGCCATCTGCTCGGCGGCGCGCTCGCCGCGATACTCGTGGGCCCCTTCACCGGGGTCCTGTGCGTGTCCGTGGTCCTGCTGATGCAGGGCATCCTCTTCGCCGACGGCGGTCTGACCGCGCTCGGCGTCAACATCACCGTCATGGCCGGTGTGACGACGGTCGTCGCGTACGCCGTCTTCCGCGGTCTGCTCAAGGTGCTGCCGCGCAGCCGCCGTTCGGTGACCGCGGCCTCCTTCACCGCCGCGCTGCTGTCCGTGCCGGCCGCCGCCCTCGCCTTCACCCTCATCTACTGGATCGGCGGCACCACCGACATCCCGATCGGCAAGGTCGCGACCGCCATGGTCGGCGTGCATGTGCTGATCGGCATCGGCGAGGCCGTGATCACCGCGCTGACCGTGGGCGCCGTCATCGCCGTCCGCCCGGACCTGGTCCATGGCGCGCGCGGTCTGACGCCCCGGCTCCGGCTCCGGGTCAACGGCGAACTCGTGGACGCGCCCCCGGCCGAGGAGGCGCCCACGGCGCCCGTCGCGGCGCGCACCTCCCGGCGCACGCTGTGGATCGGCGGCCTGGTCACCTCGCTCGTCCTGGCCGGCTTCGTCAGCTTCTACGCCTCCGCCAACCCCGACGGCCTGGAGAAGGTCGCCGCGGACAAGGGCATCGACAAGAAGGTCGAGGACCACGCGGCCGCCGACTCCCCGCTCGCCGACTACGGCGTCAAGGACGTGACGAACGCCCGGCTGTCCGGCGGCCTCGCGGGCGTGATCGGCGTCGGCGTGACCGTGGTCGCGGGCAGCGCGGTGTTCTGGGCGGTGCGCAGGCGCCGTGCGGAGGACGTGTCCCCGGCGAGCACGAGCGTCTGACATGGGAGCGGGGCACGCCCACCGGCTGTACCGGCACGGGCACTCGCCGGTGCACGCGCTGCCGCCGCACACCAAGCTCGCCGCCGCCTTCGCCTTCGTGGTCGTCGTCGTCTCGACGCCGCGCGAGGCGATGTGGGCGTTCGGGGTGTACGCGCTGCTGCTCGCGGTCGTCGCGCACCGCGCGCGCGTACCGGCCGGCTTCCTGCTGAAGCGGCTGCTGATCGAGGTGCCGTTCGTGGCGTTCGCCGTGCTGATGCCGTTCGTGGCGGAGGGCGAGCGGGTGGACGTCCTCGGCCTGTCCCTCAGCGTCAACGGCCTGTGGGGCGCCTGGAACGTGCTCGCCAAGGGCACCCTCGGCGTCGCCGCCTCCGTCCTCCTCGCCGCCACCACCGAGCTGCGCGCCCTGCTGCTCGGCCTCCAGCGGCTGAAGCTGCCCCCGCTGCTGGTCCAGATCGCCTCCTTCATGATCCGCTACGGCGATCTCATCACCGACGAGATGCGGCGCATGCGGATCGCCCGGGAGTCCCGCGGCTTCGAGGCGTCCGGGGTCCGTCACTGGGGGGTGCTCGCGAAGTCGGCGGGCGCGCTGTTCATCCGCTCCTACGAACGCGGCGAGCGGGTGCATCTGGCCATGATGAGCCGGGGGTACGCCGGTGCGATGCCGGTGATCGACGAGGTGAGCGCGACCCGGGCCCAGTGGTCGTACGCCTTCGCCCTGCCGGCCGCCGCGCTGGCGGTGTGCCTGGTGGGGTGGACGCTGTGAGTTCCGACGACTTCGCCGGCCGTGGTGGGATGGATTCCGTGAGCACTGCTTCCCTGGAGGTCTCCGGCCTCGCCTTCGCCTATCCCGACGGCCATCAGGCCCTGTTCGGCGTGGACTTCTCGGTCGCGCGCGGCGAACGGGTCGCGCTGCTCGGGCCGAACGGCGCCGGCAAGACCACCCTCGTGCTGCATCTGAACGGCATCCTGAGCGGCGGCGCCGGCACGGTCACGGTCGCCGGACTGCCCGTCGGCAAGCGGCACATGGCCGAGATCCGGCGCAAGGTCGGCATCGTCTTCCAGGACCCGGACGACCAGTTGTTCATGCCGACGGTCCGCGAGGACGTCGCGTTCGGCCCGGCCGCGGCCGGGGTGAAGGGCGCCAAGCTGGAGGAGCGGGTGGACCGCGCGCTCGGGCAGGTCGGCATGGCCGAGTTCAAGGACCGCCCGCCGCACCACCTCTCCTTCGGACAGCGCCGCCGGGTCGCCGTCGCGACGGTGCTCGCGATGGACCCCGAGATCCTGGTCCTGGACGAGCCGTCCTCCAACCTCGACCCCGCCTCGCGCCGTGAACTCGCCGACATCCTGCGGGCGTTGGACGTCACCGTCCTGATGGTCACGCACGACCTGCCGTACGCCCTCGAACTGTGCCCGCGCGCCCTCATCCTGAGCGACGGCGTGATCGCGGCCGACGGGCGCACCGGCGAACTGCTCGCCGACGAGGCGCTGATGAGCGCGCATCGGCTGGAGTTGCCCTTCGGGTTCGACCCGCGCACCGCGACAATGGGCGCGTGACGAACCAGGAGAGCGACGGCTCACTGCTGCTCGACGACCAACTGTGCTTCGCGCTGTACGCGGCCCAGCGGGCGGTGACCTCCGCCTACCGTCCGCTCCTCGACGAACTCGGCCTCACCTACCCGCAGTACCTCGTGCTGCTGGTGCTGTGGGAGCGCGGCGAGACGACCGTCAAGGAGCTGGCGGCGGCGCTGCGGCTCGACTACGGCACGGTGTCGCCGCTGCTGAAGCGGCTGGAGGCGGCCGGGCTCGTGCGCCGGGAGCGCGCGGCGCGGGACGAGCGCTCGGTGCTGGTCGCGTGCACCGGGCGCGGCGAGGAACTCAAGGGGCGCGCGGCGCGGGTGCCGGGCGCACTGATGGCGGCGACGGATCTCGCGGACACGGAGGTCGCGCGGCTGCGCGAGGAACTGCGGCGGCTCGCGGACCGGGCACAGGCGGCGGCGGGACGGCTCGATGATGGTTACCTGAGGTAACTTCCCCCTGCCGAGAGACTCTCGACCTACCGGCCGGTACCTTGTGCACGATGCAGTTGGGCACAATGCTGGGAGGTCCCCCGCCGTGACAGAAGGCGCCGAGACGGAAGCGGTCGACACCCGTCCGACGAAGATCATGTACGTCGCCGAGGCCACCGCGCACGGCGGCCGCGACGGCTTCGTGACCAGCCAGGACGGGCAGATCAAGCTGAAGGTGGCGATGCCGCCGGAGCTGGGCGGGGACGGCAACGGCACCAACCCCGAGCAGCTCTTCGCGGCCGGCTACAGCGCCTGCTTCCACAACGCGCTGATCCTCGTCGGCAACCGGGCCGGCTACGACCTGGCCGGCTCGACCGTCGCCGCGAAGGTGGGCATCGGCCCCAACAGGACCAAGGGGTACGGCCTCGCCGTCGCCCTCAGCGTCTCCCTGCCGATCCTCGACGCCGGCCTCGCCGAGAAGCTGGTCGACGCGGCGCACGAGGTGTGCCCGTACTCGAACGCCACCCGCGGCAACATCGACGTGACGATCCTGCTGGGCTGACGCCGGACAGGAATCAGTGGCCGGACGCGGGTGTTGTGGTGAGCGTCGAAGGCGATGTGGCGGAAAAGGGGCGGATGGACGTGGGCGTGGACGTGCACGGTGCGGTGGCCGAGGGCTACGAGCCGGTCCGGGAGGCGTTCGTACGCAACTTCGAGACACTCGGCGACCGGGGCGCGGCCGTGGCCGTCTACCGCGACGGGCACAAGGTCGTGGACCTGTGGGGCGGCACCCGGGACGTCGACGGCACGGCCCCCTGGGAGCGGGGCACCGCGCAGATCGTGCGGTCCGCGACCAAGGGCGTCGCCGCCGCCGTCCTCCTGCTGCTGCACCAGCGCGGCGAACTGGACCTGGACGCGCCGGTGGGGGCGTACTGGCCGGAGTACAAGACGGCGGGCAAGGAGCGGACCCTGGTGTGGCACGTGCTCGCCCACCGGGCGGGCGTGCCCGCGCTGGACCGGCCGCTGACCCCCGCCGAGGCCGCCGATCCCGACCTCGGCGCCGCGGCCGTCGCGGCACAGGCCCCGGCGTGGGAGCCGGGCACCGACCACGGCTACCACGCGCAGACCTATAGCTGGCTGACGGGCGAGCTGGTGCGCCGGGTCACCGGGCGCAGCGTCGGCGCGTGGATCGCCGACGAGATCGCCGGACCGGCCGGCGCCGACCTGTGGCTCGGACTGCCCGAGGCGCAGCGGGCGCGGGTGGGGCGCGTGGGGAAGATCGACGCGCCGGCGCCCACGGGGGCGCTCAGGACCAGGCCCAAGCCGGCCGTCACCGCCGCCTGGACCGACCCCTCCTCCCTCACCCGGCGCGCCTTCGCCGCGATCACCCCGCTGCCCGACGAGAACGACCCCGGCTACCGCGCGGCCGTCCTGCCCGCCTCCAACGGCATCGCGACGGCGGACGGCCTGGCCCGCTTCTACGCCTCCCTCATCGGCGAGGTCGACGGCGGGAAGCGGCTGTTCACCCCGGAGACGGTCGAACTGGCCCGCGGTGAGCGCTCCGCCGGACCGGACCGGGTCCTGGTGGTCCACACCCGGTTCGGCCTCGGCTCGATGCTGCACGGCGCCGCGTCCCCGCTGCTGTCACCCGCCTCCTTCGGCCACCCGGGCCGCGGCGGCGCCCTCGGCCTCGCCGACCCGGAGTCCGGCCTCGCGTTCGGCTATGTCACCAACGGCTTCCGGACGAGCGTGACGGCGGACCCGAGGGCCCAGGCCCTGCTGAGAGCGCTGCGCACGGCTATACGTTGATCGGGTGCGAGGTCCGCCCCGACGCCTCGTCGATCTCCGTGTGCGCCTTGGTGAGCAGCCGCATGGCGATCTCGTTCAACGCGCGGGCGCCCGCTATCTCCTCGCCCACCCGTGGCTGGTCGGAGTCGATGGTGTGCCGCACCGCGTGCCCGTGCGCCCGGACCTCGGTGCCGTCGGGCAACCGGACCAGGGCCGCCGCGTCCGTGCGCCGCCCGTCCTCCTTGAACTCCAGCTCGACATGCCATCCCACAGTGGTGTGCATCATGACGATCACCTCCGGAAGACCTGCTTCCAGGGTGCGCCTCCGCACGCGCCCCCGCACCCAGTCACCTCCGGCACCGTCCGGAATCCCCGTTGCGACGGAGGATGCCGGCGCACTACCGTCGGCCGGGTGACTGCCGGGTCGGCCTTGGGCCACGCACGAGTGAGACGCCCGGCCTCGGCGTGATCCCGGGGCGGGCCAGAGCCCCGCCACCCTCTCCGTCCTCCCTGCTGCTCTTCGGCACCACCACCCCAGGACACGGAGACCCTTCACATGACCGCACTCGCCCGGCTCGACCACACCGCCGTCTACGCGAGCGACCGCCGCCGCTCGGCGGAGTTCCTCGCCGACGTCCTCGGCCTCACGGTCGGAGCCCCCTTCGGCCCCTTCCTCCCCGTCGACCTCGGCAACGGCGTGACCCTCGACTACTACGAGAAGCGCGACGAACCGATCCAGCCCCAGCACTACGCCTTCCTCGTCCCCGAGGAGGCGTTCGACGCGATGATCGCCCGCCTGGAGGCCCGTGGCGTCACCTACTACGCCGACCCCTCCCACACCGAACCGGCCCGCATCAACCACCTGTTCGGCGGCCGCGGCGCCTACTTCCCCGACCCCGACACCCACAACATGGAAATCCTGACCCGCCCTTACGCCCGCCCGTAGGGCGCGTCACCCCCGGCGGCAGACGAGGATGCCGCCCAGGCACGTGACTTCGAAGGCCCGGTGCCGCGCGATGCGTTCGGCAAGGATCGCGCGGGCCCGGTCGATCGTGGCCTCGAACGGCACGTCGTGCTGGTCCGCCCATGCCCGGTAGGAGGCCATGTGCGCGATCACCGGTTCAGGATCGTGGACGGTGATGGTGCCGGGCAGCTCGATCGTCTCCACCTGGCCGAACTCCTCTCCCAGGTAAGCCGGGGCCTTCTCCAGAGAGAACCGGGCGCTGAGCGAGATGCGAGCCGGACCACGCCCGGTGCCGAGCACGTCACCCGCGGCCCGGCGCCACAGGCCGTCCAGTTCACCCTTGTCCCGGTCGCTGTTGGTGGAGACGATCACCGACCCGTCGCGGGTGACGACGCGAGACAGCTCCCTGACCGCCCGCGGGATGTCGGGAACGTGGTACAGCATGTGCAACGCCAGGACGCCGTCGACGCTCTCGTCGGCCAGTGGCAGGCGGGTGGCATCCGCCACGGCGACCGGGCCGGGCACTCCGGCGAGGATGCCGGGGGCGATGTCCAGACCGAGCAGCGACAGATCTGGCCGGTCCTCGCGAAGCCGCTGGACGAACTTGCCGTTGCCGCAGCCGACATCGACCACCCGCCCGCGCACGCCGCTCAACCGGTCGGCGACGATGCCGGGCAGGTCGTAGCGCGGTGTCTGCCACTGGTACAGCGACTGGCGGGCGGCGAGATCCCGATCGCTGCTGTAGGCGCTTCCGGCGAGGCGGCCCCGGTCGGTGACGGCGGCGGCGCGTGCGGCGGACAGGTCGGTCACGTCGGCGGCTCCGGAGGACGGGCGGCGGGCGAGGCCGCGAGGACGGCCGTGTGCTGGAGTCGGTCGCGCAGGTGCGCAGCCTGCGCGACCCCACCGTACTGCGGCCCGCTCAGCTCCCGGCCCAGAGCGACGAGCCGTCTCACGATGCTGGCCGACATGCGCTTCGGCGAGGAGTCGAGGACGAAGCCGAGCATCGCCTCGGTGCCGTCCAGATCGCCGAGCAGCAGATGGCCGCGGGCGAGATCGACATGGGCGGCGAACAGATCACCCACCGACCGGTCGTCGTCCTCGGCACTGCGGTAGAGCCGGATCGCGGTGTCCGCGCTGACCACGGCCTGTCGGACGTGCTCCCGCCCGCCCAGTGCCAGGTGACTCGTACCGGCGTACGTGAACTGCTTGGCCGCCGGGAACGCGAAAACGCCGGGCACCTCGTCCTGCTCCGCCATGGCCTCACGAAAACGCTCGGCGTCCGCCAGCGCGGCCACCACGCCCACCCGGTCCCCGGCCATGGCGAGCGCCCGCGCTTCCAGGCTCGCCAGCCGGGCCCCGATGCTCCCGCCGGCCCGGTGCTGTCGCCCCATCTGTGCCAGTCGTGCCGCCTGCTCGTACCGTCCGGTCCAGTAGGCGATCAGGGATTCGACGGCTCGTACCCAGGCCGACATCCCTTCGTGGCCGGCGGCCTCCGCGCACATCCGGGCGGTACGGGCGTGCGTGGCCGCGGAGTCATAGTCACCCAGGTCCAGACAGACGTGGGCGGACAGGCCGCACAGACGCGAGGCCGCGACGTACAGGTCGGTGGTCTGCCGGGGATGCTGCCGCCCGCGCAACAGCTCGAACACCCCGTTCCGCAGTCGCTTGATCTCGACATACAGCTCCAGCAGGGGGTGACTGACATAGCTCCGGGCCAGCCGGGCGACATCGGCTTCCACCTGCTCCACGACGAGCACGTCGGCGTTGCGGTGCACGATGAACCGGGCGAACTCCGCCGACTCCACCGCGTCCGCCGACACGGCACCCGTGGGTAGGCCCGAACGCCCCAAAGCAACTGCCGACAGCCCCTGTTGCGGAACTTCAGTGCTGCTGCCGCTCCGTCGGCTCTTGCTGACCCCGACCGCCCGGTCGAGCTCCGCGGCATCGACGCCGAACACCAGAGCCAGGTACTTCCGCGTGTACGGCACCGGGATCCGCACCTCGCGCTCGTAGCGCCCGATCTCCTTGCCGGTCTTGGTGGCGCGCCCCTCCAGGGCGTTGAACTCGTCGGCCACCCGCTGCTGGGACCAGCCGCGCTCGGTACGCAGCACGGTGAGCAGTGCGCCGATCCCCCTGTCGCCCATCCCCTCTCCCCGTCGCCGTGAGGTCTGGCCCCCATAGTGGCCCCTCGCATGGCCCCCGCGCTGGCTCCCGACCCGAACGAGCGACAGCGGTTGGCTGTTGGTCATGCCCAGCAGACTGTCCGAGCCGGACGCCCTCGCACCGGATCAGGCCGCCGACGGTGCCGTCGAGCGAGAGACGATGCTCTTCCACCGACGCCGGATGACCCCGAGTGCCGCCCGCTCCTTCGTCGCCGAGACGCTTGCCCGATGGGGCCGGACCGAACGCCTCGACGACATCCGACTGTGCACTTCCGAACTCGCCACCAACGCTGTCCTGCACGGCGCGCCCGCGGGCGGTCGGATCCTCGTACGCGTCGAGTTGCACGCCGGTGTGCTGCGCGTCGAGGTGCATGACGCGGGCAACGGCACACCCGTCGAGCGAGAGGCGCGGAGCACCGACTCCGGCGGCCGCGGCCTCTTCCTCGTCTCCGCGGTCGCCGACCACTGGGGCGTGGATGAACGCCATGGCCCCGGCAAGTGCGTCTGGGCGGCGTTCCGCCTCGGCCCCGACTCACCCCAGGGGGACATCCCATGACGACCCACCCCACCTCACCGACCACCGTCCTCGCCAACGCCCTCCATCGCGCCGAGGACATCCTGCGTCCACGCATCCGGGCCACCGCACCCCAGCGGATCGTGCTGATCGTCGGCACTCAGATCAACGGCGCCCCGCACATCGGCACCTCACTCGTGCAGTCCCTGGCCTTCGCCATGGCCGGCCGTCTGCGCGACCGATTCGGCATCCCGTCCGAAGTCCTGTTCAGCGCACTCGACAACGCCCCCTACGAGCTGACCACCGACCCGGTCAGCGGGCATCGCTACCAACGCGCCTACGCCCAGGCTCTGGGTGACCAGGCACTGAGCGACCTCGTCGGAGCCCTCTACGAGCCCCTGTTCACCGCGCTGTCCCGGCGGCTGGACGTCCCCCACCAGGTCGAGACCTACAGTCGTCAGCAGGGCGGCGAGTCGTTCCGCCGGACCTGGCTGCGTCTGTTGCCCCGCATCGACGCCGCCCGCTGGTGGCTCGCTCCCTCCACCGGTATCCCGCACCTGCGCATCCCCTGCCCGCACCACGGCTGCGGTTGGGCCGAGAAGCACGCCGAGCGCACGCATGTCCGCCTCACCGACCGCGAGACTGCCCAGGTGGTCGCGGTCTGTCTCCATCACGGCCCCTTTCGGACCGCCGTCACACGGGCCGGAGGCGCCTACCTCGACCTGGCCACGCTGTACCGCAACCTGGTCAAGGAGCTGGCCCTTTCCGACTCCCCCGGCACCCTGCACGTCATGGTCAAGGGTGGGGACTGGGTCTTCGGATGCCATCTGGTCGACGAAGCCCTTCAAGCCGTCGGCCTCACCCGTGGCCGGCTTCCCGCTCGCCTCTTCTGCCCGCAGGTCGTCACCGACACCGGCGCCAAACTGTCCAAGTCGCTGATCCGCGAGGGCCACGCGCCCTTGCCCGAGGGTGCGTCCGACTGGATGCTCGACACCCGGCGATGGCCCGGCACCGTCGGAGAGTACGCGGATCAACTGCTGTCCATGACCGATACCTTGCTGTCCTCGCCCCCCGCATTTCTTCCGTTCGTACTCGGCCACTGAGATCGGCCGCATGATGACCGCACAGGCATCCAGGAGTGTTCCCGCCCCATGACACACACCAGCCCTCGTGTCCGCGAACTCCACCTCTACCGCGAGTACTTCGACCTCGTCACCGCAGGAGCCAAGACCATCGAGGTACGGGTGAAGTACCCGCACCTCGCGGACCTCGCCGTCGGCGACATCCTTCGCTTCCGCATCAAGGGCACCGACGAGACCTGTGACGTGAAAGTCGAGCGGATCACCGAGTGCCCCGACTTCGAAGCCCTGCTCGACGGCGAGGGGCCGGCCTCGGTGAACCCGACCGCCACCGGCGAACAACAACTCGCCAACATCCGCGCCATCTATCCACCGGAGAAGGAGTCCCTCGGCGCCCTCGCCATCCAGATCACTCCGCCGGACCGTCGGACACTCTGACCCGCGCACTCGGTACCCCCGGGCCACGTCACCCGGCGTGCAGCATCAACCCGATCCCCGCCACCAGCAGCACCGCCGCCGCGACGCGCGGAGCGCCGAAGCGTTCCTTGAAGAAGAGGGCGCCGATGGCCGCGCCGACGATGATCGACGACTCGCGCAGGGCCGCGACCGGGGCCAGTTCGGCTCGGGTCTGGGCCCACAGGACGAGGGCGTAGGCGGCGACCGAGAGGGCGGCGCCCAGGAGGCCGAGGGCGGCGAAGGGGCGGAGGAGGGACGGGGTGCGGTCGCGCCAACGAGCCACGGCGTAGGCCGGGATGACGACGCCCTGGATCGCCATCAGCCAGGCGATGTAGCCGAGCGGGGAGTCGGCGGCGCGGACGCCGAGGCCGTCGACGACGGTGTACGCGGCGATCGTCAGGCCGGTCGCCAACGCGGCGCCGATCGCCGCCCAGTTCGGCCGCCGTCCGCGAAGTCCCCACAGGGCGACGCCGGTCAGGCCCGCGCAGGACAGCGCGATGCCGGCGGCGGCCCAGCCGTCGGGGACCTCGTGGGCGAACACGGCGGCCAGGGCGGTGACGACGAGCGGCGCGGAGCCGCGCGCGAGGGGGTACGCCTGGCCGAAGTCGCCCAGCCTGAACGACCGCATCAGCAGGGCGTAGTAGGCGATTTGACATCCTCCCCCTCTTAAAAGAGGGGGATTCCAACCCATGTGGGTTGGGGTTCACGGACGCTCGACCGCTTGATGGGCGGTGTCGTCCCTCCGGCACCGGCTGTGCGCCGGGGGCGTGGGATACCGCCCTGTCCTGCCGCGACGTTGATTGCTGCGTTGCTGTCCGCGTTGCAGGTGAAGCCGCAGGAGGAGCAGACGAACTCGGCTTGGCTCTTGCGCGAGTTCTTGTCGATCCAACCACAGGCACTGCACCGCAGACTCGTGTAGGGGGCGGGAACATCCTCGACCCGGCCGGGCGCCTTGTGCCCGGTACGCTGCCGCAGGAGGCCCCAGCTCTGGGCGAGGATCGCCCGGTTAAGACCGGACTTCTGTGCCACGTTCCTTCCGGGTTGCTCCACGGCTCCCTTCGCGGAGCGGGTCATGCTCTTGATGTTCAGTTTCTCGAACCGCACCAGGTCATAGGAGCGGGCGAGCATGGTGCTGGTCTTCTCGCACCAGTCCTTGCGCCGGTTCGCCTCCCGCGCCTTGAGCCTGGCCACCTTCGCGTACTCGGCCGACTTCCGGGCGCTGTCCTTCCTCGCCCGTGCCGCACGCCGTTGATGCTTGCGGATCCGGGCGCGTTCCTTGAGGGTGAGCTGCGGGCAGTTCAGCTTCCGGCCGTCCGACAGGGCAACGGTGACTGTGACCCCCCGGTCGATGCCGATCACCGTGTCCGTGCCGGGCGCCGGGACCGGCTCAGGGACGACGGCGAAGGCGATGTGCCACTGCCCGCTGCGGAAGATGACCCGGAACGTCTTCGCGGCGGGCAGCCGCGCGCCCTTGCCCCGGACGCTGAGGCGGAAGCGGACCCAGCCGCAGCCCGGCACCTTCACCTGCGCCCACCGCCGGTTCAGCCTCTGCACCACGACCGAGCGGCCCATGACCTGCCTGCCGGTCTTCGCGTTCAGCTTCGCCGACCCGTCCGCGTGATGTTCCGGCACACGGTCGGTGCCGATGACCCGGAAACCCTCGTGCACATGCTTCCTGCGCCAGGTCGGCTCACCGAACCCGGACGTGAAGCGGGCGTTCTTGGCCCGGGCGAAGTCCTTGAGCGCCTGCTGCTGCACATCCGCGTTCCCCGAACCCAGCCACTCGTTCTCGCGCCGGGCCTCGGTGAGCTGACGGCACTGCTCGACGAAACCCGGCGCGGACCTGCGCCACCGGCGCCAGTGCGCATGCTGCTCGACGGCGAGATTCCAGACGTAGCGCGCGTGCGCGCAGTGCGTGAGCATCTGCTCGGCCTGCGCGGGCGACGGATACATCCGGAAACGAGACATGCCGCGAACCTAGCCACCCCGTTCCCCACCCGCGCACGCCTTCGACCAACATCACCCATGAGAGTGACCGGCAACGCCTTCGTCCATCTGGGCAACCCCGACCGCAGGGCCCTCAACCCGCCGACATCACGAACGGTTCGAGGACGGTCCCAGCCCCACCCGCCGTCCCTCCCGAGACGCCGAATCCCCCTGACGGCGATTCGGCTCCCCCTGCCCCGCCACGCGGGAGCGGGCATTCACCCCGGCCCTGAAGGACCGGGCACCCCACCCGACAAGCAAGGTGGATGCCGGCCGAACCGAACAGATACGGCCAGGCTCCGGGTGCCGGGGTGCGGGTGAAGGGCAGGAGGGCGAGGCCGATGAGCATGCCGCCGCCGGAGATCAGCGTGAAGCCGACGAGTTTGTCGGTGATCCGGTGGGCGATGGCGTTCCACCCGGCGTGGGTGAACGCGGCGAGCAGGACGGCCGTGGTGACCAGCGGGGTCACGAGGTGCGCTCGCGCACGTCCACCAGGGTCGCGGCGGCGTGGGCGACCAGGGCCTCGGGGGCCATGGGGAACACGGTGTGCGGGGTGCCGGCCGCCGCCCACACCTCGTCGTGCGCGAGCAGCGACCGGTCGGCGAGCACCCGGGTCCGGGTGATGTGCCCGAAGGGCGGGACGCCGCCGATGGCGTACCCGGTGGTCTCCCGTACGACGTCGGCGGCGGCCCGGGTGACCCGTTCGGCGCCGAGTTCCCTGCGCACCAGCTCCACGTCGACCCGGGAGGCGCCGTCCATCAGGACGAGCACCGGTTCGCCGTCGGCCGCGAAGATCAGCGACTTGCAGATCTGGCTCAGCTCGCAGCCGATCGCGGCGGCGGCCTCGGCGGCGGTGCGGGTCGCGTCGGGGAAGCGGCGGACGCGCGGCTGCACGTCGTCGAGACCCAGGGCGTGCAGGGCTTCGGCGAAACGGGGGTGGGCGGCTGTCGTCATGGACGGCACGTTAGTGGTGCGTGCCGAACCCGGGCGACTGCATTGTGGGGTCGGGGTCGGGCGCGGGGACCGCGGCGGGGCGCTCGTCCTCGCCGAGCATCATGTCGGGGTCGAACATCACGATGACGGCCGCGATCAGCAGCACCGCCAGCGGGCCGGCCAGCATGAGCAGCAGGAACGCCAGCAGGCTCGCGGACGACTGGGAGATGGCGGTCCCGCCGTGGAGGTGGACGGAGACGCCGGCCATGCCGGTGTAGTGCATGCCGGTCACCGCGACGCCCATCACGAGGCTGGCGCCCAGGCTGGACCAGAGCCCGTGGACGGAGACGGCCGCCCACAGCGCGGCGGTCGCGGCGACGACGGCGATCACCACGGACAGGACGACGGCCGGGGTCGAGTAGTGCACGGTGCCGCTGGTCTGGATCGCCGCCATGCCGAGGTAGTGCATGGCCGCCACCCCGAGCCCGGTGACGACGCCCGCCACCCCGAGATTGAGCGGCGCGGCTCCGCGGTAGCCGACCAGGAAGACGCCGACGGCGACCACGGCGATCGCCACGAGGAGGCTGAGCAGGGTGGTCGCGGGGTCGTAGGTGACCAGGGCGCCCTGGACGCTGAAGCCGATCATCGCGATGAAGTGCATGCTCCAGATGCCGCAGCCGAGGGAGACCGCGCCCAGCATCAGCCAGCCGGCGCGGCGGCCGCGCTGGGCCCTGCGGAGCGAGCGGGTGGTGCACCGCAGTCCCAGCGCCGCGCCCAGACACGCCATGACGTAGGCGGCTATCGGGGTCACGGCGCCGTAGTAGAAACCGGAAACTGTGGCGTTCATGGGGAGGTGGATCTCTCTGCCTGGAGCGTGCGTGCATGAAGGAGCCGGGCGATCAGTTTTCGCCAACTGGCCAGTTAGTTACTGATTCAATCACACGAGTGCACATTTTCCTTACATTCGCCCCCGCGACCGGCCGGGAGCGGACACACCCGCACACACGACGGCGCGCCCACCCCCGAAGGGATGGGCGCGCCTTCCGCGGTGTGCGGCGTCAGTGGCGGTCGCGGCCGTCGTGGCCGTGGCGGCGGTCGTTGTCGTTGCCGTGGTGACCGTTGCGGCGGTCGTCGTTGCCGTGGCGGCGGTCGTCGCCCCAGCCGCCGTGGTGGCGGTCGCGGCCCCACGAGGCGGAGTCGACGAAGCGGCCGCGGTCGGTGCGCAGGGTGGCCGTGTCGGAGCGGTTGTCCCACACCTCGCGACGGCGGTCCTGGAAGACGTCCGTACGGGTGTCGCGGCCGACACCGGTGTGGACGCGGACGGTGGCGCGGGGGGCGAGACGGTAGTTGCGGAACGTGTAGGTGTCACCGTCCCGGTCCGAGAGCTTCCACCCGTTCAGGTTCACCGTCTGGCGGGTGGTGTTGGTCAGCTCGACCCACTCCTGGTTGAGGGAGCGGGCGGAGCGGTCGTTCCGGCCCGGCGCGTCGTACTGCACGGCGCTGATCTTCACGACCGGCCGGTTCGGACGCGCGTCGGCGGCGGACGCCGGCAGCGCCGCCGCCCCGGTCACGGCTGCGGCGGCGAGAGCCGCGGCGGCGAGACGGCGGGCGGAAACAGCGGAAACGGACACAAGATCTCCTTGCTTTGTGCGGGTTGCGACCACTTGGTCGCAGAGCTCACACTTGCGCATCCGATCCGCCACAAGTGACTCGATGGCGCCGTCCGTTACATATCCATCACATATCGGTGACAGTCGACTGCAATGTCCATCAATGCCCTGAATAGGCAGAAGTGCCGACGGCGACGGCGTTCCGGGGACCCGCACGGCCGGGCCGTCACCCGAAAGTGGGTCACAAAGCAGGTCACCACAGAAAAGTGCCGGTGAGGGCGCCCCGTCCCCACGGAGCCCTCACCGGCGGTCTTTTTCAGCAGGTCCGGGCCGTCAGGCGCGGACCAGTTCGCGGTCCTCGTCACCGGCGTCGGACCGCGTGCGCAGCCCCTCGCCCTCGACGTCCACGTTGGGCAGGGCGCGGTCCAGCCACTTCGGCAGCCACCAGGCCCGCTTGCCGAGCAGCGCCAGCACCGCCGGCACGATCGCCATGCGCACGATGAACGCGTCGAAGAAGACGGCGATCGCGAGGCCGAAGCCGATCATCTTGATCATGGACTCGCTGGATCCGATGAACCCGGCGAAGACGGCCATCATGATCACCGCCGCGGCCGTGACCACCCGGGCGCCGTGCCGGAAGCCCGTCACCACCGCCTGGCTCGGCTTCTCGCCGTGGACGTACGCCTCCCGCATCCGGGTCACGAGGAACACCTCGTAGTCCATCGCGAGGCCGAAGACCACGCCGACCATGAAGATCGGCATCATCGACATGACCGGCCCGGTCTCCTCGACGCCCATCAGGCCGGAGAGCCAGCCCCACTGGAAGACCGCGACGACCGCACCGAGCGCCGCCATCACGCTGAGCAGGAAGCCCAGGGCCGCCTTCAGCGGGACCAGGATCGAGCGGAAGACCACGATCAGCAGCAGGAAGGCGAGGCCGACCACCAGGATCAGATACGGGATCAGCGCGTCGTTGAGCTTCTGCGACACGTCGATGTTCATCGCCGTCGAGCCGGTGACCAGCACCTCGGCGTCCGTGCTCGCCTTGATGTCGGAGCCCTTGTCGCGGATCGCGTGGACCAGTTCCTCGGTGGAGGCGGAGGACGGCTTGGAGTCCGGGATGACGGTGATGGTCGCCGTGTCGCCGGCCTTGTTGGGGGCCGCCGGGGTCACGGTGACCACGTCCTTCAGGCCCTTGATCTCGTCGCCGACCTCGGTGAAGGCGGCCTTGGCGTCGTCGCTGCCCTTGGCGTCGACGACGATCATCAGCGGGCCGTTGAAGCCGGGGCCGAAGCCCTCCGAGAGCAGGTCGTACGCCTTGCGCTGGGTGGTGGACGTCGGCTGGGCGCCGTCGTCGGGCAGGCCCAGTTCCAGCGAGGCCGCCGGGACGGCCGCGGCACCGAGGCCGAGCACCCCGAGCAGCAGCACGGCGACGGGACGCCGTACGACGAAACTCGCCCAGCGGGTGCCCATGTTGGGCTTCGCGGCCTTCGCGGCGGACTTGGCGCGGCCGCCGCCGAGCAGCTTGCTCTTCTCGCCCGCCGGACGCACCCGGCGGCCCGCGAAACCGAGCAGCGCGGGGATCATGGTGAGCGCGATGAGGACCGCGATGACCACCGTGCCGGCGGCCGCGACGCCCATCTTCGTCAGCATCGGGATGTTGACGACCGACAGACCCACCAGGGCGATGACGACGGTCAGTCCGGCGAAGACGACCGCGGAGCCCGCGGTGCCGACGGCGCGGCCCGCCGCGTCCTCACGGCTGCGGCCCTCGGCGAGTTCGGCGCGGTAGCGGGAGACGATGAACAGGGCGTAGTCGATACCGACCGCGAGGCCGATCATGGACGCCAGGGTGGAGGTGGTGGAGCCCAGGTCCAGGGCGGCGGCCAGCGCCGCGATCGTCGAGACACCGATGCCGACGCCGATGATCGCGGTCAGCAGCGGCAGTCCGGCCGCGAGCAGCGAGCCGAAGGTGATGACCAGGACCACCGCGGCGATCGCGATGCCGATGATCTCGGTGGCGCCGGTCTCCGGGGTCGTCTGGAGCGCGTCACCGCCGATCTCGACGGTCAGTCCCGCGTCCCGTGCCTCGTCGGCGGCCGTCTCCAGCGCGTCGCGCGAGGAGTCCTCCAGCTCCATGCCGGAGACCTTGTAGCTCACGGAGGCGTAGGCGATGGAGCCGTCCTTGCTGACGGCGTTGCCCTCGTAGGGGCCGGCGACGGAGGCGACCTCGGAGCCGTCGGACAGCTCCTTCACGGTCTTCTCGACGGTGGCCTTGTGGGCGGCGTCCGTCATCTTCTCGCCGTCGGGGGCCTTGAAGACGACCCGGGCGGTGGCGCCGTCGGCGCTCATGCCGGGGAAGCGCTGTTCGAGGAGGTCGAAGGCCTTCTGCGCCTCCGTACCCGGAATGGAGAAGGACGAGTTGCCGGCGGCGGGCGCGGAGGCCGCGCCGACGCCCGCGAGGGTCAGCAGGGCGACCCAGATCAGGGCGACGAAGTGCCGTCGCCGGAAGGCGAGCCGGCCGAGTTTGTAGAGGAACGTGGCCACGGAGGCGTACTCCCGGTCAGGTCGTGTGCGGTACAGGGCAGGGGTGATCAGCCCGGCGCGGAGGCAGGGGTGATCGGCCCGACGACGTGAGCGGTGACGTCAGGAAGGGCGGACCGCGGGGACGGTCGGGTGGATCAGGAGGTGGGGGCGCCGAGGGCGGGGAGGACCACGGCGTCGATGTACGAACGCATGAAGGCCTGGGTCGGCGGCTGGTCGTCCAGCAGCGCCCGGGTGGCGAAGCCACCGACCATCATGTGCAGCAGGAACTCCAGGGCCGGACAGTCCGGGCGGACCTCGCCCCGGTCGACGGCGCGCTGGACCACCTGGTGGAACCCGTTCATCTCGGGCTCCACGAGCTGCGCCCGGAACGCCTGGCGTAGATCGGGGTTGTTGTGCATCGCCATGGCGACACCCCGCATCAGCGCGGAGTTCTGCTCGATGGTGCAGTCGTCCTCGAGCATCACCAGGGCGTGCAGGTCACCGCGGAGGGAGCCGGTGTCGATCAGGTCGGAGTGGTCCGGCTTGCTGTGTCTGAGCGCCTTCACGACCAGTTCGGCCTTGCCGCCCCACTGGCGGTAGAGCGTGGCCTTGCTGGATCGGGTGCGGGCGGCGACGGCGTCCATGGTCAGGGCGTCGTAGCCGACCTCGCGCAGCAGGTCGAGCACGGCCGCGTACAGCTCGGCCTCACGCTCGGGCGTGATGCGACTGCGACGCACCGTCGTGGTCTCAGTCATGCCCCTCACCCTTCCTGCTCCGCCGGTCCGGCGTCTCGGTGTTGCGTACTCCATGAAGATACCCCTCGCCTCAACGAAACGAAACCGTTTCGTACGTGTGCTGGCTCACTTCTGTGAAGAGCACATAAGAAGGCGCCCGGGACGGCGCACCGGCGCGGCACGAGTTGCCCGGCCCCAGTCACCGGAAAAGCATGGGGAGGTGAGCTATCTGCGTCTGCCCCACATCAACGGTGACCTGCTCTGCTTCGTGGCCGAGGACGATCTCTGGCTGGCCCCCCTCGACGGCCCCGGCCGCGCCTGGCGGCTCACCGTCGACCGCACCAAGGCCGGACACCCCCGCTTCTCGCCCGACGGCAGCCGGATCGCCTACACGACCTGGCACAGTCTCGTCCCCGAGATCCATCTGACCCCGGTCGACGGCGGCCCAGGGCGGCGGCTGACCTACTGGGGCAGCACCGACACCCAGGTCTGCGGCTGGACGCCCCCCGACGCCGACGGCCACAGCGACATCCTGGCCGTCACCTCCCAGGGCGAGCCCTTCTCCTACTTCACCTGGGCCTACAAGCTCCCCACCGACGGCTCCCCCGGCCGCAAACTGCCCTGGGGCCCGGTCACCGACCTCCAGACCGCGGACCTCGACGGCGAGCACCGCACCCTGCTGCTCACCGGCACACCCCCGCACGAACCCGCCGCCTGGAAGCGTTACCGGGGCGGCGCCATGGGCCGGCTCTGGCTGCACGGACAGCGGCTGCTGCCCGACCTCGACGGCCATCTCGCCTGCCCGCTGCTGGCCGGCGGCCGGGTCGCGTTCCTCTCCGACCACGAGGGCGTCGGCAACCTCTACTCCTGCGCCTACGACGGCACCGACCTGCGCCGGCACACCGACCACGACGCGTTCTACGCCCGGCACGCCTCCACCGACGGCACCCGGATCGTCTACCAGTGCGCCGGCGACCTGTGGATCGTCGACGACCTCACGGCCGGCTCCGAGCCGCGCCGGCTCGACGTGCGGCTGAGCGGACCGCGGGCCGGGCGGCGGCCCTACCAGATCCCGGCCGCCCAGCACGTGGACGGCATCTCCGTCGACGAGACCGGCCGGGCCAGTGCCGTGATCGTCCGCGGCAGTCTGTACTGGCTCACCCACCGCGACGGCCCCGCCCGGACCATCACCGACACCCCCGGCGTCCGGGTCCGGCTGCCCGAGATGCTCGGCTCCGGCGGCCAGGTCGCCTACGTCACGGACGCCGAGGGCGAGGACGCCGTCGAGATCGCCTATCTGCCCCGGGCCACCGGTGACCGCCCGCCCCGCCGGCTGGCCTCCGGCGAACTGGGCCGGGTGCTGGAGATGATCTCCGACCCCGAGGGCGAACGGCTCGCCATCGCCGCGCACGACGGCCGGCTCCTCCTCATCGACGCGACCGAGGACTCCAACGGGGAGGTGACCGAGCTGATCGCCTCGGTCAACGGGCCCGTCCGGGACCTGGCGTTCTCCCCGGACGGGGCCTGGCTGACCTGGTCGCACCCGGGGATCGGGCGCTCGCTGCGGCAGATCAAGATGGCCCGCATCAAGGACCGCCTGATCGTCGACGTGACCAATGGCCGGTTCGAGGACGAGAACCCCGTCTTCACCCGCGACGGCCGCTATCTCGCCTTCCTCTCCTGGCGCGGCTTCGACCCGGTCTACGACGTCCACACCGGCGACCTCTCCTTCCCGCTCGGCTGCCGCCCCTACCTCGTGCCGCTGTCCTCCGCGACCCCCTCCCCCTTCGCGCTCACCCCGGAGGGCCGTCCCGCCGCCGGGGGCCTGGACCCCACCGAGGACGAGAACGGCGCCGACGGCACGGTCACCGTCGAGGTCGAGGGGCTGGAGAGCCGGGTGACGCCGTTCCCCGTCTCCGCGTCCAAGTACTCGGCGCTGTACCCGGTGGCCGGCGGCGGACTGGTGTGGCTGCGCTGGCCGATCTCCGGCGCGCTCGGCGAGACCTTCGCCAACCCTGACGACACCAGCGGCCGTCCGACCCTGGAGTACTTCAACATCAGCAAGGCGAAACGGTCCGAACTCGTCGGCGACCTCGACTGGTTCGCGGTCAGCGGCGACGGCACCCGGCTGGTCGTGGTCGACGAGGGCGAGCTGCGGGCCGTGCCGTCCACCGAGTCCGGGGACCTCGACTCGACCGTCTGGATCGACCTGCGCCGCATCCTCCACGAGGTCGACCCGGGCGCAGAGTGGCGCCAGTCCTACGACGAGGCCGGGCGGCTGACCCGCGCCTACTTCTGGGACCCCGGAATGTGCGGGATCGACTGGGACGCGGTCCTCGACCAGTACCGCCCGCTGGTCGAACGGGTCGCCTCCCCCGACGAGTTCGCCGATCTGCTGCGCGAGGTGCTGGGCGAACTGGGCACCTCCCACGCCTACGTCACCCCCGCCCGCCGCAACGAGGGACCACCCCACTACCAGCGCCGCCAGGGCCTGCTGGGCGCCAACCTCGTGCTGCGGGACGGCGGTTGGACCGTGCGGCGGATCCTGCCCGGCGACTCCTCCGACTCCAAGGCCCGTTCACCGCTGGCCGGCACCGGCATCCGCGAGGGCGCGGTGCTCACCCATGTCGACGGCCGCCCCGTGGACCCCGTGACCGGCCCCTACCCGCTGCTGGCCGGGGCGGGCGGTACGACGGTGGAGCTGACGTTCACCCCCGCCGAGGGCGAGGCGGGCCGCTCCCGCCGGGTGGCGGTCGTCCCGCTGATCGACGAACGCCCCCTGCGCTACCAGGACTGGGTGGCCAAACGGCGCGCGGTGGTACGGGAGTTGAGCGGCGGCAAGTGCGGCTATCTGCACATCCCCGACCTGGGCGGCTCCGGCTGGGCCCAGTTCAACCGCGATCTGCGCATGGAGGTGTCCCGGCCCGCGCTCATCGTGGATGTGCGCGGCAACGCCGGCGGCCACATCAGCGAACTGGTCGTGGAGAAGCTGACCCGCACCATCCTGGGCTGGGACCTCACCCGCAACGCCCAGCCGGTGTCGTACGCCTCCAACGCCCCCCGCGGCCCGGTGGTCGCGCTCGCCGACGAGGCGACCTCCTCCGACGGCGACATGATCACCGCGGCCTTCAAACTGCTGGACCTCGGCCCCGTGGTCGGCCAGCGCACCTGGGGCGGAGTGGTCGGCATGACCGGCCGCCACCAGCTCGGCGACGGTACGGTGATCACCGTACCGATGAACGCGGCCTGGTTCGACGCGTACGGCTGGTCCGTCGAGAACCGCGGCGTCATCCCCGACCTGGAGGTCCTGCGCACCCCGCTCGACTGGGCCGAGGGCCGCCACGCCCAGATGGACGACGCGATCCGCCTGGCCCTGGACCTCCTCACCACGAACCCCCCGGCATCCCCCCCGGACTACAGCACGGCCCCCAACCGCTCCCGCCCGAAACTCCCACCCCGGCAAGGTTCTTGAGACGCGGGAGCTGTGTTCTTCAGGGGCGCGGGGAGCTGGCGCTTTCAGAGACGCCGGGAGCTGTGTGCTTTTCGGGGCGCGTGGAACTGACGTCTTTCAGAGACGCCGGGAGCTGTGTGCCTTTAGGGGCGCGGGGAACTGCGCGACCAGCCCCCACGCACCCGCACCCGACAACGCACCGCACCGCACCGCACCGCACAACGCAAGGCGCCCTCCCCCCGAAGGGGAAGGGCACCCTGCATCACGCGTGCGACGTCGGTCAGACCTCGTCCCGCGTCAGACGATCCTCGTCCTCGCGCCGCATCCGCTCGGACTCCGCGTCCGTCTCATGACGACGACCACGCTGCTGGACCTGCTCCTTGGCCTGCTGGGCCTTCTGCTTGGCCTGCTGCTGCCACTGCTCGGACTGGTCCTTGAACTTGTCCTTCGTACCCATGTGGGTTCACTCCTGTGGGAGATGAGGGGGGTTGAGGCCCCTTGCCGGGGCCTCGACCAGATTCACACGGGCGGACACGGAGCGCATGTCGATCAACTACGCTGCGTAGCGCGGGCCTCCTCGCGGGCCTCCTCGTCCGCCGCCCCGCCCGCCCCGACCAGCCCGGTCCGCATGCCCGCCAGCCGGGGCGCGAACCGCTTCATCTCCCGCTGCCCCACCGTCCCGATGAGCCCCGGCAGATATCCGCGCACCCCCTGCATCCCGCGCAGCCACCACTGCCCGTACACATGCGAGGAGCGCCGCTCGATACCGGCCACGATCCGGTCGACGGCCGGACCCAGCGGATACGTCTTGTTCGACGGCCACGGCAGCCGCTGCCGCAACTCACGCATGACGTCCTCCTGATCGGCCCCGCGCACCATGTCCGTGTCGGTCCAGGACAGATACCCGACGCCGACCCGCACCCCCCGGTGCCCGACCTCGGCGCGCAGACTGTGCGCGTACGCCTCGACGCCCGACTTGGAGGCGCAGTACGCCGTCATCATCGGCGCCGGGGTGATCGCGGCCAGCGAGGCGATCTGGAGCAGATAGCCGCGGCTCTCCATCAGCAGCGGCAGGAAGGCGCGGGCCGTCACCGCCGAGCCGATGAGGTTGACCTCGATCACCCGCCGCCAGGCCAGCGGATCGGAGTCCACGAAGGGCCCGCCGCTCGCCACGCCCGCGTTGGCGACGACGGCGTCCACCTTGCCGAAGCGCTCCTTCACCTCCGCCGCGACCCGGGCCATCGCCTCGTGGTCGGTGACGTCGGCGTACCAGTGGCCGCTCTCCCCGTGCAGCCGCTCGGAGACCTCCTTGAGGAGGTCCGGCTCCAGGCCGACCAGCGCGATCGTCGCGCCGCGCGCGGACAGCTTGCGGGCGAGCAGCTCGCCGACGCCCCGCGCCGCGCCCGTGACGACGACGACCTGTCCCTCCAGGCTCACCCTGCTCATGCGCCCTCCTTCAACTGCGTGTACGTGGTGACGAGGGTCCGTATCCGCCCGCTGACCAGCTCGGGCGCCTCGACCGGGGTCATATGGCCGAGGCCCGGCAGTTCGGTCAGGCCGAGTCCGGCCGGCAGCGCGTCGGCGATCCGCCGGGCGTGCACCGGCGGGGTCATCCGGTCGCCGGAGCCGACGATCACGGCCGTCGGCACCGTCAACTCCCGTACGGCGTCGTCGAGATCGAGCGTGCTCAGCACCTGCGACCAGGCGTGGCGCACCCGGCGCGGGCAGGCGTGCACGATCCGGGCGCACGCCTCCACCATGTGCGGGGCCGAACCGGCGCCCATCGTGGCGTACTTGAGGATCTTCTTGGCGACCGGCGTGACCGGTCCGAGGGGCGCCTTGGACCCGAGGACGTGCCCGGTCAGCCAGGTCCGCAGCCGCCCGGCCCGCAGTGGTACGACGGTGGACTCGTCGACCAGCCGTGAGGCACCGGTGCTGCACAGCAGGACGGCGGCCGCGTGCGCGCGGAAACGGTCCCTGCGGGCCGCCGCGAGCACGGTCATCCCGCCCATCGAGTGACCGGCGATCACCGCCTTCTCGCCGGGCGCGAGGGTCGCGGCGAGCACCGCCTCCAGGTCGTCGGCGAGCACGTCGGTGCTGCACACCGGGCTGGGCTCGGTCCGTCCGTGGCCGCGCTGGTCGTAGGCGATGACCCGGTGGTCGACGGCCAGGTCGCGGATCTGCGCGGCCCAGAAGGCGGTGGAGCAGGTCCAGCCGTGGGCGAGGACGACGGCCGGGGCGCCGTCGGGGCCGTGCACCTCGACGTGCAGCCGGGTGCCGTCGGCGGAGACGGCGGTCAGCTCGCGGCTCACGCGGTCACCTCGTCCTTGTCGTCCTTCTTCGCCTTCTCGCCTTCGGAGTTCGCGGCGGGCGCGCGCAGCACCTCGTACTCCGCGAGATCCACCCGGCGGGTCGCGCGCCGGAACTCCCCTGTCGTACCGGGCCAGATGGTGGTGTTGCGGCCGCTCGCGTCCAGGTACCAGCTCGTGCAGCCGCCGGTGTTCCACACCGTGCGCTTCATCCGGTCCTGCACCCGCCGGTTCCAGGCGTGCACCGCGCTCGGGCGGGCGTCGAGGGCGGCGCGGCCTCCGAGGACGTCCAACTGGCGCAGATAGTCGGCCATGTAGTTGAGCTGGGACTCGATCATCAGGATCATGGAGGAGTTCCCGAGGCCGGTGTTGGGCCCGATGATCGTCATCCAGTTGGGGAACCCGGACGCGGCGGCGCCGCGCAGGGCCTCCATCCCGTCCTTCCAGCTCTCCGCGAGGGTCCGCCCGTCGGCGCCCACGACCCGCTCGGCGATCGGCATGTCGGTGACATGGAAGCCCGTGCCGAAGACGATCACGTCGGCCTCGGTCTCGGTGCCGTCGGCGGCGATCAGCGTGGACCCGCGGACCTCGCTCAGCCCGCTGGCGACGACGTCCACATTGGGCTGGGTGAGCGCCGGATAGTAGGTGCTGGAGAGCAGGATCCGCTTGCAGCCGATGCGGTAGTCCGGGGTGAGCTTGGCGCGCAGGTCCGGGTCCTTGATCGACCGGGCCATGTTCTGCTTGGCGAGCTTCTCGACCAGGCCGAGCTGGTTGGGGTGCTTGGTGAACGCCTGCACCTGGAGTTCACGGATGCCCCAGAGCAGCCCGCGGCGGAGCTGGGTGGTCAGCGGCAGCGCCCGGTGCAGCGCGCGCTCGGCGCCGGAGATGGCCCGGTCGACGCGCGGCATCACCCAGGGCGGGGTGCGCTGGAAGAGGGTGAGCCGGCCGGCCTTCGGCTGGATGGCGGGCACGATCTGGATGGCGGAGGCGCCGGTGCCGATCATGGCGACGCGCTGCCCGGTGAGGTCGTGGTCGTGGTCCCAGCGGGCCGAGTGGAAGACCTTGCCGGGGAAGGAGTCCAGACCCGGCACCTCGGGCACCTTCGGGTCGGACAGCGGGCCGGTCGCGGAGACGACGACGTCGGCGGAGTACCGTCCCGCGCTCGTCTCGATGTCCCAGCGCAGTTCCTGGGCGTCCCAGGTCATCCGCCGCACCTCGGCGCCCAGCCGCAGATGCGGCCGCAGCCCGAAGGTGTCCGTGACGTGCTCCAGATAGGCGCGGATGTGCTCCTGCCCGGAGAAGGTGCGCGGCCAGTCCGGATTGGGCGCGAAGGAGAAGGAGTACAGATGCGAGGGCACGTCACAGGCGCACCCCGGATAGCTGTTGTCCCGCCAGGTGCCGCCGACGCTGTCGGCGCGCTCCAGCACGACGAAGTCGGTGATCCCCTCCCGGCGCAGCCGTACGGCGGCTCCCAGCCCGCCGAACCCGGATCCGATCACCGCCACGCGTACGTGTTCGGCCATCCCGTCACCTCCCGGTGCGACTCTGCCAGTGAACACTGGCGCAGTTGGACTGTAGAGCAGCTCCGTACCGAGCGGTAGGGGCCGGAAGAAAGCAATTCACATCAGCGGCTGCCGCCGCGGGTACCCGCGGTACAACATAGGCTTCGCGCGTGGCAGACAAGCGTGAGTACCGCATGGAGGAACTGGCCGAGCGGGCCGGGATCAGTGTGCGCACCCTGCGCTTCTACCGCGAGCGCAAGCTGATCCGGCCGCCGCGCCGGGAGGGCCGTATCGCCTGGTACGACGACAGCCATCTGGCCCGGCTGCACACCATCGCCGCCCTGCTGGAACGCGGCCACACCCTCAACGGCATCGCCGAACTCGCCGACGCCCTCGACCACGGCCGGGACGTCGCCGACCTGCTCGGCGTCGACGGACCCAGCGAGGAGGAGCCGGTCCGGCTCACCCCCGAGGAACTCGCCGCCCGCTTCGAGGGCCAGGTCACGACGGAGAACCTCGCCGCCGCCCTCGACCTCGGCTATCTGGGCACCGACGGCGACGAGATCGTCCACATCAGCCGGCGTCTGCTGGACGTCTCGGCCGCCCTGGTCCAGGAGGGCATCCCGCTCGCGGACGTCCTCGCCGCGGGGAAACGGGTCCGCGAACACGCCGACGCCCTCGCCGAACTCTTCACCACCCTGGTCCTCCGCCACGCCGGCGAACCCTCCCTCCCCCGCCTGCGCCCCCTGGCCCGCAGCGTGGTCGAGGCGGAACTCTCCCTGGCCCTGGACCGCCGCCTGCGCAAGGCGGAGGACGGGGCGTCTCCGGGGTCTCAGAGGTCGTAGACGACGGTCACCGGCGCGTGGTCCGACCAGCGCTCGGGGTGGGTGGCGGCGCGCTCCACGGTCGCCTTGACGGCCTTGGCCGCGAGCCCGGGCGTCGAGACGTGGTAGTCGATGCGCCAGCCGGAGTCGTTGTCGAAGGCCCGCCCCCGGTACGACCACCAGGTGTACGGTCCGGCCACGTCCGGGTGGAGAGCACGGACGACATCGACGTAGCCGCCGTCCTGCGGGGTGAGGACTTGGGTGAGCCAGTCGCGCTCGACGGGCAGGAAGCCGGAGTTCTTGGTGTTGGAGCGCCAGTTCTTGAGGTCGGCCTGCTGGTGGGCGATGTTCCAGTCACCGCAGACCAGGACCTCGCGGCCGTCGGCGGCGGCGCGCTCGCGCAGGTCCTTGAGGTAGGCGAGGAACTCGGTCATGAACCGGTCCTTCTCGTCCTGCCGGGGGGTGCCGACCTCGCCGGACGGAAGATAGAGGGAGGCGATCGTCACACCGGGCAGATCGGCCTCGACGTACCGGCCACTGGCGTCGAACTCGGTGGAGCCGAACCCGATCCGGACGGCGTCCGGCTCACGGCGGCTGTAGAGGGAGACACCGGCCCGGCCCTTGGCGGCGGCGGGGGCGTGGGTGACGAACCAGCCCTCGGGTGCCCTTACCCCGTCGGGCAGTTGCTTCGCCTCGGCGCGCACCTCCTGGAGGCACAGCACATCGGCGGAGGTCCCGGCGAGCCACTCCACGAAGCCCTTCTTCGCGGCGGCGCGCAACCCATTCACGTTCACGGAGGTCACGGTCAGCACCCGGGCACGATACCGGCCGATTGTGTATACATCTACTGTGAACGACACGCACATACGCCGGGTGCCCTTCGACCACCCCGACGCCGTCAAGCTCAACGACGAGGTCCAGGCCGAGTACCACGAGCGCTACGGCGACGGCGGCGACGCCACGGTCCTGAAGCCCGCCGACTTCGAGCCGCCGCGCGGCGTGTACCTCATCGCCTACGACGCCACGGACCGCCCCGTGGCCACCGGCGGCTGGCGCAGCCAGGACGCGAACGGCGAGGGCAACCAGGACGGCGACGCCGAGCTGAAGCGCATGTTCGTGATCCGCGACATGCG
This sequence comes from Streptomyces sp. CAI-85, assembly GCF_013363615.1. Classification (NCBI taxonomy): domain Bacteria; kingdom Bacillati; phylum Actinomycetota; class Actinomycetes; order Kitasatosporales; family Streptomycetaceae; genus Streptomyces; species Streptomyces sp. CAI-85. Next base: position 445,098 of record NZ_JAANNX010000002.1, on the reverse strand, counting down.
CGGCCGGGGCCTCGCCCGCCGGATGCTGCTCGCCCTGGAGGACGACGCCCGCACGGCCGGCCGCACCCGCATGGTCCTGGAAACCGGCACCGAACAGCCGGAGGCGATCGCCCTCTACACCTCCAGCGGCTACGAACCCTGCGTGAAGTTCGGCTACTACCGCACCTACGACTCCAGCCGCTGCTACGCCAAGCCCCTCAACTCCTGACCCGGCCTGCCCGGCCGTCACCGCGCCCACATCGCGGTGACGGCACGCGAGTTGCCGCAGAAAAACACGATAGAGCCCCGTCGGCTTCCGCCGACGGGGCTCTATGCTGCGTGGACCTGAGGGGATTTGAACCCCTGGCCCCCTCGATGCGAACGAGGTGCGCTACCGGACTGCGCCACAGGCCCTTGCAACGAGTGAAACTCTAGCATCCCCGTCGGGGTGCTCGGTAATCCGTTCCTCGGGGTCCCGGTGCAGGTCACTCGTTGGCGGCGCGGGGGCGGTCGCCGTCCTCGTACTGGTCGAACAGGGGTGTGCGGCCCCGTTCGCGGGCGCGCCGGGCGGACGCGGCGCGGCGGGCTCCGCTGTGCTTGGCACCGTCGCCGTCGCCGGCACCATCGCCCTCGTCGGCGGCGTCGGCGCCCTTCCGGTCGGCCTCGCCGTCCGACGGTTCCGCGCCGGGCGTCTCCTGGTCCCGGGTGACCGCGCTGGAGCGGGCCGAGCTCCACGCGTCCGGGGTTCCGAGGTCCACGTCGGACGTGGCGCGCGGGGCGACCGGGGCGGTGACGTACGTCGGCAGGGGCACCGGTACCGGGTCCCAACTGTCGCCGTGGCCGGGGCGGCGCTGGCGTTCGCGCTGCTGGTCGACCCACTCCGCGTGGTCGGTCTGCTCGACGAGCGCGCGGCGGTCGGCGGCCAGGGCCAGCAGGCCGGGGTCGGTCTCCGGTTCGGGGACCTCGTGCGGCTCCTCTGGGCCGGCCTCCGGACCGTTGTCGGCCGCGCCGGACGGCGGGGACGACGGGGTGCGGCGGCGCGGCTGGCGCTCCCGCAGCCGCTGCGCGGCGACCTCGGCCTGCCTGCGGTCCATCTGGTAGGCGAAGCGGCGGCGTTCCTGGGTGCGCAGATACGCGATGTACGTGCTGAGCAGCAGGGCCGGCACGGCCGGCGCCCAGAGGAAGGCGAGCCCCCCGACCGCCGCGACGACCGCGCCGAGCGTGAAGGCGAGGAACAGCAGCACGGTGGTGCGTCTGCGGCGCGCGAGCACCTTCGAGCGCTGGGCGCGCGCGGCGGCCGCCTCCGCGGAGGGCGAGGGCGTACGCCGGGCGGCCGGGATCCGCGGGGGTGCCGGGGCGGGGGCGCTGTCCGCGGGGGCGGGGGCGGGCGAAGGGGCCGGTGCCGGTTCGCGGGGTGCCTGCGGCTCCCCGCGGTCCTGGCCGCCCTCGCCCTCCGGGGCGCTCCGTTCCTGGACCGTCGCCTTGGGCTGGGGCCTGGTCGGGGGCATGGCGAAGGCCCGGACGTCCACCGAGCCGGTGGGGGCGTCCGGAGCGTCGGCGTCGGGCTCCCCCTCCTCGGTGGAGCGCGCCCGCAGGTCCTTGGCGTACCGGCGCTCCATGCCCGCCCGTCCGGACAGCAGCCGGATGGCGGTGCTGAAGCGTTCCGTCGGACGGGCCTCGTTCAGCTCGTCCTGCCTACGGAGCCACATCGGCACCAAGTAGGCGGCCCAGGCCCCGACGATGACTGCGTAGAAGAGGCCGCTGCTGCTCACGTCTCACACGGTAGAGGGGTTTGCGTGAGGCCATCCGCCAATTGAGCCGGTGTGTCGCACGATCTGGCTGATATTTCGAGCTTTTTTTGTGATCGATGCGATCAGCGGGCCACCGAGGGAGCGAATTCATTGCCCCGAGTCGGTCATGACTCGATCAGCGCTCCACCATTTTCGAACACTTATTCAATTTCCGGGGCCGGCCGGATTCCCGTGCTCGGAGCGGTGCTCCTGCCTGGGGCGGGTGCGCCGCCAGCGGTTCATCAAGCCCTCCGGCACTTCCTCCGAGGTGAGCGCGAACACCAGATGGTCGCGCCAGGCGCCGTCGATGTGGAGATAGCGCGGCCGCAGCCCTTCCTCCCGGAATCCGAGTTTCTCCACGACCCGCCGGCTGGGGCCGTTCTCGGGGCGAATGCAGACCTCGATGCGGTGCAGTCCGACCGAGCGGAAGCAGTGGTCCACGACGAGTGCGACGGCCGTCGGCATCACCCCGCGGCCGGCCACCGACTGGTCCACCCAGTAGCCGACGTGCCCGGAGCACATCGATCCCCAGGTGATCCCGGCGACCGTCAACTGCCCGACGAGGCGCCCCTGGTACTCGATGACGAACGGCAGCATCCGGCCCGCGCCAGCCTCGGAGCGCAGGTGCCGGACCATCTGACGGTAGGTCGGCCGGTGTGCGATGGGGCCGCTGGGCGTGGGCGGCGGGATGGTCGCCTCCCAGGGCCGCAGCCAGTCCCGGTTGCGCCGGTTCACCTCACGCCAGGGCCGCTGGTCGCGCAGCTTTATGGGCCGCAGGAGGATGTCGCCCTCCGCGAGCACGACGGGCCAGGACGGGCTGTTCAGCTCGCACCCCCGTGACTGGGTCTGGAGTGGTCGCCGCCCCGGAGCTGGTCGACGGCGTGGATCAGCAGGGGCTCCAGGACGGCCAGACCGTCCTTCACCCCGCCGGTGGACCCGGGCAGGTTGACGATCAGCGTGCGCCGCGCCACCCCGGCCAGACCGCGGGAGAGCGCCGCCGTCGGCACCTTGTCCCGGCCGTACGCCCGGATGGCCTCGGCGATGCCCGGCACCTCGTGGTCGACGACCCGGCGGGTCGCCTCGGGGGTGCGGTCGGTGGGCGAGATCCCGGTGCCGCCGGTGGTGACGATCACGTCGTAGCCGCTCTCCGCGCCCTCGCGCAGCGCGGCCTCCACCGGGTCGCCGTCGGGGACCACGCGCGGGCCGTCGACCGTGAAGCCGAGGCGGGCCAGACCGGCCGCGATCAGGGGGCCGCCCCGGTCCTCGTAGACACCGGCGGCGGCCCGGTTCGAGGCGGTCACCACCAGCGCGCGATACGGCGTCCCGCTCATGTCCGGCTCCAGTCGCCCGACTTCCCGCCCGTCTTCTCCTCCACCCGCACGTCCGTGATCACCGCTTCCTTGTCGACGGCCTTGACCATGTCGATCACGGTGAGCGCGGCGACGGAGACCGCGGTGAGCGCCTCCATCTCGACGCCCGTGCGGTCGGTCGTCCTCACCGTGGCGGTGATCTCCACGGCGTCGTCCGCGACCGACAGGTCCAGCTTCACACCCGACACCGACAGCGGGTGGCAGAGCGGGATGAGGTCCGGGGTGCGTTTGGCGCCCATGATGCCCGCGATGCGCGCGGTGGCCAGCGCGTCGCCCTTGGGGACGCCCTCGCCGCGCAGCAGCTCGACCACCCGGGACGACACCAGGACGCGTCCGCTGGCGCGGGCGGTGCGCGCGGTGACGTCCTTGCCGGAGACGTCGACCATCCGGGCGGCGCCCGCGGCGTCGATGTGCGTCAGTCGGTCCTGCGTACTCATGCGGTGTGGCGCTCCCGGTCCGGGCCCTCCGCCGTGCGGCGCGGGGCCTGCTGTGCGCGACACGCTACCCCCATGTCGGCGCGCCGGGCGGAACGGGATCGTCCTGTGGACGGACCCGCGCGCGTGCCCTCCGCCGACCGGTGGCCGGCTCAGCCGAGGAGGACGACCTCGACCTCCGTGCCGGGGGCGACGGACTCCACGTCCTCGGGGACGACGATCAGCGCGTCGGCGTGGGCGAGGGCCGCGACCAGGTGCGATCCGGCGCCGCCGACCGGGCGGACCGTGCCGTCGGTGTGCGTGGCGCGCAGGAACTGTCTGCGTCCCTTGGGCGAGGTCAGGGCGCGGTCCGCGGTGAGCTTCGCGCGCGTGGTGGGCCGGTGGACGTCCTGGAGGCCCATGAGGGTGCGGATGGCGGGGCGCACGAACAGCTCGAAGGAGACGTACGACGACACCGGGTTGCCGGGCAGGGCCAGCAGGGGGATGTGGTCGGGGCCGATGGAGCCGAACCCCTGGGGCTTGCCGGGCTGCATGGCGAGCTTGCGGAAGTCGATGCCGGCGCCGGGTTCGTCCTCGTCGCCGACATGGGACAGCGCCTCCTTGACGACGTCGTAGGCGCCGACGCTGACCCCGCCGGTGGTGACCAGCAGGTCGGCGCGGACCAACTGGTCCTCGATGGTGGAGCGCAGGGTCTCCGCGTCGTCGGCGACGGCGCCCACCCGGTAGGCGATGGCGCCCGCGTCCCGGGCGGCGGCGGTGAGGGCGAAGCTGTTGGAGTCGTAGATCTGACCGTCGCGCAGTTCCTCGCCGGGCTGGACGAGTTCGCTGCCCGTGGACAGGACGACCACGCGCGGGCGCGGGCGGACCCGGACCGTGCCGCGGCCGATCGCGGCGAGCAGGGCGATCTGGGGCGGTCCGAGGACGGTGCCGGCCTCCAGGGCGCGGTCGCCGGCCTTCACGTCGCTGCCCTTGGCGCGCACGTGCGCGCGTGCCTCGGCGGGCCGGTACACGCGCACGTGCCCGGACGCCTGCTCGGGGGCGAGGCTGCGGGCGCGCATCTCGCCGACCGGGCCCGCGCCCAGTCCGCCGTCGGTCCACTCGACGGGGACGACGGCCTCGGCGCCGGGCGGCAGCGGGGCGCCGGTCATGATCCGTGCGGCCTGTCCGGGCCCCACCCTGAGCAGACCGGACTGGCCCGCCGCGACGTCCCCGACGACCTCCAGGACCGCCGGGAACTCCTCGCTCGCGCCCGCGACGTCCGCGACCCGGACCGCGTACCCGTCCATGGAGCTGTTGTCGAACGGCGGCAGGGAGACCGGCACCGTGACGTCGTCGACCAGGACGCAGCCCTGGGCGTCGGGGAGTTGCAGCTCGATGGGTTCCAGGGGGCGGACGGTGGCGAGGATGTCCTCCAGGTGCTCGTCCACCGACCAGAGGTGGTCCTGGCCGGTCGGGCGGGGCGCGGTGCTCAAGGTGGCTACATCTCCTCGGTGACGTAACTGCGAAGCCAGGACCGGAAGTCCGGACCCAGATCTTCACGTTCGCACGCGAGTCTGACAATGGCACGCAGATAGTCGCCGCGGTCGCCGGTGTCATAGCGGCGGCCCTTGAAGACGACGCCGTGCACCGGGCCGGCCGCCTTCTCGTCCTGGGCGAGCTGCTGGAGGGCGTCGGTGAGCTGGATCTCGCCGCCGCGGCCGGGCTCGGTCTTGCGCAGCACCTCGAAGATGCCCGCGTCCAGGACGTAGCGTCCGATGATGGCGTAGTTGGAGGGGGCGTCCGCCGGTTCGGGCTTCTCCACCAGGCCGGTCACCTTGACCACGTCGCCGTCGGCGGTGGTCTCGACGGCGGCGCAGCCGTAGAGGTGGATCTGCTCGGGGGCGACCTCCATGAGCGCGACGACGCTGCCGCCGTGCTGCTCGCGCACCTCGATCATGCGCTGGAGCAGCGGGTCACGGGGGTCGATGAGGTCGTCGCCGAGGAGGACGGCGAAGGGCTCCTGGCCGACGTGCGGGGCGGCGCACAGGACGGCGTGTCCGAGGCCCTTGGGGTCGCCCTGGCGCACGTAGTGCATGGTGGCGAGGTCGCTGGACTCCTGGACCTTGGCGAGGCGCTGGGCGTCGCCCTTCTTCTGGAGGGCCGACTCGAGTTCGTAGTTGCGGTCGAAGTGGTCCTCGAGGGGGCGCTTGTTGCGGCCGGTGATCATGAGGACGTCGTCGAGGCCGGCGGTGACGGCCTCCTCGACCACGTACTGGATCGCGGGCTTGTCCACGACCGGCAGCATCTCCTTGGGAGTGGCCTTGGTCGCCGGCAGGAACCGGGTGCCGAGGCCGGCTGCGGGGATGACAGCCTTGCTGATCCTGGGGTGCGACTGAGTCATGCCGGCAACCTTATCCGGTGGCTTTGTGCGGAATCTGTAGCTCCGGTTAATTAGTGCTCATATGAACCGATTGGAGTGGAACGGATGCCGACGATGCGTCACGGAGGGGCCGGAGCAGAGTCTGACAAACATATGTTGCGGCGAGAGTTCCTGGCCGTGAGGAACAGGTTGACGGCGGACGACCTGCGGGTGACCGCGGCCGCGCTGGCCGACCGCGCCCTGGAACTTCCCGAGTTGGCGCACGCGCGCACGGTGGCGGCGTACGTCTCGGTGGGCGCCGAGCCCGGCACCCGCGCCCTGCTGGACGCGCTGCACGCGCGGGGCGTGCGGGTCCTGCTCCCGGCGCTGCTGCCGGACAACGACCTGGACTGGGGCGCGTACACCGGCGAGGACTCGCTCGCGCGCGTGCGGCACGGCGGCCGGATGGAGCTGCTGGAACCCGTCGGCGAGCGGCTCGGCCCGGACGCCGTGACGGCGGCCGACGTGGTGCTCCTGCCCGGACTCGCGGTCGACGCGCGCGGGATGCGGCTGGGCCGCGGCGGCGGCTCGTACGACCGGGTGCTGGCCCGGCTGGACGGTGCGGGGGCCCGCCCGGCGCTCGTGGTGCTGCTCTACGACACCGAGGTCGTCGCCCGTGTCCCCGCGGAGGCCCACGACCGGCCGGTGCGGGCCGTGGTGACGCCGTCGGGGATCCGCCGCTTCGCCTGACGGGCCGTGACCGGCAAAGAAGAAGGGCCCCTCCACACGCGTGTGGAGGGGCCCTTCCGTGTGCCGCGTCAGGGCTTGAGCAGGAGGGTGTCGCTGGTGCTCTCCTCGACGGCCTTCTTCGAGAACGCCCAGTCGAGCAGCTCGCCCTTGGCCCACTTCCCGGTCTGGTCCGTGTAGTGCGCGCTGAAGGCGTGCCCGGAGGCGCCCGTCAGGTTGATCCACTTGGACTTGTCGGGGTCGGCGAGGTTGACCACCATCCGCATCGACGGCACCCAGACAACGCCGTAGCCGCCCGCCGCGTTCCAGCCGGTCGCGTCGACCGCCGCCTCGCCGCCGCCGAGCTTCCAGGGGCCGCGGTTGAGGACGTACTGGATGAAGTCGGGGCCGCTGGTGCCCAGGGTCTGGTTCTTCAGGAACAGGCGGTGCAGCCGGCCCCAGCTCCAGGTGTCGATGTCCTTGCCCAGCTCCGCGGTCAGCTCCCAGCGGGCGTCGATCATGGCGCGCTTGAGCAGGTCGTCACGGTTGCGGTCGGCGCCCTGGCGGGTGCCCGACTCGGGCGTGGTCCACCAGTCGCTGTCCGGCTTGTCCATGAGCTTGCGCACCACCTGGAACCAGCGGTCGCCGCCGTCGGGCTGCGCCTGGTCGGGCTCGCGCTGGCCGCACTCGCGGACCTTCTGGGTGTTGTCCACGGGGCTGGTGCTGTTGGCCGGGTCGACCAGCAGGCACTGCCCCTCCACCCGCAGCTCCTTGGGCAGCTTGTTGCCGAAGGCCAGCTTCAGGACGTTGCGCCAGACCGCGTTGAAGTAGGCGGCCGCGGCCGAGTCGGCGTCCTGGGTGAAGTTCCAGCCCTGGAGCAGGTCCTGCGCCTCGCGGACCTCCGGGTCGTCGACGTCGATCTTCAGCAGGGTGGGCACCAGCACCTGGGCGATCTCGCTGCTGTTGTCCGTCTGCATCTGCCGCATGTCGTCGGTGGAGATCTTGCCGCCGCCCTTGAGCTTGTTCTTGATCAGCTCGGTGATCCGCTGGCTGCGGGTGCCGTAGCCCCAGTCCGTGGTGAGCGTGTACGGCACCTTGTCCTGGTCGATCACGGCCTGGTTGGCGGTGACGATGTAGCCGCGGTCCGGGTTGTACTCGTAGGGCAGCTCGTCGAAGCCGATCCAGCCGGTCCACTTGTTCTCGGACTCCCAGCCCGCGACCGGGACGGACCCGGTGTCGCCCTTCGCGCGCGTGGGGATGCGGCCGGGGAGCTGGTAGCCGATGTTGCCCGCGGTGTCGGCGTAGACCAGGTTCTGCGACGGCACGTCGAACTGCTTCGCCGCGTCCCGGAAGTCGTCCCAGTCCTTCGCCCGGTTCATGGCGAAGACCGCGTCCATGGTGGTGCCCGCCTCCAGCGCGGTCCACTTCAGGGCGATGCCGTAGCCGTCGCCCCGGTCGGGCGCCGCGTTGTCGACGGTGGCCTTCTGGCCGACCTTCACCAGTTCCTTGCTGCGGTCGGACAGCAGGGGCATGCCGTCCTGGGTCTCCCGGACGACGATCTTCTTGGCGTCCCCGCCGGCGACCTCGATGGTCTCCTCGCGCGTGGTGAAGGGCCGCACCTTGCCGTCGTAGAGGTAGCCCTCGCCGGAGAGCTTCTCCAGGTAGAGGTCGGTGACGTCGGCGCCGGAGTTGGTCATGCCCCAGGCGATGTCCTGGTTGTGGCCGATGACCACGCCGGGCATGCCGGCGAAGGTGTAGCCGGTGACGTCGTACTGGCACTTGGCGGAGACCGCGCGGCAGTGCAGGCCCATCTGGTACCAGACCGAGGGCAGCGACGCCGACAGGTGCGGGTCGTTGGCCAGCAGCGGCTTGCCGGTGATCGTGTGGTCGCCGTCGACGACCCAGGAGTTGGAGCCAATGCCGTTGCCGTTCACACCGACCGCCGCGGGCAGGTCGTCGAGGACGTCGTAGAGGCCCACGAGCTGGCCCTGGAGGCCCGAGGTGTCCGAGGAGGTGCCGGAGCCCGCCGCGGTGCCGGAAGACCCGTCCGTGGCGCCTGTGGCGCCCGCGGTGCCGGTGGCGCCTTCAGTGCCCGCGGTACCCGTGGCGTCCGAGGAGCCCTCCTCCGAGCCGCTCGCCCGGAACGCCTTGTTCAGGGCGCTGTACTCGCCCTCCTGGACGATCGTGTTGGGCTCGCCGTCGACCTTGTACGGGTAGGCCGGGTAGAGGTCCTCGATCTGCTGCGGGCCCAGTCGGCTGGTCATCAGGGCGCGGTCGATCTCGTCCTGCATGTTGCCGCGCAGGTCCCAGGCCATCGCCTTCAGCCAGGACACCGAGTCGACGGGGGTCCACTCGGCGGGCTTGTAGTCGTTGACGAAGCCGAGCGCCGCGTACTCCAGGGAGATCTCCTCGGCGTCCTTGCCCGCGAGATAGGCGTTGACGCCCTTGGCATACGCCTGGAGGTACTTCTTGGTGGAGGGCGACAGCTTCTTGTCGTACTCCTCCTTCGCGACGCGTTCCCAGCCCAGGGTGCGCAGGAACTCGTCGTTGTCGATCTGGTCCGCGCCGAACATCTCCGACAGCCGGCCGGACGTCAGGTGCCGGCGGACGTCCATCTCGTAGAACCGGTCCTGCGCCTGGACGAAGCCCTGCGCCATGAAGAGGTCCTCGTCGGAGGAGGCGTAGATCTGCGGGATGCCGTGGCCGTCCCGCTTCACGTCGACCGGGCCCGAGAGGCCGTCGAGCGTGATCGAACCCGTCGTCTGCGGGAACGAGGCCCGGACGGTGCTGATCGACCAGTACGCGCCGAACGCGATGCCGCCGATCAAGGCCAGCACCAGCACAAGCACGATAAGACGGGCTTTGCGCCCCTTCTTCCTGCCGGACTTGCCGGGCTTGTCACCCGTTGAGGCGGTGGTGTTGGGGGGCATCGCTGTCCTTGCTGTCCTAACGCGAGCGGCAGGCGGTCCTGGAGTGCTGGAGCAACCATAGGCGCAGGGCCTCACGCGACTTGACGCGGACCGGGGAACCAGCACGGAAGGATGTTCGATCTTGCCGCGCCGAGCGTCAAGGAATCGTCAAGAGTTAGGTAAGGTAACGAAGTAGTTGGACCCGTGGCGCCGCCGCTTCGTGTCCACTGGAGAAGTGCGCCCGCGCGCGGCACGAACGCGCGCCAGGGAAGGGAACCGCCGCTGTCTGTCCACGACCTCAACGAACTGCTGCTCGTCTGCTCGCTCGTCCTGCTCCTCGCCGTCGCCGCGGTCCGGATCTCCTCACGCAGCGGGCTCCCCAGCCTGCTCGTGTACCTGGGCATCGGCGTCCTCATGGGCCAGGACGGCATCGGCGACATCAAGTTCGACAACGCCGAGCTGACCCAGGTCATCGGCTACGCGGCCCTCGTCGTGATCCTCGCCGAGGGCGGTCTGGGCACGAAGTGGAAGGAGATCAAGCCGGCCCTGCCGGCCGCCACCGCGCTGGCCCTGGCCGGGGTCGCGGTCAGCGTGGGCGTCACCGCCACGGCCGCGCACTATCTGATCGGGCTCGAGTGGCGCCAGGCGCTCATCATCGGCGCGGTCGTCTCCTCGACGGACGCGGCGGCGGTGTTCTCCGTGCTGCGCCGCATCCCGCTGCCCGCGCGCGTGACGGGCACCCTGGAGGCCGAGTCCGGCTTCAACGACGCCCCGGTCGTGATCCTGGTCGTCGCCTTCTCCGCCTCCGGTCCGGTGGAGCACTGGTACGTGCTGGTCGGCGAGATACTGCTGGAGCTGGCCATCGGCGCCGCGATCGGGCTCGCGGTGGGCTGGCTGGGCTCGTGGGGCCTGCGGCACGTGGCGCTGCCCGCCTCCGGCCTCTACCCGATCGCCGTCATGGCGATCGCCGTCACCGCGTACGCGTCCGGCGCCATGGCGCACGGCAGCGGCTTCCTCGCCGTCTACCTCGCCTCGATGGTCATGGGCAACGCCAAGCTGCCGCACTGGCCCGCCACGCGCGGGTTCGCCGAGGGGCTCGGCTGGCTCGCCCAGATCGGCATGTTCGTGCTGCTAGGCCTGCTGGTCACCCCGCACGAACTGGGCGACGACGTGTGGCCCGCGCTGATCATCGGGCTGGTGCTGACCATGGTGGCCCGGCCGCTGAGCGTGGTGGTGTGCCTGACGCCGTTCCGGGTGCCGTGGCAGGAGCAGACCCTGATGTCCTGGGCCGGACTGCGCGGCGCGGTGCCCATCATCCTGGCGACGATCCCCATGGTGCAGGGCGTCGACTCCAGCCGCCGCATCTTCAACATCGTCTTCGTCCTCGTCGTCGTCTACACCCTGGTGCAGGGGCCGACGCTGCCCTGGCTGGCCGGCAAGCTGCGGCTGGGCGGCGACAGCGAGGCCACCGACCTCGGCATCGAGTCGGCGCCCCTGGAGCGGCTGCGCGGGCATCTGCTGTCCGTCGCGATCCCGGAGGGCTCCCGGATGCACGGCGTCGAGGTCAACGAGCTGCGGATGCCGTCCGGGTCCGCGGTCACGCTCGTGGTGCGCGACGGGACGTCGTTCGTGCCGATGCCCACGACGGTGCTGCGGCACGGCGACGAACTCCTCGTCGTCGCCACCGACCCGGTCCGGGACGCGGCCGAACGACGGCTGCGCGCCGTCGGCCGCGGCGGCAAGCTGGCCGGCTGGCTGGGCACGAACGGCAGCACCCGCGCGGGACGCGAGGTACGGCGGGACGCGCGTTAAGGGCGTATTGCGCGCTGCTCACACGGGTGTCATTCGGAGGCCGGGGCGCCCGTGGTGCTCCTTTTCACAGGTGTGCGCGGCGACACCCCTGTACGATGAAGGCGCACCTTGATCGAACCAACTCTGCCTGACGCAGAGCTGGCGCGACCGTATGGCGGCCGGGACGCACCCTCCAGAGGGCGCCGGTATCTACCGCAGCGCGCAAGAGGACAGCTCTCGGCGCCCGCCCCGCACCAGGGGCCGCGCTACCAGGCGGCAGAAAGGCACGGGCCGTGGCATCCACGGTCACCTCCGAGCCGTCGAAGGAGTCGAAGGACTCGTCGGCCTCCGCCCGCCCCGGCTACGGGCACCTGCTGCGCACCCGCGGCGCCTGGACGTTCCTGCTCCCCGGCTTCGCCGCCCGCCAGCCGTTCGCGATGCTCACCCTCTCCATCGTGCTGCTCGTACAGCACACCACCGGCTCCTACGGCGCGGCCGGCGCCGCCGCCGCGGTCACCGGTGTCTCCATGGCGCTGTTCGCCCCGTACAGCGGCCGGCTCGCCGACCGCTACGGGCAGCGCGCGGTACTGATCCCCGGCGTGCTCGTGCACACGCTGTCCGGGCTCACCCTGACCGCGCTCGCGCTGGCGCACGCCCCGCTGTGGGCGCTGTTCGCGGCGGCCGTGCCCACGGGCGCCTCGGTCCCGCAGATCGGGCCCATGGTGCGCGCCCGCTGGGGCGTGAAGCTGAAGGGCTCGCCCCTGCTGACCACCGCCGCGGCCTTCGAGTCCGTCACCGACGAGCTGACGTTCGTCCTCGGCCCGCTGCTGGCGACCGCCCTGTGCACCGCCGTGAACCCGGCCGCCGGTCTGGTCACGGAAGCCTCGCTGACCCTGGTCGGCGGTCTGCTGTTCGCCGCGCAGAAGAGCACCCAGCCGGCGGTCGCCGCCGCCGGGCACACGCGCGTGGAGCACGCCTCCGCCCTGCGGATCCCCGGCGTGCGCGTGCTGATCATGGCGTTCCTGGGCATCGGCGCCGTCTTCGGCGGTATGCAGGTCTCGCTGGCCGCCTTCACCGAGTCGATCGGCGAGCCCGGCCTCAACGGCGTCCTGTACGGCACGTTCGCCGCCGGCAACATGCTCTCCGGCCTGGTCTGCGGCGCGATCGCCTGGCGGGCCGCCCCGCAGCACCGCCTCGTCGTCGCCTACGCCGCCCTCGCGGTGACCGCCTCCGGCCTGTGGGCCGCGCACTCGGTGCTGGTGCTGGCCGGCCTCGGCCTGCTGGTCGGCATGTGCATCGCGCCCGCGCTGATCACCGGCTACACCCTGGTCGAGGGCCTGGTCCCGGCCGGGGCCAGGACCGAGGCGTTCACCTGGCTGACCGGCGCGGTGGCGCTCGGCCAGGCGGCGGCCGTGACCGTCGCCGGACAACTGGAGGACCGCCTCTGGGGCGGCTCCGGGTTCCTGGTCCCGATGGGCGGCACGCTGCTGGCCCTGGCGACCCTGCTGGCCCTGCGGTCACGGCTCGCGGCCCGCCCCCGGGGACGCACCGTGGCACGTGGCGTCGGTCACCGCGTGCCGGTGACAGTGGACTGAACCCCGGGAATACGTCACTATGGACCGTCGTTAGCACTCATCGAGTGAGAGTGCCAGGAGGAAGACAGTGCCGACCTACCAGTACCAGTGCACCGAGTGCGGCGAGGGCCTCGAGGCGGTGCAGAAGTTCACCGACGACGCACTGACCGAGTGCCCCGCGTGCCATGGCCGCCTCAAGAAGGTGTTCTCCGCGGTCGGCATCGTGTTCAAGGGCTCCGGCTTCTATCGCAACGACAGCCGCGGCTCCTCGTCGAGCAGCTCGCCGGCGTCGTCCGCGTCGAAGTCGTCGACGTCCACCTCGGACTCGTCGACCTCCGCCTCGTCGGCGTCCTCGGCCTCGTCGTCCTCGACGTCGTCCGCGGGCTCGAAGTCGTCGAGCGCCGGCACCTCGGCGGGTACCTCCGCCGCGTAAAGATCCGCTGCCCGGACCCTGCCGTCGTACGACGGCGGGGTCCTCGGCATTTCCCGCGGAACGGCGCGCGTTAGTGTGCTGGGCATGGCGAACGCAGAGATCGGCGTAATCGGCGGCTCGGGCTTCTACTCGTTCATCGACGACGTGACCGAGATCCAGGTGGACACCCCCTACGGGCCGCCCAGCGACTCCCTCTTCCTCGGTGAGATCGCCGGCCGGCGGGTCGCCTTCCTGCCCCGGCACGGACGCGGCCACCATCTGCCGCCGCACCGCATCAACTACCGGGCCAACCTGTGGGCGCTGCGCTCGGTCGGGGCGCGCCAGGTGCTCGCGCCGTGCGCGGTGGGCGGTCTGCGCCCCGAGTACGGGCCGGGCACGCTCCTCGTCCCCGACCAGCTCGTGGACCGTACGAAGTCCAGGACCGGCACCTACTTCGACGGGCTGCCGCTGCCCGACGGGACCGTGCCCAACGTGGTGCACGTGTCGCTGGCCGACCCCTACTGCCCCACCGGACGCGCCGTCGCGCTGAAGGCGGCGCGCGGCCGGGAGTGGGAGCCGGTGGACGGCGGGACGCTGGTCGTGGTCGAGGGGCCGCGGTTCTCGACCCGAGCGGAATCGTTGTGGCACCAGGCGCAGGGCTGGTCCGTGGTGGGGATGACGGGCCATCCGGAGGCGGCGCTCGCCCGTGAACTCGAACTCTGCTACACGTCGTTGGCCCTGGTCACCGACCTGGACGCGGGCGCGGAGTCCGGCGAGGGCGTGTCCCACGAGGAGGTCCTGGAGGTCTTCGCGGCCAATGTGGACCGGCTGCGGGGGGTGCTGTTCGACGCGGTGGCCGGGTTGCCGGCGGCCTGGGAGCGGGGGTGTCTGTGCGTGGGGGCGTTGGGGGGTATGGATCCGGGGTTCGTGCTGCCGTAGGGCGGGGGGTGCGGCCAGGGGCGCAGCGGGCGGGGTGGGCGCGGCGGGCGAGGCGGTGGAACTCCTCGTTCGGGTGAGGGAGTTATCCACAATCACGTGGTCGTCCACGGGCTTCGGCGGGCGGCGGTGAGACAGGGCATCGTGGCTTCGCAGGCCGATACGCCGGCCTGGCCGATTCCCTCGTTCCCGCAGGTGGTGAGCCCCTTGTCCCTTCCTCCTCCCTCGCACCCGGTCCCTCCGCCGTGCGAAGTGCCGCTCTTCGCTCCGGTCCGCGTCCGCGGCGGCCGGTACCGGCTGGCCCGGCTCGTCCGGAACCGGCGGCGGGCCCTCGCGGCCGGTCTCGCCGTCACGGCGGTCGCGCTGGTGGCGGCCGCAGGCCCGCACAACGGAGGACCCGCACGGGGTCATCCGGGGCCCGGGTCGGAATCAGGACCGGCACCGGGCGCCGGCTCCCGTGAAGGGCCGCCCACGTCCGCGCGGTCGTCGGCGAAGGTGACGGCTCCGGTGCGGATCGCCGACGCGGCCACCGTCCGGCTGTTGCGGCCGGGCGACCGGGTCGACGTCATCGCCGCCGAGCGGACGGCGTCGGGGGACGCGGCCGAAGTGGTCGCGCGCGGCGCCCTGGTGACGAAGGTTCCGGAACCCCTGGAGTCCTCGGCCGCGGGTGCGCTGATCGTGCTCTCCGTGCCCCGGTCGACGGCCGTACGCCTGGCGGGCGCGGGCGCGACGGCCCGGTTGGCGGTGACCTTGTGGTGATGTCAAGTACCTCGTTCGTGCTACCGAATTGGACACGCCCGGCACGCGGTGACGTAGGTTGCGGAGCTGTTCGTTCCACAACCTGTGCAGACGAGGAGTGTCCCCGAGGTGAGCGAGAAGAAGGACACGAGCATCCTTCAGGGCTTCAAAGCCTTCCTGATGCGCGGCAACGTCGTGGACCTGGCGGTCGCGGTGGTCATCGGCGCCGCCTTCACGAACATCGTGAACTCGGTGGTGAAGGGCGTCATCAACCCGCTGGTCGGCGCGATCGGCACCAAGAACCTCGACGGCTACAGCACCTGTCTCCAGGACCCCTGCAAGGTCTCGGCGGACGGCACGGTGATCACCGGCGTCCCGATCCTGTGGGGCACGGTGCTCAGCGCCACGCTGACGTTCGTGATCACGGCGGCGGTCGTGTACTTCCTGATGGTCCTGCCGATGTCGAAGTACCTGGCCCGGCAGGAGGCCCGCCGCAAGGCGAAGGAAGGCACCCGCGAGATGATCGAGGTGACCGAGCTGGAGGTGCTCAAGGAGATCCGCGACGCGCTGGTCGCCCAGCGCGGCTCGGGCCACGACGGGCGCTAGCCACGCTGTTCGGGGCCCTGCGGGGAACGCTCCGCGGGGCCCGGACGGGCCGGATCCGCGGCCGGCTTCAGATGTGGTGCGGCGGCTTCTCGTCGAGGAAGCGCCTGAGGTCGGCGGCGCTGTCCCCGGAGGGCGCGGGCCGCTCGCCCCAGCCGCGGTCCGTGTCGTCCGAGGACTGCTGGTCCAGCGGGTCGTCGAAGACCAGCGCGGCCTTCGGGGCGCGCGGCTCGGGAGCGTCGGAGCCGGCGGGACCGGCGGGGGCGGGGGTGCTCATGCCTCCAGGGTACGGTCCCCGGTCCCCCGGACGACGTCCACGCCCTCCCCAGGGCCCCTCCCTCACCCTCCTGACCAGCCCTTCTCCCGACGCGCCGACCCCTTCCGGGCCGTGCGCCGCTCCGCGAGATTTTCGGCCGGATATCTGCTGTGCTGTGACGCATGACGCCCAGCTCCACACCGCCGGCCTCTCCGCCCGGCCCTCCCGAGCACACCAGGCCCCTGCGCCGCCTCACCGCCCGTGGACGCGGCGAGGCACGCCGCGTCGCCACACCGCTGGAACTCTTCTTCGACCTGTGCTTCGTGGTGGCCATCGCCCAGGCGGGCGCCGAGCTGGTGCACGCGGTGGCCGAGGGGCATCCGGGGGAGGGCATCCTCAACTACGCGATGATCTTCTTCGCCATCTGGTGGGCGTGGATGAACTTCACGTGGTTCGCCTCGGCGTACGACAACGACGACGTGCTCTACCGGGTCGTCACGCTCGTGCAGATCGCCGGTGTGCTGGTCCTCGCGGCCGGGGTCTCGACGGCGTTCGAGGACCACGACTTCCTCGCGGTCTGGCTGGGCTACGCGATCATGCGGCTCGCCCTGTGCGTCCAGTGGCTGCGGGCGGCCCGGGCGGGCGAGGGCCCGGAACGGACGACCGCGCTGCGGTACACCGGCGGCGTGCTGCTCTGCCAGGTCGGCTGGCTGGGGCTGCTGGTGCTGCCCGAGGGCGGCAGGCCGTGGGTGTTCCTGGTGATGGCCGTGCTGGAGATGTGCGTGCCACTCTTCGCCGAGAAGGGCCACCAGACGGCCTGGCACCCGCACCACATCGCGGAACGCTACGGGCTGTTCACGATCATCGTGCTGGGCGAGACGATCGCGGCGGCCACGGTCGCCGTGAAGACGGGCATCGACGAGCACGACGCGCTGGACGAGCTGCTCCCGATCGCCGTGGGCGGGCTGCTGATCATCTTCGCCGCCTGGTGGATCTACTTCGTGGTGCCCATCCACGGCCATCTGCGCTCCAACCGGCAGGCGTTCCTGTGGGGCTACGGCCACTACGTGGTGTTCGCCTCGGCCGCGGCGATCGGGGCGGGCCTGGAGGTGGCGGTCGAGCAGACGGTCGGCAAGGCCCATCTCTCCACGCTGTCCGCGTCGGCCGCCGTGACCCTGCCGACCGCGCTGTACCTGCTCGCCGTGTGGGCGCTGCACGCCCGCCACTACAAGGTGGGGCTGGCCCAGCAGTTGGTGCTGCCGGTCACCGCGCTGCTGGTGATCTGCTGCACCTTCCTCGGCGAGTGGGCGGTCCTCGCGGCCGGCCTGGTGGCGACCCTGGCGGTGGCGACCGGGACGACACTCGCGGCCCGGTCGGCGTCGAGGGCGAGGGCGGCGCGGGCGGCGGGGTAACCCGGTCGGCTGGCGCGGCCCCGGCGCCCTCCCCTCACCTTCACCTTCTCCCGCCGCTCCCCCGGGTCTCCCCCGGCCCGTACAGCTCCGCGTACGAGTGCCAGGCGCCGCCCTGTGACCGGGTCGGCTCGGCCGCGCGGACGGCGCGCACGATCGCGCGGGTCACCATGTCGGCGCCCGCCGCCAGGACGTCGTTCAGGGCGAGCGGGTGGGAGGTGTCGAGCGGGCGGGTGCCGGTGGCCAGGGCGAACACCGTGTCGCCGTCGTGGAGAAGGTGCACAGGGCGTACGGCGCGCGCGATGCCGTCGTGCGCGGTGCCGGCGAGCTTCTGCGCCTGGGCCTTCGTCAGGTCGGCGTCGGTGGCGACCACCGCGAGGGTGGTGTTGAGGGGCGGTGGGGCGTTCTTCGCGGCGCTCTCGGCGAGGCGGCGGCGCGCGTCCTCGTGGACGTCCGCCGCCGGGTACGTCACGCGCCCCTGGAACAGTTCGCCGTACAGCGCGCCGGTCTCGGGGTCCATGACCGAGCCCGCCGCGTTGGCCACCACCAGGGCGGCGACCGTGATCCCGGAGTCGAGGACCGTGCTCGCGCTGCCGACACCGCCCTTCATCGGTCCGACGAGAGCACCCGTGCCGGCGCCCACGCAGCCCTGCGGGACGGGCGCGCCCGGCCGGCTCGCGGCGGCCGCCTCGACCGCGGCCCGGCCGGTGGCCGCGTCGGGGCGGGCCCGGAAGTCGCCGCCCCGGCCGAGGTCGAAGACGCAGGCCGCCGGGACCACCGGGACGACGTGCGCGGGGTCCTTGCCGACGAGCACTCCGCGGCGCTGCTCCTCCAGCCAGGCCATCACGCCGGAGGCCGCGTCCAGACCGTAGGCGCTGCCGCCGGTCAGGACGACCGCCTCGACGCGCTGGACGAGGTTGCGGGGGTCCAGGACGTCGGTCTCCTTGGTGCCGGGGCCGCCGCCGCGCACGTCCACGGCGGCGACGGCGCCGCCCTCCGGTGCGAGCACGACCGTCGTGCCGGTGAGCCAACCGTCGCCGGTGTGCGAGGCGTGGCCGACCCGCAGACCGGCGACGTCCGTCAGAGCGTCAACTGTCATGCCGGTCAGTCTCACCCGGCGCGGCGGGGGTTTCGCCGAGGCGGCCGGGTGAGGGGGCGCGCGGCGAGCCGGGTCATTGTCCCGGTTCTGTCACGCGATCGTGTTCATGCTGACCGGGAGGGAACCCGTCCGGCGGCACGACCCCTCCTTCTCCACGTACTGGAGCGGATCACACCGGATTTCCGCACATCACACGAAGCTGGAGCAGCCCGTGACAACGCCGGACATAGCAGCGCGGCGCACCCTGGGGGCCTGTGCCGCCCTGGTGATCGGCGCACTGACCCTCACCGCCTGCGGCGGCAGTGCCGACGCCGGGAAGGACGACTCCAAGGGCGGGTCGGCCGCCAAGACGTCCACCGCGAAGATCGTGATCTCCGCGAAGGACGGGTCGACGGGTGCGTCGATCAACACGACGGGTGTGAAGGTGAGCGACGGCCGGCTCACCGAGGTCAGGATGACGGTGGCGGGCGGCGGCGAGTCCGTGCCGGGCACCCTGTCGGCGGACGGCTCCAGTTGGAAGCCGAAGGAGCAGTTGGAGCGCGGCACGAAGTACGAGATCTCGGCGACCGCGAAGGACTCGAACGGCAAGACGGCCGCCGCCAACTCGATCTTCACCACGGTCACCACGTCCGACAGCTTCATCGGCACCTACAGCCCGGACAACGGCACGACGGTCGGGGTCGGGATGCCGGTGTCGTTCACCTTCGACAAGGCGATCAGCGACAAGAAGGCCGTGCAGTCGCACATCAAGGTCACCTCCAGCAGCGGTCAGAAGGTCGCCGGGCACTGGTTCGGGGAGCAGCGGCTGGACTTCCGGCCCGAGGAGTACTGGAAGGCCGGCTCCAAGGTCACGATGAAGATCGACCTGGACGGCGTGGAGGGCGCCAACGGCGTCTTCGGTGTGCAGAAGAAGACGGTGACCTTCACCATCGGGCGCTCCCAGGTCTCCACGGTCGACGTGAACACGCAGACCATGACGGTGGTGCGGGACGGGCAGACGCTGAAGTCGGTGCCGATCTCCTCGGGCAGCGCGCAGCACACCACGTACAACGGCCAGATGGTGATCTCGGAGATGTTCCCGCAGACCCGGATGAACAGCCAGACGGTCGGGCTGGGCGGGGAGTACGACATCCCGGACGTGCCGCACGCGATGCGTCTGACGCAGTCCGGCACCTTCATCCACGGCAACTACTGGTACAACAAGGGCAATCCGCCGTTCGGCCGGGAGGGCACCAGCCACGGCTGTGTGGGCCTGGCGGACGCGCAGGGCGCGCAGGGCGACACCCCGGCCAAGTGGTTCTACGACAACTCGCTGATCGGCGACGTGGTGATCGTGAAGAACTCCCCGGACAAGACGGTGGCGCCGGACAACGGGCTCAACGGCTGGAACATGTCGTGGGCCGAGTGGACGGCCGGCAGCGCCGGCTGACCGGGAGGCCGGGAAGCCGAGCACGGGGCTGACCAGGGGCTGACCAGGAACGGGCCTTCGACCGGCCATTTCTGACAGATCGTCGGGCCGCGCGGGAACATTTCGCGCGGCCCGGCCGTTTTCCCGGTGTACGTTTTCTCGGTTCCAGGACGCGATGTCCGACCGAGGGGCTACGGTATGCACCCACAAGGTGACATGCAGCAACGCCGGGAGAAGCCTTGAGCGTTCCGTACGAGACCGCAGCGTACGAACCAGCCGAGTCGCCCGAGTCTCCGGAGGAGCACCTCGCGCGACTCCTGGGTCGCGCCCTGAACTCGTTCGAGCTGCCGGACGACACGATAAGGCGGCTCGACTGCGCGCTCGCCCACGACAGCTCGCTGCACTCCGCGCACCACAGCGCGGGACTGCACCGCGAGACCTACCGGCACACCTGGCTGCTGGCCGACGGCTGCGCGCTCACCCTGTGGGAGCTGGTCCACAACACCGCCCTCGGCAGCGAGCCGCAGCACGAGGTGTATGTCGACGAGGAGGAGCTGCGCACCGCCACGGCCCGGCTGCCGCTCCCCCAGGACGCGCCGGACTTCGAGCTTCCGGTGATGGTGTCACTGGCCCCGGTCCGCGCGCCCCGGCATGTGTATGTGCCGGACGACTCGGCGGACCACGCCCGCCGGCTGCTGCGCCGCGCGGAGAACTCCGACTGCCCGGGCGCGGACACGGCGGCGCTGCTGACGACGGCGTTCGCGCACCAGATCACGCAGGCGTTCGGGCGGCCGTGCCGGGCGGGGCGTATCGGGCTGGGCTTCGCGCTCTACGAGCACGCGTTCCTGCTGCGGGACGGCCGGGAGATCTCCCTGTGGGAGGTCGAGCACACGGCGACGCCCGACGGACGGCACATGTGCGAGGTCTACCCGACCGAGGCGGAGGCCCGCGAGGCGATGGAACGGCGGGCGGCGCAGGTGCCGTAGAAGCTGTGGGGCTGTGGGGGCTGTGGGGGCTGTGGGGCCCTCCGGCGGGGCTTCGCTAGCCGGAGGCGGGGTCCGGGCGGCCGTCGCCGAGTTGCCGTACGAGGCCGGCGAAGGCGTCCTGTTCGGCGGGGGTCAGTTCGACGGCCTCGCGGTGCGGGCCCGGCTGGAGCTGGCTCGGCAGCGCGGGCAGCGTGGGCGTGGGGTACGCCGGGTGCGCGGGGCGGGCGGCCCGCGCGGAGTTCGCCGCGGCCTCCTCCCGGAAGCGGCGCAGCATGCGGTTCATACCGATCAGCCAGGCGATGGAGGCCAGGGCGAGGAAGGTCATCCCCGTCAACTGGGAGATCGTGAGGTGCAGCGGCATGCGGTCCAGTAGACACCACGGTCCGGGGCTTTCACCCCGGACCGTGATGTATCTCGCAGGTAGTACAGGTCACGCCAATGCCCTGTACGGAGCGAATCAGTTGTAACAGCGCGGTTCGGCCGTCACGCCGCCACCGGCTGCTTGCTCTGCCCGCTCTGCGCGGATATCGCGCCCGCGCCGTCCCCGGCCGCCGCCGGGCCGATGCCGCCCGGGACCGGCTTGCGCAGGCCCTTGAGGGCGACGACCAGGGCGGTCGTGACACAGACACCGGCCGCGATGGCGACCAGGTAGAGGAACGGGTTGCCGATCAGCGGGACCACGAAGATGCCGCCGTGCGGGGCGCGCAGGGTGGCGCCGAAGGCCATCGACAGGGCGCCGGTGACCGCGCCGCCCGCCATCGAGGCCGGGATGACCCGCAGCGGGTCGGCCGCCGCGAACGGGATCGCGCCCTCGGAGATGAAGGAGGCGCCCAGGACCCAGGCGGCCTTGCCGTTCTCGCGCTCGGTCCGGGTGAAGAGCTTGCCGCGCACGGTGGTGGCCAGGGCCATCGCCAGCGGCGGGACCATACCGGCCGCCATCACCGCGGCCATGATCTTCATCGCGGAGTCGCTCGGGCTGGCGACCGCGATACCGGCGGTGGCGAAGGTGTAGGCGACCTTGTTGACGGGGCCGCCGAGGTCGAAGCACATCATCAGGCCGAGCAGGGCGCCCAGCAGGATGGCGTTGGTGCCGGTGAGGTCGTTCAGACCGTCGGTGAGGGCCTTCTGCGCGGAGGCGATGGGCTTGCCGATGACGACGAACATCAGGAACCCGACGATCGCCGAGGAGATCAGCGGGATCACCACCACCGGCATGATGCCGCGCACCGCCGCCGGGATCCGCACCTTCTGGATCGACAGCACCACGCCACCGGCGATCAGACCGGCGGCGAGTCCGCCGAGGAAGCCCGCGTTGATGGTGACGGAGATCGCGCCGCCGACGAAGCCCGGGACGAGCCCTGGCCGGTCGGCCATGCCGTAGGCGATGTACCCGGCGAGGACCGGCACCAGGAAGCCGAAGGAGACGACGCCGATCTGGAAGAGCAGCGCGGCCCAACTGTCGGCCTGGGTCCACGTGAAGTGGTCCATGACCGACGGCGCCTTGTTGATCTCGTAGCCGCCGATCGCGAAGCCGAGGGCGATCAGCAGACCGCCGGCGGCGACGAACGGGACCATGTAACTGACGCCGGACATCAGCCACTTGCGGAGCTTGGTGCCGTAGCCCTCGGAGGAGTCGCCGGCGCGTTCCACCGGGGTGCCGGGGGCGGCGTCGGCCGTGACCTCGCCGCGTTCGGCCTTGGCCCGCACTTCGGCGATCAGCTCGGCGGGACGGTTGATGCCCGCCTTCACCCCGACGTCGATGGTGGGCTTCCCGGCGAAGCGTTCCTTCTCGCGTACGGGGACGTCGTGGGCGAAGACCACGCCGTCCGCGGCGGCGATCACGGCCGGGTCGAGACGGGTGAAGCCGGCCGAGCCCTGGGTCTCGACGGTCACCTCGACGCCCGCGTCCCGGCCCGCGTTCTCCAGGGACTCGGCGGCCATGTAGGTGTGGGCGATACCGGTGGGGCAGGAGGTGACGGCGACGATCCGGAAGGGCCGCGCGGGGGACGGCGGCGCGGGTTCGGAGGGCCTGTCGGGTGTGGTGGCCGTGGCGGCGTCGGCGGAGGCCGCCGCCGACGCCGCCACGGAGTCCTCGGAAGCGGCTTCCGCCTCGGGGGTCTCGTCCCCGCGGATCAGCGCCGCCGCCGTCGCCGCGTCGTCCGCGGAGCGCAGCGCGTCGGTGAACTCGCTGTTCATCAACTGCCGGGCCAGGGAGGACAGGATCGTGAGGTGCGCGTCGTCGGCACCGGCGGGCGCGGCGATGAGGAAGATCAGGTCGGCGGGGCCGTCCGCCGCGCCGAAGTCGATGCCGGCGGCGCTGCGCCCGAAGGCGAGCGTCGGCTCGGTGACGTGCTCGCTGCGGCAGTGCGGGATGCCGATGCCGCCGTCGAGGCCGGTGGGCATCTGGGCCTCACGGGCGGCCACGTCGGCCAGAAAGCCGTCGAGGTCGGTCACCCGGCCCAGGGCCACCATGCGTGCGGCGAGCGACCGGGCCGCCGCTTCCTTGGTCTCGGCGGACAGGTCGAGATCGACCAGGTCCGCGGTGATCATGTCGCTCATCGCGAGCTCCTTCGCACGCGTATCGCCCGGGATGTGGGGAGGGCGAGGGTGGGGACGGGGGTGGGGTGGGGGGAAGCAAGGGGGAAGGGGAGGGGGCAGAGGCGGGTGGGAGTGCCGGCGGTCAGGGCGCCGCACCGCGCGGGGAGTAACAGCAGGGGCGGCGTCATAGCACCGGCTCCCTCAGCTCGCGGTCCGTCGGGATCTCCGCCGTGACCGTCACCGCCGCCGGGTCCAGATCGTCCGGGGTCGGCATCACGCTGCCGGGAAGCTGGACGGCCGCCGCTCCGTGCGCGACGGCGGAGACCAGCGCCCCCGGACCGCGCCCGCCGGCGACGAGGAACCCGGCGAGCGAGGAGTCCCCGGCGCCGACGTTGCTGCGGACGACGTCGACCCGCGCGCTCGCGAACCAGGTGCCCGTGTCCTCCACCAGGAGCTGGCCGTCGGCGCCCAGGCTCGCGAGCACGGCGCGGGCGCCCATCGCGCGCAGTTCCTCCGCTGCCTTCACCGCGTCCCCGACCGTCGCCAGGGGGCGTCCGACGGCTTCCGCGAGTTCCTCGGCGTTCGGCTTGACCACGTCGGGCCGTTCCCGCAGCGCTTCCAGAAGGGCGCGCCCCGAGGTGTCGAGGGCGATCCGCGCGCCCCCGGCGTGCGCCCGGGCGACGACCTCGGCGTACCAGGAGGGTGCGAGGCCGCGGGGCAGGCTGCCGCAGCAGGCGATCCAGTCGGCGCCGCGCGACTGCTCGCGCACGGTGTCCAGCAGCAGTTCCTGTTCGGCCGCGGTCAGTTCCGGGCCGGGTGCGTTGATCTTCGTGAGGACGCCGTCGGGTTCGGCGAGCGCGATGTTCGACCGGGTGGCGCCCGCGACCGGCACCGGCGCGACCTCGATGCCCTGCGCGTCGAGCAGTTCGGCGACGAGTGCGCCGGGCGCACCGCCCAGGGGCAGGACGGCGACCGTGCGCCGTCCGGCGGCCGCCACGGCGCAGGAGACGTTCACGCCCTTGCCGCCCGGGTCCATCCGCTCACCGGTGGCCCGGACGACCTCGCCGCGGTCGAGGGCGGGGACCTCGTAGGTGCGGTCGAGGGAGGGGTTGGGGGTGACGGTGAGGATCACGCCGCCGCCGGTCCCAGTCGTGCCGGTCCCACTCGTGCCGGTCCCACCCGTGCCGGTCCCGCTCATGCTCGTCTCGCTCATGCTCGTACTACTTCCGTGCCGCCGCGTTCGATCGCGGCCGCGTCCTCGGGGCTCAGCCCGCTGTCGGTGATCAGGAGGTCCACGTCGGCCAGGTCCCCGAAGCGGGCGAAGTGCTCCTGCCCGTGCTTGGAGGAGTCGGCGAGCAGCACCACGCGGCGTGCGGCGGCGACGGCCGCCCGCTTCACCGCGGCCTCGGCGAGGTCCGGGGTGGTCAGCCCGTGCTCGACGGAGAAGCCGTTGGCGGCGAGGAACAGCACGTCGGCGCGGATCTCGCCGTACGCGCGCAGCGCCCAGGCGTCCACGGCGGCGCGCGTACGGTGGCGCACGCGCCCCCCGATGAGATGGAGCTGCATGCCCGGGTGGTCGGCCAGCCGGGCCGCGATGGGCAGGCTGTGCGTGACGACGGTCAGCTCGGCCTCCAGCGGGAGGGCCGCGGCCAGCCGGGCGACGGTCGTACCGGCGTCGAGGATCAGCGTGCCCTCGGCGGGCAGTTCCGTGAGGGCCGCCTTGGCGATGCGGTCCTTCTCGTCGGTGGAGGTGCCCTCGCGTTCGGCGAGGTCGGGCTCGAAGTCGAGACGGCCGGCCGGTATGGCTCCGCCGTGGACCCTGCGCACCAGACCGGCCCGGTCGAGGGCCTTCAGGTCGCGGCGGATCGTCTCCGCCGTGACCTGGAACTCCTCGGCCAGCGACAGGACGTCCACCCGGCCGCCCTCACGGGCGAGCCGCAGGATCTCCTGCTGCCGCTCCGGTGCGTACATGTCCGCCCGCCTTCCGTTCATCTGTGTTCGATGCCCGAACTTGTGGTTTCACTCGGAGGCTACGCCCGGATTTCCGGAAAGTAAACAGGTTCGGGCCCGGTTCGGACATGAACGGACTTTCGCGCCCCACTCCCCGCCCACGCGCGCGGAAGGGCCCGGCGTCCGTAGACACCGGGCCCTTCGACGGTCGTGGCGCGCGAGCGTTCACACGTGAACGCTCAGCCCGCGAGCGCGCCCTCCCGCTCCTTGGCGGGGGCGGTCCCGGAACCGTCGTCCGCGCCTCCCTCCAGATGCTGCGCCGGCCGCTTCGGCAGGGCGAACATCAGCAGGAAGATGACCGCCATCACCGCGGCCACCCACCCGAGGGCGTGCTCGAAGGCGTTGGCGAAGGCGGGGCCCACCTCGGAGCGGGTCAGCCGGTCGCCGATCTCGCCGAAGAAGACGACGGACACCAGGCCGAGACCGAGCGCGTTGCCCATCTGCTGCACGGTGTTGATCAGCCCGGACGCCGAACCGGCGTGCTCGCGCGGCACCTCCGACAGCACCGCGTCCGTCAGCGGCGCCACGATCAGGCCCATGCCGACGCCCATCACGATCAGGGGCAGCGCCATCTGCCAGGAGGCGATGCCGAGGCCGTAGTGGTCGGACTCCCAGAGGTAGAGCAGGACACCGGCGGCCATGGTCAGCGCGCCCGCCTGGAGCACCTTGCGGCCGAACCGCGGCACCAGCTTCTGGACGGACAGTCCGGCGGCCGTGGAGACGGCGATCGAGAACGGCACCCCGGTCAGACCGGCGCGCAGCGGGCTCCAGCCCAGGCCGATCTGCATGTACAGCGTCCACACCAGGAAGAAGATGCCGAGGCCGATCCCGAAGACGGTCTGCACGGCGATGCCCGCGGCGAAGCTCTTCACCCGGAAGAGGGAGAGTTCGATCAGCGGCGAGCCGTCCCGCGCGCCCTTGCGCCGCTCGTACGCGACGAGCGCCCCGAACACCACCAGCGACCCGGCCATCATCAGGTGCCCCCACAGCGGCCAGCCCAGCTCGCGGCCCCGGGTGAGCGGGTAGATCAGCATCAGCATGCCGAGCGTCACGAGCGCGACACCGACGAGGTCGAGCTTGAGCGCCTTCGGCGCCTTGGACTCGGTGATGAAACGGCTGCCGAGGATCAGACCGGCGATGCCGACGGGCAGGTTGATGAGGAAGATCGGCCGCCACTCCAGCCCGAACAGGTTCCACTCCGTCAGCAGCGCGCCGAGCAGCGGACCGGACACCGCCCCGAGACCGACGATCGCGCCGAACAGCCCGAAGACCTTGCCGCGTTCGTGCGCCGGGAACGTGGCGTGCACGATCGACAGCACCTGCGGCACCATCAGCGCCGCCATACCGCCCTGGAGGATGCGGGAGGCGACCAGCATCTCGGGGTTGGCGGCGAAGCCGCAGAGCGCGGAGGCCAGGGTGAAGCCGCCGATGCCGAGCAGGAACAGCCGCTTGCGGCCGTGGATGTCGCCGAGCCGCCCGCCGGTGATCAGGCCCGCGGCGAAGGCGAGCGCGTAGCCGGCGGTTATCCACTGGATCTGGCTCTCGGAGGCGCCGGCCTCCGCCTTGATGGACGGGATCGCGATGTTGACGATCGTGACGTCGACGAGGTCCATGAAGGCCGCGGTCATCACGATCGCCAGGGCGAACCAGCGACGACGGTCCGGCGCGGAGCCAGCGCCGAGGTCCGAAGGGGTTTCGGTGGAGGTCATGGAACAAACCTAGATCCTCATTAGGTCAGATCATGTCCTAGTGGTACGGCATCCTCGAACTCATGACGACGGACACCCCGGCCCGGCTGCTCCAGCTCCTCTCCCTCCTCCAGACACCCCGTGAATGGCCCGGCGGCGAACTGGCCGACCGGCTGCGCGTCTCCCGCCGTACGGTTCGGCGGGACATCGACCGGCTGCGCGAACTCGGCTATCCCGTCCAGGCGACCAAGGGCTCGGACGGCGGATACCGGCTGGTCGCGGGCAAGGCGATGCCGCCCCTGGTGCTCGACGACGAGGAGGCGGTGGCGATCGCGGTCGGCCTGCGCGCCGGCGCCGGGCACGCGCTGGAGGGCGTGGACGAGGCGTCCGTGCGCGCGCTGGCCAAGCTGGAGCAGGTCCTGCCGGCCCGGCTGCGCCACCGCGTCTCCACCCTCCAGGCCGCGACGACCCCGCTGACCAGCGGTGACGGTGCGAGCATCGCCCCCGAGACACTGACCGTCATCGCCTCGACGGTGGCCGGGCAGGAGCGGCTGCGGTTCGGCTACCGCGCCAAGGACGGCATCGAGTCCCGCCGCCTCACCGAGCCGTACCGGCTGGTGTCGACCGGCCGCCGCTGGTACCTCGTGGCCTACGACCTCGATCGCGGCGACTGGCGCACGTTCCGCGTGGACCGCGTGAGCGACCCGTTCGCCACCGGCGCCCGCTTCATCCCGCGCGAGCTGCCCACCGGCAGCGCCGCCGAGTATCTGCGACGGTCGATCCACCGGCGCCCCGACGCGAACGAGTACACGTACGACGTCACCTTCGCGGCACCGGCGGAGTGGGTCGCCGCCCGGCTCCCGGCGTGGCTGGGACGCCCCGAGGACATCGGTGACGGTGGCGACGGCTGCCGGCTGCGCGCGTCGACCAGTGATCCCCTGGAGTGGGTGGCGATGCGACTGGCCCTGCTGGGCTGCGAGTTCACGGTCCGGGAGCCGGTGGCGCTGACGGAGTGCGTACGGGAACTGGGCGGGAGGCTGGCTCGGGCGGGGGCGCCGGACCTCCGGGGCCAGGAGCCGGATCTCCAGGGCTAGGAGGCGTCTCTGTCGGCGTCGGTGTCACCCTCGGTCCACGCGAACCCCCGGAGCGCCCGCAGGTTCCGCAGTGCCCGTTCCGCCGGGCCCTGTGCTCCGCTGGGCGGGAGATCGGTGGCGGCCCAGCTCTCCACGGCGACACGGACGGCGGCGCTGACGACGGCCGCGGCGAAGAGCTGATGCGGCCCCACGGCGACACCCTCCGCAGCCTCTTCGACCTCTTCGGCCCCCTCAGCCTGCTCGGCGTGCTGCTCCGCCCTGCCCACCAACACCTCGGCGAGCGTGGTCTCCGAGGTGTGGCAGACCTCCGCCCACACCTTGCCGAGGGCGGGGCTGGTTCCGGCCAACCGGATCAAGGTGCGCACCCATTCCCAGGACGACGCCGACACCATCCGGCCGGGGACCAGGGTGTGCCGTACGGCATGTTCCAGGGCTTCCGGCACGGGGAGTTCCGCCGGGGCCTCGCGGACCGCTTCCGCCCAGCGGTCGGCGCCCGCCGCGTAGAGCGGGGCGACGGCCTCCTCCTTGGTCGCGAAGTACCGGTAGAAGGTGCGCGGGGCGATACCCGCGGCCTGCGCGATGTCCTCGGCGCGGGTGGCCTTGAGGCCGCGGTTGACGAACAGGCCGGCCGCTGCCCGGGCGATCTCCATCCGGGTGGCCGCTTTGCGCCGCTCGGTCAGCGAAGCCGAGGCGGGGGTGGAGCTGATCACCTCGGCAGGCTATGCCCATGTGGCACAATCTGCCATTCGGGCGGGCCACCCCGTGGTTCAGGTACGGGGTGCCCCGTCTTCTTCGGCGCGCCCGCGGGTTGCCCGCCTTTCCGCTCGCAATCCATGAGCTCACTATCCATAAGCTCGCCATCCATGAGAACGAGCCGGGCCCCGGCACCCAGGGGGAGGGGCGCCGAAGCCCGACTCGGGGAAAGTCCCGGCGCCGGGGGGGGATGTGCTCCGGGACGTGGCTCAAGTGGGTTCTCGTACGCGGTACTTGTACTCGGTCGAGCGGATCGGGCAGATCAAGTGGATCGAGCGGTACTCATCGAGCAGTACTCATCGAACGGTACTCACCGGACCGGCTGCGGGGTCCGAACGCCCGAACTCCCGTGCCTTGAAGTCATGTTCCCCCCGTCCCGCCGCTTGAAGCGGCGTTGTATCGCCATGTTCGCGCGGGCTTTCGCCACCTGGCGCACGCGGGCGGGCACGGCCAGCCCAGGGCCGGCCGCACTTCGCCCCACTTGCCCGCGACAGCGCTTCGGCTCGCCCTACGCCGCCGCCTCGAACCCGGTGTCCCGCGCGAGCTTCTTCAGCTCCAGCAGCGCGTGCTTCTCGATCTGCCGGATCCGCTCCCGGGTCAGTCCGTGCTCCTTGCCGACCTCGGTGAGCGTGCGCTCCCGGCCGTCGTCGATGCCGTACCGCATCTTGATGATGGACGCGGTGCGGGGGTCGAGGCGCTCGATCAGGCCGTCGAGTTCCTCGCTGCGCAGCAGCGTGAGGACGGACTGCTCGGGCGAGACCGCGGACGTGTCCTCCAGCAGGTCGCCGAACTGCGTCTCGCCCTCGTCGTCGACCGACATGTTGAGCGAGACCGGGTCACGGGCCCAGTCGAGGACGTCGACGACGCGCTCGGGCGTGGAGCCCAGCTCGGCGGCGATCTCCGCGGGCTCCGGGTCGCGGCCGTGCTCGCGGTTGAACTCCCGCTGCACACGGCGGATCCGGCCCAGCTCCTCCACGAGGTGGACGGGGAGCCGGATGGTGCGCGACTGGTCCGCTATCGAGCGCGTGATCGCCTGGCGGATCCACCAGGTGGCGTACGTCGAGAACTTGAAGCCCTTGCGGTAGTCGAACTTCTCGACGGCGCGCACCAGGCCGGCGTTGCCCTCCTGGATCAGGTCCAGCAGGGGCAGACCGCTGCGGGGGTACCGGCGGGCGACCGCGACGACCAGACGGAGGTTGGAGCGGATGAAGACGTCCTTGGCGCGCTCACCGGCGGCGACCAGGGCCTCCAACTCCTCGCGGGTCGCGTCGGCCTTCGACTCCTCGAATCCGTCGAGGACCTGCCGCGCGAACACACCCGCCTCGATGATCTGTGACAGCTCGACCTCCTTGGCGGCGTCGAGCAGCGGTGTGCGCGCGATCTCGTCGAGATACATGCCGACCAGATCGCGGTCGGCGATTTCGCCGCCGTGGACGCGAACACTGCTTGCCGCGTCGGCCGTCTCGCCGGTGGCGGACTTACGACGGGCGACGGCACGGGTTGCCATGCGTGCTCCCTTGCGATGGTGGGGTCAGCGGGTGGTCCGTGGACACGGGGCACTCGCTCAGGCCGTCCCCGGACTCTCACCGGGACTCTGCTCGGGTGCCCTGCATCTGATGGAAACAACGACTGGAATCAGGACAGAATTCCCAACCCGCACCCCGATTTTCCTGATCATGCAGTACCCTGCCCGGCCACACGAGGAGGCACGATGTCGTCGGAACGTACAGAGGTGCAGGTCAGGCCGGGAGTCGAGGCGGACCTCGATGTCCTCACGGCCCTCTACAACCACTACGTACGTGAGACGCCCATCACATTCGATACCGCGGTTCTCACTCCGGAAGAGCGCCGCCCTTGGCTGCTCTCCCACCCTGAAGACGGCCCGTATCGCCTGTTGGTTGCCGTGTGCGCGGACTCACAGGAAATTCTGGGGTACGCCACATCCAGCCCTTACCGGCCGAAGGCCGCCTACTCGACGTCGGTGGAGGTGTCGGTGTACCTCCGCCCGGACGCGGGCGGCCGCGGCGTCGGCACGCTCCTCTACAAGGCGCTCTTCGCGGCGCTGGCCGGGGAGGACCTGCACCGGGCGTACGCGGGCGTGGCCCAGCCGAACGAAGCGTCCGTGCGGCTGCACGAACGCTTCGGTTTCCGGTACGTCGGTACGTACCGCGAGGTGGGCCGCAAGTTCGGCCGGTACTGGGACGTGGCCTGGTACGAGAAGGAGCTGTGAGGCACGAAGCCGGGTGAGGCCGCTCAGCCGAACTGCACCGACCTCTTCGCCAGCCCCATCCAGAACCCGTCGATCACCGACTTCTGCGTGTCCAGCTCGCCGACGACCTCCGCCGCGCCCATGGTCACGAAGAGCGGCGCGAAGTGCTCGGTGCGCGGGTGGGCGTACCGGCCGGCCGGGGCCTTGTGCAGGAAGTCGAGCAGGGAGTCCCAGTCACGGTCCTCCATGGCCCGCCGTCCCCAGTCGTCGAACTCCGCCGACCAGCTCGGCACCCCGCTGTGCCGCAGCGCGGCGAGGTTGTGGGTGAAGAACCCGGAGCCGACGATCAGGACGCCCTCGTCGCGCAGGGGCGCCAGCTTGCGGCCGATGTCCATGAGCGCGACCGGGTCGAGGGTCGGCATCGAGATCTGGAGCACGGGGATGTCGGCGTCCGGGAACATCTCGACGAGCGGCACGTACGCGCCGTGGTCCAGGCCGCGGTCGGGGATGTCCTGTACGGGAACCCCGGGGGCGCGCAGCAGCTTGCGGACGCTCTCGGCGAGCGCGGGCGCGCCGGGGGCGCCGTACGTCACCCGGTAGTAGTGCTCGGGGAAGCCCCAGAAGTCGTAGACCAGGGGGACGGGGTCGACCGCGCCGAGGGCGAGGGGGGCCTCCTCCCAGTGGGCGGAGACCATGAGGATCGCCTTGGGGCGGGGCAGTCCGGCGGACCAGGCGGCGAGTTCACCGGGCCAGACCGGGTCGTCGGCGAGCGGCGGGGCGCCGTGGCTGAGATACAGGGCGGGCATACGCTCCGCGGGCACCTGAGATACGGCGGACATGACGGCCACCCCTTTTCCCGAGTTTGCTTGAAAACTAAAACGTCTACACGGGACAACGTACGCCTGATTGGTTTAAAGTTCAAGGAGGAGCCGTCTACACAGTGAAGTGGTGGAGTACATGAAGAACGCGTCCGCCGACGGGCCCCAGTGGCTCACCGCCGAGGAACAGCTCGTCTGGCGGTCCTACCTCCATGCCACCACCCTCCTGGAGGACCACCTCGACCGCCAGCTCCAGCGGGACGCGGGCATGCCGCACATCTACTACGGCCTGCTGGTCAAGCTCGCCGAGTCCCCCGGGCGCCGGCTGCGGATGACCGAGCTGGCCATGGACGCGAAGATCACCCGGTCCCGTCTCTCGCACGCCGTCGCCCGCCTGGAGAAGAACGGCTGGGTGCGCCGCGAGGACTGCCCCTCCGACAAGCGCGGCCAGTTCGCCGTCCTGACCGACCAGGGCCTGGAGGTCCTCGGGCGGGCCGCGCCCGGCCATGTCGCCGTCGTCCGCGCCGCGCTCTTCGACCGGCTCACCCCCGAACAGCAGAAGTCCCTCGGCGAGATCATGGAGATCGTCGCCGAGGGACTCCAGCCCAACGAAGCGGGTGCGGACCTGCCCTGGCTCCGCTAGGTCCTGACGACAGGGCCTGGAGCAGGTCCTTCAGAGGATCTCAGAGGATCAGTGGGCCATCACCGGCACCGCGCCCTCGGCCTCCTGGTCGCCCGAACCGGCCGTCGCGCCCGCGCCCAGGTCGGGCTTGCCGGCGTTGACGAGGGTGAAGGCGATCGCCGCGGCGGCCACCAGGATCCCGACGGCGAACCAGATCGCGCTGGTGTAGCCCTCGACCATGCCCTCCAACTGCACGAGCTGCTGCTGCGGCCGCGAGGTGGCGGAGGCGATGTGGTCCTTGATGTACGCCGTCGTCGCGGACGCGGCGATCGTGTTCAGCAGGGCGGTGCCGATCGCGCCGCCCACCTGCTGCGAGGTGTTGACCATCGCGGAGGCGACACCGGCGTCACGCGGCTCGATGCCGTACGTGGCCAGGGACATCGCCGGCATGAACGCCGTACCCATACCGAGGCCGAGCAGCAGCATCGCCGGCAGCAGGACGGCCGCGTACGAGGAACCGATCTCCAGACGGGTCAGGAACAGCATGCCGAGCGCGGCGACCAGGAAGCCCGGGCCCATCAGCAGCCGCGGTGCGACCCGGGTCATCAGCCGGGTGCCGATCTGGGTGGAGCCCGTGATCATGCCCGCGATCATCGGCAGGAAGGCGAAGCCGGTCTTGACCGGCGAGTAGCCCTTCACGATCTGGAGGTAGTAGGTGAGGAAGAGGAACAGGCCGAACATCGCGATGATCGCGAGGCCGAGGGAGAGGTAGACACCGCCGCGGTTGCGCTCGGTGATGACCCGCAGCGGCAGCAGCGGGGCCTTGACCTTCGACTCGACGACCACGAACGCGGCCAGCAGCACCGCCGAGGCGACGAACATGCCGACGGTCACGGAGTCGCTCCAGCCGTCCGACTCGGCGCGGGTGAAGCCGTAGACCAGCGAGACCAGACCGAGCGTGGACAGGACGACGCCCGGGATGTCGAGCGCGGAACGGTTGCGGCCGCCCTCCGGCTCACGGATGACGAAGTACGCGCCGGCCGCGGCGACGATCGCGAACGGGATGTTGACGAAGAACGTCCAGCGCCAGTCCAGGTACTCGGTGAGGAACCCGCCGAGGATCAGACCGACGGCGCCGCCGCCACCGGCGATCGCGCCGTAGATGCCGAACGCCTTGGCGCGCTCCTTCGCGTCCGTGAACATCACGGCGAGCAGCGAGAGCGCGGCGGGCGCGAGCAGCGCGCCGAACGCGCCCTGGAGCGCGCGGGCGCCGAACATCATCGCCTCGTTGGTGGCCGCGCCACCGAGCGCGGAGGCCACGGCGAAGCCGCCCAGACCGGTGACGAAGGCGCGCTTACGGCCCCACAGGTCGGCGATCCGGCCGCCGAAGAGCAGCAGACCACCGAAGGCAAGGGCGTAGGCGGTGACGATCCACTGCCGGTTGCCGTCGGAGATGCCGAGGTCCTGCTGGGCGGAGGGCATCGCGATGTTCACGATGGTCGCGTCGAGGACGACCATGAGCTGGGCGATGGCGATGAACGCCAGGGCCTTCCAGCGGTTGGGATCGGGAATGCCGGTCGCGCCGGACGCCTTCTGGGCTGTTTGAGACATGGAGGTACCCACTTCGGGACTTCGTGACGGAAAAAAGGTGAGATAAGGGGCGGCGCGTCGGTAGGGACGGCCGTACGAATGACTAGCTAGATGACTGGTTGGCTCACTGGGCCTGGCGCAGATCCTCCATGGTCACGGCCGTGCCCGGCAGGGCGGAGCGGGCGGGGGCCCGCAGCCCGTCCAGGAACAGTTGGAGATGCCGGTGGACGAACCGGTCGGCGCTCAGGCAGGCGGTGCCCGCCGGGGGCCGGCTGAGCTGGGCCACCGCGATCATCAGGTCACCGACGCCGACGTCGGTCCGGAGCTGCCCGGCCTCCTTGGCGCGGTCCATGACCTGCTCGATGATCTGCTCGGCACGTTCGCGGGCGGCCTCCAGGTCGGGGTGGTGCTGGTCGAAGGTGCTGGCGACCATCGGGCACAGCGCGCTGATCCGCTCGTCGGCGGCGGCGTGCACGAACCGTTCCAGCGCCCCGAACGCGTCGCCCGACTCGGCGAGGGCGAGCTGACCGGCCTGGACCGTACGGTCCAGCACCGAGCAGACGACCTCGCGAACCAGTGCGTCGCGGTCGGGGAAGTTGCGGTACACCGTGGCGTTGCCGACGCCGGCCCGGCGGGCGATGTCGTCGAGCGGGACGTCCGGGCCCAGCTCTACGAACATCTCGCGGGCGGCGGTGACGATCCGCTCCCGATTGCGCAGAGCGTCGGCGCGGGGCCGGGGTGCCTTGCGCACGGCGGGGGTCGCGGTCGCGGTCTCCACGGCGTACTCCTCGGGTCTCGGAGGCTCTCGGATCGGATGGCTCGGATGGAACGGGTGGAACGGGTGGAACGGGTGGAACGGGTGGAACGGATCCGGGGATCCACTCCCCGTTTCACTCGGACACAGGGCTAAACGGGGAGGGGGTCCCCGGTTATTTCCCGAACGGAGAACTTTTCTGATGTGACGTGGATCACGCATGCCGAGGAGGCCGTGAGGGCGGCCTCAGGGTCGGCCGCAAAGTCCTCATACCTCCCGGTAACCCACGATCGGCCCTCCCGGCGCGCGGACCGCGACACGCCGACAGAGGGTGAATGCGAGGGTGCAGCCGGTGACGGTGGCTGCCTGGAGCGAGAGGCCCCTGCATGCAGCCGCAGCCCGAGACCGAGCGTCCCTCCCCGGCCGCCGCCGGGGAACCGCTCCGCCGACGGATACGCCCGCGCCGCGCCGCAGCCCTCGCCTCCGTGACCGTCCTGACCCTGGCCGTCAGCACCTCCGCCGGCACCGGCCGGCTCACCCCGCCCGCCGGATCCACCCCGGCCGGCGCCGGCCCCGTCTCCCTGGCCCGCTCCTCCGCCCTCGCCCCCTGCATGATCACCGGCGACGCCGCCGTACAGATGTCGGAGGGCGTCCCCACACCCGGCGGCTACGCGCGCTCCACCGGCACCGTCCGCGCCCTCACCCTGATGATCGACTTCCCGGACGCCCCCGGCGAGGGCAGCGCGCGCTCCCGCTACGAGGAGTTCTTCCCGCAGACCGGAGAATGGTTCCGCACCGCGTCCTACGGCCGCCTCGACTACCGCGCCGAGACCCCGATCAAGCGCTGGCTGCGGATGCCGAAGCCGTTCCGCGCGTACGGCATAGAGCGCGGCGCGCCCTTCGACCCCGGCTACCGCGAACTCGTCCAGGACATCGTGGCCGCCGCGGACCCGACGGTGGACTTCCGCGCGTACGACCTGCTGAACGTGCTGGTGACCCCGAACGCGGGCCCGTCCGCGCTGGACACGGTCCTGTCGGTGACGTTCGCCGGCAACCGCGAGGCCCCGGTCGCCGACGGTGTCCCGGTCGCCAACGCGTCCTTCGTCTACTCCCGCCAGGACGACGGCTCCGGCTCCTACGACCGCACCGGCTACCGCGTCCTCCCCCACGAGAACGGGCACGTCTTCGGCCTGCCCGACCTCTACACCCAGGAGGGCGGGGGCGCGGTCGGCCACTGGGACATCATGAGCGAGGACTGGGGCGCCAACAACGACCTCCTCGGCTGGCACAAGTGGAAGCTCGGCTGGCTGGACGCGACCCAGATCGCCTGCGCGGCCCAGCCCGGCACGACGACGGAGTACACCCTCACCCCGCTCTCCCGCACCGGCGGCCCCAAACTCGTCTTCGTCCCGACGGGCCCCCGCACCGGCTATGCCGTCGAACTGCGCACCCGCGGCGGCAACGACGAGACGGTGTGCCGCCCCGGCATCCTGATCTACAAGGTCGACGCCGACGTCGACACCGGCATGGGCCCGGTGACCGTCTACGACTCCCGCACCGACAGCGGCGGCTGCACCCGCAGCCCCAACGTCCACGCGGAACTCTCCGACGCCCCGTTCGCCCCCGGCGAGTCCTTCCTCGACCGCAAACACGACATCCGCATCACGGTGACGGCGGCGGACCTGAAGGGGGATTACCGGGTGCGGGTGAGGAGGGGTTGAGCGGCTGAGCAGCCGGCTAACGCCCGCCCACCTGCCGAACCACACCCGCTACACTGTCGGCGGTGACGCAACCGTCACTGCCGCCTTCGTAGCTCAGGGGATAGAGCACCGCTCTCCTAAAGCGGGTGTCGCAGGTTCGAATCCTGCCGGGGGCACGGGTCAGGGGCCAGCTCAGGAGGACTTCCTCCGAGGCTGGCCCTTCGCGCTGGGCGATCGGCCTACGGCCGCTGTCGGACCCGTCCGCCAGACTCCCCCCATGCTCACCGCGACAACCGGCCGGGGCCACGTGGTCAAACGCCCCTCGAAGGCGACCATCGGAACCATGCTCGCCAACCTGCGACGCGGCAACGAGCACCTGGTGCCCGCACGCACAGCCACCGAGCTCTGCCAGACCAAGACCGTCTCACAAGAGAAGGTGATGCACGCCCTCCTCAACTGGGCGTCCGACAAACCGAACTGGCATGACGGCTTCATGTGAACCAACATCGGCAACATGCTCACGCCGGACGCCTGATGACCGGTGAGGCTCTCAGGTGGCGGGGAGTTGGTAGGTCAGGACGTAGGCGTCGGCTGCCATGACGGTGTCGCAGACTTCGACGGCCCGCCCTTCGGCGTCGAAGGCAGTGCGGATGAGGTGGATGACGGGCACGCCGGCCGCGAGGTGGAGTGTCTTGACTTCGCTGGGTGTGGGCATCCGGGCGCGGATCTCCTCGTCGAAGTGGTCGAGGTGGTGGCCGAGTTCTTCGAGTCGGGCGTAGATGCCGCCGGGCCCGGGGTTGGGTTCGGCGATCTGCGTACCGCGCACGATGTCGAGCGGGAGGTAGGAGGTGGCGAACTCGACGGGCCGCCCGTCCAGGAGATACCGACGCCGACGCGCGAGCACCCGCCGCAGGGAGCCCAGCCGGGCGGAGACATCGGGGCCGGCCTTCTCCTCCTTCACCTCAAGGCTGTCGACCTGGGGATGGCCACCGGCGGCGTCCGCTTCCACGAGGAACGCGGACTTGCCCTCCTCCCGGTGACGCCGGGCGAACCGGTCGGAGGCGAGGCGCCGCACCGGCGGCCGCGGTCGCACGAACACGCCCTTGCCGTGCTCGGCGTGCACCAGCCCCTCACCGATGAGGACGGAGAAGGAGTTGCGGACGGTCATGCGGGACACCCCGTAGTGGTCCACCAACTCGGCCTCGGAAGGCAGCTTCTCGCCCTCCCGGAACCGCCCACGGCCGATGGCGTCGCGGAGTTGGTCGGCGATCTGCCGGAAGACCGCACGATCACTCGTGGGGTCGAGATCGCCGAGGAGGCCGGAGGGAAGCGAGGGGCTCACGCATGTACTCCTTTAGATATCTAGACGAGTGGGTGAGTGTGGTTGCTACGGTGGTGAGCCTAGCCATCCGAGAGGGCCCAGGAACGTGAGCACACAACGCCCGCACTCCGTGAGCGTGGCCGGCGTCGTCGTCGACGACCGGGGCCGGGCCCTGCTCATCCAGCGCCGCGACAACGGCAAGTGGGAGCCCCCGGGCGGCGTCCTCGAACGCGAGGAGACCATCGGCGAGGCCCTGCAACGCGAAGTCCTGGAAGAGACCGGGGTGAAGATCGCCCTCCCCGCGACCCTGACCGGCGTCTACAAGAACATGAGCGGCCTGATCGTCTCCCTGGTCTTCCGCTGCGAGGCCGCCGACGGCACCCCCACCACCGGCGACGAGACCCGCGCCCTGCGCTGGGCCACCCGCGAGGAAGTCGCCGAACTCGCCGACGAGGCATACGCGATCCGCGTCACCGACGCACTCGACGCGGCGTCTCCGCCGGCCGTCCGCGCCCACGACGGCGTGAAACTCGTCTAGCCCGAACCCGCTGCACATGGCGGCCTATGAGCATGGAGGAACTTGTATGCACGAGTATATGAGTACGGTGCGAGTCTGGGGCCTGTCCTGCCCGGGCTTCCCGGAAGAGGTCAGCCGGGCCCGCCGCTGGACCCGCGACATCCTGCACGGCTCCCCTTTAGCCGACGACGCCGAACTGATCGTGAGCGAGTTGAGCGCGAACGCGATCCTCCACACGGCCAGCGGCCGGGAGTCCGGCAGCTTCCACCTGGCCGTAGCCGTGTCCGCCCAGGTGGTTGCTGTTTCGGTGACGGACGACGGAGGTACGGGCACGGCCCCCAAGGCCGAGCACCAGAACCAGGACGCCGAAGGCGGCCGCGGACTCGGCATGGTCAGCACACTCGCCCACCGAATCGTCGTCCACCAGAGCAAGGCCGGCCACACGGTCACCGCGGAACTCTTCACGAACGGCCACTCATGCTGAGGGCGACGACCCGGCCCGGCTTCTGGTGCGAGTGCTGGACGCGAAACCTGGACGACGGACATCCGCCAGCGCTCTTCGGCTCCTACGCCGCGTACACCGAAGTCGAGGCGAACAACTGGATCTCCACGATCCTGCGCACCATCTCACCAGCACTCGACACGGACGCGTCACAAGCAGCATGGGAACGGCTCCACGACCACCGCGTAAACACCCGACGAGCCCTGCTGCACCGCATGCCCTGGACGGTGTCTGTCACCCACGCCCGCACACACATCACCTGGACCGTGAGCCCAGTGAACTACCTGCCACTCGCACACCGCCAGAGCACCGAACTCCCCATGTGCGCACACACCTTCAAGCCCCTCGGGCCCCGAACGACGGACTGAGTTACAACTTTCCCTACTGGTTTCGAGGCGGCTCGCGCCACTCCCCGCGCGGCCCGGCCCCTGGCCGGGCCTGCGCTCCTGATGGCGTCGTAAGCCGTTGGTCTTGTTCCTGCTGGCAAACGTCTTGAGTGAGCCGACATGCGGTGATCCGTAGCCGCTCCTGATGCCTGACCTCCCGCGACAGAGTCGGCCCCGCAGGCCGGCTTACTCGTTCGTTCCAAACCGTGCGAGGGTGGCGGGGCCGGACCGCGCTCTGGCCTTCGTCCCGCGCGGACCACACCCGCCACGCCCACCGAAGGACACAACAGCGGCCTCGATGGCTCGTGGTCCAAGCCGCCGCCAGGGAACACCTCTCACCGCTGGGAGAACTCCAGTTCCGCTGCTGACCGAAACTCCTGACGACCGGTGGGATTGCGAACGACCGATCGGATGACAGGCCCTTCCCACGACATCGCCCTGCTCGACAACACCGGCATCCTCCTCGCCAAGCTCCGCAGCGATGACAGCCCCGGGGGTCTGACCCAGCTCCTCGACCTCCTGGCCCTCCACGGCAACCCGATCCCGTCGCCATCGAAACCTCTCACGGACTCCTCGTCACCTACCTGCGCGCCACCGGTCGGCCGA
Source organism: Streptomyces sp. CAI-85 (assembly GCF_013363615.1). NCBI lineage: Bacteria > Bacillati > Actinomycetota > Actinomycetes > Kitasatosporales > Streptomycetaceae > Streptomyces > Streptomyces sp. CAI-85. The sequence goes on along the minus strand of NZ_JAANNX010000002.1, from coordinate 405,232 downwards.
TTTACGTCATCAGCCCGCTCACCGCCGCCCGCTACCGCTACTCACTCAGCCGCAAGAAGTCCGACCACCTCGACGCCAAAATCCTGGCCCACATCCTGCGCGCCGATACCCCCGAACACCGCCCCTTGCCAGCCGACAGCCACCTTGCCCAGGTCACCACCGTCCTGGCCCGAGCCCAGCAGGACGCTGTCTGGGACCACGTACAGAACAGCAACCGGTTGCGCCCCACCTGCGCGAATACTTCCCTGTCTTCCTCAGCGTCTTCAGGAACTTCCGCGAAGGCCTCGCCTTCTGTCGCACCCTGCTCGCCGCAACACCCACGCCTACGCATGCCGCACAGCTCACCCGCCCGCAACTGCGAGCCATCCTCAAAAGGGCCGGCCACCAACGTGAGCTCGCCAGCGAAGTCGGACGCCTCCACGGCAGACTGCGCGAGCCTCAGATGCATCAGCCACCCCTGGCCAAGAAGGCGATGGGCACCAAATCCCTCGCCTTGCTGCGGCAGTTCGAAGCGGCCTGCACCAGAGCCGACGAGCTGGAGGCTGCGGTCGTCGACGCCTTTACTGCACCCGAGGATGCCGAGATCGTCACCGGCTTCCCCGGCCTCGGCCACCTCACCGGCGCCCGCATCCTGGCCGGGCTTGGCGACGACCACACCCGCTTCACCACCGCCCGCGCCCTCAAGGCCTACGCCGGATCCGCCCCCATCACCAGACCCTCGGGACGCAAGACCACCCTCCTGGCCAGGCATTCGCCTCGGCTGGCCGCATCTGGGCCTTCGCCGCCCTCACCGCATCAGCCGGAGCCCGAGCCCACTACGACCACCGCCGCACAGCCGAGGAGCGCCACGTCGCAGCACAACGCAATCGGGCCGCGACCGTTGAGCGGTCCTTCATCAAAGAAGGGGTACATCGTGGCTTTCCTGGCCCTCCAACAGCCCGCGAATCCGGTACATTTACCCCTCTCAGGGAGGGGCACGATGACCGACGCCTTGGATGCCGCACTTGCGCAGCGTGACGATCTCGACCAGTACGGCTCTGCGAAGCGAATGCTGTTCGCTTTGCAACTATCACTCGATTTGGAAGACATCCATAGCGTCGCTGCTACAGCCCTGACAGATGGACCTGATGACAAATCGTGTGACTTGGTCTACATCGACCGCGACTCGCGATCGATGGTTCTTGCTCAAGGCTACGAAGCAACCAAGGTAAACCAAACGCAAGCCCCACTTGCGAAGGCCACTTCACTGCACCAGGCCGTGAATTGGCTCTTTGGTTCACACTCTGAGAACGATGTACCGCAAAGGCTGCGTAGCGCTTGGAAGGAACTTCACGAGGCGCTCACGGACGACGCCATCGACTTCATTGATGTCTGGTTCGTTCACAACCTGCCTGAAAATCACCAGATCGCTGAAGAGTTGGACGCGGTAGCGAAGGCTACTTACGGGATTATCGCAGCCCGATACAACGTCGACGGAATGTCCGTAGTGGGTACAGAGGTTGGCCGCGAAACGCTATCAGACAGGTATGAAGGATCTCGGACACCTATTCTCGTCGGGGATGAATTCTCCATCCCCGTAAGCGGCGCATTCACCGAGAATGGGGAGAATTGGTCGGCGCTGTGCGCTAGCATTCCGGCATCCTGGCTGCGCTCTCAATTCTCTGAACACCGGGAGCGGCTCTTTTCGGCCAACATTAGGGGCTACCTCGGAAGCACTCGCTCGCAGAGTAATATTAATAATGGAATTCAAGCTACGGCCCGCACGCAGCCTGGGCGGTTCTGGGCTTACAACAATGGCATTACAGCCCTTGTTCACTCGTTTGATTACTCTGGTGGCAATTCGGTAAAGATCACCGGTATTGCTATCGTGAATGGCGCCCAGACTACGGGTGCGCTCGGCTCAACCGACAGTGAAAAAATGGAGGAAGTCAAACTTCTCGCCCGCTTCATCAAGTGTGACGACTCGGCCACCGTCCAGGACATCATTCGCTATAATAACCGACAGAATCCGACCCAGGCGTCCGATTTCCGCAGCAATGACCGGGTGCAGTCGAGGCTCGTAAGAGAGTTCGCCGGCCTCGGTGTCGTTGGTTACAACGGGGGGCGTAGAGGCGGAGCGGAAGATGTTATCCGACGTCCAGGCGAGAATCAGCTTGCAGCCACGGTGGCCGCTCAGGCGCTGGCATCCTTTCATGGACGTCCGGATGTTGCGTACCATGAGAAGGGGCAGATCTGGGAGCAGGATGCAATCTATAGCACTGTTTTTCCGGAACGCGTCAGTGCACGCCACATCCTTTTTGTGTACAGTCTTCTGCGTGCTCTTGAACAGAGCAAGACGGGCCTAAGTTCTCGATCTGGGGCAGTGCAAACCCAGCGCGACCAGGATCTGGCAAAATGGTTCGGCATGCGAGGATCCACATTCCTTGCCGTCACCGCAATTGGCGCATCAATCGAGAGTGTTCTGAACGTTCCGATTCCCGATAGGTACAGCCTAGAGTTTTCGAAGAATCTGGCTATCCCCAAAGCGGTCGAGGCCTGGCTCCCAGTTACCAAGGCGCTCTTGGCGCTGGCGCCCAATCAGCTTTCCGCCCCTCTTTCCAGCACCGGAGGACTGCGCAATCGGGCGGCTGTCGACTCTGCGATTAGCACATTCACGGCTGTCGTTTCCGCCACCAGTCAGGTAAACGAGCCCATCTATTCTGCATTTGCTGAAATAGTGAAGGCGTAGGCGGGACTTTCCTGATTCTCGTCAGATGCTTCTCGCGGTTCAGGAGTGAACGGATCAGGGATTCTCCACCTATTCTCTCTCTATCGAAAAGCGGTTCGCGTACCTGACTCTCCCGCACGGACCTGCCGCCATGGCTTGCTCTGATCGACAGCATGGCAGCCTGGCTGAGGCCGATGGAGGTGCGTCGACTGCACACCCGTGCGTGGGCAGTCGGCGCACCCGCCGTCGTGACTGACTTTCGTCGGCTGAGGCTCCGACACTCCCGGACTTCGCCAAGGAACCTCTTTAGGTGAAGAGACCGTGCCATTCGGGTGCCAGATCCTGCGGGGAACAGCGGGGACTGGTCCCAGGTACAACCAGGGCTCCAACACCACTTCGCCACAGGTCAGCGCAACAACCGCCGCCAAGAAGCTCAAGCTTCCCAAGCTGAGGGCTGGCCCCTGCTCCGCCCCCGCGGCCACCCAGCCGGAGTCTTGGCAAGGGCTGCTGGCAGCATATGGGCAAGCGACCAGATCTCGCTGGCAGACTGCGGCCAATGAAACAGCCTGCCCGTCCGCCTTTGATCCCGCAGCCCATGCGCTCGCTCCGCGGCAACGAGCCAATCATCGGCGTCCCGGACGCAACCGTTGTCGACTTCTGGCGGTTCGCCATGCCAGACATCCGTATGAACAACACACGCGGCCTGTTCGCCGAATTCCTGGTGCACCAGGCAATCGGATCCCACGAGCCCCGTGTGGAATGGGCCAGCCACGACGTCGAGACCAACGACGGACTGCGCATCGAAGTCAAGGCCAGCGGCTACCTACAAGCCTGGGAACAACGGACACCGTCTCAAATCCGCTTCAGTGGGCTCCGCGCTCGCACGTGGTCACCTGATGACGGTTACTCAGGCGCCAAGTCGTGCAACGCCGACGTCTACGTCTTTGCTGTCCAGACCGCCCGTGAACACGCTGCCTATAACCCACTCGACACAGCCCAGTGGGAGTTCTACGTACTCCCACACCCAGTAGTCGCCGCCCTGGACGCAGATAGTGCCAGCCTGGGCGCGGTTCGCGCGGCGGCGGGCCCACCAGTGTCCTTTGCCACCCTCAGTGACTGCATCCGATCGGCTGATCCCCGCCCCGGCGCCACCGGCGACTGGCGGGATCCTCCTGCCACAACCGTGCCAGATACAGGGGTCAAGCACGGTCAACACCGGTGCCCCGCAGTCGAGTACTCACCCGCAGCCCTGGCCGACGAAACCGCAGCTCAGCCGAAGGATGGCACATCGCCACCCGCGCCGTAGAGGACATCAACGCTTTTTAGTCGCTCGGCAGACACGGACGCTCCTTCGATCACCTCGGGAACCTGCGTGTTATGCCTGCACCCGGAGATCGCTCATAGCTAGGCATACTCGGCGACGAAGTCCGGGCGGTATGCGGCTCGGTAGTCGTCGAGCGCCCGCTGAAGCATGGCGGCCCCGCGGGGAACGTGGGCCGCGAGCTGGTCCCAGCCGAGGAAGCGCACATGGTCGGGGATCCAGACCAAGCCGGTGATCGAGTCCCAGAAGGCATCCCAGTTCATGCCGTAGAAGCCCGGGAAGCCCAACTCCCGCATCAGGAGCAGGTGCAGGGCGCGCTCGTCGGTCACCTCGCTGACGTCAATGGTGATCACGGCGACATGCTTGCACGTGGTTGTGCCGTTCCGACATCCACGAGCACGGGCGGCGCAACCAGCAGCCGCGTGCGGCACCGGTTCGCGAGCCGTAGAACGACCGGGGAGAACCTCACCACGCACGGCATACTTGAAGTATGGCGACTCGGAAGATCACCATCACCGTGCCGGAAGAGCTGGTGGAATCGATCAAGGAACGCGTCGACGCGCGCGGGGTGTCCAGCTACATCGCCGCCGCAGCCGCGCATCAGGACGCCCTGGACCGACTGCGCGAATTGGCCGAACGCATCGAAGACGAACACGGCGCAGTGACGGACGACGAGCAGCAATCAGCGCTGGACCGCATCGCAGCTATGGACAGTTGGCACGACGGGCAGCGGCCACATTCGGACGAGGTCGCCTGAGCCGTACGGGCCGGGTAAAGCTGCACCGTCCGCCACAGCGCGTCTTCGTGTTCGACTTCGAGGCTCTCTCCAAAGCGGTTCAGGGCGATCGGGAGATGACTGCGCTGATCAAGGCTGCTCCACGGCTCGACATCCCGATCATCGCCTCGGCCCTCACGACCTTGGAGGCGTGGGATCCACGCGAAACGTCGCGGCAGGCACTGTGGAACTGGACTCTGTCCCGGATTCGCGTAGTACACACGGACGACCAGGTGATCGCCATGGCGCGCGGCATGCTGAGGGCAGCCGGCCCGCACGGGCACAAGTACGCCATAGACGCCGACCTGGCAGCCGTGTCCGGCCGGGAAGCCGCGCAGGGAGCGTAGGCGACCGTCTTCTGAGGGGCCTCGGCTGTCGCGCTAGTCGCAGCACATGACCGTACGATGCGGGCATGACCACAAGCCTGGTGTTCAGGAGTCGCCCCGGTGGGCGGTTCCTGGTGCTGGTGGTCATGGTGGTGCTCTGTGGGTTGTTGGGTATGCATGGGCTTGCTCCCGGTGGGGTGCCGGAGGGGCACTCGATGGTGATGGCTCAGGCCGCCGTCGGGGAGCATGTGGACGACGGTTGTTCGCACACCAGTGATCACCTCGATCACGCTGACGGCACCTGTGCGGCCGCCGGGATCGGCTCGTCGTATGCGCCGCCGGCACTGAGTGCGGCCATTCTCGACGTGCCTGTCTCTTCCGCCTTGTCCGTCGATGCGCCCGCTTCGGCCGAGAGCGGGCGGGCGCCGCCCGATCTGTCCGAACTGCAACTTCTGCGGATTTAGAGCTGCCCGCACGGCGCCGGCCTCTGAGCCGTGTCGTGCTCGCGCACGCCCTGAAATCCGCGAACCCCGCGTGGCCTGTCGTGGTCGCGTGTGAAGGAGTTGCATCTTTCATGAACAGTAAGCGTTTCCTCGTTCGGCATAGCGTCGCGGTAGTTGCCGCCGGTGCTGCGGCGCTCGTTCTGGTCGCCTGTGGTGGTGACCGCGACGGCGACGGCGGGAAGGCCGCGTCGGCGTCCGCCGCCCAGAGCACGTACGGCGCGGCCGACGTCGCGTTCGCCAAGGGGATGATTCCCCACCACCGTCAGGCGGTGGAGATGGCCGGGCTCGCCGCCGGGCGGGCCCAGTCGGCGGAGGTCAAGAAGCTCGCCGAGGGCATCGCGAAGGCCCAGGGGCCCGAGATCGAGACCCTGTCCGGTTGGCTCGCCTCCTGGGGTGAGGAGGTGCCCGCCCCCGGCGCCATGGATCACTCCGGGCACGGCGACGTGCAAGGCATGATGAGTGGTGAGGAGATGGGCCGGCTCCACGACTCCTCCGGTGCCGCGTTCGACACCGCCTTCCTGCGCATGATGATCGAGCACCACAAGGGTGCCGTCGCCATGGCCGAGACCGAGCAGGCGGACGGTGCGTACGCCCCCGCCAAGGCGATGGCCGGGGACATCATCACCTCGCAGACCGCGGAGATCACCCGGATGAGCGCCCTGCTCGGCCAGGACTGATCGCGGGTGCGGGGCGGGCTACGTCGCCGTCTGCCCGCCCCGTGCCCTTCTCCGGCCTGCCGACCTGCCCCAGTAAGCGCATGCTGGCCTCTGTCATACTCGTGAAGCTTTCTTCACATTAGCTTCACGAGTATGAAGATCCTAGAGATTCTCTGACCGCGCGTCAGGGGGAGGGTGTGCGGGCGGATATGAGAGTGCGTCGCTGGTGGGGGACGGGCGCGGTCGTTGCGGCGGGCGTGTGTGGGACGTTGGTGGCGCAGGGGGTTTTCGGGGGGTTTGGTGGTGATGGGAGTGGTGACGGCAGGCCCGGGGCCGTCACGCACGACGTGCGGTCCGCCGCGCTCAAGGTGAGTGGGGGCGGTGGCTCCGCCGCTCTGGCTCCCCGCGACACCGAGGTGTTCAGCATGCTCGGCGTCACCTGGGAGAAGCCTTCCGCCAAGGTCGCCGGCACCGTCGAGGTGCGTACCCGGGCGGTTGGTTCCGGGCGGTGGTCGGACTGGCTGAGCCTCGACGGTGACACCGGTGCGGGTGAGAACGGTGCCGCACGGGGTGGGACCGAGCCCGCGTGGGTCGGGCCGTCCGACGGTGTCGAAGTGCGGGTGGGCGGTAAGTCGGGGGCGCGGCTGCCCGAGGGGCTTCGCGTGGACATGATCGGCGGCTCCGGCAAGGGCTCCGGCTCCGGCTCCGGCTCTGGTGGCGACCTTGAGCCCGCCGCCTTCGTCGCCGACGGCGACAGCAGTGACGAGCCCTCCGCCCCCGAGACCGAGTCCGAGAGTCCCTCTACTTCGGCCGCCCCGGGCGGGGCCGACGGCACCACCGTCGAGCCATCCCCGTCCCCGTCGGATTCGGAATCGGGATCGGTGACGGGCGAGCCATCCAGCCCCGCGTCCCCGACCTCCTCCTCGTCCCCGTCCGACACCCCCGCCCCCAGCGAGTCCACCTCGGCGACCGTATCCCCGTCCCCGTCCGCCTCCGTCCCCACCGCCCCGCCCTCCACCGTCCCCCAGCCCCCCATCACCCCCCGTTACGGCTGGAACGCGGACGAAGGTCTCAGCCCGGAGGAGCCGAGCTACACGCCGGACGGGAAGATCAAGGCGGTCGTGCTGCACCACACCGCTCAGAGCAACGAATACACCTGCGCCGAAGCGCCCTCCATCATCAACTCCATCTACACGTACGACGTGAAGACACTGGGCTGGAAGGACCTCGGCTACAACTTCGTCGTCGACAAGTGCGGCACGGTGTACGAGGGCCGCAAGGGCGGCGTCGATCTGCCGGTCGTGGGCGCGCACGCCTACGGGTTCAACTCGCAGACCACCGGCATCGCGGTCCTGGGCACGTACACCGACTCGGTGCCCTCGCAGGCCGCGATGACGTCCGTCGCCCGGCTCGCCGCGTGGAAGCTGGGCCAGTACGGCATCGCACCCGACTCGACCGTCACGCTCACCACCGCCCTGGACGGCCAGAACCTCGCCGGCAAGTCCTGGGGTCCGGGCGAGGAGATGAGGCTCCCGGCGATCCACGGTCACCGCGACGGCTACAACACCCTGTGCCCCGGCGACGCCTACTACGCCGCGCTCGGCACGGTCCGCGAGCTGGCCGCCGGTCCGGTCACCGGGCTCGCCCTGACCTCCGTCACCGGCACGACGGCGATCGGCTCGACGCCGTACACCAGCGGCCCCGTCACGGTGAACTGGTCGGCCACCACCCCGGCCGCGCTGATCTCCGAGTTCCAGGTGCTGGTCGACGGGAAGACGGCGGCCACGGCCAAGGGCAGCGCGACCTCCGCCAAGGTCACGCTGGGCTCCGGCAAGCACCAGGTGCAGGTCAGGGCCGTGCACCAGTCCGGCAGGACGGCGACCAGTACGGCCGTCACCGTCGTCGCCGACACCACCGCGCCCACCTTCACCACCAAGCCGAACCTGGCCCTCCGCACCGGCACGGTGACCGCCACGGCCGTCCCCCTGACCCTGAACTGGAAGGCCGCCGACACCACCGCCCTCAAGGAGGTGCGCCTCACCGCCCCGGCCAAGACGTACGGGCCGACCGTCACCACCGCCCAGCACACCGCCAGGCCCGGCGCCGCGACCGTATGGTCCATGAAGGCGTACGACATGGTCGGCAACACCGCCACGGCCTCGGTCACCGGCACCCCGGTGATCCTCCAGGAGACCTCGGCCAAGCGGACCGGCACCTGGACGTCCAAGTCCTCCACCAGCTACCTGGGCGGCAAGTCCCTCACCAGCAAGACCAAGAACGCCTCACTGACCTGGACCTTCACCGGCCGCTCGGTCGCCTGGGTCGTCTCCCGGGCCTCCACCTCCGGCCAGGCGTACGTCTACGTCGACGGCAAGAAGGTGACGACCGTGGACCTCAAGTCGTCCACCACGTCCTACCGCAACGCGATCTGGACGAAGACCTGGTCCTCCGCCGCGAAGCACACGGTCAAGATCGTGGTGGTGGGGACGTCCAAGCGGCCCACGATCACCACCGACGGCCTCGTGTACCTGAAGTAGGAGCACCCAAGTCGAGTCCACGTACACGGCGTTGAACCGTCAGCCCTGTGCAGCAGCGGGCACCCCACCCGTCATCCCCGTCCCCACCTTCGCCCTCTAAGGTCATCCGGTGACGAACAGCAGTGCGCGCAAGGTGGGGATCCGGGAGCGGCTCGCATCCGCGGGAGCGGAATGGGGTGCCGCTCTGCTCGTTGCCGTAGGGGCCGGGGTGTTGCGGTTCTGGGGGCTGGGGCGGCCTCGGGGGCTGGTGTTCGACGAGACGTATTACGCCAAGGACGCCTGGGCGTTGCTGCGGCTCGGGTATGAGGGGAGTTGGCCGGACCGGAAGACCGCCGATCCGGGGATCCTGGCGGATCCGCAGGTCGTGCCGCTCTCCGACGCCGGGGCCTTCGTCGCGCATCCGCCCGCCGGGAAGTGGGTGATCGCCGTCGGGGAGTGGGCGTTCGGGCTCGATCCCTTCGGCTGGCGGTTCATGACCGCGCTGCTCGGGACCCTGTCCGTGCTGATGCTGTGCCGGATCGGGCGGCGGTTGTTCCGGTCCACCGTGCTGGGGTGTCTGGCCGGGGTGTTGATGGCCGTCGACGGTTTGCATCTGGTGATGAGCCGGACCGCGCTGCTCGATCTCGTCGTCATGTTCTTCGTCCTGGCGGCGTTCGGGTGTCTGCTGCTCGACCGGGACGGGGCGCGGGCGCGCCTCGCCGATGGGCAGGCCGCCACCGGGTGGCGGCCCTGGCGGATCGCCGCCGGGTGTCTGCTGGGGCTTGCCGCCGCCACCAAGTGGAACGGGCTTTATTTTCTTGCCTTCTTCGTGGTGCTCACGCTCCTGTGGGACGTCGGCGCGCGGCGCGTCGCCGGGGCCCGGCGTCCGTACCGGGCGGTGCTGCGCAGGGACGCCGGACCGGCGCTGCCGTCGCTCGTACCGGTCGCCGTCGTGACGTATCTGGTGACGTGGACGGGCTGGTTCCTGTCCGACGACGGCTACGGGCGGCACTGGGCCGACGGCCGCGGCGGCCCCTGGTCGTGGATACCGGCCCCGTTGCGGAGTCTGTGGCACTACGAGGCTCTGGTGTACCGGTTCAACGTCGGGCTTCATACGCCGCACAAGTACGAGTCGAATCCGTGGAGTTGGCTCGTGTTCGGCCGGCCCGTGCTGTTTCACTACGAGTCGTCGGGCGGCGGCCGTGTGCAGACCGTTCTCGCCCTCGGCACACCGCTGTTGTGGTGGGCGGCGTGCGCCGCGCTCGTGTACCTGCTCTACCGGTGGGCGCTGCGGCGCGACTGGCGGGCCGGGGCGGTCCTGTGCGCGGTGGGCGCCGGGTATCTGCCCTGGTTCCTGTACCAGGACCGCACCGTCTTCTCCTTCTACGCCGTCGTCTTCGTGCCGTATCTCTGTCTGGCCGTGGCGATGCTGCTGGGTGCGCTCCTCGGGCCACCGGGGGCGGGACGGCCGAGGCGCGTGCGGGGTGCGGTGGCCGCGGGGGTGCTCGTGCTGCTCATCGTCTGGAACTTCGTCTACTTCTACCCGCTCTACACCGGGCAGAGCATTCCCTACGACGGCTGGCGGGCCCGGATGTGGCTCGACACCTGGGTGTGACGCCCATGACGCCCATGACGCCCATGCTCCGGGGCACGTCTCAACCGCCGCACGCCGTACGGATCTTGTAGAACGTGCTGAGGTAACGGGCGTGGTACGTCGCGTCGGCGATGCGGACCAGCGCCTCGTCGGCCGAACGCAGCGACGAGCCGATGAAGTTGGCGCTCCCGGTGTAGACGCGGGGCGTCAGGTCGCCGTTGTAGTCGCCGTCGATCAGCATCTCCTTGTTGTGCGGACGGACGTCGATACCGGGGCCGTTGGGGATACGGCAGCGGCGGTGCTGGATGCCCGCGGCGGTCAGCCGGGTAGTGATCGCGGAGTCGCTCTCGGCGTAGACGATGTCGATCCAGCAGCCCCTGGCGCGGAGTTGGGCGAGTTTCTGGGCGACCTGGACGCGTGAGCCGTAGAAGCTGTGCATCACGATGCGGATGTCGGTCTGGTGGCGCAGCCCGTCCGTACCGGTGTAGGTGCAGCGGACCTCGTTGAGCGCGTTGACGACGGTGTCGGTGGCCGGGTTGTAGTACGAGCGGTCGGCGCGCGGGAAGAAGAAGGCGCGGTACGGCGATCCGGTCGGAGTGGAGAAGTAGGCGTTGTTGTTGCCGCGGACGAGGGTGCGGCCGACGCGGAGCCTCTCGTGGTAGGTGACGTATCCGTCGTAGACCGCGTCGTCGGCGAAGGTGACGGCGTCGTTGAAGGACTCGACCTTGTACCAGTGGGAGAGGTTCGAGGAGGTCTGGAAGACGACCTTGGAGTAGCTGGTGCCGTCGTCGAAGGGGCCGATCCGGGAGAAGACGAAGAACTTGTTGTGGTTGTAGGCCGGTTGGGGCGGGGCGACGGCCAGGCAGCCGCGCTGGACGTCGTCCACGCCGTCGGCGTCCTCGAACCTGTCGTCGCAGACGACGATCCAGGAGCGGGCGGAGTCGTTGGTGCCGAGGCCCGCCTTGAGCGTCTGGTAGGGGGCGTTGGGGTACTCGACGCCGTCGCCGTTGACGTACGTCGAGTCGTCCACGACGAGTTTGACGTCGACGCCGCGACGGTGGGCGGCGAGCAGGGCGTTCGCGACCTCCTGGTCGTTGAACTCCAGTACGGCGCCGCGGATCTGGGCGCCCGCCGGGGTCGCGTCGATGAGCTGGACGAGCTGGGTGAAGACCGCCTTCTGCTGGGCCGGGGTGCCCAGCGGGTCGTTGAAGACGGGGCCGTCGACGACCGGCTTGGTCAGCGCGGCGGCCGGGGTCGCACCGGCGAGGACGAGGGTCGCCACCAGGGTCAGGACGGCGGCGACGGCGGCAGCGGCCGTGCCGGGCGCCGTGCGTGGACAACGGGCGGAACGCGGTCGCTTCGTCGCAGGCGTCATCGTCGCTTTCCTACTTTCACGGACCTTCACCGGGCCTTCACCAGGCACGCACGGGGCATGCACGGGAACAGTGAGATGAATTGCCCGTGAAGACACGCAAAAGCTCGTAAAAGTAGGAAAGTCATCCGAAAATCGGCGCTTCGGCCGTACGCCCTGGCCCCAATGAGTGACGCGGCGTCAGTCGTCCGGCCACAGCGACGGCGTCGGAGGGCCGCCCGTGACCCGGTGGTACGCCGCCCGCGCGTGCACGACGCGGGCCAGGGCCGTGCCGAGGAGGGTGGCGGCGCACAGGCAGGACAGCCAGAGAGTGTCCCGGTGGCCGGCCCAGGTGAGGGTGCCGGCCGGCGGGATCGCGAAGCCGTTGAGGAACAGCCAGCACAGCACGGCCGTCCCGGGCGCCGCCGTGAAGCGGGCGCACACGCCGAGCAGCAGGGCCAGCAGGGACAGCGCGGCCAGGGCGGGTCCGGGGTGGTCTCTGCCCACCAGGAACGTGTGGACGGCGACCAGCGTCAGCGCCCCGCCGCCGGCGGTGGCCCACACCAGCGGGGTCGCGACGGGTCGGGGCACGGGACGTGAGCCGGTCCGGAACGCCACCCACTCGACCATGCTCCACGTCTCCTTCCGGTCCTCCCCAGGCCCGCGGGGCACCGGCGGCCACGCCGTCATGGACCTCGGCCATTGTCCCACCCGGCGGTGGGGGCCCGTCCCGGTGCCTGAAATCCGTGCTGGCTAGGGTGTCAGGGGCGGTTGTTCGACGTAACGTCGCTTTCAGACAGCGCGCACCATGCAGCGCACAACATGCAGGACTCAGCAGACAGGGGGCAGTCGTGGGTGGTCCGCGCCTGAGCAGTACGCCGTTGCCGGGGATCGGGGTCCGCTACGACCTGACCACGCGGGAGCAGCGCCGGCTGTCCGTCGTCGCGCACCGCGACGGCACCCGCACGCTCAACGCCTACCAGGAGGACGATCCGGACGCCTGCGCCCTGTCGGCCCGGCTGACGGCGAACGAGGCGGCGGCGCTGATCGACGCGATGATGCCGACGCACCACAGCCCGAACCTGCTCTCCACCACCGAACTGGGTCTGGTCGCCGAGCGCATCGAGCTGTCGTCCGTGTCGTACTGGAACGGCCGGCTCCTCGGCGACACCCATATGCGCACCGAGACCGGGGTGTCGATCGTGGCGGTGCTGCGCCGCGCCGAGGCCGTGCCGTCGCCGAAGCCGGACTTCCGGCTGGTCGGCGGCGACATCCTCATCGTGATCGGCACCCGGGAGGGCGTCGACGCGGCGGCGGCGATCCTCGAACGGGAGTGACCGGGACCCCGCAGCCGACAGCCGGTCTCACACGGGGCGCAGCGGCCGCGCCGGCCAGTCCAGCAGCCGGGCCCCGATCACGGCCGTGTGGAGCATGTACCGCTGGGCCGGGTCGGTCGGGTCCGTGCCGGTCAGCGCGTGGACCCGGTCGAGCCGGTAGGTGAGGGCCCGCACACTGAGCGACAGCCGCCGGGCCGCCGCCGCGGCCACGCATCCGGTGTCGAAGTAGGCGCCGAGGGTCTCCAGCCAGGGCACCGCTCCCCCGCGGGCCCCCTCCAGCGGCCCGAGGACGTTGTGGACCAGGTCGACCAGCGCCTGCCGGTCCCGCGCGAGCACCGGGAAGACGAGCATGTCGGCGGCGCGCAGCAGCGGCTCGTCGAAGCCCATCCGCTGGGCCACGTCCAGCGCGTTGAGCGCCTCCTCGTAGCTGTGGCCGATGCCGAGCGTGCCGGGCCGGGGGCGGCCGATGGCGGCCTGGGCCCGGTCGCCGGCGGCGGCGTAGGCGTGCTTGGCGAAGTGGGTGAGGACGTCGTCCTGGTCGGAGGGGGCGACGCACACCATCCGGCCGTCCTTGGTGGTGAACAGGATGCGCCGGTTCTCGAACCGGGCGAACAGTTCGCTCGCCACCTGACGGGGCACGGGGTCGGTCTCGTCGTACTTCTCGGGACCCTCGGCGACCGCGACCGCGTGGGCGCGGGACAGCCGGAACCCGAAGCGTTCGGAGCGGGCGGCGAGCGCGCCGGAGTCGCCGCGGCCGTGCAGCAGGTCGTCGATGAACTCCCGGCGGGCCGCCTCCTCCTTGCGGATCACGAGGCGCTGGGCGCGCTCGTAGCCGTCGGCGAAGGCGTCCATGGCCTGTTCGACGACGGCCAGGACGCTGTCCGAGTCGGCCGCCCGCGGCCTGCCTTCGCGGCCGGCCACGAGGTGGGCGCGCACCAGGCCGCGCCAGCCGTGCCCGGCCTCCGCGGCCCGCATGCCGAGCGCCCGGCGGGACTCCAGCTCGTCGCGGGTCAGCCGGCGGCCGGTGGTGGCGGCGTCCGCGACGATCTGCTGGAAGCCGTCGAGGAACGGGGCGTAGGACAGGCCCTCGTCGGCACCGGTCGCCCCGAGGGTCTCGGCCTCGCGCGGTTCTTGAGCAGCCGGCTCCGGCTGCGGCGCCGGGAACGCGGCCGCCGCGCCGTGCGCGAGCACCGGCCGGCTGCCGTACTCAGTGGCCTGCATGGACGGCTCCCGCGGCGTCGGCAGAATCGGCATCAGCAGCACCGGCGACACCAGGGGCATCGGTGACACCAGAGGCATCACCGACACCAGCGGCATCAGTCGTACCAGAAGCATCGGTCGTACCAGAGACATCGGTCGTACCAGGGGCATCGGTGGCACCGGCTGTCCCGACAGTACCGGCCGCGCCCTTCGCACCCACCGCCCCGGTCCCCCGGCCGGAGCCGGTCCGTGCCGTGATCCTGCGGGCCACCGGCTCCGTCCAGCGCGCGGCCAGCGGTCCCAGGACGACCAGGATCAGCACGTACGCCGTCGCCAGCGGTCCGATACGGGGTTCGACCCCTACGGCGAGACCGGCGATGACGATGGAGAACTCGCCGCGCGCGACCAGCGTGCCGCCCGCCCGCCAGCGTCCCTTGACGGAGATGCCGGCACGCCGCGCGGCCCAGTAGCCGGTGGCGATCTTCGTGAGGGTGGTGACGGAGGCCAGCGCGAGCGCCGGGAGGAGCACCGGCGGGATGGCCGAGGGGTCGGTGTGCAGGCCGAAGAAGACGAAGAAGACGGCGGCGAACAGGTCCCGCAGCGGGGTGAGGAGACTGCTGGCGCCCTCGGCGACCTCACCGGACAGCGCGATGCCGACCAGGAACGCGCCGACGGCCGCCGAGACCTGGAGGTGCTGGGCGATACCGGCGACGAGCAGGGTCAGGCCGAGCACGACGAGCAGCAGCATCTCGGCGTTGTCGGAGGAGACCGCGCGGCTGATCACCCGGCCGTGGCGCAGGGCGACGTAGAGGACACCGCCGACCGTGCCCAGGGAGATCAGCAGGGTGACGGTGCCGCCGGCCAGGCTCACCCCGGCGAGCAGGGCGGTGAGGATCGGCAGGTAGACGGCCATGGCGAGGTCTTCGAGGACCAGGATGCCGAGGACCACCGGGGTCTCACGGTTGCCGAGTCGGCGCAGGTCGCCGAGGACCTTGGCGATCACGCCGGACGACGAGATCCAGGTGACCCCGGCGAGTGCGACGGCGGCGACCGGGCCCCAGCCGAGCAGCAGCGCCATGACGGCGCCGGGGGCGGCGTTGAGGACGAAGTCGACGGCGCCCGAGGGGTACTGGGTCTTGAGGTTGGTGACGAGTTCGGAGGCGCTGTACTCCAGGCCGAGCAGGAGCAGCAGCAGGACGACGCCGATCTCCGCGCCGGTGGACACGAACTCCTCGCTGGCGCTCAGCGGCAGGATGCCGCCATGCCCGAAGGCGAGGCCGGCCAGCAGGTACAGGGGTATCGGGGAGAAACCCACCCGTCCGGCGAGGCGTCCCAGCAGGCCCAGGACGAGGATGATGGCGCCGAGTTCGATGAGCATGGCTGTGGTGTCGTGCACGGGCGTCTGTCCTCCGTGTCGATTCGGTGGCGGCGTCAGTGCCGTTGCGGGTGCCGGCGGCGCGCTGTTCGGCGCGGATGGGCCGTCCGTCCCCTACGGGGCACGGGCGGGGCCTTAGGGGGGCGGTCGGGTTCGGGTCGGGGTTCCCGTACGGGTCGTACGGTCGCGGGTGCGGGTCGTACGGGCCGGGTGTACGGGTCGGTCGTACGGGTGGCGTACGGTCGTCGGTCACGTGCGGGGTGTGGTGGGTGTGGGGTGTGCGCCGGTGCGTCGGGCCGGTGGCCCCGTCGGAGATGCGGCGGGGCTACGGCGTGCTGGTGCGGCGGGTGAAGGGAGACGTGCGGCGCGGGGGCGGCGGGGCCTGCCGGAGCGCCGGGCGGTGACTCAGACCGCGGCGTCGGTATCAGGAACGCGGTCGCGAGCGGCGTTGTCGACGCGCACGTGGATGACTCGACCCATGTCACGCCCCCTCTGCTCGCGTCGGTGCCGGTTGCACGTACGAACACCCCGCCGGAGCGGGCACGCGCCCGGGCGGAGTGTAAGTGTTTGGTAAAGGAGTCTACCTCATACCGGCAACCGAAGATCACCTGAACCGGCGGAGCAGGGGTTTACGCAGGTCAGGGCAGAGCAGGTCGGGTCAGGCCCGGTCAGCGCCGGTGCGGCCGACGCCGTCCGCGCGGCCGGTGCGGGTCGAAGAGCTGACCCGCCATCCCGGCGAGCACCAGCCCGGTGGCGATCAGCAGCCCGTCGGGGATTATCACCCCGGTGATCAGTACGGCGAGGGCGACGGCCAGCGCCCACCAGGCGCCGGTACGGCGGTACTCACGGGGCCGGGAGGGGCGGCCCGTGCTCATGGCCCGGGCGAACCGGGGATCGTCGCGCTCGAACCGTGCCGCGAGGGCGATCAGCCTCTCGTCGTCGAACTGGGCGGCCATGGCTTCTCCTTCCCGGAACGGGACGCGGCACGGCGCGACGCGGTTCCCCCACCGGTCGGGGGCGGGCGTCGACGGAGCCGAGCGTGAACGGTGAGCGTGAGGGGTGAAGCGAGGTGAGGTGAGCGTGACGAGGCGGGTGTGCGGGCGGGTGGCGCGGGGCCGTTCGTCCGATGCCGGCCCCGGCGCGGGAGACGTGCTGCGGCTGTCTCGACCGACTTCAGCCTTTCGCCCTTCGGCGTCTCCCGCCATCAGGCTCACCCTGCATTCTTCCTGGGGCCCGACCCCTACAAACGCCCGTGCGCGTCCCCCATGTCAGGGGTGGAAACCGGGGCCTCCAGCATCTGGTCCGCGACGTCGGGCAGTCAGCCGTAGCCATGTACGAGTGAGTGTCGTTGTCAGAGCGTGAATCTGACGGAATGGGCGACGAAGGTCGGCCACGGAGTCGTTCGTGTCGAGGCCACCTCGTCCGCCACGGGCCGACGCTCTCCGGTGCTGGAAGCCTCCGAGCATGGCTGACCTCCGCCCGATCACCGCGCCGTTCGTCGCTCCCGGTCCGTCCGGTGTGGCGGTTCGTGGCCGACTGAGGGATCTCACGCCCGAGGACAAAAAGGTTCTGCGCACGGTGGGTGCGCATCTGGGCTCGCTCGCCTCGAAGGACCTCAAAGCGCGTTGCCGGGACGGCCTGGAGCACTCCGCCCAGTCATGGGCGGCCCGTAAGCGAGAACTGACGGCCGAGTCGTCGTCCAGGTGGGCCGGGTCGATCACGAAGGCCACGCATGATCAGTGGGCACTCGCCCGGCGCGGCCAGGCAGCGCACACCCAGTCCCTCGAAGCCGGTGTCACGACGATCCGGCACCGGCTGGCGCTGCCGGTCGGAAAGAAGGGCACCAAGCGGACGCCGGGCGGCTACCGCTGCGCGCACGAGTGGTTCCACAAAGCACGCCGGCTGCATGTGCTGGAGAACCGGCTCGACCAGGTTCGGGCCGACCGGGAAGCGGGCCGGGTGCAGGTCGTGCGGGGCGGCAGACGTCTGCTGGGCACCCGTCACCACCTCGAGCAGGCGCAGCTCACCGAGGCCGAGTGGCGAGAGCGGTGGGAAGCCGGGCGCCGGTTCCTCCGAGCGGACGGCGAGTCGGGGAAAAGGTTCGGCAACGAGACGATCCGCATCACGCCCGAGGGCGAAGTGTCGATCAGGCTCCCGGCCCCGCTCGCCGACCTGTGCAACGCCAAGCACGGCCGGTACGTACTCGCCGCGAAGGTGCGCTTCCCGCACCGGGGGCAGGAGTGGGCCGACCGTGTGGAGGCGAACCGGGCCGTGGCCTACCGCATCCACTACGACACGGGGCGCGAACGCTGGTACGTGGACGCCTCCTGGCAGATCCCTCCCACCTTGCCCATCCCGCTCGAAGCCGCCCTCGTCGAGGGTGTGATCGGCGTGGACACCAACGCCGATCACCTCGCTGCCTGGCGCCTCGACACGCACGGCAACCCGGTCGGGCGGCCGCGCCGGTTCTCCTACGACCTGTCCGGCTCCGCCCCGCACCGCGACGCCCAGATACGGCACGCCCTCACGCGCCTGCGGAACTGGGCCAAGACCTGTGGCGTCAAGGCCATCGCGGTCGAAGACCTCGACTTCCAGGCCGAGAAGACAAGAGAGAAACACGGGCGCAAGCGCCGATTCCGGCACCTCGTCTCCGGCATGCCGACCGGCAGGCTCCGCGCCCGGCTGGCCTCCATGGCCGACGCCACAGATATCGCGATCATCGCCGTGGACCCGGCCTACACCAGCAAGTGGGGCGCCCAGCACTGGCAACAGCCGATGACCGGCCCCACCCGCACCACCACCCGGCACGATGCGGCGAGCATCGCGATCGGACGACGCGCCCAAGGACACCCGATCCGGCGACGGACGGCACCGCCCCGTGCACACCAGAGCGATATGCACGGGCATCGGACCGACCAGGCCGACCGGCGTGCCCCTGGACGTGAGGAACCCCGCCCCCGCACCCCCGGACCACGGACACGATCCGTGCCGCCGAACGCGGCGAGCACGCGGGCGACCAGGACATCCACAACCGCTCGGGGTGTCCGCGGTGACCAGGCATGGGTCCAGGACTCACTCCTGCTCACCGATTAGGAACGGTTACATGGGTGCTGTCACCTACATGGGTGCTGTCACGGATGGCAGCCGTGCGTGTCACCGAGCAGGCTGAATCGTGGAGGCCCGGTGGGTGCGGTGGGCCATGTCGAGGAGGCGATGCGTGGTGCCCCTGTTCTGGCGGATCTTCCTGCTGAACGCCGTCGTGCTGGTGACGGCCGCCGCGCTGCTGCTGGGACCGGTCACCGTCTCCACGCCCGTCCTGCTCACCGAGGCCGCGGTCCTCACCGGCGGGCTGGCCGCGATGCTGGTGGCCAACGCCCTGCTGCTGCGGGTCGGGCTCGGCCCGCTCCAGCGCCTCGCCCGCGCCATGCGGACCACCGATCTGCTCCGCCCGGGGCGGCGCCTTACGGTCCATGGGCACGGTGAGATCGCCGAGCTGATCGCGGCGTTCAACGCCATGCTCGACCGGCTGGAGGACGAGCGCGCCACCAGCAGCGCCCGCGCGCTCTCCGCCCAGGAGGCCGAGCGTCACCGGATCGCCCAGGAGCTGCACGACGAGGTGGGCCAGACCCTCACCGCCGTCCTCCTCGAACTCAAGCGGGTCGCCGATCACGGGCCGCCGGAGATGCGCGCCGAACTGCACCAGGTGCAGGAGACCACCCGGGGCAGCCTGGACGAGATCCGCCGGATCGCGCGCCGGCTGAGACCCGGCGTCCTGGACGAGCTGGGCCTGGCCAAGGCCCTCAAGGCGCTCGCCACCGAGTTCACCAAGCCGGGGCTTTCGGTACGGCACCGGCTCGACCCCGATCTGCCGCCGCTCGGCCGCGACGCCGAACTCGTGCTGTACCGGGTGGCGCAGGAGGGGCTCACCAACACCGCCCGCCACTCGGGTGCCCAGCACGCCGAACTCGCCCTGCACCGCACCCCGGCCGGCGTCGGGCTGATCGTCCGGGACGACGGCAAGGGCATCGGTGACGCGCCCGAGGGCGCCGGTATCCGGGGCATGCGCGAGCGCGCCCTGCTGATCGGCGCCGACCTCGCGGTGGGCTCCGGTCCGGCGGGGGGCACGACGGTGTCCCTGACGGTGCCGGTGCCCACCCGTCCGAGAGCCACCGCCGACGCCGCCGACATCGACCCGCACAACGACACCGCCACCACCACCGACAGCGACAGCGACAGCGATGTTCTTCACGCAACCGTCCCCGACCCCGACCGGACGCCCTGACCTCATGACCGACCAGTCCGTGAACCAGTCCGTGAATCAGTCCATGAAGCAGACCGAGAACCCGCCCACCCGGATCCTTCTCGCCGACGATCACGCGCTCGTGCGGCGCGGGGTGCGGCTCATCCTGGACGGGGAGTCCGATCTCGTCGTCGTCGCCGAGGCCGACGACGGGGCGGAGGCCGTCGCGCAGGCCCGTGCCCTCCGCCCCGATCTGGCGATCCTCGACATCGCCATGCCCCGGCTGACCGGCCTCCAGGCCGCCCGGGAACTCTCGCGCGTCCTGCCCGACCTGCGCATCCTCATCCTGACCATGTACGACAACGAGCAGTACTTCTTCGAGGCGCTCAGCGCCGGCGCCTCCGGGTACGTGCTGAAGTCGGTCGCCGACCGCGATCTGGTCGAGGCGTGCCGGGCCACGATGCGCGGGGAGCCGTTCCTGTATCCCGGCGCGGTCAACGCCCTGGTGCGCAACTACCTCGACCGCGTCCGGGAGGGCCGCGCGCTGCCGCCGCGGGCCATCACCGAACGGGAGGAGGAGATCCTCAAGCTGGTCGCCGAGGGGCACACCTCCCAGGACATCGCGGATCTGCTGGTGATCAGCCCCAAGACGGTCGAGCGTCATCGCGCCAACCTCTTGCAGAAGCTGGGGATGAAGGACCGTCTGGAACTCACCCGCTATGCGATCCGGGTGGGGCTCATCGAGCCGTGAGCGGGTCGTCGTCCGGCACGGTGACCGGCTCCCGCTCCGGCGAGGGCCTGCGCTTCAGCGAGGGCTCCCGGTCCGGTTTCCGAAGCGAGGGCTGCCGCTCCGGATCCCGCTCCGCCTCCGGCCCGCCCGCCGACGCCGACACCGACGGCCGCACGTCCTCGACGCCGCCCTCGGCCCCCCTCGCGTGCTCGGCGTCCCCAGCCGCGTCCCCGACCACATCCCCGGCGGCCGTCTCCACAGCGGCGTCCGCCCGCTTCCGTCCCGCCCCCATCGCCCTCAGCACCCATGCCAGCAGATGCGCGCGTCCCGCGACCACCGGGCCCAGGACGGCCAGCACCAGCACGTATCCGGCGATGAACGGTCCCAGCCTGCGGTCGAGGCCGGCGCTCGCGGCCATCGCGGCGAGGATCAGCGCGAACTCCCCGCGGGCGACCAGCGTGGTGGCGATGTCCGCGGCGTGCGTCGGGCCGTAGTGGTACAGCCGGGCGACGAGCAGACCGGCGATGACGTTCATGACGATCGTCAGGGCGGCCGCGGCGGCGACCGGGCCGGCGACCGCGGCGACGACACCGGGGTCGATGGCGAGCCCGAAGGCGAAGAAGAAGATCGCGGCGAAGGCGTCCCGCAGCGGATGGACCAGTTTGCGGATCCGGGGGCCGGACGGGGTCCCGGCGAGGATCAGGCCGACCATGAAGGCGCCGATGGCGTCGGCGACCCCGAGGAGTTCGGAGACCCCGGCGACCAGGACGGCCGCGCCGAGGAAGCTGATGACGAGCAGTTCGTTGTCGCGGACCTGGATGAGACGGCCGATCAGCCGGATGCCGTAGCGGGCGGCGGCCGCCAGCACCAGCAGGAACCCGAACGCCTTGCCGGCCTCCAGGACGATGTTCGTGACGCCCTGGGCGCCGCCGATGACCGGCTGGAGCGCGGCCAGGTAGAGGGCGAGGAAGATGTCCTCGACCACGATGACACCGAGGATCAGCCGGGTCTCGGGGCGCCCGATCCGGCCCTGGTCGATCAGGATCTTGGTGACGATCGCGGACGAGGAGATGCCGAGGACCCCGGCGAGCACCAGCGCCTCGCGGACGCCCCAGCCCAGGGCGAGGCCGAAGCCGAGGCCGGCTCCGACGTTCAGCGCGAGATAGATGCCGCCCGCGGCCAGCAGCCGCCGGCCGCCGCTGCGCAGGTCGTCGACCTGGAACTCCAGCCCCAGATAGAACAGGAGCAGCACGAGACCGAGCGCGGAGAGCATCTCGAAGTCGTGCGCGTCCTGGACCAGGACGAGCCCCGGGGTGTGCGGGCCGAGCAGTATGCCGGCGAGCATGAACAGCGGGATGGTCGGGAGTCCGATCTTGCCCCCCAGCCGGGCGAGAACGGCGGCGGCGACGAAGGCGCCACCCATGGCCAGCAGCGTGTCAGCATGTCCCACGGATCACCGCCTTCGCATGCGTGTACGGTCGTCGCGGTCGCTTCACATCGCGGGGCTGGATACCGGCCCTCCTTCGTTCACGGCGTGCGGTGGGTGTGATCCACGCTTTCACGACCGTGCCCCCCACAACCATCGGTGCCGACCCCCATTTCCACTGGGGGCCGGCACCCATGAGAAGGTAAAGCCGCAGGTCAGTCGGTTACTTCGACCTTCCCGTTGAGCGCGGCCGGGTCCGTCGTGGCGGCCGCGCCGGCCGTGCCCGCGGTGACCTCGGCGGTCTTGCCGTCGCGGCGGGTGATGCCCTTGAGCAGGTCGGCGAGGTCGAAGCCGGTGGTGGCGCCGAGGAGTTCCATGCCCTGGGCGACGTTGTCGGCGACCGCGCGCGGCAGGCGGCCCGCGCCGTCCGTGGAGATCACGGTCATCTTCTCGATCGCGCTGAGCGGCTCGGACGCCTTGGCGACCACCTGCGGCAGCACCTCGACGAGCATCTGGAGGACGGCCGCGTCGCCGTACTGGTCGAAGGCGTCGGCCTTCTTGCGCATGGCCTCGGCCTCGGCGGAGCCCTTCGCGGCGATCGCGGCGGCCTCGGCCTCACCCTCGATCCGGACGGCGTCGGCAAGCGCGGCGCGGTGCGCCTTCTCGCCCTCACCGGTGAGCCGGGAGCGCTGGGCGTCGGCCTCGGCCTGCTTGACCAGGGCGACCCGGCGGGCCTCGGCCTCCTGCTCGGCCTGGTAGCGGGCGGCGTCGGCGGGCTTGCGGACCTTGGTGTCCAGCTCACGGTCGGTCAGCGCGGCCTGGCGCTCGGCGACCTTCTCCTGCTCGGTCAGGACCTCCTGCCGACGGGCGGCCTCGGCCAGCGGGCCGGCCGCCGCGGCGCGGGCCGCGGCCTCGTCGGTCTCGGCCTTGATCTCGGCCTGCTTCAGCGCGAACGTGCGCTGCGCGACGGCGATCTCCTCCTCGGCCTTCAGCCGGGCCTGCTCGGCGGCCCGCCGGGCCACGGCCTCGGCGATGTCGGCCTCCTGCTTGGCGCGGGCGGCCTCGGGGCGGCCGAGGTCCTCCAGGTAGGAGCCCTCGGTGGTGATGTCCTGGATCTGGAAGGCGTCCAGCACGAGGCCCTGGCCGGAGAGGCTGGCCTCGGCCTCCTCGGCGACCTGTCCGGCGAACGCGGCCCGGTCCCGGATGACGTCCTCGACGGACATCCGGCCGACGATGGCGCGCAGCGCGCCGGACAGCACTTCCTGGGTGAAGCCGACGATGCCGTCCTGCTGCATCAGGAACCGCTGGGCGGCGGCGCGGATCGAGTCCTCGGTGCCGCCGACCTTGACGATCGCGACGCCTTCGAGGTTGGCCTTGATGCCGCGCAGGGTGACCGCGCCGCGCACGGCGACGGGGATGTGCCGCGAGGACAGGTCGAGGGTGAAGCGCTGCTGCACGAACGGCACGACGAACACGCCGCCGCCGACGACGACCTTCTGGCCGCTGTTGTCGGTGAACACCCGCCCGGTCTCCGGGTCGGTGGCCGTCTTGCCGCGCCGGCCGGTGACGATGAACGCCTCGCTCGGTCCCGCCACCTTGTAGCGGGTGACGACGACGAGCGCGAGCAGCACGAGGAGGACGAAGACCCCCACGACCGCGAGTACGACTGGACTCATGAGAGTGCCCCCACATCACATACGGAAAGAACGGATTGAACGGAAGGAGATCGGGTTCGGCGAGCTTCAGCGGTCGACGGGGCGGACCACGACGGAGGTCGCCGAGGGCGCCGCCTCCACCCACACCTCGGTGCCCCGGGCGATCGCCACCGCGCTGCGCGCCGCGCATTTCACCGGCTGCCCGGCGAGCCGCAGCAGCACCTCGCCGTAGCCGCCGACGGGAATGGCGGTCACGACCCGGCCGGCCGTGCCCACGAGGTCGTCCCCGCGCGGTGCGACGGCGGTCCGCCCGCGCATCAGGGCGCGTGAGAAGCGGTACGTCGTCCAGGCCGTGCCCGCGCCGAGAACGGTGCCGACGGCCGTGGCGCCCACCGGGCCCGCGCCGGCCGCCCCCATGGCGATGGCCCCGCCGAAGCCGAGCATCGCCGTGAACCCGGCGATGACGGGCAGCGAGAGCCAGCCGTCGAACAGGCCGTCCAGCGCGCCGTCGAAGACTCCCTCAAGAATTCCGTCGAAGGCCAGCGACAGGGCGAGCAGCGCGACCCCCGTGAAGCCGAGTCCGAGAAACCAGGCCATGCGCACCGCCCCCCTCTCACCTGCCGCCGGTCTCCGGCGTGAGCCGATCCTCGCATACGGGTGCCACCGGGTTCATTGCCGTGTTCCGGCAGTCTTGGCGCCCTTTTCCATGCCGTACTCACGCGTACGTGACCATGTCCTCACCCTCCGGTCCGGGCCGGTTCCTGTCACCGTCGCGTCACAGGTCTGCTATCGGGCGAACCTTCTGGTTCGTCCGCTCTGTCTGCCTGCACGGGGCGCCGAGAGCCGGTGCCCGGACGATCTGCCTCGGGGGACTCGATGCGGTACGGACACGGTGTGCGCAGGACGCTGGTGACGATGGCGGCGGTGGCGCTGGCCGCGGTGGGGACGGCCGGGTGCCAGCCCGGTGACAGCGAGGTGGGGGCGGGCGGGGACCCAGGGCAGCCGAGCGGCTCGACCACGAGCACGCCGAGCACGCCGGACGCCTCGGGAACGCCGGGTAGCGACACCCCCGCCCCCTCCGCCGCGAAGTGTGCCGCCGACGCGCTGGAGGTGGCCGCCCGGCAGGCCGCCGAGCGGCCGCAGGGCACGGGGACCGGCGCGGCGGTCGTGACGTTCACGAACGTGTCGGGCACCCCGTGCGTCCTGGAGGGCCACCCGTCGGTCGCGGGCGCCGGCAACGGCTCGCCCGAGCACAACTCCCCGCTGACCGTGACCCCCTCCGGTTCCGCGGCGCCGGTGACGGTGGCCGCGGGCGGCAAGGCATGGGTGAAGCTGACCTTCGTGCAGGTGCAGGGCGAGGGGGACGGCTACTGCGCCTCGGGCGCGGACCCGCTCACGTACCCGACGCTGGTCATCGGCCTGCCCGGCTCGGGCGCACACCAAGTCGCCCTGGACGACGGGGTCTTCGCGGAATGCGACAACACGGTGACCGTCACCGCGGTGTCGACGACGGAACCCGCCTGACCGGCGGGGCGGGCGGGGCTGTACGTGGACGGGGGCGGGCGAGGTGGTCGTGCGGGCGCCGGAGTTAGCATCCGAGGCATGACTACTGATGCCGCTTCCCCCCTCGCCGTCGAGATCGGTGCCCTCAAGGGTGGCTCCGCGGAGCTCGCGCAGTACGCGGGCCGGGCCGTCCTGATCGTGAACGTGGCCTCCAAGTGCGGTCTGACCCCGCAGTACACGGGTCTGGAGAAGCTCCAGGAGCGGTACGCCGCGCAGGGCTTCACCGTGCTCGGGGTGCCCTGCAACCAGTTCCTCGGGCAGGAGCCCGGCAGCGCCGAGGAGATCGCCGAGTTCTGCTCGGCCACCTACGGTGTGACGTTCCCGCTGACCGAGAAGGTCGAGGTGAACGGCGACGCGCGGCACGCCCTCTACGAGCGTCTGGTGGGTTTCGCGGACGCGGAGGGCCACACCGGTGACATCCGCTGGAACTTCGAGAAGTTCCTGATCGGCCGGGACGGCACGGTCGTCGCCCGGTTCTCCCCGCAGACCGAGCCGGAGTCCGCCGAGGTCGTCGCCGCGGTCGAGGCGCAGCTCGCCGGTTGACCCTCCCCCAGGGGCAGAGTCGAGCCTTCTCCTCGCCGGGCGGAACGGCCGCCCGGTGACGGAGGACGACATGGTGGACGTGTCCGGGGACGGCGAGCTGCTCACGATCGGCGCGTTCGCCGCGCGGGCCCGGCTGTCGGCCAAGGCGCTGCGGCTCTACGACCGGCTGGGCCTGCTGGCGCCGGCCCGGGTCGACGCGGTGAGCGGTTACCGCTACTACCGCGCCGGCCAGGTGGAGCGGGCCCGGCTGGTCGCGCTGCTGCGGCGCCTCGACATGCCGCTCGCCCGGATCGCCGAGGTGCTCGACACCCCGGAGCCGGACGCGGCGGGCGAGCTGCTGGCCGCCTACTGGGCGGACGTCGAGAGCCGGTTCGCCGCGCAGCGCGCGCTCGCCGGGTACCTCCGTGGCCGACTGTCGGGGAGGAGTTCCGAGATGTACGAGAAGTTCGAGATCAGCCTGGTCGAGGTGCCCGAGCAGGTGATCATCGGGGAGACACGGCACACCCTCGCGGAGGAGCTGCCGGTGTGGATCCCGGCGTCCCTCGGCCGGCTGGAGGAGGCGGCCGGCGGATGCGGAGGGATCACCGCCGCTCCCTTCGTCGTGTACTACGCCGATGTCTCCGAGGAGAGCGACGGCCCCGCCGAGTGCTGCGTCCCGGTCGCGGACGGGGACGCCGCGCGGGCCTGGGCGGAGGGCCAGGCCCGGACCCGCCAGATCCGGGCCCGGGTGGAGCCGGCCCGGCGTCTGGCCCGGACCCGGATCACCAAGGCCCAGGTCGCCGCCCCGCAGATCCTCGCCGCCTACGAGGCCGTGGAGGCGTGGATCGAACGGGAGGGCTGGGAGTACGACGGTCCCTGCCGCGAGATCTACTTCGCGGACTGGGACGCGGCGGGCCCGGAGGACCCGGTGTGCGACGTGGCGTTCCCGGTGAAGCGGCCGTAACGGCTGCCCCGGGGAAACGCCGAGCCCCCTCGGCTAGGACGGCGAGCTGGTCGAGGGGGCTCTTTGGGTGGTACCTGTGCAGTTGTCGTGCGTAACCGGCCGAGGCTGAGGGAGGTGCCCTATGCCTTGACCGATGCCACGAAGACGTTCCAGGCGTCGGCGGGGAAGGCCAGGGTCGGGCCCTCGGTGACCTTGGAGTCGCGGACGGCCATGGCCGCCGGGACGGGGGACTTGATCTCGACGCACGCGCCGTTGCCCTGGGAGTAGGAGGACTTGACCCACTCGTTCGCGGCGCCCTGCTGGATTGCCATGTTCGCTCCGGTAGTCAGTTGCTGAGTTGCTGTCACCACGCCGTGCGTTGGTCTCCGTCTGCACGGCAAGGATTGCGCCAACGTTGTTGCTTGATGGCGTGATCGACGCTACTCGCCAACATCGGGATGCGGAGCGGCCGTTCACCCGACCGGGTGGCATATTCCCCGGGGACTTCCGTGCGGCCCGGGCGAGGGTGTACCTTGCGGCGCCTCACCTCGCCCAGGGGGCTACGAGCGGGCTACGGGGCCTCTTCCCGGGCGTATTCCTTCGCCGCCCGCTGGATGAACTCCCTTGTCTGGTCGGCGTTCAGGGCCTGGGCCCGCAAGTGCTCGTACATCACGCTGTACTTCTGCACGTCCTGCGGCTTCTCCAGGTACAGATCGCTGGTGACGCCCTCGATGTAGACCACGCTGGAGTCGGCCGCGTCCGGGAACTCCAGGATCGCGTACTGCCCGCTGACACCGGGGTGCGCGCCCATCGTGAACGGGATCAACTGCACGGTGACATGCGGGAGCTGGGACATCTCCAGCAAATATTCGAGCTGCTCGATCATCACCTGGCGGTTGCCGACCCGGCGGCGCAGCGCCGCCTCGTCCAGGACCGCCCACAGCCGCAGCGGGTTCTCGCCGGTGGAAATACGTTCCTGTCGGCGCAGCCGCACCTGGATCCGCTTGTCGATGTCCTGCGGCGGGGCCTCGGGCAGCGCGCCCGAGATCAGCGCCTCGGCGTACTGCGGGGTCTGGAGCAGACCGGGCACGACCTGGGGGTCGTAGACGCGCAGGCTCGCCGCGTCGGTCTCCAGACCGATGTAGACGCTGTACGGGACGTCGCCGAAGGCGTGCCACCAGCCCTGCTGGCGGGAGTCCTTGGCCATCTCCATCAGCGAGTCGACCATCCGCTGGTCCTCGACCTCGTACACCCCGCACAGGTCGCGGACGTCCCGCTGGCTGATGCTGCGGCGGCCGTTCTCCAGCCGGCTGATCTTCGACTGGGACACCAGCAGCCGCTCGGCGACCTCCTCGGCTGTCATGCCCTTGAGCTCACGGAGCCGGCGCAGCTCCTGGCCCAACCGGCGTCGCCTGACGGTGGGATTGACATTGGACGCCACGGGACGCGCACCTCCGGCTGCATGCCTGTATTCGACACTTTGTGTATCTGCTGTTCAGCAGACTGCCACCAAGGCACTTTCCACCGCTGGAAAACGGTGGATATGCGGGCGGTACACGCCAGTTCGGATCAGCCTCGGTCGCCTGCCGTGACATGCGTCCGCGCGGGACGGTGACGTCGTCACCGTCCCGCGCGGGCCGCGGCGGCTCCCGAACGGGTCGTAGGGGGCCCGTCGGCACTGCTGCCGACGGGTCCCGTCTGTTTCCTGCCGTGCGCCGTCCTGCCGGCGCGGTGTCGTGGAACTGCGGCTCAGTGGGCCACGACACGCGCCATCGGACCGCGGCGCGGCTGCGCCGGAACGCCACGGGCGGGTTCCGGAGCGGGCCTCGGTCCTGGTCCGGCCTGTCGGCCGGCCGGGGCCGCCGGGTTGCGGCGTGGCTGGGCGGCCGCGCCGTTCTGGACGTCCATCACGGCGTGCGCCACGAGTCCGCCCATCGGGTCGTGCCTGATCAGGTCCCGCAGCCGGGAGCGGGACGAGCGTCCCTCGTTCCCCGGATACAGGTGCTTGCCGAGGCCGACCGCGTGCGCCAGTGCGGCGAGCGCCGCGGTCCGCGGGTCCGGCGGGACGCCGGTGCGGATCGCGGAGTCCAGCCGGGCCCTGATCTCCCGGCTGATCTCGGTGTCCGTCGCCTGATAGCGAGTCGTCGGCAGCACTCCGCACATCTGTCCCGCCACGGCATGCACCATGCCGCACCGTTCGAGATGCGAGAGGTAGGTCTGGCGTAGCCCGAGACGCGGCCCGCCGATCCAGTGGACGGCCCGAACCGGAGCGCCACGCCTTCGCAGCAACTCCAACGCGCAGTCCAGTGTCGGATCTCCTGTCGGCCGTGGGGACACCACGGCGATACGATCCCCGTCAGGGGCTATCCGTCCGGCCAGCGCCAGCTCCACTAGCTGTGCTCCGGCCAGACCAAGGTCGAGCGACTGCGGCTGTGCGGTGGTACCCGTGGTCGGGTCCAACGCCAGCAGAAGAAGCTCTTCCGGAATCGTTCTGCGGCTCCTGCCCATCCATGCCTCCCCGCGTGGATGAATGACAGGGTGACCCCTCTCACATTGGTCTGTCGAGGGTGCGTGACCTGTTTGTAGTGGAACCAGTAGGTATGTCGTTCTCGTCTACCGCAGGAGCCGAGCCCACGACACAGGACACTGGTACATGGTTCGGACAGGCCCACGAGGCGGTCCCGGGCGGGCGGTTCGAGGGCAGCACATGCAACGAGGAGGCATCGGTGGCGGGCGAGTCCCCCGACAGGTCGAAGCAGCGCGAGTCGTCGGCGGAACCGACGTCGGGGAGCGCGGGCACGGTTCCCGAATCGCGCGAGCCCCGCGATCCGCGCCTCGCGGTGGCACGGGACGGCGACGCCCCGCGCGGCGGCGTGGACACGGCGACCCGGGTCTTCGCCGTACGCGAACTGGAGACCGAACGGGACGCGGGGGCGGCGACGGGGGTCGCGACCGGTGACCTGACCGGAGGATCCGCCGACGACTCCACCGGCTCCGGGGGGAAGCCCTCCGGCGACCGGGACGAGGAGACGGCGGACGGCCCGAGCGAGGGATCGGTCGGCGGTTCCGGCGGGGGGTCGAGCCGCGGGTCGACCGACGGCCTGAGCGACGAGCCGACCGACGACGTGACCGACGGGCCTGACGGCGAGTCGGCCGACGACTCCGGGGACGATCCGGCTGACGGCCTGGACGGTGAGCCGACCAGCCCTGCGGGCGAGGACACGGCCGCGGACGCGGGCGGGGCCACGGATCGGTCGACCGGCGGGTCGGACGACGGCCCGGGCGATGAGACCACCGACGACTTGGCCGGGGGCCCGGACGGCGATGCGGTCGCCGGGGTGGTCGGCGGGTCGGGTGCAAGCTTGAGCGACGAGTCCACCGGCGAGGTCTCCGACGAGCCGGCCGGCGGGCCGACGGACGGCTCGGCCACCGGCCTGAGCAGCGCGCCCATCGACGACGTGGCCGACGGGCCTGTCGGCGAGTCGGCCAGCGACTCCGGTGACGAGCTGGCTGACGGCCCGGACGGCGAGCCGACCAGCCCCGCGGGCGACGGCACGGCCGCGGATGCGGGCGAGGCCGCGGCGGACCCCGAGACCGCCACGGCCGGTACGGCCGACGGCGGCACGGCGGAGACCGCGGACGCCCTGGCTCGCCCTGCGGGCGGTGACGGCGCGACCCGAGACGCCGACGACGCATCCGGGGACGCAGGCGACACCGGGGACGACGCCTGGCCCGCCGCGGGCGATGACGCGACCCGGGACTTCGGCACCGCCACGGCCCGCGCCGCGGGCGCCGCCGATGACAAGACCTCCGCGAGCGCAGGCACCGTCACGGCTGACGCCGATGAGGCCGCCGGGGGCGGCAGCACCCAGGGCGCCGAGGAGGGCCCTGAGGGGGCTTCTGAGGTCCCCGGGGAGCCCGGGGGCGGGTCGGACGCCTCGGGCGGCTCCGAGGGGGCCGACGGGGGTGATGAGGGCCTCCCGGCCGCCGTGGCCCGGTGGGCGACCCCGGCGAAGCCGTACGGCAAGCCCGCGGCGGATGAGGCAGCCGGTGGCGAGCCCCACACGGACGAGGCCGACACGGGCAGAGCCATTGGCAAGCCCGGCGCGGACGAGGCCGGTGGCGAGCCCAACACGGGCAAGGCCGACGCCAAGGCCGACACGGGCAAGGCCGGTGGCAAGCCCGGCGCGGACGAGGCAGCCCAGGCCGAGCCCGGCACGAAGAGGGCCGGGGCCAAGACTGACGCGGACACGGCCGGGGCCAAGACCGACGCGGACACGGCCAGGGCCAAGAGCCACGCGGACGGCACCGGCGCCAAGGCCAAGCCCGCGTGGGCCGACTCCTCCCCCGTCGATCAGCCCACCGCCGTCTTCAAGGCGCCCCGGCCCAAGCCCGCCGTCGACCAGCCGACGACCATGCTGAAGCTGGGCGGGGCCACCAAGCCCGCCGAACCCGCCGAGGCCGAAAAGCCAGAGGCGCCCGCGCCCGCGCCCGACCAGCGCACCAGCAAGTTCGTCGCTCTCAAGCCGGACGTCACCGCGCTCGTCCCCCAGATCGGCCCCGAGCGGACCACGCAGCAGCCGTTGCCGCCGAAGCCGCCGCTGGATCTGCTGGCCGAGCTGACGAACACCCCGCCGCCCCCGCCGACCCCCCTGCGCACGCTCGGCCGGCGGATCAAGATCTGGACGCCGCTGGTCGTCCTGCTGCTCGTCGTCTTTGCGATCGCGCAGGCCGTACGCCCGCTGCCGGCGACCGCGCTGGAGCTGACCGCGAAGGACTCGTACACCTTCGAGGGCGGCAAGCTCGGCCTGCCCTGGCCCAAGGAGGGCCAGGGCGCGATGGACGTGAACGGCATCGGCACCATGGACACCTTCGGCGACCAGAAGCCGGTCGCCATCGGCTCCGTCGCCAAGGCCATGACGGCGTACGTCGTCCTGAAGGACCACCCGCTGAAGTCCGGCGAGGAGGGCCCGGCGATCCCCGTCGACGCCACCGCCGAGAAGGAGGGCGGGTACGACAAGGACGGCGAGTCCACGCTCAACACCGTGAAGGAGGGCGACACCCTCACCGAGCGCCAGGCCCTCTCCGCGATCATGATCCCGTCGGCGAACAACATCGCCCGGCTGCTGGCCCGCTGGGACGCGGGCACCGAGGCGGAGTTCATCCGGAAGATGAACGACACCGCCAAGGAACTGGGCATGACGAACACCACGTACACCGACGCCTCCGGCCTCAAGGAGACGACCGTCTCCACCGCCGCGGACCAGGTGAAGCTGGGCAACGAGCTGGTGAAGATCCCCGCGCTGGTGGAGATCACCAGGCTGCCCGAGTGGATCGACCCGTCGGGCCAGAAGTGGCGCAACTACAACACGCTCGTCCCCTACAACGACGCCATCGGCATCAAGACCGGCTCCACCAGCAAGGCCGGCGGCAATCTGCTCTTCGCCGCCACCAAGGAGAGCGGCGGCGAGACCGTCACCGTCGTCGGCGCGATCCTCGGCCAGCACACGGCGCCGATCATCGACACCGTGAACGCGGTCAGCAAGACCGCCCTGCTGGCCGCACAGGACGCCATCACCTCGGCGAAGATCCTGAAGAAGGGCGACGTCGTCGGGT
Source organism: Streptomyces sp. CAI-85 (assembly GCF_013363615.1). NCBI lineage: Bacteria > Bacillati > Actinomycetota > Actinomycetes > Kitasatosporales > Streptomycetaceae > Streptomyces > Streptomyces sp. CAI-85. Next base: position 372,876 of record NZ_JAANNX010000002.1, on the reverse strand, counting down.
ACGTGGACGACCGGCTCGGCGGCCGCACCCCCGTCGTCGTCACCAAGGACGTCGCGGCGGTCGGCTGGGCCGGGCTGACGGTGAAGCTGTCGTTCGCCGCCGACGAGGTGCCGCACACGGCGAAGGCGGGCACCCAGGTGGGCACGCTCACCGTGGGCGACGGCTCCTCCGGCGCGGTGAAGGTGCCGGTGGCGCTCCAGAGCGACCTGTCCGAGCCGGGCTTCTCGGACAAGCTGACGCGCATCACCTGACCTCGCCCCACCTGCGCAGCTCTCCTCCACCCCGCCGGGCAGCCGCCCGGCGGGGTGCGTGCTAGCGTCACGAAACGGGACAGGTCGGCGGCCGCGGTGACGCGGCCGTGACGCGGGCGCGAACGGGACGCGGCCGAGCGGGAAAGACAGGACACGGGGAGTGCCTTCGAGTGGCCACTGCGGAGCCGACACGCGCCGACGACACCGGTCCGGACCCGGAGCGCGGCCCACGGGCGAAGGTGCCCGCACCCCAGTCCGGTGACCACGACCGCGACGGCGAGAACACCGGCGACCGCCGGGACGACCGGCGGCTCACCCGCGTGAGGGCCGCCCTCGACCGGCACCCCGTGCTCTTCGTCACCGCGCTCTCCGGACTGCTGCACGTCGTCTGGTTCTTCGCGTTCGCGAACAGCGGTGGCGATCTGGCGGCGCAGGACGCGTGGGCCGAGTTCGTCGGCCGACACCCCGACTCCGCGTACAACCTCGCCTGGTACGGCGGGATGCACCCGGTGTCGTACAGCGTGGTGTCGCCGTATCTGATGTCGGTCCTCGGTGTGCGGACGACCATGATGATCGCCGGGACGATCTCGGCGGCCCTGCTCACCCTGATCCTGCTGCGCTGCCGCCCGGTCAAGAAGCCGCTGTGGCCCGCGCTGGCGGGCGTCTTCGCGCTGCTGTGCAACGCCGCCTCGGGGCGGGTGACCTTCGGTCTGGGCAACATGTTCGCGCTGGCCGCCGTCGCCGTCGTGTTCTGCTGGCCGTACCGCTGGCGCTACAAACGCTGGGCGAAGGCGCTGTGCGCGGCGCCCCTCGCCGCGCTCGCCACCATGGGCTCACCGGTGGCGGGGCTGTTCGTGGGGATCGTCGCCGTCGCGCTGTTCCTCCAGAAGCGGCGGCCCGGCGCCTGGGCGCTGGGGCTCGCCCCGACGGCGGTGGTCGCCGTGTCCGCCTGGCTGTTCCCCTTCTCCGGCACCCAGCCGATGTCGTTCGGCTCGGCGTCGCTGCCGCTGCTGTACTCGGCGATCGTGTTCGCCGTCGTGCCGCGCGACTGGAAGACCGTACGGATCACCGCGGCCGTGTACGGGCTCGGGGTCCTCGCGGTGTGGATCGTCAGTTCGCAGATCGGGTCCAACATCACGCGGCTCGCCATGCTGTTCTCGGGGGTCGTGCTGATGGCCGCGCTGCCGTTCGCGGTGCCGCGCAGCCGCAAGTGGTACGTGATCGTCGTGGCGTCCGCCGGGTTCGTGACCTGGATCGGCTTCAAGTCGGTGGACGACGTCGTACGGACCACCCCGGCGGCGTCCTGGGCGCGCGAGCTGGCGCCGCTGGTCAACGAACTCCAGGGGGTCGGCGCGGAGAAGGGCCGGGTGGAGGTCGTACCGGCCCGCTCGCACCGCGAGGCGTCCGCGCTCGCGCCGTACGTCAATCTGGCCCGGGGCTGGAACCGGCAGGCCGACATGGAGCGCAACCCCCTCTTCTACGACGACACCCTCAACTCGGCGAACTACCACGAGTGGCTCCAGCGCTGGGCCGTGCACTTCGTGGTCGTCCCGAAGGACGCGCTGGACGGGGACGGCGGCGAACGGGAGCGGGAGCTGGTGCAGCGCGGGCTGCCGTATCTCCAGCAGATCTGGGGCGACGCCAACTGGCAGCTCTTCCGGGTGACCGATCCGGCGCCGCTCGCCGAGCCCGACGCGGTCGTGGAGCGCGCCGAGCAGGGCGAGATGACGATCCAGGTGAAGAAGGCCGGCCGGATCATGATCCGGATCCCGTACTCGCCGTGGCTGAGCGTCGTCGACGAGCAGGGCAAGAGCCTGAAGCCGCCGCAGGAGACGGACACGTCCAAGGACCGCGCCGAGGGCGAGAAGCGGACGTACGACAACGTCAACGGCTGTCTGTACGAGACGGAGGAGGACGCGGAGGGCGACCGGTGGACCATGCTGCTCGCCCCGGAGGCCGGTGTGTACCGGCTGGCCGCGCCCTACCAACTGCCGCGCGGCACGCCCTGCCCGGACGAGCTGAGGTGAGCCGGGCCGCGGTGTGCCGCGGTCAGCGCAGGGCGGAGACGTGGGTGTCGGTGCCCGGCACGGTCGGGACGAACGGGGCGAGCAGTTCCACGCGGCGGCCGGGTCCCGACGCGGCGATCTCGGTGTCCAGGCCCGTGAAGTGCTCCTCCCAGCACTCCCGCGGGTCCCGCTCCAGGAACCACAGCAGGGTCAGCCGGGTGCCGACGCCCTCGACCTGCTTGACGTAGGTCATGCGGTCGCCGGGCAGCGGCGTGGGGCGGAAGACGGTGACCAGGGCGGCCGGGGAGCCGGCGAGCCGCGCGGGCAGGTGGCGGGCGCGCAGCCACTCCAGCAGGCCGGCGCACTGTTCGGGGGTGTCGGTGTCGATCACCTCCAGGACCAGACCGGCGTAGGGGTGGTCGAGGGCGTGGACGTCCCTCGGTCCGGCGGCGCCGTCCCGGTAGACCGTCGCCGCGTGGTCCTGGAACGCCGTGAAGACGTGGGTGCGGTCGCGGTAGACGCGCGCGTCGCGGTTCAGGCGCCGGTTGATGGCGACGGTCCAGCGCATGTGGTCGTCGTAGCGGCCTTCCGTGATCCAGTAGACGGACAGATAGCACCCGGCCGTCACCGGCTGCGCGACGGCCGACTTCTCCGGGGAGCGCAGGAGTTGCAGATCGCGGGTGGCCACCCAGCGGCGTCCGGCGAACATCCAGGGCATGGCCATCGCGCCGGCGTAGTAGTGGTCGTCCTCGTACCAGCGGTTGTAGGCGTACTCGTGGCCCGGGTGCGGCTCGACCATGGTGATCAGGGCGTGTCCTGGGCGGACGCCGTAGGGGCCGGTGGAGGCCAGTTCGGCGTAGAGGTCGCCGCGGGTGTCGTCGCTCATGCCCGTTCCCCTTTCCTTCGGTCGCCCATACTCTGACGGACCGTCAGATGATGCGCCAGAGCGAGGGAGGCTCTCATGTCGCTGCTCACGGACAGGACCGTGGTCGTCTCGGGGGTCGGGGCCGGGCTCGGGCACCGGGTCGCGGCGGCGGTGGTGCGGGACGGCGGGAACGCCGTGCTGGGGGCGCGGACGGAGGCGGCGCTCGCGGTCTGCGCGGCCGAGGTCGATCCCGGCGGGGCGCGCACGGCGTACCGGTCGACGGACATCACCGACGAGGGGCAGTGCGAGGCGCTGGCCGGGCTGGCGCGGGAGCGGTTCGGGCGGATCGACGCGGTGGTCCATGTGGCCGCCTGGGACGGGTACTTCGGCGGTCTCGCGGACGCGGACTTCACGACCTGGCAGAAGGTGATCGACGTCAATCTGCTGGGGACGCTGCGGATGACCCGGGCCTGTCTGCCGCTGCTGCGGGAGCGCGGCGGGTCGGTGGTGATCATCGGGACGCAGTCGGCGGTGGCCGCGCCCTCGCAGGTGCGGCAGGCGGCGTACGCGGCCTCCAAGGGGGCGCTGACCAGCGCGATGTACTCGCTCGCCCGGGAGCTGGGGCCCGACCGCATCCGGGTCAACACCGTACTGCCGGGCTGGATGTGGGGGCCGCCGGTGCAGGCGTACGTACGGTTCGCGGCGCACACGGAGAAGGTGCCGGAGTCCGAGGTGCTGCGGCGGCTGACGGAACGGATGGCGCTGCCCGCGCTGGCGACGGACGGGGATGTGGCCGACGCGGTGGCGTTCCTGGTGTCGGACCGGTCGCGGGCGATCACCGGACAGTCGTTGCTGGTCAACGCGGGTGAGCTGATGCGATGAGTTCATATCTGTGAACCAAGGCCATCATCTCGAATGATTTTACCTCCCTTTGACCTCACGCTCACTTGTCGTGCTCACGCGGCAGCACCCACGATGAGCGCCGGTCGACCCTGGGAGGACGCACATGAACGGTCTCGACTGGGCCGTGCTCATCGGCTATTTCGGCGTGATGGTCGCCATCGGCGTCTGGTCGCACAAGCGCGTGGACAACGTGAGCGACTTCTTCACCGCCGGCGGGAAGATGCCGTGGTGGCTCTCGGGCATCTCGCACCACATGTCCGGCTACAGCGCGGTGATGTTCACCGGTTACGCCGGTATCGCCTACACCTACGGCGTCACGTCCTTCGTGACCTGGTCGTTCCCGATCGCCCTCGGGATCGCCGTCGGCTCGAAGCTGTTCGCGCCGCGTATCAACCGGCTGCGCTCACGGCTGCACGTGGCCTCCCCGCTGGAGTATCTGAAGACCCGCTACGACCTGCGCACCCAGCAGGCGCTGGCCTGGTCGGGCATGCTGCTGAAGATCGTGGACGTCGGCGCCAAGTGGGCGGCGATCGCCACCCTGTTGTCCGTCTTCACCGGTGTCTCCCTGAACCAGGGCATCCTCATCACCGGTGTGATCACCGGCATCTACTGCACGATCGGCGGTCTGTGGGCCGACGCGCTCACCGAGTTGGGCCAGTTCGTCATCCAACTGCTCGCCGGTGTCGCGATGTTCGTCGCGGTGGTCCTGGAACTGAACGACAAGGGCATCGGGTTCCTCGGCGCCTGGGACGAGCCGGCCCTGAAGGGCCACGGCGAGCCGCTGGTCGGGCCGTACGGGACCGTGTTCCTGCTCGCGTTCCTCTTCATCAAGCTGTTCGAGTACAACGGCGGCATGCTCAACCAGGCCCAGCGCTACATGGCGACCCCCTCGCCGCGCGAGGCCGAGCGCTCGGCCCGGCTGTCGGCGGTGCTCTGGCTGGTGTGGCCGCTGGTGCTGTTCTTCCCCATGTGGATGTCCCCGCTGCTGGTCGAGGCGCAGAAGCCGGACGGCTCGGACTCCTACGGCCTGATGACCGAACAGCTCCTGCCGCACGGGCTGTTGGGCCTCGTCATCGTCGGCTTCTTCTCGCACACCATGGCGATGTGCTCCTCCGACGCCAACGCCATCGCCGCGGTGTTCACCCGGGACGTGGCACCGGTGCTGTCCGCGAGGGCGCGGTCCTGGAACGAGCGCAGCGGGCTGATCGCGGCCCGGCTGACGACGGTGGTGTTCCTCGCGCTGTCCATGGCGGTGGCGACGCAGGTCAACTCCCCCACGTTCAAGGACATCATCACCGTCGTGATCAAGTGGGTGGCCGGTCTCATGGGCCCGATCGCGATCCCGATGATGCTGGGTCTGCTGCGCCCCTTCCGCCGCTCGGGACCGACCGCGGCCCTGACGAGCTGGGCGCTGGGCCTGCTGGCGTTCTGGCTGGTCAACTATCCGATCAACTGGAGCGTCGACGGCGGGGTGCCCCTCCAGTACCAGGTCTCGGTGCCGCTCGCCGTCTCCCTGGTGCTGTACGTGCTCATCGGCTTCCTGAAGCCGGAGGACACCCCGGAGCGGCTGGCGGTCGTCGAGCGGGTCAACACGGACGACGACTCCTCGGGCGCGGCGGCGGCCGTCCCGGGCCCGCGGGACGCGGCGGTCCCCGCCAAGGACTGAGGGTGCCGGGACCCGTCTGCGACGATGACGTCATGGACGAAGAGGTCATTCCGGTGCTCCGCGTCGCGGACGCCGCCGCGGCGGTCGCGTGGTACGAGCGGCTGGGCTTCGCCAAACAGTGGGAGCACCGCTTCGAACCGGGGTTCCCCACGTTCGTCGAGGTGTCCCGGGGCGGGGTCCGGCTGTTCCTGTCGGAGCACACGGGCGACGCCCGCCCCGACACGCTGGTCTATCTCCGGGTGCGCGATGTGGACGCCGTGGCCGCCGAGTTCGGGGTTCCGGTGGAGGACGCGCCCTGGGCCCGGGAGGCCGAACTGCGCGACCCCGACGGCAACCGGCTCAGGGTCGGCACGCCGAACGCCTAGATTCCGCGCGGGTCTAGATTCCGCGCGGGTACCGGGTCAGCCAGCCCGGGGAGGCGCCCGTGGGGTCGTGGAGGGCCGGGCCCTGGGTCATCTCCATGGCGAAGTCGTCGGCGAGTTCGAGGATCGTGGGACGGCCCTCCAGTTCGGCCAGCCAGGCCGGCGGGAGGGCCGTCTCGCCGTGCAGGGCGCCGAGCAGACCGCCGGTGAGGGCGGCGGTCGCGGCGGACGGGCCGTCCTGGTTCACCGCGAGCCGCAGCCCGTGCCGTACGTCCTCGGCGACCAGCGCGCAGTACACGGCCGCCGCCAGGACTCCGGGCGCCGCCCCCTCCCCCACCAGTTCCGCCACCCGCTCCGGTCCGGGCAGCCCCTGCCGTACGGCGCCCAGGGCGTGCTGGAGCGCCGCCGAGACCGGGTCGTGCCCGGGGCGGGCCGCGAGCAGGGCGAGGGCGCGCTGCACGGCGCCGTCCAGGCCGTCGCCCCGGGCCAGCGCGTGCACGGTGACGGCGTACGCGCCCGCCGTGAGGCAGGCCGCCGGATGGCCGTGGGTCTGGGTCGCGCACTCGACGGCGAGCTGGGCGACGAGCTGCGGCTCCCAGCCGACGAGCAGCCCGAAGGGCGCGGAGCGGACGGTGGGTTCGGGCCCGTCGGCGTCGGGGTTCTTGGGCACGTCGAGGGTGCCCGGATACTCGTCGCCGAGCCCGGTGAGCAGCGGGCGGGTCGGGTCGCGGCGGGCGTACAGCCACTCCTCGCGGACCAGCCAGCCGTCGTCCTTGCGCAGGTCGGGGCCCCAGTCGCGCTGGGTGGCCGCCCAGCGCAGATACGCGCGGTGCAGATCGGTCGGCGGATGCCAGGCGCCGGTGTCCCGGCGGACCTGGGCCCGGATGAGGCCGTCCACGCTGAACAGGGTGAGCTGGGTGAGATGGGTGACGGCGCCGCGGCGGCCGTGGGCGGGGGCGAGGTCGACGACGCCCTCCGGGCCGTGGAGCCGCCGGATCCCGTCGAGGGCGAGCCGGTCGACGGGCGCCCCGAGGGCGTCCCCGACGGCGGCGGCGAGCAGCGTGCCGCGTACCCGGCTGCGGAAGTCCTGCTGATCGGCGCGGCCCCAGACGGCGCCGGTCGTCGTACTCACCAAGTCCTCCCGGGCACCGACCGCACGTACGACGACCGTCACTTTAATCGAATACCGGGGGCCCGCCGCGCCGGACGGGGGCGGCGGGGTGGAGGGGTGATGAAGACCTGGTGGGGTAGGGAAACCCGCATGACCACCCCCACCTCACGAACCTCCCACGCCTCGCGGCTCGTTCCCCTCACCGCGACCGTGCTCACCGCGAGCGTCGCGCTCTACATAGCCCTGGTGGCGTTCGGGAACATCACCGACTTCGGGACCAATCAGCAGTTCGTCCGGCATGTGCTGGCGATGGACACCACGTTCAAGGACGAGGACCTGATGTGGCGGGCGGTGACGAGCACCGGGCTCCAGGACACCGCCTATGTCGCGATCATCGTCTGGGAGGCCCTGGCCGCCGTGCTGCTGGCCGCCGGGACCTGGTTCTGGGCGCGCCGCGACCACGCCCGGGGGCGGGCGCTGTCGACGTACGGCCTGCTGATGCTGATGCTGCTGTTCGGCGCCGGGTTCATGGCGATCGGCGGGGAGTGGTTCGCGATGTGGCAGTCGGACACCTGGAACGGGCTGGACGCGGCGACCCGCGTCCTCGTGTTCGCCGGGATCGCGCTGCTGGTCAACCATCTGCCGGCCGAGCGGCCCTCCGTCTGACCGACGGCGGCTGCTCGACGACGCGGGCCTTGGTGCCCAGGTCGGCTACTCGACGACGCGGACCTTCGTGCCCAGGTCGCCGAAGGCCCACAGCGCCGCCCCGTCCGCCGTCGGCATCCGGATGCCGCCCGTCCGGGCGCCCTCGGCGGCCGGGGGCGGCGAGGAGCCGTCGACCGCGTTGGAGAAGGCGATGTTCACTCCGGAGACGACGGAGAAGTAGATGATGTGCTCGATCTCGACCCCGTCGGAGCCGGTCGTCGCGGCCTTGCGCACGGAGATCGTGTAGGTGCCGGGCCCCGGTTCGACGGTGCCCGGCCAGACCGTGAAGGTGCGGCGGGCGGTGTCGTCGGCGTCGACCAGCCAGACCCGGTGGTCCGACAGGTCGTAGACGATCCGGCGCCCGCTGCCCGAGCCCTTCGGCACCCCGGTCCGCGCCGGGGCGGCCGAGGGCTTCGGGGACGCGGACGCCTCGGCGCCGGGGGCCGCGGACGCCGTCGCGCCCGGACGGACCGCCGCCGCCGTGGGATGCGGGCCCCGGTCGGCCTGCACGGTCAGCACGGCGACCCCGGCGAGGGCACCGGCCGTCAGACCGGTGACCCAGACCCACGAGGGAAGCCGTCGGGCAGCCACGGGCACGCATCTCCTCAGCTACAGGACCTCATCCAACAGAGGTCGGATCATCGTACTCACTCCAGGACGGGCAGAAGTTCCGGGAGATGCCCGTCCGAGTCCCGCGCGGCCCGCTGCCGCTCCTCGGGGACCTCGCCGTACAGGGTCGTGCGCGGCTTCGCGGGCCGGCCGGCCGCCTCGGCGACGGCGATCAGGTCCTTGACCGACTTGTAGGAGCCGTAGGAGGAGCCGGCCATCCGGGAGATGGTCTCCTCCATCAGCGTGCCGCCCAGGTCGTTGGCGCCGGAGCGGAGCATCTCCGCCGCGCCCTCGGTGCCCAGTTTCACCCAGCTCGTCTGGATGTTGGGGATATGGGGGTGCAGCAGGAGCCTTGCCATCGCCGTCACCGCCCGGTTGTCGCGCGCGGTCGGGCCGGGCCGGGCGATGCCCGCCAGATAGACGGGGGCGTTGGTGTGGATGAAGGGCAGGGTCACGAACTCCGTGAAACCGCCCGTCCGTTGCTGGATCCCGGCCAGGGTGCGCAGATGGCCGAGCCAGTGCCGGGGCTGGTCGACATGGCCGTACATCATGGTCGAGCTGGACCGGATGCCCAGCTCGTGCGCGGTGGTGACGACCTCGATCCAGGTGGCCGTCGGCAGCTTGCCCTTGGTCAGCACCCAGCGGACCTCGTCGTCGAGGATCTCGGCGGCGGTGCCCGGGATCGAGTCGAGCCCGGCCTCCTTGGCGGCCGTCAGCCACTCGCGGATCGACAGACCGGTGCGGGTCGCGCCGTTCACCACCTCCATCGGCGAGAAGGCGTGGACGTGCATGCCCGGGACCCGCTCCTTGACGGCCTTCGCTATGTCGAAGTACGCCGTGCCCGGCAGGTCGGGGTGGATGCCGCCCTGCATGCACACCTCCACCGCGCCCACCTCCCACGCCTGCTGGGCGCGGTCGGCGACCTGGTCGAGGGAGAGGGTGTAGGCGTCGGCGTCGGTGCGGCGCTGGGCGAAGGCGCAGAACCGGCAGCCGGTGTAGCAGACGTTGGTGAAGTTGATGTTCCGCGTGACGATGTACGTGACGTCGTCCCCGACGGCCGAGCGGCGCACGTCGTCCGCGATCCGGGTCAGCGCGTCCAGCGCCGGTCCGTCGGCGTGCAGCAGGGCGAGGGCCTCGGCGTCGGTGAGCCGGGTCGGGTCGTCGGCGGCGGTGCGCAGGGCCTCGCGGACGTCGGTGTCGATGCGCTCCGGTGCCATGCCGGGGGCGGCCGCCTCGCGCAGGGCGCCCCAGTCGCCGTACACCTCGTCGAAGTCGTCGCGGCGGTCGGCGGTACGGCCGTCGGTGTCGATGGTGCGGTGCAGATCGGTGCGGCCCGACGCGGTGAACGCCTCGTCCGGCTCCTGCCAGGGGCGGCCCTCGACCACGGCGTCCGGCACCGCGAGGCCCGTCTCCGGGTCGGCGAGCGCGCGCACGTGCGGCAGCAGCCGCGGGTCCAGCCAGGGTTCGCCGCGCAGCACGAACTCCGGGTACACGCACAGCCGTTCGCGCAGCTCGAAGCCGGCCGCGCGGGAGCGTTCGGTCAGCTCCTCGATCTGCGGCCAGGGGCGTTCGGGGTTGACGTGGTCGATGGTGAGCGGGGACACCCCGCCCCAGTCGTCGATCCCGGCGCCGAGCAGCCGCTCGTACTCGCTGTCGACGAGGTTGGGCGGCGCCTGGAGGTTGGCGGCGGGGCCCAGGATGTGCCGGGCGACGGCCACCGCGGCGACCAGCTCGTCCAGTTCGGCGTCCGGCATACCGCGCATCGCGGTGTCCGGCTTGGCGCGGAAGTTCTGGATGATCAGCTCCTGGACGCCGTGGTAGGCGCGGGAGATCTTCCGCAGCGCGAAGAGGGACTCGGCGCGCTCCTCGTACGTCTCGCCGATCCCGAGCAGGATCCCGGAGGTGAAGGGGACGGAGGAGCGTCCGGCGTCCTCCAGCACCCGCAGCCGTACGGCGGGTTCCTTGTCCGGGGAGCCGTGGTGCGGGCCGCCGGGCTCCGACCACAGCCGGGTCGCGGTGGTCTCCAGCATCATGCCCATGCTGGGTGCGACGGGCTTGAGGCGCTGGAAGTCGGTCCAGGTCATGACGCCCGGGTTGAGGTGCGGGAGCAGTCCCGTCTCCTCCAGGATGCGGATGGAGATCGCGCGGACGTAGGCGATGGTGTCGTCGTAGCCGTGCGCGTCGAGCCATTCGCGCGCCTCCGGCCAGCGGTCCTCGGGCTTGTCGCCGAGGGTGATCAGGGCTTCCTTGCAGCCGAGGGCGGCGCCCTTGCGGGCGATGTCCAGCACCTCGTCCGGGGACATGAACATCCCGTGGCCGGCCCGGCGCAGCTTGCCGGGGACCGTGACGAACGTGCAGTAGTGGCACTTGTCCCGGCAGAGCCGGGTGAGGGGGACGAAGACGCTCTTCGAGTAGGTGATGACACCGGGCCGGCCGGCCGCCGCGAGGCCCGCGTCACGGACCCGGGCGGCCGACGCGGCGAGGTCGTCGAGCGCCTCGCCGCGGGCCTGGAGCAGGACGGCCGCCTCACCGACGTCGAGGGCCACGCCGTCCCGGGCGCGTTTGAGGGCGCGACGCATGGAGTTCTCGGTCGGGCCGGTGGCGCCGGGGCGCTCGGTGGGGCCGGTTCCGGAGTTCGCCGAAGTCGTCATTCCTTGAGCATACGTTCGGGCTGGTCAGGCGCGGGGGTGGGACGTCGGGTGCGGGACGTCGCTGCGGGACCGGGCCCGAGACGTGGGCGTGGGCGTGGGCGGACACTGCGCCACGGGGGAGGCGGAGGTCCGCCCACGCCGATGGGGGCACGCCAGGCCGTAGGCGCGGCTCCCGGGAAGCAGCCTGCCCATCGGCGCTCGAGGCGCACTGGTCGATCGGTCACCACCTGCTGAATCGTGGAATCTTCATCGTTCTCCCTTGTGTCCTCCGCGGCTCCACCGGCCTTCGAGCGGGACTCCCTAACGTCGGCCCGACGGGTATGGAAGGGGACGCGGACATGGGACGACGCCTGCTGGCATGGCTGCTGCGCGAGTTCGGGGCCGGACTGGCCTCGATGGGCCAGTACTTCGGGGCCCTGACCCCTCCTGAGTGCTACGGCCGCGTCTCCTGGACCCCGACGGAGCACGCCCCGGCGACGGGCCACGCCCCCGACGGCCCCGATCCGGACTCGGCCCTGTCCTCCGAGGAGCGGGCCCAGTGGCGGGGACTGGTACGGCAGTTGAAAACCCCCGAGGCGGCGGACCGCCGCCATCGGCCCCACTGACGGTCCCCCTCTGCTCCGGCACGAGCGCCGACGCTCCCGGTCACAGGGCCGGCTGCCTGCGTTTCCCCGCCGTCACCTTCCCGTTTGTCCCGCGACGCCATGCAGGCTCCTCCGCGGCCTTGAGGGGGGCGGTGCCCCCCCCGCTCGCCGCACCGGGCCTGCCTGAACGGCTTGCTGGACGTATGCGGGTCAGGGCCCGGCGCGCCGGAAGCACGCACCTGCCCACGGCGGGGCCGTCCTCCGGGCGACGGCGGGAAACATGACGAGGACCTGAGTGGGCACCAGGGCTGGGGGCCACCTGGGCCGTCGGGATCGTCTGGCCACCGCGACCGCCGCGCCCGTCCCGGCGGCCACGCCCAAGCAGACCACCAAGGCGGTGCGGCTGCCCAAGCCACCGAACTGCCTGGGCCGTCGCAGTCACTCCGGACGCCGGGGCCGACGGGGCCGCCGCCAGGGCTGGGGGCCACCCCGGACCACCGCTACCTGGCCCAAGCGGCCACGTCCACGCGGACCGCCAAGGCGGGAAGCTGTCCAAGCCTCCACAACCGCCGGGGCCTTCGCAGCAACTCCGGCCGCCGGGACAGACCTGGCCGACCTGGCCGACCTGGCCGACCTGGCCGACCTGGCCGACGGGATCGTACTGGTCACCGCGACCGCCCGGCTGTCCCAGCCGCCAGGCCACCGGGGCCGGCCGAAACCACACCCGGCCGCCCAGACCACCGGGACCGCCTCAGCCGCCGAGCCGCCGGACCCCACCAGGCCCGCCAGGACCCCTGACTCAGCCGTCCGCGCCGCCAGGCTTGCCGGGGCCGCCCGGACCTTCGAACCCGGCAGAACCCACAGACCCGCCAGGCGCCCCGAGTCCGCCAGGCCCACCAGGCCCACCCGGACCCCCGGGGCCGCCCGGACCGCCCAGACCGCCGGGGCCGCCCGGGCCCCCGGGGCCGCCCGGACCTCCGGGGCCGCCAGGCCCGCCCGGCTTCTCCAATCGGGCGTCCTTTAGCAGTAGGGCCAGGAGGAATGCCGCCAGTAGGACCGGGACGGCCGACAGGAAGACCGTGGACAGGGCGTCGCTGTACACCGCGGCGATCTCGCTCAGTGTGCGTGGGGGGATGGTGGCCGTTTTCGACGGGTCCCAGGTGCCGGTGGTGATGCTGTCGGCCGTGGTGGGCGGGAGGCGGTCGGGGGCGACCGCGGCCAGGCGGGCGTTGAGGATGGAGCCGAAGACCGTCACGCCGAAGGCCGTGCCGAGGTTGCGGGCCAGGCCGACCGTGGAGGTGCTGACGCCGATCTGGGCGCGAGGCGCCGTGGACTGGGCGACGAGGGTGGTGACCTGGGAGGACAGGCCGACGCCCACGCCCATCACGGCGAGCAGCGCGGCCACCACGGCGGTGCCGGTGTCCTCGGTGGTCGTCGCCATCAGCGCGGCGGCCGTCGCGGCCAGGGCGGTGCTCACCACGGGGAACCACTTGTAGCGCCCGGTCTTCGCGATGATCTGTCCGGCCACGACGGTGGCGACGGCCATGCCGATCATCGCGGGCAGGAAGAGCAGACCCGTGTCGGTCGCGCTGACTCCCTGGACGGCCTGGAACAGCAGCGGCACGAAGGTGACGCAGCCGAAGAAGGCGAAGCTCACGGCGAAGGCGACCACCACGCAGATGGTGAACGTGCGGTCGCGGAAGAGTCCGAGGGGGACCACGGGCTCCGGCGCGGAACGCTCGTGGCGCAGCCATACGGCGGCGAGCAGGACGGCACCCACCCCGAGGAGGAGCACCACCGGATCGCCCCAGCCCTCGCGGCCGGCCCGGTCCGCGCCGAGGACGAGGCAGGCGATGAGGCCGGCGAGCAGGACGGTGCCCAGGTGGTCGATGCGCGGCCGGGCCCCGGAGCGCGGGCCGGCCGGGAGGAGGGCGCGGATGCCGACGAGGGCGAGCAGGCCGAGCGGCAGGTTGACGTAGAAGATCCAGCGCCAGCCGAGCTGGTCGGTCAGGACACCGCCGGCGAGCGGGCCCGCGAGGTTGGCGATGACCATGACTCCGGCGAACCAGCCCTGGTACTTGGCGCGTTGCCGGGGCGGCATCAGGTCGCCGAGGACGGAGAAGGCGCTGACCTGGAGACCGCCGCCGCCGAGCCCCTGGAGCGCGCGGAAGGCGATGAGCTGCTCCATCGATCCGGCGGCGCCGCAGGCCGACGATCCGATCAGGAAGATCACGATCGCCGACAGATAGACCGCCCGCCGGCCGAAGAGATCGCCCAACTTCCCGTAGATCGGCATGGACACGCTAAAGGTGAGCATATAGGCCGTGGAGGTCCAGGCGTACAGATCCAGAGCACCCAGCTCACCTGTCAGGCTCGGCCCCGCGGTCGCGGTGATCGACTGGTCGATCATCGACATCATGCTCGTCAGCAGCAATGCGGCGAGCAGCAGCGGAAAGCGGGGTGGCAGCGGGGGTGAGGCCGGATCTCCCGCGGCCACCCCCCGAGCGCGCGCCGGACCGGCTTCGGTCATCGATCCTCCAGAGGCGGTCGGTACCAGATAAGCGGACTTCCGCAAGTGTATGACATCGACATATAAATGTCCTGTGCGATTGACCACGCGCAGGTGGGAGGGCCCGCCCGGCCGATCGCACGGGGACCGGTCCAGGACCGCTCAAGCGGTCGTCAAGCGGGCGGGGGTCAAGTAGCGACACGCACCCAGGAAGTGCGGCAAGCACCGACGAAAAGCTTCAGGCCGTGAGAACGATGCAAGCGAAACGGGAGGGTCAGTGCTCCAGATAGGGCTGCTCGGAACGCTTCAGGTCGTCCACCGGGGCGTGGACGTCACGCCGTCCGCCCCCAAGGTCAGACAGGTGCTGGCACTGCTGGCCCTGCGGACCAACTCCACAGTCCCGCTCCACCAGCTCGTCCAGGAACTGTGGGAGGAGCGCCCGCCGTCCAGCGCCGCGACCACCCTGCAGACGTACATCTACCAACTGCGCAAGCTGCCCGGACTCTCCGACCAGCAGCCGGGCTCCCCCGGCACCGGCCACGCGCTCGTGACCACCCCCGGCGGCTACCAGTTGTCCGGACCGCACGGCTGCCTCGACACCCAGGAGTTCGCGGAGCTGGCCGACCGGGGCAGAGCCGCCATCGAGAAGGGCACCGTGGCCGACGGCGCCGACCTGCTCCAGCGGGCCCTCGCCGTATGGCGGGGGCCCGCTCTCGGTGACATGACCCCCGGTCCGGTCGTCGGCATCGACGCGCTCAGGCTGGAGGAGCGCCGCTACGAGGTCCTGGAGCAGCGCATCAACGCCGATCTGCTGCTCGGCCGGCACCACCAGTTGATCAGCGAACTGACCGCGCTGGCCGCGGACAACCCCACCCGGGAGGGCCTGCACGCCAAGCTGATGCTCTCCCTGCACCGGGCCGGCCGGCGGCCGGAGGCGCTGGAGGTGTTCCAGCGCCTGCGCGGCGTCCTGGCCAGGGAGCTGGGTCTGGAACCCTGCTCGGAACTCCAGCGACTGCACCAGCAGTTGCTGGCCGGGGACAGCCGGCTCGACCTGCCCGAGGGGCAGCTCACCGTGCCCACGGCGCCGGGCGGCGAGCCGCCCGTGACCCTGCCCGCCCATGTCCCGCTGATCGGCCGGCGGACCGAGTGCGCCCAGGTCCGCAAGGCGCTCACCGAGTACCCGGAAGGCCAGGGTCCGATGTGCGTGGCCGTCGGAGGGCCGCCCGGGGCGGGGTGCACGGCGGTGGCCGTGGCGGTCGCCCACCGCCTCGGGGACGTCTTCGCCGACGGCCGGCTGTACGTCTCCTTCGGCGACCCGGCCGCACCCCGGCCGGTCGAGGACGTGCTCGCCGACGTGCTCATCGCCGCCGGGCACCGGCGCGCCGAGCTGCCGGAGGGGCGGGCCGCGCGCGCCCGGCTGCTGCGCGCGTGGACCGCGGGCCGCCGGGTGCTGCTGGTGGTCGACGATGTGACGTCGAGTCATCAGATCACCGATCTGCTGCCCGCCGACTCCGGTTCGGCCGTCCTCGTGGCCGGGCTGCGCCGGCTGAGCGGCAGCCGTATCCGGATGCGCGTGGACATCGGACCGCTGCGCGCGGAGGACGCAGTGGACCTGTGCCGCGCCACGCTGGGGCGCGGTCCGCAGCTCGCCGACGAACCCGGACTGCGGACGCTGCTCGACCTCTGCGACCGTCTGCCCGGGCCGGTGCTCGACGCGGTGAATCTGCTGGCGCTGCGGCCGCACTGGACGGTGTGGCGGCTCATCGACTGGATGAACCGCGAACGGCAGCAGACGGGCGCGGCGCAGCGGACCCACCCCTGTGACCGTCTGATCCGCCGCAGCGGCTGCCTGGACCCCGGTCTGCGCGAGACGCTCGGCAAGCTCGCCGCCCGGCCGCAGAACGTGGTAACGGTGGAGGAGGTCGCCTCGGTCCTCGGCCGCAGCACCATGGAGGCCGAGGAACTGCTGGAGGAACTGGTCGAGTTGTTCCTCCTCGACGTCGAGCTGTCCGTCGGCTGCTCGCCCTCCGAGGGCTTCTTCCAGTACCGGCTGCCCCGGCTGCTGCGCACCGCCTTACGGGTGGCACCCGCCTACGCCTGACGGCCCCGCCTCCGGCGGCCGCGCGCCGGGCGGCACGGGAGCACCGGTCCCGTGCCGTCCGGCGCGCCGGCGCGTGCGCCCTCACAGATCCAGGACGCCGCCCCGGTCGCGGAGCCAGCGGTCGACCTGGACGACCATCTCGACGTTCATCCGGTGCAGCCAGTCCTGGGCGGCCGCCTCGCCCTCGGGGGTGATGACGGCACGGGCCGCCTCCAGGTCCAGCAGCGGCCGTACGGGCGACGCCGGATCGGCCAGCACCTCGGCGAACTCCTGGTGCAGGGCCTTGGTGTAGGTGGCGTCCTGGCTCACCGGGAAGGGGGCCTTGGGCCGCTCCAGGACCTGTTCGGGCAGCAGGTCCGCGGCGGCGGCCCGCAGGAGGCTCTTCTCCCGGCCGTCGAAGGTCTTCAGCCGCCAGGGGATGTTGTACGCGTACTGCACGAGGCGGTGGTCGCAGAACGGCACCCGCACCTCCAGGCCGGAGATCATGCTGAGCCGGTCGTTGCGCTCCAGCAGCCGGGGCAGCCAGTGGGTGAGGTGGAGGTGGCAGACCTCGCGGGCCCGGCGCTCCTCGGTGTCCTCGCCGGGCAGCCGGGGGATGCCGGCCATGGCCTGCGCGTACCGCTCGGCGTAGTAGGAGCCCATGTCCAGGCGGGACTTGAAGGCCGGGGAGAGCAGCCCCTGCCCCAGGCCCTCGCGGGTGCCGGGGTGCCACTGCTCGAAGGCGACCCACGGGAACTGCTCCTCGTACGCCAGGTCGGGGATGTGCACCCAGCTATAGCCGCCGAAGATCTCGTCGGCGCTCTCGCCCGTGAGCGCCACCTTGGAGTGCCGGCTCACCCCGGCGAACGCCTGGTACGTGGAGGTGTCCATGTCCCCGAACGGCGCGGGAATGTCCTGGGCGCGCAGCACGGCCCGGCGGGCGGCCGGGGCGATGAGGTCCGCGGTGGTCAGCTCGATCTCCAGGTGGTCGGCGCCGATGTGGTCGGCGACCGCGCGCGCGTAGGGCGCGTCGGGGGCGCTGCGCACCAGGTCGGGCTGGAAGTTGTCGCTGTATCCGCTGTAGGTGACGGTGGTGGTGCGCACCCGCCCGCCGTTCTCCGCGGCGAGCGCGCGGGCGGCGAGCGCGGCGACCGTGCTGGAGTCGAGCCCGCCGGAGAGCAGGACGCTCAGCGGCACGTCGGAGACCAGTTCGCGGGCGACACTGCTCTCGAGCAGTTCCCGCACGGTGCGGACCGTGGTGTCGAGGTCGTGCTCGTGCGGGCGGGCCTCCAACTGCCAGTAGCGGCGCAGGACCGTGCCCCCCTCGCCGTGGACGAGGGTGTGGCCGGGGGGCAGGTCGCGGATGGCGCGGTAGACGCTCTCGCCGGGCGCGCGCGCCATGGAGAACAGCACGCGCAGTCCGTCGAGGTCGACCGTGGGCCGCACCGCCGGGTGGGCCAGCAGGGTCTTGGGCTCGGAGGCGAAGACCAGGCCGTCGGCGACCGGCGCGTAGTACAGGGGCTTGATGCCGAAGCGGTCCCGGGCCAGGAAGAGGCTGCGGCGGCGCGGGTCCCAGACGGCGAAGGCGAACATGCCCTCCAGGCGCTCCACGCACCGCTCGCCCCACTCCAGATAGGCGTGCAGGACCACCTCGGTGTCGCTGCGCGTGGTGAACCGGTGGCCGCGGCCGGCCAGTTCGGCGCGCAGCTCGCGGAAGTTGTACACCTCGCCGTTGTAGGCGAGGACCGCGAGCGGCTGCTCCCCGTCGGCCGGGTCCTCCACCGGGACGTCGGGGCGGGCCGCCGTCATCGGCTGATGGCCGCCGGGTACGTCGATGACGGCCAGCCGGGTGTGGACGAGCGTCGCGTGCCCGTCCCGCCACACGCCCCGGTCGTCCGGGCCGCGGCAGGACATCGTCCGTGCCATGCCCTCCGGGAGCCCGGGGTCCTCTCGGGCCGGTCCGCCCTCGCGGACCACCCAGCCTGCGATGCCGCACATGGGGAATCCCCTTCCGTGTCCGGTGAGTTGCGTCGGCCGCAACCGTCGTCCGGGGCGCTCGAAACGGCGTGGAGGAGCGATGGACCCCAGGTCACTCCGGCGCCGCTCCCCGGCGGAAGGCGGGCACCAGGAACGCCCCGACCGTGAGGTGCAGCAGGACCAGGGTGATCCGGTTGCCCGCCGAGAGCCCCTCGGCGAACAGCGGGGCGAACAGCGACAGCACGAGCACCGCCACGGCGAGGACGGTCCAGACCGTACGCGCGCGGCCGGGCGCGAAGCGCTCCAGCAGGGCGAGCAGGCCCCAGCCCAGCAGGGAGACCACGGCGATCGAGACGACCACGACGGTGAACGGCAGTTCGCTGGTGGACGTGGAGCCGGGGCCGTCCGGGACCCGCAGGTCCAGGTCGAACAGGCCGTGGGCGACGAGCCAGATCAGGGCGCCGGCGAGGACCGCGCCGACGACAGCGAGCGCGCGGACGCGCACCCGGCTGTCGCCGCGCGCGCCGGAACGGGCGGGGGTTGCGGACATCCGGACCTCCTGGGAAACGGGACGACGGCCGACCGGCCGAGGATCACTGCCTTCAGCACATGTATGACGTTAGCACATGATTGCCCGGGACCCAACGCTGTCCGCCCCACATACGTGCGGGTACCGTTGAACACGTGAGCGCTGCGAACATCTCCGAGGACGCGGAGACGACGACGGAACACCCGACCGCCCGGCCCGAGGTGCTGACGGCCGTGGAAAGGGCACTGATCCGCATCCGCCGGCGGCAGTCCCGGCGCACCCTGGCGCGCCCGGTCGTGCAGGGCATGTCCGAGCCGGTCGACCTCAGCACCCTGGCGGTGGTCGACGCGGTCGACGAGGGCACCGGCGAGGGCAACAAGGACGTGACCGTGGGATTCGTCGCGGACCGCCTCGCCATCGACCCGTCCCGGGCCAGCCGGATCGTCGCCGACGCGGTCCGCACCGGATTCGTGCGCCGCGTCGCCTCCCAGGAGGACGGACGCCGTAGCTGCCTGGAGCTGACCCCGGCCGGCGAGGCCGCGGTGGCGGCCGCCCACCGCACCCGCCAGGACTTCTACGCCACCGTCCTGGAGAACTGGGACCCGGCCGAGCAGGAGGAGTTCGCGCGCCTGCTCACCAAGTTCGTGCACGCGCTGGACGACGCGGCGGGCGGCTGACCGCCCTTCGAGTGAGCTTCGAGACCGCCCGGCGAGGCTGACGGTGCCAGAACCCCGCATCGACGGCGCGTCGGAGCCCCGCTGCCGCGGGGGAGTTCGCGCCCGGTCCCGAAGGAGGCGCGACGGTGAGCACGACCGACCGGACCACAGGGGCACAGCCCCCGAAGGCACGGGGCGACCGCCGGTCGCCCCGCACCGCGACGACGGCCCCCGGGCCCCCCGCCCGGCAGGACTCCACGGCCCCGCCCCCGCGCCCCCCGGCCGCCGTCGGCTGGGCCTACCTCATGGTGATCGTGGCGACCCTCGCCGCGATCGCCAGCAACGTCTTCGAGATCAGGCACCAGGTCGAGACCGGCGTGGCCGGCGCCGCGACCACCGGTGACCTGGCCCTCACCATCGCCTTCTGCGCGCTGTTCGGCTTCTTCGCCGAGATGCTCCGGGCCGGCCGCCAGTGGGGCCGGGTGCTGCTGACCATCTTCACCTCCCTCGGCCTGGTCTTCACCGGCCTCGGTCTCGCCCAGCTCGGCGGCCGGCCGCTGGTCGGCCCGCTCCAGGCGAGCCTCGCCGTGGCCAGCCTGATCCCGTCCGTCATCGGCCTGGTCCTGATGTACGTCCCCTCCGTGAACCGCTGGATGGCCGCGGTCCGCGACCGCAGCCGGACCATCTCCCCGCGGCTGCGCAAGGCGGTCCTCACCGTCCATGTGGCGATCTCGGTCGGCTGGCTGGGCCTGGTGACCGGGATGTTCGCCATGTCGGTGACCGGAGCCACCACGCACGACGCCGAGCTCCAAGCCGCGATGTACCGCACCATGTCGCTGCTCGACGAGATCTTCCTCGGCATGACCAGCATGTTCGCCCTGATCAGCGGGGTCGTGGTGAGCGCGGGCACCAAGTGGGGCCTGCTGCGCCGCAGATGGGTGGCCACGAAGTTCTTCCTCACGATGGGCGTGATGATCCTCGGCTTCTCCGTGATCCATCAGCTCATCCTCGAGGCCAACACGCTCGTCGACGAGGGCGCGCCCGTCCGCGGCGGCCGGCTGGACGGCGTCGGCTGGGCGATGAGCGGCACCGCCCTCCTCGCCCTGCTGGCCCTGGTCTTCATGACCGCCGTCTCGACGTACAAGCCCTGGGGCACGACCCGTTGGAACCGCACCCCGGCCGCGAACGCCGCCACGAACGCCGCCGCGCGCACCGCCCCGCGTCCCGCCCGCCCGTCCGTATCCGAAGGACAGTCATGACAGCGATCCAGGACACCCAGGTCCTGCGCCACAGCCGTATCCTCTCGGTCGGCGTGCACCGGCCGCGGCGGTCGGTGCCCAACAGCGAGATAGCCGGACGGACCGGGCTCGACCCGGACTGGATCGAGCGCCGCTCGGGCATCCGCTCCCGCCGCTACGCCGGGCCCGAGGAGACCCTGCCCGCCATGGCGACGGCCGCCGCCGAGAAGGCCCTGGCCGCCGCCGGCATCGGCGCCGACCAGCTCGGCACCGTCATCGTCGCCACGATCACCTCGATGGAACAGATGCCCGCCGTCGCCGTGGAGGTCGCGCACCGGCTGGGCGCCGCACGGGCCGCCGCCTTCGACGTGTCGGCCGCCTGCGCCGGCTTCTGCCACGCCGTCGCCCTCGCCTCCGATCTGGTCCGGCTCGGCCGCTCCGAGTACGTGCTGGTCATCGGCGCCGAGCGGATGACCGACATCCTCGACCACCAGGACCGCGACACCGCCTTCCTGTTCGCCGACGGCGCGGGTGCCGTCGTCGTCGGCCCCTCCGACGAGCCCGGCGTCGGCCCGGTCGTCTGGCGGGCCGACGGCACCCGCAACGCGGCGCTGAAGATGACCGCCCCGTGGCACGACGGCACCGGCCTCCGGCCCGACGACCGGCCGGCCATCACCATGTCGGGCTGGAAGGTCTACCGCTGGGCCACCGAGGAACTCGTGCCCGCCGCCACCCGGATGCTGGAGCTGGCGGGCGTCACCGCCGATCAGCTCGACGCGTTCATCCCGCACCAGGCCAACATGCTCATCACCGACCATGTCGTCGGCGAGCTGGGCCTGACCGAACGCACCGCCGTGGCCCGCGACATCGTCACCTCCGGCAACAGCTCCGCCGCCTCCATCCCGCTCGCCATGGAGGAACTCCTCTCCTCCGGCCGCGCCCCCTCCGGCGGCCTCGCCCTCCTGATCGGGTTCGGCGCCGGCCTGGTCTACGCGGGACAGGTCGTACGGCTCCCCTGACCCGCGCCCACGACAACGGGCGCCCGGCCGGTCGGCGGTCCGGGCGCCCGTTCCCATGCCGTACGACGCCGTACGACGGCCGCGCAGCCCGCCGCACCGCCCGCCACGCACGGCGACGCCGCGGGGAGGAGGACTCCCCGCGGCGTCGCCGTGCGTGCTCGTCGTCAGTACGCGGCCGCCACCTCGAACAGGGCGAACGGGCTCGGACGGCCGCGGTCCTGGAAGGCCCGCAGCGGGGACGTGGTGCCCCGGTGGGCCGCCCCCTCCTCCCAGGCCCGGAAGGCCGCCAGGCTGTCCCAGGCGCTGAGGACCGCGTACCCGCCGGGGGCGGTCAGGTCGCGCAGCAGCTCGTTGCCCAACAGCCCCGGGGTGCCGTCGAGTTCCTTGCTGATGAGGTGGTACGCCTCCTCGACCTCCGGCACCTGCTCGGCCTCCGCCCGCAGATGCAGCAGCACCCGGACCCGGCCGGGGGCGGTGCTCATCGGACGCCCTCCAGGACCTGCATCATCGCCAGGGAGCCGCCCTCACGGTACGGGTGCAGCTTCTCCCGGTGACGCACATGCCCGGGGCTGCTCTCGAACTCCAGGAACGCCTCGCGGTCGGTCCAGTCGCTGACCACGTAGTAGACGTCGTCCTCCAGGGCGCTGCGGGCGAGCGCGTGCCCCAGGTTGGCCGGCTGGGCGGTGACCTCCGCGCTGCCCTGCGCCCAGACCTTCTCGAAGTCGGCCGCCATGCCCGCCTTGACCCGCACGGTCAGCAGCACCCGGAACGGGCCGCTCTCCTCCGCCATCTCAGACCCCTCCGTCGACATGCAGGGTCTCGCCGTTGACGTACGTGGACAGGTCGCTGGCCAGGAACAGCACGGCGCCGGCGATCTCCTCCGGGCGGCCGAAGCGGCCCAGGGCCATCATGCGCAGATAGCGCTCGTTGTAGGCGGCCCGCTGCTCGTCGGTCAGCTCGTCGGGTTCGGCGGTGTCGATGACACCGGGCGCGACCACGTTGAACCGGATGCCCTTGCCGCCGAGTTCCTTGCACAGCGAGCGGGTCAGGCCCACGAGTCCGGCCTTGGACGCGGTGTAGTGGCCGCGCAGCGGAATGCCGGCGACGGCGCCCCGGGAGCCGATGTTGATGACGGAGGAACCCTCGCGCAGCAGCGGCAGCGCCTTGCTGATGACCATGAACGGGCCGGTGAGGTTGGTGGTCAACACCCGCTCCCACTCCTCGAACGGCAGCTTCGCGAACGGGATCTGGCTGATCACGCCCGCGTTGTTGACGAGGACGTCCAGCGTGTCGAACCGGCGGCGGGTCTCCTCCAGGAGCCGTTCCACTCCCTCGGCGGTGCCGACGTCCGCGCGCACCAGCACATGGTCACCGCCGATCTCCTTCAGCTCGCGGGCCAGGCTGTCGACGGCCTCGCCCTCCTGCCGGTAGCAGGTCACCACCGTGGCGCCGGCCCTGGCCAGGGCCAGGACGATGGCCCGCCCGATCCCCCGGCTGCCACCCGTGACCAGCGCGTTCCTGCCGACCAGTCGAAGTTCCATGCCATCCTCCGTGCTCTCGCGGCCCGTGCCGCGTCCGATCGGATCGGTCCTTGTCTCACCGGGCGTCGGGGACCGGGCGGCACTCCAGCACCGCCCAGCGCCCCGCGACCGGCTCGTTCACCAGCTCGAAGCCCGCCGTCGCGAGCAGCGCGCGCCACTGGTCCTCGCCGCGCTCCCGGCCGCCGAACCGGACGAGCATGTCCAGGTCGAGCAACTTGCCGCGGTCCCAGTCGTTGGCGGGACCGACCAGGAACTCGCAGATCAGCAGGCGTCCTTCGGGCACGTCCCGCAGGGCCTCGTGGATCCGGCGCAGGATCGCGGCGGCCCGTTCGTCGTCCCAGTCGTGCAGGACGGCCTTGAGGACATAGGCGTCGCGGCCCGCCGGCAGCTCGCCGAAGAAGTCGCCCGGCACCACCTCGACGCGGTCGGCGACCCCGGCCTCCTCCAGCAGCTTGGGCGCCTCGTCCACCACCGCGGGCCGGTCGACGAGCGTGCCCCGTACCCCGGGGTGGCGGGCGAGCAGCTCGGCGAGGAACAGGCCCCGGCCGCCGCCCACGTCGGCGAGGCGCGGAAAGCGGCCGAAGTCGTAGGAGTCCAGCAGCATGCGGGAGGTGGCCCGGCTCATCCCGGTCATCGCCCGGTCGAACAGGGCGCCCGCGGCCGGGTCGCGCTCCAGGTGCTCGAAGAAGCCGTGGCCGTAGACCTTCTCGAACGCGGGGCGGCCGGTGCGCACGGTGTGCATCAGCTCGCCGTAGGAGCGCCACAGCATGTCGTCGCCGTTGTAGAGGACCATGTCCCGCTGGCTGCCGGGCACGTCGGCGCGCAGGGCCTGGCCCATGTCGGTGAGCGTGTAGCGGCCGTCGGGTTCCTCGGCGAGGACGCCGAACGCGGCGGCCACCCGCAGCACCCGGCCCAGCGCGTCCGCGTGGGTGCCGGTCCGCTCGGCGAGGGCGGCGACCGTGAGCGGGCCGTCGGCGAGGGCGCCGGCGATGTCGAGTTCGGCGACGACGTGCAGCACGCGGGAGATGCGCTTGCCGTCGGTGAGCAGCAGCAGCCGCACATGGGGCGGCAGCGCGGCGGTCATCGCCGGGCCGACCACTGCGGTCATGGAGTTGTCCACACCTTCTCCTTCTCAGATGAGTACGGCGGCCGCGGCGACGTTGGTGAGCAGCGCGGCGACGGCGAGCGAACCGCGCACCCGGTTCCAGCGGATCCAGCGCTCCCGGGGGTCGAGCCGGTCGAAGTCCGCGGGCAGGTCCTGCGGATCGAGCGTGGACAGCCACCGGTTGATCGGGACGTTGCGGGTGAGCGACACCGTCATGGCGGCGGCCAGCAGCAGCGCGGCGAGGGCGGCGAGCAGACGCACCGCGGTCCGGTCCCCGAGGGCGGCCAGGGCCAGGTCGCACAGTAGGCAGCTCAGCAGCGACACCGGCATGAACGGGTCGAACCGGGTGACGAGCCCCTTGTGCACGGGCACGTACATCCCGGTGGGCAGGGTGGTGAACAGGGGCGCCGCCAGAACGGATATGGCCAGGCCGCCGGCCGCGAGGCCGCCGGCGAACAGTGCTACGGGCAGCAGGATCTGAACCGGCTCGACCACGACTCCACCCTCCGGACCTGTCGCCGCCCGGTGCGGCGAACACCTGCCACGACTGTCCGGGCCGGCGGTCGAAGCGAACTCGAAGACCGCTGGACGATCACGGGCGGCGCTCGTGTCGAGCACCGCTCCACAGCGAATCGAGCAGGCCGGGGCACGGTGTCGGACACCACAGCCAAGGGCCGCAGGACCGGGAGTCGTCATGCTCGAAGAAGTGCTGAGCGGGGTCGTGCTGATCGGAACGGGCACCGTCACGGGCGTCTTCGTGGCGGTGCTGGTCAGCGTGGGTCCCGCGATGTCCGCCATGGACCGCGCGGACTATCTGCGGGCCCACGCCCTGCTGGGCAAGGGGTACCACCCGCTGATGCCGCTCCTGGTGAACGCGGTCACGCTGAGCGGGTTCGCCCTGGCCTTCCTCGCCGAGGGGCCGGGCCGGGTGCTGTTCCCGCTGGTCTCCGTGCTGCTCATCGGGGTGCAGGCGGTCTCGCACCTCGGCAACGTGCCGATCAACCGCTCGCTGAGCACGCTCGCCGCGGACGGCCCCTGGCAGGACCCGCGTCCGCTGTGGCGGGCCTGGCACCGGCTGCGCACCGCGCTGGCCGCGGTGGCCCTGGTCGTCGTCACCTTCACGGTGGTCACCACCCGCTGAAGTTCCCAGAGTTCCGACAGGAGGAACCGTCATGCCTCTGGACGCCATCACCTACCGCGTCCGTCCCGGCCACGAGGACGAGCTCACCGAGGTCTTCTCGCCGCACAACTTCACCCGGGTCGACTCCCCGATCATCAGGGACCCCGCGGGCGCGGAGGTGGGGATGCTGCTGGGGACCGGTCTGTTCGTCCAGGACGACGTCATGGTCCGGGTGATCCATCACGACGGCGTGGGCGCGGCCCAGGTCGCCCAGCACATGTCGGTGCAGAAGGGGGTGCGCGAGGCCGAGCGGGCGATCAGCCCCTATCTGACCGAGCTGCGGGACACCGAGACCCCCGAGGGCTTCCGCCGTCACTTCCACCGCAGTCTGATGACGGTGCTGGAGCAGCACAGCCCCGACGAGCGGCCCGCCCTGGGCACGGTCGCGCTGCGCTATCCGCTGCGGCCGGGCGCCGGCGCGGAGCTGACCGCGTCCCGCAAGACCGTCAACAGCAAAGCCTCCCTGACGCTGGCACGGGAACATCCGTCGATCATCCGCACGGCGCTGTTCCTGCACGAGGACGCGCTGGTGCGGGTCGTGCAGTACGACGGCCATCCCTACGACGTCGTCGGCTACCTCACGGACCGCTGTCACGGACAGGACGCCGAGCGGTGGCTGGACCCGTACCTGGAGGGCGACGGACGGCCCGAGCATCCGGACGCGTATCTGGCGCTGGTGCACGAGCAGGCGATGCTGATGATCGCCCACATGTCGGCGCTGGGGGTCGGCTGACACCGCGTCCCCCGTACGGAAAACGCCGCCGGTGCGCACCGGCGGCGTTTTCCGTACGTCCCCAGGTGCTGTCAGACCTCGGGGTGGTCGAACCACTCGCCCAGCTTGGTGCCCATCAGCGGGCTGCCGCGCAGCTTCAGCTTCCCGGTCAGGAACGCCTTCGCGCCGGGCAGTTTGCCGACGCCCATGGCGAGCATGTCCGGGAACTTGATCCCGATGGTGATGTCCGGGCTCTCGTGGAGGCCCTTGTCGGTGCGGCAGGTGCCGCCCTCGACGTGCACGTAGTGCAGTTTCTGGCCCTCGGCGGAGGCGATGTCGAACTGGAAGACGCCCTTCTGCCCCTTGGCCTTCTCGGGGTTGAACTCCGACACCAGGAGGTCGAAGATCAGCGTGAGGGCGGCGTCCAGACCGCCCGGGCGGCCGGCCACCGTGGCCTCCAGCGATTTGGCCGGCACGGACTCCACCAGCTCGATCAGCTCGGTCACCTGTTCGGCTTGCGTGCTCATGCGTTCCTCCCGTTGGTTTTCAGCCGGCCACTTCGTGGCGGGACAGGTCGGTGCTGGACAGGTCGGTGACGGACAGGTCGGTTGCGGACAGGTCGGTTGCGGACAGGTCGTGGAGCGGTTCCAGCAGGCTCATCGCGCCGCCCTCGCGCATCGGCCAGAGCCGTTTGAGGTACGCCTGCTGGGCGTCGCTGCGTTCGAAGGCGCGGAACGACGGCTCGTCCGTCCAGTCGGTCAGCACCGTGTAGCAGCCGTCCAGGCCGGCCTGCCGGTACAGGCGCTGGCCGTGGTTGTCGGGGAGCAGGCGGACCTCCTCGGCGTGGCGGCGCCACAGCTCCTCGAACTCGCTCTCGCGGCCGGGCGCGATCCTGATCTCCAGCAGGACCCGCAGCCCGGCGCTCACCGCGGCACCGCCTGCCGCGCGGCCTCCTCCACCAGCCCCTTGATCCGGGCCATCTCCCGCCGGGTGTTGGTGTTCAGCCGCTCCGCCATCTCGGGGTCCCCGAAGGGCAGGCCCTGGCGGACCGTGAACTCCTGCTGCCAGCGCATCTCCACGCCGGACTCGGTCGGGGTGTACGACCAGTACAGGTTCATGAACTCGAACGGGCCGGTCTCGATGCGCCGGGCCCGCACGGTACGGGTGACGGGGTCCGGGGTGCGCTCGGAGACCCAGCTCCAGACCTGCCCCTGCTCGTCCGGGTGGAGGGTGAGCCGGAAGCGGACGGTCGCGCCGTCGCGCTCCAGGATCTCGGCCGCCGCGTACTCGGAGAACAGCTCCGGCCAGGACTCGACGTCGTTCGTCATGTCCCACAGCAGGTCCATGGGCGCGTCGACGACGATCGCGTTGTCGGTACGGGCCATGTCAGACCGCCGCCAGGCTGGTGTTGACGTAGTCGATCACGGCCTGCGGCGACTCCATCGACTCGATCGCCTCGTCCGGGATCTTCAGCCCGTACTCGCGCTGGAGCTGGCTGGCGATCTCCAGCACGGCGAGCGAGTCGTAGCCGAGGTCCGTGAAGGGTGTGCCGAGGTCGCCCTCGGTGATCTCCTGGCCGTCGGCCTCGCCGATGCAACGGCCGATGACCGCCTTCAGGTCGTCGAAGCTGATGCTGCTCATGTGTTCCTCCTGGATGTCGGCCGTTCCTCCGGGAAAGCGGCACGGTTCGGCGTACGGGGTGGGGTGGAAGGGCGCGGTGGGCGGGGCGGGCGCTCCGGTCACGCCGCGCGCAGCACGACGGCCGCGTTGAAGCCTCCGTAGCCCCGGGCGAGGACCAGGGCGGTGCGCAGGGTCGCCTCGCGGGGCCGGTCGGTGACCAGGTCGAGGCGGTGGGCGGGGTCGGGGCGGACGTTGACCGAGGGCGGGATCACCTGGTCGCGCAGGGCCAGGACGGCCGCCGCCACGTCGAGGGCGGCGCCACCCGCGTAGAGTCGGCCGGTCATCGTCTTGGGCACGGTGACCGGGACCCCCGCCGGGCCGAAGACGCCGGTGACGGCCTCCGCCTCCTGGCGGTCCAGTTCGGGGACGCCGTAGCCGTCGGCGAAGACGACGTCGATGTCCTCAGGGGCCGTGCCCGCGTCCGCGAGGGCGAGTTCCAGCGCGCGCCGGATGCCGGGCGGGCGGCCCGAGCCGGGGCGCGGGTCGGTGGTCGCGGCGTAGCCCGCCAGCTCTGCGTAGATCCGGCCGACGCCCCGGGCGCGGGCGTCGGCCGCGCTCTCCACGACGAGGATCGCGCCGCCCTCCCCGGGCACATAGCCGCCGGCCGCCGGGTCGAAGGGCACGAAGGCGCGCTCGGGGCGCGGCTCCTCGCTCAGCCGCCCGTTGGAGAGCTGGCAGACCAGCCCGTACGGCGACAGGGAGGCGTCCGTGCCGCCGGACAGGACGAGCCGGGTGCCCTTGGCGAGGACCCGGCGGGCCTGGGCCAGGACGTCGAGGCCGCCGGCCTGCTCCGAGCAGAGCACCCCGCAGGGCCCGCGCATGCCGTGCCGGATGGACAACTGTCCCGTGGTCGCCGCGTAGAACCAGGCGATGGACATGTAGGCGCCGACCGCCTGCGGCCCCTCGGCGTAGAGCTTCTGGAGCTCGCGCTGGCCGAACTCGACCCCGCCGGAGGAGTTGGCGGTGATGGCCGCCATGTCCAGGTCGGCGAGCGAGTCCCCGGCCACGCCCGCGTCGGCGAGGGCCTCGTTGGCGGCGGCGAAGGCGTACTGGGTCATGGCGTCGGTCTCGGCGACCAGCCGGGCCGGGGCGTGGTCGGCCGCGCGGAACCCGGTGGCCTCGCCCGCGACGGTGACCGGATAGCCGGCCGGGTCGAAGCGGCTGATCCGGCCCAGCCCCGAGCTGCCCTCCAGGGTCGCCCGCCACCAGGTCTCCCGGTCCAGCCCGTTGGGCGCGACGACCCCGACACCGGTGATGACGGGCGCGCTCTCCCGGTCGCGTACGGCGCTCACGCGATCCTCCTCGGCGAGGTCAGCACGACGGCGCTCTGGAAGCCGCCGAAGCCGCTGCCGACGCTGAGCACCACGTCCAGGTCCGCCTCGCGCGCGGTGCCCGGCACATAGTCCAGATCGCACTCGGGGTCGGGTTCCTCGTAGTTGGCGGTGGGCGGGACCGTGCCGCGGTCGATGGCGAGGGCGCTGGCCGCGATCTCGATGGAGCCGATCGAGCCGAGCGAGTGCCCGACCATCGACTTGATGGAGCTGACGGGGATCCGGTAGGCGTGGTCGCCCAGGCTGCGCTTGTAGGCGGCCGTCTCGTGCCGGTCGTTCTGGCGGGTGCCGGAGCCGTGGGCGTTGGCGTAGTCGACCTCGTCCGGGTTGATCCGGGCCTCGTCGAGCGCCGCGGTGATCGCCTCGCCCATCTCCCGTCCGTCGGGGCGCAGTCCGGTCATGTGGTAGCCGTTGGCGCGGGCCGAGTACCCGGCCACCTCGCAGTAGATCCGGGCCCCGCGGCGGCGGGCGTGCTCCAGTTCCTCGACGACGAACACGGCCGAACCCTCGCCGAGCACCAGGCCGTTGCGCCGCCGGTCGAACGGACGGCAGGCGTGTTCGGGGTCGTCGTTGCTGGTGGAGGAGGCGCGCAGGGTGTCGAAGCAGGACACGGTGACCGGGTAGATCGGCGCGTCCGTGGCCCCGGCGACCATCACCTCGGCGGAGCCCTCGCGGATCAGGTCGACGGCGTACCCGACGGCGTCGATACCGGCGCAGCAGCCCGAACTGACCACGGTGGAGGGCCCTTCGGCGCCGACCGCCCAGGCCACCTCGGTGGCCAGGGAGCTGGACATCACGTACGAGTACAGGTGCGGCACCCCGTAGTCGGGGTCGACCAGCCACCGGCGGCCGTTGTCGCTGACGGTGCGGTACTCCTGCTCCATGGAGATCGCGTTTCCGACGCCGTTGCCGATGCTCACGCCCCGGCGGTGCGGGTCGGCGGCGGCCAGGTCGAGGCCGCTGTCGGCGACCGCCTCCCGGGCGGCGGCCAGCGCGAACTGGCCGGCCCGGTCGGTGCGCCGGATCTCCTGGTACGACAGTCCGGCCCGCTCGGGGTCCCAGTCGACCTCGGCGCCGATCCGGCTGCGGAACGGGGCGGGGTCGAAGAGGGTGATGCGCCGGGTCGCCGTACGGCCCTTGACGATCATCTCCCAGAACTCCTCGCGGCCGGGCCTGCCCGGGGCGACGACGCCGATGCCGGTGATCACCGCGCGGGCGGTCATCGGGCGTCCCCCACTTCGGGCAGGGTCCCCTCGCCCGGCAGCGGCTCGCAGTCGACGTGGCCGAGTTCGGGGCGGGGTGCGAGCGGGCCGAGGAAGAAGGCGACGTGGGCCTGCTCGTCGCCCGGGTTCTCGATGCGGTGCCGTACGCCGATGGGGACCATGAAGGACTCCCCCGGCCCCAGCACCAGTTCCCTGCCCTCGACCCGCAGCAGGATCCGGCCCCGGATGGTGTGGAAGAACTCCTCGGAGTACGGGTGGTAGTGCTCGGAGACGAACTCGCCGGGCTCCAGCGTGCCGACGCCCATGAAGCCGGACGTCGCACCGCAGGTCTTGGGGCTGAGCAGTACGCGTAGATCGCCCCCGCGCCTGCGGTTGGGTTCCACGTCGTCGAGGGCGACCTTGATGAGGTCGGTGGTCTGCATGGTTGCTCCACAGGAGTGGGGAGTGGGGATCCCGGTCTGGCGGGGAGGTGTGCGGCGGAACACGGAAGCGGCAGTCAGGGCGTCCAGGTGTAGAAGGGCTCGGCCATGGAGTCCTTCGGTTCGCGCCACGCGGGGTCGTAGGGCGTCATGTACTGCTGGAGCCGGACGTTGATGTCCTCGTAGAGCGGGTGGCTGCGGGCCTGGTAGAGGCGGTCGCCGATGGCGTCGTCCGCCTCGACCAGGTGGAAGTACAGCCCGTGGAAGCGGAACAGGGTCCGGCGCTGGACGCCGATCATGTGCGGCAGGTCGGTGGCGTCGGACTCGGCGAAGAGTGCCGCCACCTTCTCCGCGTCGGCGTGGTCCATCCGCGCGACGATGAGGGTGCGGTGAGCCATGGGTTCTCCCTCGGGGAAAGGGACAGGAGCGGACAGGGACGGAGGGCTCGGACTCGGCCTGAGCGGGGCGTCGTCCGGCCTGATTTCGATGGTGGTTCGGCCGCCTAGAGGGGGCGTCCAGGCCAACTCGACATCAGATTCGAACGGTTCTGCGGGCCAGGGCGAGCGCGGTGGCGACGGCCGTGGCGGCGAATCCCGACAGGTAGACCCACAGCGGCAGGACACCGACGAGGTGCGAGAGCTGGCCGCCCGCGCCGGCGCCGAGCGCGGCGCCCAGGTAGAAGAGGCCCATCATGCGGCTGCGGTGGCCGTCGGGCGCGGCCTCGGCGGTGGTGCTCAGCCCGACAGGACCGAAGACCAGTTCCCCGCAGGTCATGAGCAGGAAGGCGCCCAGCAGCCACAGCGCGGACACCTGACGGCCGTCCGTGGCGAGGGCCGCGCCGGCCGCCAGCACCAGGAAGCCGCCCGCCGCGCACAGCAGTCCGGCGGAGAACTTCCGTACGCTGCCGGCGCGGCCGCCGATCCGCAGCCACAGCCAGGCGAAGAGCGGGGCCAGCAGAAGCAGGAACAGCGGGTGCGCGGACTGGAACCAGCTCGCGGGCACCGTGAACCCGGCGATCTCCCGGTCCGTGTGCTCGCGCGCGAACAGCGAGAACACGGAGCCGAGTTGGCCGTACATGGCCCAGAACAGCACCGACGGCACGAACACCACCCGGTAGGCGCGGATCCGTTCGCGGGCCGCGTCGTCCAGGCCGCCGTCGGCGCGCAGCAGCCGGCGGAAGGCGACGACGGGCAGCACCAGCGAGGCCAGCCCGCACAGCGCGAGCACCGGCCGCAGCAGAACCCCGCCGGCCGCCGTCACACCGGCCGCGACCAGTACCGCGGCGGCCAGGGCGGTCCACGCGCCGCGGACGAGGCGGCGCTGCGCGGCGGGCGGCAGCGGGCGGCTCGGGCCCGTGTGGGCGCCGCGCAGCGAGGAGGCGCCCCACACGTACTGGAGGACGCCGAGGAGCATGCCGACGGCGGCGGCCCCGAAGCCCAGGTGCCAGTCCACGCGTTCCCCGAGGGTCCCGGTGACCAGCGGGCCGATCAGCGCGCTGACCTGGATGCTCATGTAGAACAGCGAGAAGGCGGCCCGGCGTCGCGCGCTGTCGGCGCCCGGGTTCATCTGGTCGAACATCACCGGCAGGTTGGGCTTGAGCAGCCCCGTGCCGCAGGCCACCAGCGCCAGCCCGGCGTAGAACCCGGCGCGGGCCGGGAACGCCATGCACAGATGACCGGCGGCGATGACGATCGCGCCGGTCAGCATCGCCCGGTGGGTGCCGAGCACCCGGTCTCCGAGCCAGCCGCCGGGCATCGCGGCGAGGAACGACGCGGAGACGTACAACCCGAACAGCGCGCCCGCCGTCCCGTCGGAGAGGCCGAGCCCGCCGTCCGTCTCGGGTGCGGTCGCGTAGAGGAACAGCAGGGCCTGCATGCCGTAGAAGCTGAAGCGTTCCCACATGTCGGTGAGGAACAGGGTGCTGAACCAGCGTTCACGCAGCAGGGTCCAGACGGGGCGGTCGGCGGGGGCGGTCTCGGCGCGGACGGTGGCCGGGGGGCCGCTCACAGGGAGATACCGCCGTCGATCTGCACCACCTGACCGGTGACGTAGTCCGCCCGGTCGGAGAGCAGGAACGCCACCAGCTCCGCGACGGACTCCGGGGTCCCGAAGCGGCGCATGGCGATCCTGCCGACGGCTGCCTCACGGGCCTTGTCCGTCATGCCGTCGAGCATGTCGGTGTCGATGAACCCGGGGGCGACCGCATTGACCCGCACCCCGTAGGGCGCGACCTCCTTGGCGAGGGCGCGGGTGAGTCCGTTGAGTCCCGCCTTCGCGGTGGCGTAGTTGGTCTGGCCGGGGTTGCCGTACACGCCGATCACCGAGGAGACGTTGACGATCGCGCCCGACCGTCGGGAGATCAGGCCGCGCAGCACCGCGCGGGAGACGTGGAACGCGCCGTCCAGGCTGGTGCCCACGACCGACTGCCAGTCCCGCGCGGACATCAGCGCCATCGGACGGTCGCGCAGGATCCCGGCGGAGTTGACCACACCGTACGGCGGGCCCAGTTTCTCCTCGCACTCCTCCACGAAGGCGCGGACCGCGTCGGCGTCGGTGACGTCGCACACGACGTGATGGACCGGCGCGCCCGCCTCGGCGACCAGCCGGGCGGTCTCCAGGGCCGCCTCGTCGGCGGCGCGGGAGCAGAATCCGACGGCATGGCCGGAACGGGCCAGCCGGACGGCGATCGCGCGGCCGATGCCCCGCGATCCACCGGTCACCAGTACACAGCGGTTCTCCTGCATCCGTACCTCCCGGCGCGGCGGTGCGGCGGCACGGGGCCGCCGTGACCGCGGAGGGCCCGCGGTCACGGCGAGGATCGGCGAACGGCCTCGAGGGAGCCTCGAAGGGGTTCGGCCAGGCTGCCGCCCATGGTGGAGAACCTCTTCGAACAGAACCTGCTGTGGGCGGTGCTGGCGGCGGTCTGCTGGCTGTTCGCCGCGCGCGGCGCCCGCCGTCTGGCGACCCGTCCGCACTCACGCGCGCTGCGCCGCCGGGCCCGCCTGGGCCTCGTCCTCCTCGTCACGGCCCTCCTGACCCTCACCGTCCGCGCCGCCCTGGGCGTGGCCCTGGCCGCCGAGACGGACTGGTGGGGCGCCACCGACTTCCTCCTGCTGGCGGTCGCACCACAGGTGATCGTGGGCGCGCTGGTGGCATGGCTGAGCGTGCCCGCGTACTGGCGCCTGACGGGGTGGGGCCGAGCGGCACGCCGGTCGGGCGGGCCGAGGTCGGGTGCCGGCCCGGGCGGGCCGGGGACCGGCGACGACACGGCGGACGACGTCGCGGACGGCGCGCGCAAGCCCACGGAGCCCTACCGGGCCCCGGCCGCCGCCGCGCGCCCACATACGACGAACCCGGCGCCCATGCCCACCCCTGCCCGCCTGGCCGCCCCCTCGGGCAGGGGCACGGCCGCCCTGACGAGAACCGGGCGTCCGACCACCACCGACCCCGTACCCACCCCGACCTCCGAGGCCGGGACCACGGCCGGAACCGAGGCCGAGGGCGCCACCCCGGCGTCCTCCACCGTGCCGACCCCCGCACCCTCCGCCTCCGGCCTGACCGGCCCCGCCGTCAGAGGCACGGCCGCCCTGACCAAGACCGAGGCGGGGACCGAGGACGCCGCACCCGCGCCCTCCGGCCCGGCCGGCCCCACCGGCGAAGGCACGACCCCCCTCACGGAGACCGGCCCGCCGACCGCCGAGGTCGGGAGCGCGGCCCAAGGCGACGTCCAGGGCGCCCCCACCCCCGTCACCCGCTCCGCCGCCGCCGACCCCCGGCTGGTCGTGCCCGTGCGGGTGGGTGGGGTCGCGGTCGGGCTGGGGGCGCTGTTCACGCTGCATCCGCCGGCGCCGCCGTACACCGCGTTCCTCGTGCTGGAGATGACCCTGCTGGCCCTGGCGGCGAGCGGGCTGGTGCTGGTGCAGCAGCGGCGGCGCGTCGCGGTCGGGGCGCCGGGGTGGCGTCCGGCATCGCGCGGGCGGCGGCTGGTCCGTTCGCTGGCCGTCGTGACCTGCGGGGCCCTGCTGATCGCCGGCGGGTACGGTCTCGCGGCGCGGGAGAGCCGACTGCCGGACCGGATGGCCACCGCCCACCACCACGCCTACGACACCGGAGGCGGGCCAGGCCCCGGCGCCGCCCCGGCCCGTTCCGTCACCGATCTGACCGGGCCGTCGACGGGTGCGGCCGACCGGCGCTTCACCCTCACCGCCGGCACCCGGACGGTCCGGCTGGCGTCGGGCGAGACGGTGGACGCGCTCACCTTCAACGGAGTGCTGCCGGGACCTGAACTCCGAGTGACACAAGGAGAGTTGGTCGAGGTCACGCTGATCAACCAAAACGTGACGGACGGCGTCACCGTGCACTGGCACGGCGTCGACGTGCCCAACGCCGAGGACGGCGTGGCCGGTGTCACCCAGGACGCGGTACGGCCCGGCGGCCGGCACGTGTACCGCTTCCGCGCGAACCGCACCGGCACCTTCTGGTACCACGCCCACCAGCAGTCCAGCACCGCCGTGGCCCGCGGCCTGTTCGGCGCCCTGGTCGTGACGGACGCGGCACGGCAGCCCGCGCCGTCGGACGGCGTCGACCGCACGGTCGTGGCGCACGCCTGGTCCGTCGGAGACACCCGCGGCGGCGGTTCGGCGGTGCGCGGTTCCGGCGGCGCGCTCAGCGGGCGCAACGGCCTGGGCGGCGACCTGCGGACGGCCTTCGGAGACGACACCGGCGAGCAACGGGAGCGCGTCGCGGCGGGTACGCCGGTCCGGCTGCGCCTGGTGAACGCGGACAACTGCCCCCGTACGTACGCGCTGACCGGAACGTCGTTCCAGGTCGCCGCGATCGACGGAAACGAGGTGTCGGCGCCGACCGACCTGGACGGCACGCTGCTGCGGGTGGCGGGCGGCGGCCGCTACGATCTGACGTTCCGTCAACCACGGGGCGCGGTAAGGCTCACCGTGACGGGAGACGCCAACGCCGGTGCCGGCAGCCAGGGTTTCGAGGGCTGCGGCGAGGACGGCGCGTACGGCACGCACGGAACCCGTGAGTCCCCGTCGCTGATCCTGGCCCCGGACACGGCGTCCGAGGCCCCCGCCGCCGACACCGGCGCGCCCCTGTTCGACCCGCTGCACTACGGCACCGCCACCGGCCCGCGCCCCCTCACCCCGGACGACGGCGGCTTCGACCGTGACTTCCGCATGGTCCTCGGCAACAGCGTCGGCTTCTACGACGGCGCCCCGATGATGCTGTGGACCGTCAACAACGCGGTCTACCCGGACATCCCGTCCCTGCTGGTCGGGGAGGGCGACCTGGTGCGGGTCACGTTCCTCAACCGCAGCCTCGACGACCACCCGATGCATCTGCACGGCCACCGCATGCTGGTGCTGTCCCGGGACGGCGAGCGCGCGGACGGCAGCCCGTGGTGGACGGACACGCTGAACGTGGCGCCCGGCGAGCGGTACGAGATCGCGTTCCGCGCCGACAACCCGGGCGTGTGGGCGGACCACTGCCACAACCTGGACCACGCCCGGGACGGAATGGTCCTGCACCTGGCCTACGACGGCGTGAGCAGCCCCTACGAGACGGGCGCGTCCACCGGCAACACGCCCGAGTGACCGGGCGCCCCGAGGAGGCCCTCGGCGGCCAGCCGCGCGCGGGCGGCGCGGACGGCCCGCCGGTCCTCCTCGGGGCCCAGGGCCCGCGCCGGCAGGGTGCCGATCACGGCGCTGCGGCCCGACCGCACCGCCCGGTGGCCGCGCGCCAGCACGGTCAGGCTCTGTCCGGGCCCGGCCTCCACCAGCAGCCGGTCGCCGTCGCCCAGCAGCCGGTCCAGCGTCGGCCAGAACAGCACGGGAGCCGTCGGCTGCTCCGCCCAGAACCGGGCGCTGAGCACGTCCTCCTCGCGCACCGGCCGGGCGAGGTACGCGGAGTAGAGCGGCCGGCGGGGCGCGGACCGCCGTACCGTGCGCAGCAGTGTCTCCGTCCCGTGCGCCACGGGGGCGAGGGCCGGGCTGTGGTACGGGGTGCGGGTGGCCAGCCGCCGGCTGGTGCGGCCGTCGGCGGCCAGCCGGCGTTCCACCACGCGCAGCGCCCGCTCCGGGCCGGACAGGACGGTGTGCCGGGGCGCGTTGAGCGCGCCCACCACGACGCCGTCGCCGAGGTACCCCGACAGCTCCGCCGGGGTCGCCGCGACCGCGAGCATCCCGCCGGGCGGCACGGCGCGCTGCGCCCCGACCCGCTCCCGCAGCAGCATGACCGCGTCGGCCAGGGAGAGCACCCCGGCGAGGACCGCGGCGACGCACTCGCCCATGCTGTGGCCGAGATACGCGGCCGGGCGCACGCCCCAGCTCTCCACCAGCCGGCCCATCGCGTAGTCCACGGCGAACAGCAGGGGCGCGGCCCGCTCGTCGGCGTCGAGCGGCGGCGCGGGCTCCCGCGTCAGCCAGTCGGCGCGCACCGCCCCGCCCTCCGGTCCGAGCAGGTCCAGTACGGCGTCGACGGCCCGGGTGAAGACCGGTTCGTGCCCGTACAGGCCGGCCGCCATACGGGCGTGCTGCGCGCCGGTTCCCGGGAACAACAGGGCGACCGAACGCTGACGACTCTCACGACCAGATGACATGCCGCAAGGCTGGCGCGGCCGGTTGGAGCCGTTCTCCATCCGGGGGTGGAGGCGGGGTCGAGTCCGTCTTGAGCACCCGGGCGCACGCTGCCCGGTATGAGCGTTGTCGACGAATCGCCGGCGGGCGTCAGGGCCGCGCAGGACAGTCGCCCCACCGCCGGCCCGGCCACCAGCCCCACCGACCATGTCACCGACCGGTCCGCCGACCGTCTCGCCGAACTCGCCGATCTGCGCGAGAAGGTGCGGCGGGGTCCGAGCGAGCGGGCGACCGAGGCCCAGCACGCGAAGGGCAAACTGACCGTCCGGGAACGGCTCGCCCTCCTCTTCGACGGGGGGACGTTCACCGAGACCGAGGAACTGCGCCGGCACCGCGCGACGGGCTTCGGCCTGGAGCACCGCCGTCCGCACACCGACGGCGTCGTCACCGGCTGGGGCCGGGTGCACGGCCGTACCGTCTTCGCCTACGCCCATGACTTCCGCATCTTCGGCGGGGCCCTCGGCGAGGCCCACGCGGAGAAGATCCACAAGCTGATGGACCTGGCGGAGTCCGCCGGGGCCCCGCTGGTCGGGCTGTGCGACGGCGCGGGCGCCCGCATCCAGGAGGGCGTCACGGCCCTGGCGGGCTACGGCGGCATCTTCACCCGCAACGTCCGCAACTCCGGTGTCATCCCGCAGATCAGCGTGATCCTGGGTCCCTGCGCCGGCGGGGCGGCCTACTCGCCCGCGCTGACCGACTTCGTGTTCATGGTCCGCGGCACCGCGCAGATGTTCGTCACCGGCCCCGACGTGGTGCAGGCGGTCACGGGCGAGGTCGTCTCGCACGAGCGTCTGGGCGGGGCGGACACCCACGCCACGCTGTCGGGCGTGGCGCACTTCGCGTACGACGACGAGGCGTCCTGCCTGGAGGACGTACGGCATCTGCTGTCGATGCTGCCCGCCAACAACCGCGAACTCCCGCCGGCCGAGGCGGGCACCGATCCGGCGGACCGTCGCACCGACGCCCTGCTCGACCTGGTGCCCGCGGACCCGGCCCGCTCCTACGACATGCGGGCGGTGATCGCGGAGATCGTCGACGACGGCGACGTCTTCGAGGTGCAGGAGCACTGGGCCGCCAACATCGTGTGCGCCCTGGCCCGGCTCGACGGCCGGGTCGTCGGGATCGTCGCCAACCAGCCGTCCGTGTCGGCCGGGGTGCTGGACATCGACTCCTCCGACAAGGCGGCGCGGTTCGTGCAGACCTGCGACGCCTTCAACGTCCCGCTGGTGACCCTGGTCGACGTGCCCGGCTTCCTGCCCGGCGTGGACCAGGAGCACGGCGGCATCATCCGGCACGGCGCCAAACTGCTCTACGCCTACTGCAACGCCACCGTGCCGCGGGTCCAGGTGATCCTGCGCAAGGCGTACGGCGGCGCGTACATCGTCATGGACTCCCGCTCCATCGGGACGGACGTGTCACTGGCCTGGCCGCACAACGAGATCGCGGTGATGGGGGCGGAGGGCGCGGCGGGAGTGATCTTCCGGCGGGAGATCGCGGCCGCCACCGACCCCGAGGCGACCCGCGCCCGGCTGGTCAAGGAGTACCGCACGGAGCTGATGCACCCCTACTACGCGGCCGAACGCGGGCTCGTGGACAGCGTCATCGACCCGTCCGAGACCCGGGCCCGGCTGATCGACGCGCTCGCCATGCTCCGCGCGAAACACGCCTCGCTGCCGAGCCGCAAGCACGGGAACCAGCCGCAGTGAGCACGGCCTGGGACCCCGGTGCCGATGCCCGTGCCGGTGCCGATGCCGTGGTGCGGGTCGTGCGGGGCGCGCCCGGCCCCGACGAACTGGCCGCCGTCGTGGCGGTCCTCACCGCCCTGCGCGCGGCCGGGGCCTGCTCCGGCCGCACCGCCGCGCAGGGCCCTGCGAGGGCGGTGTGGCCGGACGCGGACCGCCTGTTCACGCGGGCGGCCTCCGCCTGGACGGCCGCCCCCGGGCCCCGCTGGCGGGACTCGCCCCACGACTGACGCCCTGTCCGCCGACGGCCGGACGTCACACGAAGGGGGCCAGGTCGTCGAGCACCCGCAGCACCTCGCTCTCCCCGGCCGGCGGGAGCTGGAGTACGACCTCCTCGATGCCGAGGTCCGCGTAGTGGGCGAGCTTGCCCGCCGACGGGAGGACGGCGTACGGGACGATCTGGAGCGCGGACGGGTCGCGGCCCGCGTCGGTCCACGCCGAGCGCAGCGCCGGCACCGACTCGGACAGGCCGCGCCCGCCGATCGGGAGCCAGCCGTCGGCGTACTCGCAGATGTGGGTGAACAGTTTGGGCCCGGCCGCCCCGCCGATCAGGGTGCGGGGGCCGACGACCGGGCCGCGCGGCTTCTGCGCCGGCTTGGGGTGGGCGTGGCTGGCCCGCACGCGCGCGTACGGGCCGTCGTAGGCGGTGGGTTCCTCGCTCCACAGGGCCCGCATCAGCCCCATCCGGTCGCGGACCAGCTCGCGCCGGGTGGGCCAGTCGACGCCGTGGTCGGCGGCCTCCTCCACGTTCCAGCCGTAGCCGAGGCCGAGGGTGAAACGGCCGCCGGAGAGGTGGTCAAGGGTGGCGATCTGCTTGGCCAGGTCGATCGGGTCGTGCTGGGCGACGAGCGTGATGCCGGTGCCCAGGCCCAGAGCCTCGGTGACGGCGGCGGCCTGACCGAGCGCCACGAACGGGTCGAGGGTGCGGCCGTACTCGGGCGGCAGCTCACCGCCCGCCGGGTACGGGGTGGTCCGCTCGGCGGGGATGTGGGTGTGCTCGGGGAGGTAGAGCCCGGCGAAACCGCGCTGCTCCAGCTCACGGGCGAGGCGGACGGGGGTGATCGTCTCGTCGGTGAGGAAGATGGTGACGGCGATGCGCATGGGGGCGGCCTTTCGTCGCGGGACCGTGGCTTCCTAGTGGCTTCCTGATGGCTTCCCGGGGTGCCGCCCTCATCTGTACCGGGAGAGACGCCCACTGTCCATACCGACCGGTCGGCCCAGTGCTCCCTCAGCGGCCGGCCCGGCGCCGTACCTCGATGATCGTGGCGACCGCGTGCAGCCAGCGGGCCGCCGTGTCGTCGGTGGCCGGGTCCTGGGTCGACGTGCCTTGAGGGGCTGGGCCTTGGGGGGCCGGGCTTTGAGGGGCGGAGGCGGCCGCTTCCAGCCAGTCGCGGGCCAGGGCCGCCGCCTCGGGGCGGGGCAGCGGTTCGGGGAGGTCCGCGGCGGCGCGGACACCGCCCGCGCGGACCACCTCCGCCAGATAGGCGACCGAGCGCGGCTCGGTGTCCAGCCGGTCGAGGAGGACGGCCGCGCCCACCGCGCCGTCGCCGAAGAGGGACGTGCGCAGCGGGCCGGGGGCGGCGGTCAGGCCGTAGCGCAGGAGGGCGGTGATGTCGAGGCCGGCGAGTTCGTCCTCGGTGTGCCCGGGGTGCTCGGTCTGCCCGGGGCGCTCGGGGTGTGCGGGGTGTTCGGGGTGTTCCATCGTGGGCCTCATTCGACCGTGACCTTGTAGGTGATCCGCTCCGGTTCGGTGGGCGCGGCGCCGTCCGTCGGGGCGGGGGCCGGGGTGCCGTCGCCGGTGTCGCAGGTGCTGGAGAACGTGCAGTGCAGGAGCACGATCTCGGTGCTGCCCGCGCCGGTCGCCTCGAAGGTGAACGTGACGTCCGTGCCGGAGCCGGGTGCCGCGTCGCCGTCCGACGCCGTCTCACGGCCGCGCTCCCGCACCACCGCGCCGTCCGGCTTCGGGTCCACCAGGTACCAGTGGGAGCGGGTGGAGGCGTTGTCGGCCACGGTGAGCGTGAAGCGCTCGCCGACGCTCGCGGTGACGGTGGTGTCGTCCACGGGGTGGCTGGTGGGCTCGTCGTCGCCGGATCCGCAGCCGGTCAGCGCCGCGGCTGTCACCAGCAGCGCGGCCGCCGCGAACACCGTGCCGCGCGTCCTACTGCGGGACATAGACCTGGTACGCGTTGTTGAGTTCACTGTTCGAAGCCTTGCCCATGTTGCCGTTGATGAAGTCGTCCTCGCTGACCCATGTGGTCGTGCCCCAGGGGTTGTAGATCTGGAGCTTGTCGCCGTCCTGCCCGATGATCATCATCGCGTGGGCGCCGGTGTCGCCGGAGACGTCGACCGGGACCGGCTTGCCCTCGGCGACCGCCTTCTCGACGTCGTCCAGGATCGCCCGGCGGTCGTCGGCGCTGTCGAGGTCGTGGCGCCGGTAGTCGTCGCCGGTGGCGCTGCCGAGGGTGGAGTCGGCGATGCGTTCCTGGCCCTCCTGGCCCATGCCGGTCCAGTTGTCGCCGCCCTCGCCCTCGGTGTGCAGCCGGTGCTGTTCGGCCACCAGGCGCTGCCGGAAGGCGTCGGGGTCGTCCTCCTGGCCGCTGGGGCCGCCGGTGAGGTCGAGGGCGTAGAGCGGGTCGAGCATGGCGCGGGCGTTGACGGTGGAGGAGGCCACACAGGTGCCCTCGGAGCCGTCGCCGCCCTGGATCCAGAGCTGGTTGTGGAAGAGGACGGAGTCCTTGTTGTTGTTGGAGCCGTCCTGGGCGAGGCCCTCGTCGTCCATGCTGTCCTCGGCGGTGACCACCGGGGTGAGGTGCCGGCGCAGCCACTCGGGGTCCTTGCCCGCGATCTTGCCCTGGAACTCCTCGATCTCCTTGACGCTGTGGCCGGCGGCCAGCGCCTTCATCAGATAGGCGCGTTCCTCGGGGCTGCCCGCCTGCGCCAGCATGCGTTCCATGGCCGCCTCGTCGGGGCCGCTGAGCCGGTCCATGCGCTGGCCTGCGCGTTCCAGGTCGCCGGCGCTGAGGATCTCGTTCAGCTCAGTGGGGGTGTTGGCGGCGCCGGTGTCGGCGAGCATCAGCTTGTCGACGGCGGTCAGTTCGCCGGTCTTCATCTTCCCGGCGCGTGCCTCGGCCGCCCACTTGTTGAGGTCGCGTACGGCGACCCGTACGGCGTCCTCGGCCGTGACGGCGGCCTTGTGCATCAGCTCGATGCCGTCGGAGGCGACGGAGCGGGCGGCGAGCCGTGCGGCCTCCTCGCCGTCGTCCTCGTGCCAGTCGTCGAAGAAGCCGTCCCGGCCGCCCAGGCTGCTCTTGGCCTGCCCGAGCTTGCCGCGGCCCTCGGTGTC
The DNA here is from genome assembly GCF_013363615.1 of Streptomyces sp. CAI-85. Lineage (NCBI taxonomy): Bacteria > Bacillati > Actinomycetota > Actinomycetes > Kitasatosporales > Streptomycetaceae > Streptomyces > Streptomyces sp. CAI-85. The sequence continues at coordinate 330,229 of NZ_JAANNX010000002.1, read as the reverse complement.
CTGCTTCTGCGCGACGGTGAGCGCGTCGGCGAGGGTGAGCAGCACGACGGCGCCGCCGCCGAACGCCTCGCCCATCTGGAGGACGGCGCGGTCGGCGGCGGACACCACCTCGGAGGCGAGCACGCTGGTGTCGCCGACCCAGACCTCGGGCAGCCCCTTGCGGGCCACCCGGTCCACCCGGTCGTAGACCCGGCCGACGTCGTCGATCTGGTCGCGGTAGCGCTTGCCCAGCGTCTCGATGGTGCCCGGGTCGCCCTTGGGGGCATCCACGGAGAGCGCGCTGTCGATCATGTCCAGCAGGTCGTTCTTGCTGCCGGCGCCGGGTATCTCCTCGCACAGCCCGGCCAGCCGGGCGCGCCGGCCCGCCGGGGAGTCGGCGGGTCGCAGGGAACCTGTCATCGCGTGGTCCGCCCCGTCCTGTCTCGCGGTGTTGATGTACTGGTGCTGGGGTGTCGGGGGTGGCCGCTCAATAGCTCGACAGGACGGAGGAGCGCTCGGCGGGCGCCGGCATGGCGCTCAACTGCCCCTCGCTCACGGCGATTCCGCTGACGCCGGTCTCCACCAGGCCGTCGCTGCCGGTGTAGGCGCCCTTGGCGAGATGGACCTTGCCGGCGAGTTCGTGCAGGGCCGACTCCAGAGTGCGGGCCTCCGCCTCCCAGGCGGCGATGAACGCGTTGACGGCCGTCGCGGCGTCGGTGCCGCCGAGGGTGTCCGCGGCGTAGCAGAGCGAGGGGGCCACGGCCGCGCGGACCTTGCCCATGTCGTCGCCCGCGCCGTCGAGTTCCTTGGCCTGGCCGGTCATGCCGGACTTCTTGATCTGGTAGCCGTCCGAAGAGGCCATCGACTTTCCCCCGTACTGTCTCGCCGCCGCCGCTCGCGACCGCGGGGAGGCTAACACGGCCTCGTGTGGATGCCGTGGACGAGGTGTGAGCGGTTCACGGCATCGCGAGGTCGGCGACCACCGCGGCGTGGTCGGAGGGCCAAATGCCGTCCACGGGCCCGTGCCCGGCCCGCCGTACGGCCCGCACATGCCCCTCGCCGACCGGTCCGGGCGGCCCCACATGGATGTAGTCGATCCGGACGGACGGCTCCAACAGCCGTGCGGCATAAGGATTCTCGGCCGACCAGGTCGCGGCGGGCGCACCCGGCTCTGCGTACTCCCAGGCGTCGAGAAGGACTTGACCGGGCACGGCGGACGAGGTCTTGTACCCGCCGAAGAGACGCACCTCGTCGGAGTCGGGCCAGGCGTTGAAGTCACCGGTGACGACGGCGGGGAACGGGGTGTCGCCCTTGTGCCGCGCCACGAACCGTGCGAGCGAGCCGACTTGCTCCTGCCGGACGGCCGAGGCACCGGGCGCGGAGGTGAGGTGGGTGGTGAAGAACGGCACTTCGCGGGCGGGGGCGGCCAGCCGCGCGTAGAGCGCGAGGCGACCGTCGGCGAGGTCGTCGGGGACGGGCAGCAACAGGGTGTCCTGCGCGATGACGGGCCACCGGCTGAGAACGGCGTTGCCGATGTCGACGCCGCCTTCCTCCCCCTCCGGAAGCCTCCGCCGCCACCGCTCGGGCGCGGGCGAGGGCGCCCAGGCCCAGTACAGCCCCAACTCGTCGGCGAGCCACCCGGCGAGATTCTCACCCCCGGCGGCCCACACCTCCTGAAGCCCCACCACATCCGGCCGCAACTCCCGCAGCACGGCGAGAATCGCCTTCTGCCGAGCCTCCCAGGGCCCGAACCGCCACCACAGATTCCAGGTCACCACACGCATGCCCCACCACCCGCCGTCGCCCCACCGGTGTCGGGGACCATTGAAGCAACAGCACCTCGTGCGAAGGAGTGCGAAGGAGTGCGAAGGACCATGTCACGGCCGAGCAGTGATCTCCGTTTCCGTGCGACGACCGGTTTTCAGCGGTATGTCGCCAACCCGGTGCTGCGCAGACTGCCGTTCCACACCGTGCTGGAGACCACCGGGCGGGTCTCGGGGCTGCCGCGGCGGACGCCGTTGGGCGGGCGGCGAGTCGGGGACTCGTTCTGGCTGGTGTCGGAGTTCGGGGAGCGTTCGCAGTACGTGCGCAACATCCTGGCCGACCCCCGGGTCCGGGTCCGTCTCCGCGGCCGCTGGTACACGGGCACGGCCCACCCCCTCCCCGACGACGACCCGGTGGCCCGCCTGCGCACGCTCCCCCGCTTCAACAGCACGGGCGTCCGCACCCTGGGCACGAACCTGCTGACGATCCGGGTGGATCTGGACCAGGGTTGAGGGACGGGTATCAGCCTGGCCAGACGATCGACTGGATCTCGCTCTAGGCGTGCAGCGCGCAGAAGCCGACGTCGCGGCCCACACTGCTCCCTCTTTGCGGCCCCGTTCGACAGTGCTCAACCTCGGCGAGCGGCGCCGTCCGGCCACACGACGTTCACAGGCACACCCGCAGCCTGCGCTTCAAGGACCGTGTCGGCCGTCCCGCCGCCCTTGCCGCCGGGCGGTTCGCCGTTCCATACGGCGACGAGTCGGTCCGCGCGGTCGATGAGGACGGCGTTGGCAGCCTCGTACGCCTGCCGGTTCGCCGACTCGTGTGGCAGGACGAGAACTTCGCCGGCGGCTTCGACGAGGCGGTCGAACAGGGGGGCGTGGTCGGGCTTGACCTTGTTCCGGCGGTAGTCCTGGGAGGGGATGACAACGGTGAGACGTCCGCCGGCGGCGAGGACGGCTTCGGCGAACAGAGAGTCGGCACCCTTGGCGATGCAGGAGACGCCGACGAGGTCACCGTCGGCGGCGTACTGTTTGAGCAAGTCGTCCAGGGCGGTGCGGACCAGAGGGATGCTGTCCTCGGTCAGATCCATGTGCCCGGTCACCGCGATGGTCGTCACGGTCACGTACCCCCTTCAGGTCGACAGCAGGTCGCGGATCCTATCGCGGGCCTCGCGCACGGGCCGGGCCGCGCTGTTGCCCACGGTGTACGGGTAGAGCTCGCCGAGCTGGGCGCGCACACGGCTGGAGCGCGTGGCGCGCGCCGCGTCCACCGCGCGGTGGGTTTCTTCAACCGCCCCGGTCAAGTCACCGAGCAGCAAGTGGCACTGGGCCAGATGGCCCCGGCCGGTGCTGGGCCGCTCGGCCGGACGGAAGCCGTCAGCCCGCAATCGGCTCACCCCGGCCAGACGATCGACTGGATCTCGCTGTACGCGTGCAGGGCGTACGAGCCGACGTCGCGGCCCACGCCGCTCTTCTTGAAGCCGCCGAAGGGGGCCTCCATGTTGCGGGCGACCGTGTTGACGCCGACGCCGCCGGCGCGGAGGCGGCGGGCTACGCGGAAGGCGCGGGCGATGTCCGCCGACCAGACGTAGTCGATGAGGCCGTAGTCGGTGTCGTTGGCGAGGGCGATGCCTTCCTCCTCGTCGTCGAAGGGGATCACCGTCACCACCGGGCCGAAGATCTCCTCCCTCGCCACCCTCATGTCGTTGGTGCAGTCGGCCAGGAGGGTGGGGGCGATGTAGAAGCCACGGTCCAACGAAGGGCGTTCGCCGCCCGTCACCACCGACGCTCCCTCCTTGCGGCCCAGTTCGACGTACGACTCCACCCGGTCGCGGTGGGGGGACGAGATCACCGGGCCTACGACCGTGGTGCGGTCACTGGGGTCACCAACCTTCAAACGGCCCGCATAAGCAGCCAGTTGGGTCACCAGACGGTCGTACACCCCCCGCTGTGCCAGGACCCGCGTCGGTGCCGTGCAGATCTGGCCGCTGTAGAAGGAGAACGTCGTTCCGATGCCCGCCACCGCCGACGGCACGTCCGCGTCGTCGAAGACGAGGGCCGCGCCCTTGCCGCCCAGTTCCATGAGCTGGCGTTTCATGTCGCGGCCGCACGCCTCGGCGATGCGGCGGCCCACGGCCGTCGAGCCGGTGAAGCTGACCATGTCGACGTCCGGGGACTCCACCGCCGCCTCGCCGACCGCCACCGAGCGGCCGGAGACGACGTTCACGACGCCGGGCGGGGCGCCGGCCGCCTCCAGGGCCTCCGCCATGCGGTAGACGGACAAGGGGTCCTGCGGGGCCGGTTTCACGACCACCGTGTTGCCCATCGCGAGGGCCGGGGCCACCTTGCCCGCCGCGTTCGCCCAGGGGTTGTTGTAGGAGGTCACGCAGGTGACGACCCCGACGGGCTGGCGGACGGCCAGGGCGCCCATGACGGCCGCCCGTCCCATCGGTCCGGCCTCGTTGACCTGCGGCGGGATCGCCCACTCCGCCGGTTCCACGCGCGCGTACCGGCGGAAGCGGGCCGCGGCCACGCCGACCTGCATGCCGCGCGCCGTCCCGGTCGTCGCCCCCGTCTCGGCGCGGGCGAGGGCGGTGTACGGCTCCGCGTGGGCGCGGATCACTTCCGCCGCCCGGCCGAGCACCGCCGCGCGCTCCTCCGGCGGGGTCCGCGACCACGGCCCGAACGCCTCCCGGGCCGCGGCACACGCGTCCCGCACCTGGTCCGGCGAGGCTTCCGGTGCCAGGCCGACGCACTCCTCGGTCGCCGGGTCGGTGACCTCGTAGTACCCGCCGTCCGGCTCGGTCCACGCGCCCCCGACGAACAGCCGCTGCCCGCCGCTCACCGGGTGCTCACGGTCCTGGTGTCCCGGCCCGAGCGCAGGACGCGGCCGGGCACCGCGCCGGTGACCACGTCGTCGCGGATCGCGGCCACGCCGTTGACCCAGACCGCGCGCACCCCGAGCGCCCGGGAGTCCAGGCGGGGGCTGTCGCCCGGCAGATCGTGCACGAGGGTCGCCTTGTCGGCGTCGATCCGCTCGGGGTCGAAGAGGACGAGGTCGGCGTGGAAGCCCTCCTCGATCCGGCCGCGTCCGCGCAGCCCGAAGAGCCGGGCCGGATCGTCGGTGAGCATCCTCACCGCCTGTTCGAGCCCGACGAGCTTCCGCCCGCGCAGACAGTCCCCGAGGAACCGGGTGGTGTACGGCGCCCCGCACATCCGGTCCAGATGGGCGCCCGCGTCGGAGCCGCCCAGCAGGACGTCCTCGTGCTGCCAGGTCTCCGCGCGCAGCGCCCAGGACGCGGGGTCGTTGTCGGTCGGCATGGGCCACAGCACCGTGCGCAGGTCGTCGGCGGCGCAGATCTCGACCAGGCAGGCGAAGGGGTCCAGGCCGCGTTCGGCGGCGATGTCGCGGACGACCCGGCCGGTGAGGCCGTCGTTGGCGGCGCTGTAGGTGTCGCCGATGACGTACCGCCCGAAGTCGGTCAGCCGCCGGAACACCCCGGCCTCCTTCGAGGCGGCGTGGCGCAGCATCTCGGCGCGGACGGCGGGTTCGCGCAGGCGGGCCATGCGCTCGGGGACGGGCAGGCCGAGGATCGGTCCCCAGCCCGGGATGAGGTTCAGCGCGCAGAACGTGCCCAGGGACATGTTCATCGGCGTGAGGATCGGCATGGTCAGGGCGACGACCCGGCCGCCCGCCTTCCGGGCCCGTTCGCTCGCGTGGAGCTGGCGCGGCACGCGCTGCGGGACGGCCGCGTCGACGGTGAGGACGTTCCAGTTCAGGGGGCGTCCGGCGGCCGCGCTCATCTCCACGAACAGATCGATCTCGGCGTCGCTGAACTGGTCCAGGCAGCCCGCGACGATCGCCTCGATCTGGGTGCCCTCGTGCTCCCCGACCGCCCGGGACATGGCGAGGAGTTCCTCGGGGCGAGCGTGCCGGGAGGCGACGGGACGGCCGTCGCCGTCGGAGTGGGTGGAGGACTGGGTGGTGGAGAAACCCCAGGCGCCCGCGTCCATCGCCTCGTGCAACAGCCTCACGATCGAGAGGAGTTGCTCGTCGCTCGGCTGCCCGCCGATGGCGTCCGGGCCCATCACGTGCCGTCGCAGCGCGCAATGTCCCACCATGAAACCGGCGTTGACGGCGATCCGCCCTTCGAGCGCGTCCAGGTACTCCCCGAAGGTGCTCCAGGTCCAGGGCGCCCCCTCCTCCAGGGCGACCAGGGACATGCCCTCCACCTTGGACATCATGCGGCGGGTGTAGTCGGCGTCCTCAGGGCGGTCCGGGTTGAGCGGGGCGAGGGTGAAGCCGCAGTTCCCGGCGGCGACCGTGGTCACCCCGTGGTTCAGGGACGGGGTGGCGTACGGATCCCAGAAGAGCTGGGCGTCGTAGTGGGTGTGCGGGTCCACGAAGCCGGGGGCGAGGACGAGCCCGTCGGCGTCCTCGGCGGTCCGGGACTCCTCGGTGACCTCGCCGACGACGGCGATCCGGCCGTCCCGGATCCCGACGTCGGCGATCCGGGCGGGCGCGCCGGTCCCGTCGACTACGGTGGCGCCCTTGATGACGTGATCGAGCATGGCTGGCTGCCTCCTCGGATGCGCGGCGCTCAGACGGCCTGCCGGAACCGGGTCGTGCGGTGGACGGGGTCCGTGTCGATCTTCGGGATCACGTGCTCCCCGATCAGCCGGATCGTCTGGAGCGTCTCCTCCTTCGGCACGCCCACCGGCAGTCCGAAGGAGAGCTGGTCGGCGCCGGCCTGTTCCCAGCGCTTGCACTGGCGCAGCACCTCGTCCGGGTCCCCGCAGATCAACAGCTCCTCCTCCACGAGGAGTTCGACGAACTCGGGGGTGTACTCGGGGAGGGTGTCGGGCCACACCGGGAAGCCCTCGGGGCGCGGGAAGGTGTCGTGGTAGCGGAACACCAGCGACGGCAGATAGTGCAGCCCGCCGTTCACGGCGATCCGGATCGCCTCGTCGTGGGTCGGCGCGCAGATCGCGGTCGTCGTCACCATCACGTTGTCGTTGACGAAGTCGCCGATCGGCTCGGCGTCCACGATCGCCGTCTTGTACTGCTCCAGCACCCATTCCATGTCGGCGACCTTCTGGATGCTGAAGCCCAGCACTCCGAGCCCCTTGCGCGCGGCCATCGCGTACGACGGCGGCGACCCGGCCGCGTACCACATCGCCGGGTGGGACTTCCCGTACGGCTTCGGCAGGATCTTGCGCGGCGGGAGCTGCCAGTGCTTGCCCTGGAAGCCGACGTACTCGTCCTGCGTCCACATCTTGGGGAACTCTGCGATCGTCTCCTCCCAGATCTCCTTGGTGTGGTTCATGTCGGTGATGCCGGGGAGGAAGCCGAGGATCTCGTGCGAGCCGGCGCCGCGGCCGCTGCCGAACTCGAAGCGGTTGCCGCTGAGATGGTCGAGCATGGCGACCTTCTCGGCCACCTTCACCGGGTGGTTGACCTGGGCGAGCGGGTTGAAGATGCCGGAGCCGAGGTGGATGCGCTCGGTGGCGTGCGCCAGATAGCCGAGGAACACGTCGTTGGCGGAGAGGTGGGAGTACTCCTCCAGGAAGTGATGCTCGGAGGCCCAGGCGTACTTGAAGCCCGAGCGGTCCGCCTCGATGACGTACTCGGTCTCCTCCATCAGCGCCTTGTGCTCGGCGAGCGGATCGGTCTCGGCGCGCTTGCCCACGTATCCCTGTACAAAGAGCCCGAACTCCACGGAGGTTCACCGTCCCAGGTTCTGGATGGGGTTCGACCGAGTCCGGTCGACCACGATTAACTGACGATCCGTCAGAACTCCTCGACGGTCAATAGCTGACGGCTCGTCAGGTTACGTCAGATGATGGACACGCCCGCCAGCCAGCCCCCGTCGATCACGAACGGCTGCCCGGTGATGTACGAGGAGTCGTCCGAGGTGAGGAAGAGCGCCAGCCGGGCCACCTCCCGCGGTCTGCCGATCCGGCCGAGCGGCACCAGCTTGCGGTAGAGCCCGTCCAGCGCCCGGCCGGTCTCCTCCGGGTCGGCGTCCGGGTCGAGGAGGGACGGGTTGGACATCGCGGTGTCGATGGCGCCGGGGCAGACCGCGTTGACCCGGATCCTCCGGGGCGCCAGCTCCAGCGCGGCGACCCGGGTAAGCCCGAGCACGGCGTGCTTGCTGGCCGCGTAGGCGCCCACGGCCGCCATCCCGGTGAGACCGGTGTAGGAGGCGGTGTTGACGATCGTGCCGCCGTCGGTCAGCTCCGGCGCGACGGTCCTGATCCCCAGGAAACAGCCGACCTGGTTCACCTGGACGACCTGGAGGAACTCGTCGAGGGGCGTGTCCACGAGGGCGTTGAAGCGCAGGATCCCCGCGTTGTTGACGAGCCCGTCGAGCCGGCCGTACGCCTCCTTGGCGGCCCGTACGGCGGCGGTCCACTGTTCCTCGCGGCCGACGTCGAGATGGACGTAGAGCGCGCCGATCTCCTCGGCGAGGGCCGTGCCGGGGCCGTCGAGGACGTCCGCGACGACGACCTCGGCGCCCTCCTCCCGGAACAGCCGCGCCTCCTGCTCGCCCTGGCCGCGCGCGGCGCCGGTGACGAGGACGACCCGTCCGTCGAGCTTGCCCATGCGGTGCTCCTTCGGTCAGAGGTGCGGTTGGTGTACCAGGGGGCTCGGTCAGAGGTGCGGGGCGACCTCGGTGCCGAACGCGGCGATCTGGTCCGTGAGTTCGGCCAGGTCGCGGCTGCGGAAGCGGACCTGGATCTGGTCGACGCCCATCGCGGCGTAGGCGCGCAGCGATTCGGCGAGGGCCTGCGCGGGGCCGGTGAGGGTGCGGCGGCCGACGTCCCAGGCGGGGGTGCCGACGTACAGCGGCTCGGTGAGGGCGCCGACGGTGAGGGGGCGGGTGATCCCGGCGTCCTCGCGCAGCCGCCGCAGCCGCTCGATCTGGGCGGGCAGCCGGTCCCTGGGGTCGCCCTGGGGCAGCCAGCCGTCGCCCTTGAGCGCGGCCCGGCGGACGGCCGCGGGCGAGGACCCGCCGACCCACAGCGGGACCCGGTCCTGGGCGGGCCGGGGGCGCTGTCCGAGCCCCTCGAAGTCGAACCGTTTCCCGTGGTGGGCCGGGTACTCCTCCGGTCCGAGCGCGGCCCGCAGCGCGTCGATCGTCTCGTCCAGGACGGCGCCCCGCCGCTCGAAGTCGACCCCGAGGACCTCGAACTCTTCCCTGACGTGCCCGGCGCCGACCCCGAGGATCAGCCGGCCACCGCTGAGATGGTCGAGGGTGGCGTACTGCTTGGCGGTGAGGAGGGGGTGGCGCAGGCCGACGACGGCGACATGGGCCAACAGCCGGACGCGCTCGGTCACGGCGGCCAGGTGGGCGAGGGTGGCCACGGGGTCGTACCAGACGGTGCTCATCGCGCCCGCGAGCCGGCGCGGGATCGCCACGTGGTCGCAGACGGCGATGTACGCGAACCCGGCCCGGTCGGCGGCCCGCGCGACCGCCACCAGCTCGGCCGCGCCCGCGTCGGCCTCCCAGGGCTCGGCGTAGATCGTGGACTGGGACTGGACGGGGAGCTGGATGCCGTGCGCGAGGCTCACCGCGGGCTCCACAGGCCGTCGGGGGTGAGTCCGAGCAGGTCGATGGCGTTGCCGCGGACGATCCGTTCGACCACGTCCGGGGCCAGGTGGCCCATCTGGGCCTCGCCGACCTCGCGGGACTTCGGCCAGGTGGAGTCGGAGTGCGGGTAGTCGGTCTCGTACAGGACGTTGCCGACGCCGATCGCGTCCAGGTTGCGGAGCCCGAAGGCGTCGTCGAAGAAGCAGCCGTAGACGTGGTCGGCGAAGGTCTCGGACGGCGGGCGGTGGACCTTGTCGGCGACGCCGCCCCAGCCGCGGTTCTCCTCCCAGACGACGTCGGCGCGCTCCAGGATGTAGGGGATCCACCCGATCTGACCCTCGGCGTACATCACCTTCAGGTCGGGGAAGCGTTCGAACTTGCCGCTCATCAGCCAGTCGACCATCGAGAAGCAGCAGTTGGCGAAGGTGATGGTGGAGCCGACGGCGGGCGGGGCGTCCGCGGAGGTGGACGGCATACGGCTGCTGGAGCCGATGTGCATGGCGACGACCGTGCCGGTCTCGGCGCAGGCCGCGAGGAAGGGGTCCCAGTAGTCGGTGTGCACGGACGGCAGGCCGAGGTGCGGGGGTATCTCGGAGAAGGCGACCGCCCGCACCCCGCGGGCCGCGTTGCGCCGCACCTCCGCCGCGGCCAACTCGGCGTCCCACAGGGGGATCAGGGTGAGCGGGATCAGCCGGCCGCGCGCCTCGGGGCCGCACCACTCCTCCACCATCCAGTCGTTGTAGGCGCGCACGCAGAGCAGGCCCAGCTCGTGGTCGGCGGCCTCGGTGAAGGTCTGCCCGCAGAACCGCGGGAAGGTGGGGAAGCAGACGGCGGACTGGACGTGGTTGACGTCCATGTCGGCGAGCCGGGAGGGGACGTCGTAGGAGCCGGGGCGCATCTGCTCGTAGGTGATGACCTCCAGCTTGATCTCGTCGCGGTCGAAGCCGACGGCGGTGTCCAGGCGGGTGAGGGGGCGGTGCAGGTCCTCGTAGACCCACCAGTCGCCGACCGGTCCGTCGTCGCCGGGCTCGCCCATGACGGGCTTGAACCGGCCGCCGAGGAAGGTCATCTCCTTCAGCGGCGCGCGGACGATCCGGGGGCCGGTGTCCAGGAACTTCTTCGGCAGGCGGTCCTGCCAGACGGTCGGGGGTTCGACGGTGTGGTCGTCGACGGAGATGATCGCGGGGAGGGGGGTGGTGGGGGTCCGGGGTGTCGATTCGGCTGAGGTCTCCATGGTGGGCACGGTAGCGCTGATCTGACGGATCGTCAGCTAACGTACGCGCCGAGCTGTGGGCCGAGGGGGACCGGGGTGGGCCGAAGTGGGCCGCCCGCTTGTGAGGGGCATGTGAACCGTGTGCGCAGCGGCGGCGTCCGGAACCTCGGGAGGCTGACGGTTCCGCCCGGAGAGGGCAAACTGACCTAGTAGTGCAGAAGCTTGTTAGGGGAGCCTGATGGACGACCGTGGAGGACACGGCGGCCCGCGTGTGCCGAGGCAGTGGCGTCCCGGCCCCTCCGGGGAGCCGGCGGCGCTCCGCTTCGACGTACTCGGACCGGTGCGCGCGCGGCGCGGCGAGGAGCCGCTCGCCACCGGCTCCCCCCAGCAACGCGCCTTGCTGGCAGCCCTGTTGCTGCGCGAGGGCCGGACGGCGACGGCGGCCGAGCTGATCGACGCGCTGTGGGGCGAGGACCCGCCGTCGCAGGCGCTGGCGGCGGTGCGGACGTACGCCTCGCGGCTGCGGAAGGTGCTGGACCAGGGTGTCCTGGTGAGCGAGTCCGGCGGGTACGCGGTGCGCGGACTGGGCGACGGCGCGCTTGACCTGACCGTCGCTCAGGAGTGGTCGGCACAGGCGGAGAAGGCGCGCGGCACGGGTGATCTGACCCTGGCCCGGGACCTGTTGAACCGCGCCCTCGCCCTCTGGGACGGCGAGGCGCTGGCCGGCGTACCCGGCCCGTACGCGGAGGCCCAGCGGGTCCGCCTTGAGGAGTGGCGGCTCGGCCTGCTGGAGTCCCGGCTGGACATGGACCTGGAGCAGGGCTGCCACGCGGAGGCCGTCTCCGAGCTGACGGCGCTGACGGCGGCGTATCCGCTGCGCGAGCGGCTGCGGGAGCTGCTGATGCTGGCGCTGTACCGGGCCGGCCGGCAGGCCGAGGCGCTGGCGGTCTACGCCGACACCCGGCGGCTGCTCGCGGAGGAGCTGGGGGTGGATCCGCGGGCGGGACTGCGGGAGTTGCAGCGCAGGATCCTCCAGGCCGACCCGGAGCTGGCCGAACCGTCGGCCCCGGCGGCGCAGCCTGCGGTGGCGCCGGTACGGCCCGCGCAACTCCCGGCGAACGTACCGGACTTCACCGGCCGGACGGCGTTCGTGAAGGAGCTGAGCGAAGTGCTGGCCGGGGCGTCGGGAAGCGGCGGCGGTCGTCGTGGCGAGGGCGACGCCGGCCGGGTGATGGCGGTGTCGGCGCTGGCCGGGATCGGCGGGGTCGGCAAGACGACGCTGGCCGTGCATGTGGCGCACCGGGCCCGACCGGCTTTCCCCGACGGGCAGTTGTACGTCGATCTCCAGGGCGCGGGCGCGCGGGCGGCCGACCCGGAGACGGTCCTCGGCTCCTTCCTGCGGGCGCTCGGCACCGCGGACTCGGCGATCCCGGACTCGCTGGAGGACCGGGCGGCGCTGTACCGGTCGGTGCTGGACGGGCGACGGGTCCTGGTGCTGCTGGACAACGCGCGGGACGCGGCGCAGGTACGGCCGCTGCTGCCGGGCACCGAGGGGTGTGCGGCGCTCGTCACCTCGCGGGTGCGGATGGTGGGTCTGGCGGGCGCGCATCTCGTCGACCTGGACGTGATGTCGCCGGACGAGGCGATCGCGCTGTTCACCCGCATCGTCGGCGAGGAGCGGGTCGGCTCGGAGCGGAAGGCGGCGCTGGACGTGGTCGCGGCCTGCGGTTTCCTGCCGCTGGCCATCCGGATCGCGGCGTCACGGCTGGCGGCCCGGCGGACCTGGACGGTGTCCGTGCTGGCGGCGAAGCTCGCGGACGAACGGCGCCGGCTGGACGAACTCCAGGCCGGGGACCTCGCGGTGAAGGCCACCTTCGAGCTGGGCTACGGGCAGTTGGAGCCGGGCCAGGCGCGGGCGTTCCGGCTGCTGGGCCTCGCCGACGGCCCGGACATCTCCCTCGCGGCGGCCGCGGCGGTCCTCGACCTGCCCCCGGAGGACACCGAGGACCTGCTGGAGTCCCTGGTCGACACGTCCCTCCTGGAGTCCGCCGCCCCCGGCCGCTACCGCTTCCACGACCTGGTCCGCCTCTACGCCCGAGCCTGCGCCGACCGCGACGAACGCCCTCCGGGCGAACGAACGGCGGCCCTGTCCCGCCTGCTGGACTTTTACCTGGCGACGGCGGCGGGGGTGTACGCGATCGAGCGGCCGGGGGACCGGCTGGTGGACCATCTGGAGGCGACCGAGTATCCGGGGCTGACCTTCGCGAACGGGTCCGCCGCCCTGGACTGGCTGTACAGCGAGGCGGCGGCGTTGCTGGCCTGTGTGCGGCAGGCGGCGGGCACGGACCGGCTGCGGCGCGCGGTCGACCTGCTGTGGGCGTCCGGCGACCTGGCCGAGTCGGGCGCCAACTCCCATCAGTACGAGGCGACCGCCATGGTGATGTGCGACGCCACCCGCGCGGCCGGCGATCCACGGGCCGAAGGCCGGGCGCACAACGCGCTGACCAGCGTGCTGCTCGTGTCCGGCCGCATCCAGCGGGCCGCACGCGAGTCACGCCTTGCGATGGAGCGCGCCACGGCCGCCGGTGACACGACCGCCGCGAGCTGGGCCGCCCAGGACCGGGGTCTCGCCGCTCTCCACCAGCGCCAGTACGCCGACGGCAAGGCCTTCTTCGACCAGGCCATCGAGGGCTTCCGGGCCACCGACAACGGACTGTGCGAAGCGGCGGCCCTGTGCAACCTCTCACGGGCCCATATGGGCCTCGGCAACATGGAGAAGGCCGTCGACTTCGCCCAGCAGGGACTCGCCGTGCACATCGAGGTCGGCAGCACCGTACGGCTGGCCAACGCCTACTACGCCCTGGGGGTCGCGCTGACCGCGGCCGGCCGGGACGCGGAGGCCCTCGCCCAGTTCTCCGAGGCCCTGACGATCTTCGCCGAGCACCGGCAGCGGCTCTGGGTGGGGACCACCCACTTCAGAATCGCGCACGCGCATCTGTCCGCGCGGCGCCCGGCCAAGGCGGCCCAGCACGCGGAACAGGCACTCGCCATGGGGTGCATCGGCGGCGACCGGATGCGCGGGAACGTCCTCACCCTGCTCGGGCGCGCCCTGTCCGGGCTGGACCAGCCCGACCGGGCCGCCGCATGCTGGCAGGAGGCGTTGCATCTCCACGAGGAGAACGGGGCGCCCGAGGCGGACGAGGTGCGGGCCCTGCTCGCCGACGGCACCAAGTCGCGCTGTTCCCAGGGCGAGTGAGGGCCGTTCAGCGTTTGTTTATCGGCGCCCGGCATGCTCATACGTGTCACACCGTCGCGTCGGGGGGCAGACGGTCTGACCAGGAGCCCGACCGGTTAGGGTGCGGCTCCGAACGCCCGTCCAGTAGCCCACGGGGGAGCCGCTGGACGGGCGTTCCTCACTCATCAGCACCGCAGTCAAGGAGCCCATCCCATGAGCGACGAGAAGACTCCGACCGAGGCCGTCCCCGCGACGGACACCGCCGACGCCCAGCCGGCCGACGCCGACGCCGGCACCCAGGGCACCGACGCCCGGACCGGTGACGCCCAGCCGGAGGACGGCGCCGTCACGACTCTCGACCACTACATGCCGGCCCCGCCGGCCCTGGGCCGGGACGGCAAGTAGCGCCCGCCCGCGCGGAGTACGAGAAGGCCGCCCCCGACGCGATACGCGTGTCCGGGGCGGCCTTCTTCGTACGACCCGTGCGACCTGTACGACGGTTCAGTCCGTGCCGAATTCCATCGCCGCCCTGTCCAGCAGCGCGTCGTCCTCGTCGACCTCGCCCCGGGAGGCGATGGCCTCGGCGCCGCCCCGGGGCATGTCCGGCATGGTGCCGATGAGGCCCGTCGCGGCGGCCTGGGCCGCGCCGATCGCCGGGCTGCCGGTGCCGATCAGGCCGAGGCCGGCGTACTGCTCCAGCTTGGCGCGCGAGTCCGCGATGTCGAGGTTGCGCATGGTGAGCTGGCCGATCCGGTCCAGCGGGCCGAACGCGGAGTCCTCGGTGCGCTCCATCGACAGCTTGTCGGGGTGGTAGCTGAACGCCGGGCCCGCAGTGTCGAGGACCGAGTAGTCCTCGCCGCGCCGCAGCCGCAGAGTGACCTCGCCGGTGACGGCCGCGCCGACCCACCGCTGGAGGGACTCGCGGATCATCAGCGCCTGCGGGTCCAGCCAGCGGCCCTCGTACATCAGACGGCCGAGACGCCGGCCCTCGTTGTGGTACTGGGCGAGGGTGTCCTCGTTGTGGATGGCGTTGACCAGCCGCTCGTAGGCCGCGTGCAGCAGGGCCATGCCGGGCGCCTCGTAGATGCCGCGGCTCTTCGCCTCGATGATGCGGTTCTCGATCTGGTCGGACATGCCCAGGCCGTGCCGGCCGCCGATGGCGTTGGCCTCCATGACCAGGTCGACCGGCGAGGCGAACTCCTTGCCGTTGATCGTCACGGGCCGGCCCTGCTCGAAGCCGATGGTGACGTCCTCGGCGGCGATCTCGACCGACGGGTCCCAGAACCGCACGCCCATGATCGGCTCGACGGTCTCGACCCCGGTGTCGAGGTGCTCCAGCGTCTTCGCCTCGTGGGTGGCGCCCCAGATGTTGGCGTCCGTGGAGTACGCCTTCTCCGTGCTGTCGCGGTACGGCAGCTCATGGGCGAGCAGCCACTCCGACATCTCCTTGCGGCCGCCCAGCTCGGTCACGAAGTCCGCGTCCAGCCAGGGCTTGTAGATCCGCAGGTGCGGGTTGGCGAGCAGACCGTAGCGGTAGAACCGCTCGATGTCGTTGCCCTTGAACGTCGAGCCGTCGCCCCAGATCTGGACGTCGTCCTCCAGCATCGCCCGCACCAGCAGCGTGCCGGTGACGGCACGGCCGAGCGGGGTGGTGTTGAAGTACGCCCGCCCGCCCGAGCGGATGTGGAACGCGCCGCAGGTGAGCGCGGCCAGGCCCTCCTCGACCAGAGCCGCGCGGCAGTCGACCAGGCGCGCGATCTCGGCACCGTAGGTCTTCGCGCGGCCGGGCACGGAGGCGATGTCGGGCTCGTCGTACTGGCCGATGTCGGCGGTGTAGGTGCACGGGATCGCGCCCTTGTCGCGCATCCAGGCGACGGCGACCGAGGTGTCGAGACCGCCGGAGAAGGCGATACCGACGCGTTCCCCCGTGGGCAGGGAGGTGAGGACCTTGGACATAGGAAGAGTATGCACCACAACGCATGGTCATGCAAAGCGTCATGCGAAACCTTGCACGGAGCCTTATACGGAGCCCTGCGCCGAGCCGCTTCCGGTGACCCGCCCTCCGCGCAACTCCCCCTTCACCACCTTCCCGCTCGCGTTCCTCGGCAGCGCGCCCACGAACTCCACCTCCCGCGGCACCTTGTAGTTCGCCATCTCGCGCCGCGCCCAGGCGATCAGATCGTCCCCGGTGAGCACCGACCCCCGGCGCCGCACCACGTACGCCCGCCCCACCTCACCGAGCCGCGCGTCCGGTACGCCGACGACGGCGACGTCACTCACATCGGGATGCAGGCCGAGGAGCTGCTCTATCTCCGCCGGGTACGCGTTGAAGCCGCCGACGATGTACATGTCCTTGATCCGGTCGGTGATCCGCAGGTTGCCCGCCTCGTCCAGCACCCCCACGTCCCCGGTGCGCAGCCAGCCGTCCGGCGTGAGGACCTCGGCCGTGGCCGCCTCGTCCTCGTAGTAGCCGCGCATCACGTTGAACCCGCGGACCAGCACCTCCCCCGGCTCCCCCGGGGACGCCGCCACCCGCACCTCGACACCCGGGATCGCGCGGCCCGACGTGGACGCGATCACCGTCGGATCGTCGCCGCGCCGGCACATCGTGACGATGCCGCTCGCCTCCGACAGCCCGTACGCCGTCAGGACCGTGTCCACGCCCAGCTCGCTGCGCAGCCGCTCGACCAGCCGCAACGGCACCACCGCCGCGCCGGTCACCACCAGCCGCAGCGCCGACAGGTCGTGGGCGTCGCGCGAGGCGTGGTCCAGGAGGGCCTGGTGGAGCGTGGGCGGGCCGGGCAGCACGGAGACGCGCTCCGCCGCCAGGTTCGCGAGGACCGTGTCCACGTTGAACACCGGCTGCGGGATCATCGTCGCGCCCCGCGTCAGACAGGCGATCACACCGGCCTTGTAGCCGAAGGTGTGGAAGAAGGGGTTCACGATCAGATAGCGGTCGCCGCGCTCCAGACCCGCCAGCTCGCTCCAGATCGCGTAACCGCGCAGGGTCTGCGCGTGGGTGATGACCGCGCCCTTCGGTCGGCCCGTCGTACCCGAGGTGAAGACGATGTCCGACGGCCAGTCCGCCCGGACCGCGTCCGCCCGCACCCGGACCTCCGCCCCGCTCACCCCCTCCCCGCTCGCCAGGAAGTCCTTCCAGGTACGGAAGTCGACGGGGGCGTCGTCGGAGAGAACGACGACCTGCTTGAGCGCGGGGAGCCCGGGAAGGGGACCACCCGGGGCGGGGGCTGAGGCACCCGCGCCCGCCGCCCTCCTCAGGGAAGCCACGTACGACGTACCGAGGAAGGTCCCGGTAACGAAGAGCAGCCCCGCCCCGCTGCGCCGCAGCACGTCCGCCGCCTCCGTCCCCTTGAAGCGGGTGTTCAGCGGCACCAGGACCGCGCCCGCCGAGACCGCGCCCAGCGCCGCGACCATCCAGTCCAGCGAGTTGGGCGCCCAGATGCCGACCCGGTCGCCCGGCGCGACGCCGTTCGCGAGGCACGCGGCCGCCGCGCGTTCGACGCGGACGCCGAGTTCGGCGTACGAGATCCGGGTACGGCCCTCCACCACGGCCTCGGTGTCCGCGTACCGTTCCGCGGCCCACCGGACGAGGGCCGGAATGCTCTCCCACTCCATCGCAGCCTCCACTCCACCCCGGTAGCTGACTGACCGTCAGATTAACGCTAACCTGACGGCCTGTCAGCTCGCCCGTCCGTCTGCGGAGGTGTGCGCACGGTGACCGGAGGACCAGGCGTCAAGGACGCCACAGCGATCGTCGGCATCGGCCAGACGCCCTTCGCCAAGAGGCTCCCCGAGGACGAGAGGACGCTCGCCTGCCGTGCCGTCCTCGCCGCCCTGGACGACGCCGGGATCGCCCCCGGCGAGGTCGACGCGCTCGCCTCCTACACCATGGAGGAGACCGACGAGGTCGAGCTGGCCAAGGCCGTCGGCCTCGGTGACCTCACCTTCTTCAGCAAGACCGGCTTCGGCGGCGGCGGTTCCTGTGCGACGGTCGCCCATCTGGCCGCCGCGATCGCCGCGGGCCAGGCCACGGTGGGCGTCGCCTGGCGCTCCCGCAAGCGCGGCAGCGGCCCCCGCCCCTGGACCAACACCATCGCCCAACTCCCCACCCCGGCCCAGTGGACGCGCCCCTTCGGCCTGCTCCGCCCCGCCGACGAGATAGCGATGCTCGCCCGCCGCTATATGCACGAGTACGGCGCGACCCGCGACCACCTCTTCAACGTCGCCCTCGCCTGCCGCAACCGGGCCAACCAGAACCCGGCCGCGATCATGTACGACCGCCCGCTCACCCGCGAGATGTACATGACCTCCCGCTGGATCAGCGAACCGCTCTGCCTCTACGACAACTGCCTCGAAACCGATGGCGCGTTGGCCTGCGTGATCGTCTCCGCCGAACGCGCCCGCGACTGCCGCCGCCGTCCCGTGTACGTCCACTCCGCCGCGCAGGGGCTGCCCGCCCAGCACCACGGCATGGTCAACTACTGGAACGACGACCCGCTCACCGGCCCGTCCTGGACCGCCGCCCGACACCTTTGGAAACACGCCGACTTCACGCCCGCGGACGTCGATGTGGCCCAGATCTACGACGCGTTCACCCCGCTCGTCCCGCTCTCCCTGGAGGGCTACGGCTTCTGCGGCCGGGGCGAGGGCGGCGCCTTCACCGAGGGCGGCGCGCTGGAGATCGGCGGACGGCTGCCGGTCAACACGGGCGGGGGCGGGCTCAGCGAGGCGTACGTCCACGGCTTCAACCTGATCAACGAGGGCGTCAAGCAGTTGCGCGGCACCGCCACCGCCCAGGTCCCGGGCGCCGCGACCTGCCTCGTCACCGCCGGCGAAGGCGTCCCCACCTCCGCCCTGCTGCTGAGGAGCTGACCCGTGCTGAGTCCCGTCACCGACGCCGACGGCGCCCCCTTCTGGCGGTACGCCGCCCAGGGCGAACTCCGCGTCCAGACCTGCGCCGACTGCGCCGAACCCCGCTTCCCGCCCCGCCCCTGCTGCCCCCACTGCCAGTCCTTCACGAGCGAGTGGCGACGGGTCTCGGGCCGAGGCCGCATCTGGTCCTACGTCGTCCCGCACCCCCCTCTCCTCCCCGACTACGCCGCGCAGGCCCCGTACAACGTGATCGTCGTCGAACTCACCGACGCGCCCCGCATCCGCCTGATCGGCAACCTGGTCACACGGGCGGGAGCACCCCTCAACTCCTTCCCACCGGACCGCATCCGCATCGGCGCCCGAGTCCAGGCGGTCTTCGATGACGAGGGGTTGCCGCGCTGGATCCTGGAGCGGCCATGAGCATCCGCGTGACCACAGACAAGAACACAGGCGTGGCGATCGTCACCCTGAACCGCCCGGCGCGCCTGAACGCGATGGACACGGCGACGGCGGACGAACTCCGCGCCACCTGGCAGGAGTTACGCCACGACGACACGACACGGGCGGTGGTCCTCACGGGCACGGGCACCCGAGCCTTCACCACCGGCCTGGACCGCGACACGACGGTCCCCCAGCCCAACTCCCCTTTCATGCAGGACGATCCCCTCCTCACCGTGGGCCCGAAGGCGAACGACCTGTGGAAACCGGTGATCGCCGCCGTGGAGGGCATGGCCTGCGGGGGCGCCTTCTACCTCCTCGGCGAGTGCGAGTTCATCGTCGCCGGCGCCGGGGCGGTGTTCTTCGACCCGCACACCACGTACGGCATGGTCAGCGCGTACGAGTCGATCCTCCTGGCCCACCGCATGCCGTACGGCGAGGCGGCCCGCCTGATGCTCATGGGCACGAGGGAACGCCTGTCGGCGGAACGGGCGTACGCGATGGGCCTGGTCAGCGAACTCACGGAGGTGGGCGGGGCGTTGTCCGCGGCGACGGCTTGCGCGACGACGCTCGCGGCATATCCCTCCACGGCGGTCCAGGGCACGGTAAGGGCCCTCTGGACGGCAACGGAGGCAACCCGCACAGCGGCCTTCTCCCACGCCCCCCACCTCATCACCCTGGGCAACCTGCCGCCGGCCGAGCAGAAAGAACTCTTCACGAACCGCCCGCCGCAGCAACCCCGAATCCGCTGAGGGTGAAGTCACCCGCGTTCACCGTGCAGGATTGCCGCCCTTGCCGCCCAGGCCAGAATGCTCTGCCCCCGCACGGACAGCCCGAGGCGGTTCCAGTGGAAGAGCACGTGGTAGCTGAGCACCTGCCTCAGACCGCGGTCGAGCGTACCCGTCTCGACCGCCCGGCCGAGTTCCTGGCCGGTGGCCCGGAAGGCGGCGGCCCACGCGGAGACGGGCTCCAGCGGACCGCCGGAGTGCAACAGGGCGTCGCTGTCGGCGAAGAGCAGAGGACGGATCTCCTGGGCGCGAGCGCGAAGGAGATCTGCCGGAACATCGCCGACGGCCGACCGGTGTTCGTCCGTGATGACGCGGTGCCAGACATCCCCCTGCTCGTACCACTCCAGTCCGGCGGCGCGCATCATGATCGTGCAGAGGAGCACGGACAGCTCTCGTGGCCCCACGGCCAGGTCATCGCGCTGCCGTAGTTGCTGCGCTTCTCGACTGTCGGCGATGAACAGCCCGTGCGCGGCCGCCATTGCGGCCGGACCCCCGAACGCGGCCGTCTCTGGCTCGTAGACGCCCGGCCACCACTGGTGCAGATGTCCTTCCGAGACGAGGCGGTCGAAGCCGTCGCCGATGGCCACCTTGGTTCCGGTCGCGGATCGCAGACGAAGACGCAGGCGCCAGCACGGGTGCTTGCGGGTGTACCACCAGCCGTCGATGGTCCGGGCAGCCTCTGCCTCCCGCAGCACGGGGAGCACGTACGCGGTGAAGCTGGTGTCGGCGTTCGACCAGTCGGTGAAGCGGAGGTACGCCTGCCACCAGTCGGGCGTGGCGGCGTGGCGGGCCAGGGCTTCCCGGCCGGCACGGTCGTACACCGTCACGGCGTCGGACAGGGTCGTCGGGTCCATGCGGTACCGAGCTGCGGCCTCGGCGATGGGCAGGCCGGTGAGGGCTGTGATGACCGCACGCTGAATCGGGCTGGGTTCCGTCTGGATCAGTTGATCAGGAGACATGCGTCCCATCCGGTGCTCGGGGCCTGCTGTGAGGCGTAGGTGGAGAGGGCGAGCGCGGTGCCGGTGTCACCGTTGATCAGCCCTGGCGTCGGGAGGCCGCCGGGCCGGGCGTGTGCGGTGAGCGTGTCTCCGAGCCGTCCGGGAAGGGTCCGAAGGCGGGGGTCGAGGGCATCGGCGGCGGCGCGGACGGCGGTCTGGTAGATGCCCGCCCAGCCGTGGCACAGGCCGGTGTCGGTGATATGGGCGAGTTGTTCTGGATCGGTCAGGGCGCGGTACAGGGCGTCCTCGTAGAGCGTCTGAAGGTCGTGGGCGCGCAGTGCGATCCCAGCGAGTTGCCCAGCCCGTGCGATGCCCGTCGCCCCGTAGCACCAGCTCGGCCGGGCTGGGGCGCCGTGGTGAGGGAGTCCGCGGTCGAGGTCACGGCGCGAGATGTGCTCCGGCCACCAGGGGCCGGAAGGGCCGGGGCGGCGCCATGCGTCGAGGTGTTCGCAGATGGTCCACATGGCGTCGCGGTGGCCGCCGACGGTGATGCCTCGGCGCATGGCCTGAGCCAGGAGGAGAAGCGGGCCGGTGACGCCGTGTGCGGCACCGAAGTTGCCGTGGCCTCCGGGGAATTGGGGGGATTCGCCGCGGGTGGGATCGTGGCGGACCCACCAGCCTGGCAGACCTCGACCGCCGGGGGCGAGCGGGCGGGTCAGGACGACGAGGTACCGAAGGACCCGTTCGAGTGCGGGCCCTTCGGGATCGGTGCGCAGTAGGTACGCACCGATGCCGGTGAGGCCGTAGAAGAGGTCGTACTCGCCGAACGTGGGGAGGTCCCGCCTGCGGACGCGGCTGAGCGCGGCGTCGACGCGACGATGGGCGAGGTCGGTGATGTGCCGGTGGAGGATCTTGCGCGCCGAATCGTAGAGATGCTGGAAGGGTGGCGGGACGGTGCTGAGGAGGAAGCCGACAGCGGGGGCGCCCAGGTACAGCCCCGCGGTGTCGGCCGCGTTGATGTGCCCACTGGCTGCGGCGGTGATCCACCGGTGTGCGAGGCGCCAGGAGCTGCCATGCCGGCCGGCCGTCTCGACGTGCAGCAGGCTGATCCCTGCGGCACCGTCGGCGAGGGACTGCACCGTCCAGGGCTCGTCCGCGGGTGACGGCGACGGTTCGGCCAGGTGAGCGGCGTACTGCTCCAGGGTCGCCGTGGCAGTGGCGGTCGGCGCGTTCATCGGCTCGCCATCCTGTGCTGGAGGGCCGCGGTCCGTACCAGCCGGAGCGTTGTGGCTTCGCCGCGTGGGTGGACGCCCAGCGCCCGGACGTGGTGCTGGTGCAGCAGGGACCGGGCGACGCCGAGCGGATCGCGCTCCGCTGCCAGGGTGTTCCGGTAGGTGTCCAGCACTGCCGCACGGGACTGCCACGCTTCGGTGACCAGGGAGCCACCGGGAAGAGCCGCGAGAACCGAAATGCCTTCAGGTGCAGCGAGTTGGATCACCTGGCTGAGCAGGGACCGGTCCAGCCGACCGTTGCCCTGGGGAAGGTTGCGCACCAGCCACTCTTCGGCCTCACGCACGCTCGGGGCGAGGTGGGCCACGAGGTTCAGGGCGCCGGCCGCCGCGAGTGCCTGGGGTGCCAGGGTGTCGGTGCGCTCGGCAAGCCGGATCTGCGCGAGAACGGCGACGGAGTCCGCCGCGAAGACCTCGTGCGCGGCGGTCATTGCCTTTCCGTGGCCGAAGCGCCCGGTCTGCGGCTGATAGGTGGCCAGGGACAGTCCGGACACCATGCCGAGGGCGCGCAGGGTGTCCGCCCAGGTGCGAACGTGTTCGGCTGCGGTCGCGTACGCGCTCTGTGGCAGGTGCAGCGTGATGTCGAGGTGCTGATCGGCGTCCGGGCGGGCCATCTCCCGATGCCGGGTGAACCACCACATCGGTGGGCTGTTGCCAAATGCGGCGAGCAGGCGGGGCAGATACCGGCTCAGGATCTCGTCGTAGCGTCGCGGGTGGGCGTGAAGCCGCGCGTGAAGGATGTCGCCGCCGCCGGGCAGATGCCGGCCCGTGGTGACTGGTGTGGCGGGGCGTGGTCGGGGCACGTCGGTGCTCTCGGTTCGAGGGCGGCCGAGGGACACCCACACTTCGTGCGCCCGCCCGATCCAGCCATGGGCGTCACCGTCCGCAACCTCACGCAACTCCAGGCGCCGGGAGTTCTCCAGGTGGGTCCGAAGCACCCGGCGGTGGACCGGGTGGGACAGGTCCAGCGGGAGGCGCTGGTCGTACTCGATCACGGCGATCTGCTCAGGAACGCGCAGCCGGTCACGCCAGGCGTCGAAGACGGACTCCCACTGCTCCGTCGTGACCTTGCGACCGGGCAGTTCTTCAGCCATCAGCAGCCATCGGGCCTGAGCGAGGGTGGTACGGCGATAGGGCACTCGCGGCAGGAAGGGGAGGCGGGCACCGGCGCCGAAGTCGAACGGCTTGTAGGCCGCGTACCGAGCAGTTGCCACCTCGGCAAGGAAGCGGGCCAGTGGCGGGGTCTGGGTCCCGCCTTCCAGAGCGTGCAGGACCCGTACGGCGATGCGTCGGCCGGTGGAGAACTGCACGAGGTGGAAGCTACGGGAGTCAGCGGTGACGGCGATGTCGGTGAGCTGGATCGCCGTCTCGTCCGCCTCCCGGTGGCCGGACAGCTCGATGACGTTCGGCAGCAACTGCTGTGTACGGGTGACGTTCTCGCTCCGGCGGCGGCGCGGCGGGAACACGAGCTGTGCGGGAAGGACATCGGGGCCGCCGCGGTAGGTGGCGGCGAGAGCGTCCTGTTGTTCGGGCGGCAGGACGTGGGCAAACCGGCCGGCCATGCTGCTGCCGGGCCGAGGAACCGCGGTCAACAGCACGTCGAAGATGCCTCGGGCCAAAGCCTCGGTGCTGGGGGCGTGGACTTCGAAGGCGGCCTCCACCCGGGGCGCCAACAGCCGCTCGTCCCGTCCGGCTGCCCTCTCCAGGGCGTCGACCGTCGCGTCGGTCAGCAGGAGTTCGTCGCGCCCTTCCAAGAGGACCTGTTGTACCAGGGCCAGCAGCAGTTCGTCACGGTCGGTGAGCGGCTTGGGCGCGGCATCGCGTTCGGAGCCGAGGTACCCGGCGGGAAGACCGAGACCACTGTCGGCGACCAGGTCCATCACCGGCACGAGGGCGCCGACGCCGTACCGGGCCCGGAACCGGCGGTGATAGTCGCGCCAATGCTGATACCCGTAAGGCTGCGCCGTGGTGCGGTACAGGGCTGTGACGGCTGCTTGGACTTCGGCGATGACGGCACGAGGGATCTGCACTTCGCAGTCGAGGGCCGTGTCGATGAGCAGCGGTGTCGACGTCACGGAGGTGAGGGCACGCATCCGCGCTGTGAGCGTACTCACGTCGGCTCTGGAGGGCGTGGGCCCGCGTAAGGACGCGTCATCGCGCACCACGTACAGCGTGCGCACCAGGTCCCGCACGTCCGGGATGCCGTCCGCGTGATGCCGGTCCAACTCTCGGCACAGGTGCTGGAAGGCGTCCACAGTGGTCATGGGCGCCCACAGGCTGGTGATGAGGAACTGCTGCTCGATCAGGCCCACGAGGAGGGCGTCCACCTCCTCCATGGTTGCCAGGGGAAAGCTGCCGCGCAGGTGCGCGTGAAGGTCGGCGTAGGAGATGGGGGCGCGGGCCGCAGCCATCGCGGCGGCCACCGGCCGGGCGTTGCGGACGGAGGTCTCGACCGGCGCCATGAGGTGGGTGTGGCCGTCGGAGGGCAGTCCCGGCGCCACCAGCCGGTCACCACGTACGTGAGCGGCGTTGTTGGCGATGAGCGGCAGCCGCTTCAGCAGTTCGGGGCTGCGCTGGAGGCGAAGGATCACGTCGGTGACCCACTCGGCGTCCGGCCGGACCGTCACGCGGTGCTTGTCTCGCCATCGCACGCTCGGCAGCGGTCCGACGGTCACGGGGACGGTGCCTGCGAACAGTCCCAGCGGAGTCGGGCGGTGCTGCCACCGCAGAAGGTAGGAAACCGTCGACAGCGCGGTGCGGCGAACGCGCCGGGGGTCGGTCTGCCGACCGCGGACGACGGCCTCGATGGCCTGGGAGAGAACGGGGGTGGCCAGCTCCAGCGCACCGCGGAAGTCGTCGCGCTGCCAGACGCGGCTCAGCCATCCACAGGTCATGGCCACGTCGTCCAGGTCGAGTTCACGGGGTACGTCCGCCGGTTCGGCGCTGGTCGTGGCGCGCAACATCGCGGCGCCCTGCCACTGGTAGTTGGCAACTGCTCGGGAAGCCATGCGGCCCTTCCTTCAGGCGACGCGTGGGAAGAGGGACACGGCCGGTGGGCCGGATGCGGTGCTTCGGCCCACCGGCCAGGGGTGCCCCGGGTCAGGCCGGGTCCTCCACGAAGGAGTTGCAGGCGGAGGAACCGGTCGCGCAGGTGGTGCCGCAACCGTCGCCCGTGGTGCACATGAGCTTGCCGTGCGGGTACTCCGCGACGACGACCTTCACGTCCAGAGGCGCGAAGTCGTCATCGTCCAGGCTCGGCGGCGGGGTGAGAGTGGCGCTCGTCATGATGGTGACCTTCCTTGTCTGCGGGTGGTGCGGGACGGCCTGACTCTTGGCGTCACGCCGAGGGCCAGGAGAGCGAGATCCGGCTGTGCACCTTGTCGATGACCCGATCCGCCCGGATCCGGTCGCCGGGGGTGCCGGCCGGATAGACCCGGATGACCGGACCGGGGCCGCCGCGGCGGTTGGTCTCCCAGTCGCGCAACACGCCGGCGACCTGGTCGGCGAGCTGCTTCGCGTTCGGACCGAGCGCGTGCACGCCGTACTCGACGTGCTTGTCGTCCTCGGTGCGGCGGGTGACGAGGTAGGCGAAGGAGTCGTCCTCGACGGCGGCGAGAGCGAACCTCTTGTTCGACGGAGCGACCAGGCCGGTGTCCAGGTCGTCGTCGACGGCCATCACGCAGAAGCCCGGCAGGCTGATCGCCATCGTCATCTGGAGTGTGTCGAGGAGTTCCCGCAGCGCGACGGTGACACCGGTCCACATCTCGTGGCGCGGTGTCGTGACGGCGTTGTCCAGCCTGTGCGGGTCGGTCGGCAGACCGTCGTCGAACCGCAGCCCGATCTCCGGGGTGCCGTTGACGAGCAGGAGTTCCTCCCGGTGGGCGGTCGAGCCTTGCATCGGCACGAAGCCGCAGATCAGCGCCGACTCACTCTCCAAGTGGTGGCCGTGCTCGCCCGTGACCTGGGTGAAGGAGACCGATCGGGTCAGGCCCCGCATCCGCAGCGGCACCACGAGCCGGCCGCCGGTCTTGAGCTGCGCGGTCCAGGCCGGGGCGATGTCCCAGGCCCCGGCGGTCACCATGACGACGTCGACCTCACCGAGATCCGGGATGGGATCGGCTGCGTCGGCGGTGACGACGCGCACGGTGTCGTACCCGTGGGCGTCCAGGAGCCGCCGAGCGCGACTGGTGACACCGGGGTCGATGTCCACCGTGACGACCTCGCCGTCCTCACCGACGAGTTCGGCGAGGTAGGCCGCGTTCAGCCCGCCCGAGCCGATCTCCAGCACGCGCATCCCAGGTCGCAGCCTGGCCTGCTCCAGCATCATGGCCTGGATCTGCGGGGCGGAGACGGAGCTGAGCTGCACGCCGTGCTCGTCCGTCTTGGTGATCATGGCGGCGTACGGGTCGTACGCCTTCGCCAGCGGTGTGTCGGGAGTGAACTCGTGGCGGGGCACCTTGCGCATCGCCGCTTCGATCTCCGGGGAGGAGATCGTGCCGTCCGCGCACAACTCGTCCACCACCGTGTTCCGCAGGCGGGCCGCCTCGTCCGGTTCGACGGTCGTGTTCGTCATGAGATTCCTTCGGTCGTATGTGTCAGAGGGAAAGGCCGACCGGCAGCAGCGGGCCGGAAGGCTGTCAGCGGTCGTGCCGGACGGCCGTCCGGACTGGGGGCTGTCCACATCGAGGAGTGGTGGCTCCTGCGCTGGGCGCCCGTCGGCCCCGGACGTACTCACCGGGCTCCCCCCGTCGGGATCTTGATCTCAGCCCAGGTGACCTTGCCGTCGGGGTGCGCGTCGTAGCCCCAACACGCGCTCAGGGCATCGACCAGACTCAGCCCCCGGCCGCATTCGGCGTCGTCAGCGGCCTTCCCCAAACGCGGTGCGGACTGGGACCTGTCGGTGACTTCGATGCGCACGGAGCCGTCGCCGCGGCGCTCGACGGCGACCTCGGTCAGGTCTGTCCCGGTGTGGTCGACAACGTTCGTCAGCAGTTCCGAGACGATGGCCTCACCGCAGTCGGAAAGGTCGCCTTCCATGCCCCAACCGGTCAGAACTCCAGTGACGAAGGCGCGGGCACGACCCACGGACTCGGGGACGCACGGCAGTTCCGCGCTGCTGCGACCGGGGGCGCCGGTCGCATCGGTACTTGCGGCAGTCATGGTCACGAGGTCTCTTCCTCCGGCGTGGGGTACCCGGCTCTGGCAGGGGAAGCAGAGCCGGGCTTTCCTCCGTGCCGTCGTGCAGGAACCCGCTCGACGGCTGATGACCAGTCAACGAGCTGAGGGTGGAAGGCAACAGGAACAGGTTCGGTTTCGTGCAAGCCCACCACCGGAAGACTTTGCGTTCGCATTACCCGACGCCTGGGCGGCAGAGTGACGGCAGCGCTACGTTCGATACATGGGAGCGAATCTCATCCTTCAAAGCCGGATTGATCAACTCGGCCTGACACAGGACGAGTTGGCCGCTCGACTCAACAAGGCACTACTGGAGATCACCGGTAGGCCGGGGGAAATGTCGGCGCGGACGGTCCGCAATCTGCTCAACGGGTCGAGTCGGCGTCCAATCGGACGTACTTGCGCGGCACTTGAGCATGTGTTCGGCTGCCCCGTGACGGACTTAGGGTTCAGCGCACCCAGCTCCATGCAACACCCCCCGGAGGATCCCGTGCGGCGTCGCGCCTTCATCGTCTCCACCACCGGATCGGCGGTCGGGGCCGTCCCGGTCGTCCAACAGCGCCGGTCGGTGGGTATGGCTGATGTGGTCCGAGCCGCAGCGGGCATGAACAAACTCGTTGAGGCGGACGACCGCCAAGGCGGGCGCGCTTCGTTGGCGACGGCCGCTCTCACAGGCCGGGCCAGGGTTCTGGAGCTCCAGCAACGGAACGCAGGCGAGCGGGTGCGCCGGGCCCTTTACGCCCTCGCAGCCGAATACACCACCATCGCGGCGTGGGCGTGCATCGATCTACGGGACCTGGACGCGGCACGGATGCACCTGCACGAGTCGACCACGTTCGCCGGCCTGTCTCAGGACCCTGCCACGGGAATGCGCGTCTGGATCAACATGGCGATGCTGGCCTACCAACGGAAGAACGGGCCGGAGCAACTCGCCGCGGCGCAGGCCGCCACCGCGTCCCGGGCCGCTCGCAGGGACCCCTTCTTCGGCTCCATGGGCCGCGTCCGCCTCGCCCTTGCCCACTCGTCGTTGGGGGACCCGCAAGCCGCCAAAAGGGCTGTCGGTGCGGCACAGGAAACCCTCGGAAAGGCGGCTGAGGACGAGCGCCCCCGGTGGACCGCTTTCTACGGGGCTGCCGAACTCAACCACCTCGCGGCCATCATCCTGAACCACAACGGCGAGTCCGTCGACGCCGAGGCCATGGCGCATCGCGCGCTGGCCAGGATCCCGGCGGAGTTCCGCCGCAACCGCGCCCTGGCCACATGTCAGCTCGCGCTCGCGCAGCTCCGGCAGGGAGAGCCGGAGCAGGCCACGACAACCGCCGCCACCGTCTTCGCGATCATGGACGGCGCTCCACTGCCTGGACGGATGCGCACGCTGATCGGAGACTTCCACCGCGACCTGTTCCGGCTGGCGCCGTCCACGGCGTACGCCCGGGACTGGGCAGACCGTATGCGAGATGAATGGAGTCGAGCGTGACCAGGGTGATCGACCTGCGGCACTACGGCGAGGGAGGACTCCCCGAGGGTTTCAGGCAGATGCTGATCGATGTGCACGCCGACTCCTACGCCGACGCGATGGACGACGAGTTCAACCAGCGGTTTCCCTGGTTCGTCGATCACTGGTCGGGGATGGACGGCTTCACCTGTGTCGTGGCCTTCGACGGGGACGAGCCGACCGGCTTCGCGTACGGTGCCCCGCTTCAGCCGGGCCGCGAATGGTGGCGCTCCACCGGGTTCGAGCCGGACGGCGGCCGCGCCGCGACCTATGCCGTCTCGGAGGTGATGGTGCGCCCGGGGTGGCGGAAGCAAGGCATCTCGGAGCGTCTGCACGAGGCCCTGTTGAAGGAACGCGGTGAGGATCTCGCGGTGCTGCTGGTCGACGTGACTCACCCGAAGGTCCAGGAGCTGTACGAGTCATGGGGCTACGAAAAGGTGGGCGAGCAGCGGCCGTTCGCCGACTCACCGCTGTATGCCGTCATGGTGAAGAAGCTGGTCTGACGCCATCCGTTCCCCGGGCTCACCGGGACCTTGTCGGCCGGGTTTCGGTGGGGCGCGGGGCTCCTTAAAGAACTGGGGAAAGAACTCCCGCCCACCCACCCTCCCTGGTCGCGAGGGGCGCGTCACCCGTCCGGGTGACTGGCTTGCAGGTGCGGGATGCGGGCGGTTACGTGAGCACCCAACCGTGCACAGCCGCTGATGCACCGTCCAGCCATGCAAGCGACGGCCGAGGACGGCCAAGACCCCTCCATGCCCGAGCAGTACGGCTGGCGCTTCCTGCGAGCCGCCTACTCCCGGCTCACCACCGCCCGGGCCCAGGAGACCGCGCAGCACGTCCTGATGCGGGAGGCCATCATGAAGACCAGCGGACTGGCCGAGCGGCTGCGCGCCGCACAGGACGCGCTGCGCGAGAGCGTCGGCTGAGAACACGGGGCAGGAGAGACAGCGGATGGACATCGGCAGCGCCGCGCTGGTCGTGATCGACATGCAGAACGGCTTCGTGAACCACCACAGCCGTCACGCTGTTCCTGTGGTCTCCGACCTGGTCGGCACGTGGTCCGCTGCCGGCCGACCCGTGATCTTCACCCGGTACTTCAATTACCCGGACAGCCCCTACGAGCGCTTCTTCCAGTGGCACCGGCTCCAGGAAGCGCCCGAGACCGACATCGTCACCGAGCTCGCCGAGGCTGCCGCCCACGCACACGCGGTCGTCGACAAGACCGGGTACACGCTTTTCACGGCCGAGGCCACTGAACTGGTCCGCCGGGCCGGCTGGACCGACCTCGTCTTCTGCGGGATCGCCACGGAGAGCTGTGTCCTGAAGTCCGCCGCCGACGCCTTCGAGCACGGCTACGTGCCCTGGATCGTCACCGACGCCTGCGCCAGCGACGCGGGCCCGGACGTCCACGACGCCGGCCTCATCGTCGCCCGTCGTCTGATCGGAACAGGCCAACTCGTCGCCACCGAGCACGTGATGGGTCAACTCGCCGCGTACGCCGGAGCACCGGTGCTGGAATAGGCCCATGGCCGACACGCTGTACGACACCGACCTGATCATCATCGGCGGCGGCCCGGCCGGCTGCGCCGCCGCCCGCATGGCCGCCAGCGTCGGCATGCGCTCGATCCTGGTCGAGCCGGACCGGCTGTGCCGCAACCTCTACCGGATTCCGGCCCTGAACAATGTCCTCGGCGGCTACACCGGCGGCGCCGAACTGGCCGACTCCATCGTCGCGGAGTTGAAGGACACGGAGCTGTGCCGCCTCGAACTCGGCCGACACGTCACCGAGCTCCGCGCCGACGACGACCGCGTGACCATCACGGTGGACACCGGCGCCCGTCTCACCGCTCCGCACGCCATCGTCGCCACCGGAGTCGGTCCCCTCCAGCCCCGCGACGTCACGTGGATCACCGCCCCCGACGGCCTGACCCTGCCCCCGCTCTGGCAGGCCGAGGCGGACGACGCCGAAGGCCGCACTCTCCTCGTCCTCGGCGGCGACCGCCCGATCGGTACCTTCCTGCGCGCCCATCCGACCACCGACACGCGTCTACTCGTGGCGTACCCGGCGGCCGACGCGTACAAGGTCGAAGAGATCCGCGAGGACCCCCGAGTCTCGCTCTTCCCCGTCGAGCATCTGACGTTGGATCTGACGGAAGGCACTTCGGTGTCAGCGGAAGTGGTGGGTCACGACGGCGTACGGCAGATGATCACGGCGGGTGCCGCCTACCTCAGTATCGGGAACGCACCGACCTCCCCGTCCGGCGACCTGACCCGTGGCGTGGACGGATACTGCCCGCCCGCGGACCAGCACCCTCGCGTCATCGTGGCCGGCGACCTCCGCTCCGCCCGCTTCCAACGGATCATGACCGCCCTGGGGTCCGGCAGCGAGGCCGCGCTGCATGCCTACTACGCGGCCCGGGAACTGCTGGCCAAGGACTGAAGACCCGCACCAGCACGCACCAGCGCGCTCCAGCGGCAGCCGCGGGCACCCGCCGGCCGTCCCGGTGAGGGACGGCCCCGGTCCCCGGTCAAGCCGTACGCGCCGTCCCCGTCCCCTTCTCCGCGTCCAGGGCGTATACGCAGCGGTCCTTGCTGCATGCGTAGACCACGCCGTCTCGGACGACCGGGGAGCCGGTGATCTCGCCGCCGGTGGCGAGTTTCCAGCGGAGGCGGCCGTCGTCGGCCTTGAGGGTGTAGAGGAGGTGGTCGGAGGAGCCGAAGTGGATGCGGCCCTCCGCGACCGCCGGGGCGCCGACGATGTCGCCGCCCGCCTGGAAGCGCCACTTGGGTGTGCCGGTGACCGCGTCCAGGGTGTAGAGGCCCTTGCCGCTGCCGACGTGGACGTGGCCCGCCGCGACCAGCACCGGGTCGATGGAGGAGCGGGCCTCGGTGGCGATGCGCCAGCGGTCGCGGCCGTCGCCCGCGTCGAGGGCGTACACCGTGCCGAGGTAGTCGGCGAGGTACACGCCGCCGCCGGTGACCGCGGGGCCGGGGACGAAGGTGGGCGGGGAGAGGAAGACCGCCGGGGCCTCGAAGTGCCAGCGCACCCGGCCGCTCGTGACGTCCACGGCGAGCACCCGGGTGCCGGCCGTGAGGTAGACGTGGCCGTCGGGGGCGGGCGTGACCCGGACCGGGACGCCGCCGCAGGAGGCCGCGTCGCCGATGGGGTACGCCCAGCGCTCGTCGCCGGTACGGGCGTCCAGCGCCCGCAGCCGGGCGTCCTGCCACACGAAGACGGTGCCGTCGTGCAGGGCGGGGCCCGCCTCCGGGGACTCGAAGTCGGTCTGGCAGCCGGTGAGTTCCCACAGCTTCTGCCCCGTGGACGCCTCCCACGCCTGGACGCCGCCGCCGCGGGTGCCGGTGACGACCGTGCCCCGCTCGGCCTTGAGGGAGTACACCCACGCGTCCGTCTGGAGCCGCCACAGGTCACCGCCCTCGCGGGCCTCCAGGGCGAAGAGGGTCGGGCCGTCGGAGGCGTGCACCCTGCCGTCGGCGACCGCCATCGACCAGGCCACGTCCCGCGTCTTGAAACGGCGCCTGCCGGTCGCCACGTCCAGGGCGTGCACCTCGAAGGAGGTGACGTAGACGAGGTCGCCCGCGACCGCCGGGGTGCCCCACACGTCGTTGGACATACGGAACCGCCACGGGCGCCAGCCCGCCGGGGTCTCCGGGGCCGGCGGCAGGGCCGGGGCCCCGTGCGGCGCGGGCAGGGCGGTGTCGGCGCCGTTGACGCCGGGGCGGATCCGGGTCCAGGAGGCGACTAGGCCAGGCTCGGGCACCGGCGCCTTGACGGCGGCCGTGGCGCGGACGTCGGCGACGCGCGGGCCGGGCCCGATCGGCACGGCCGCGCCGGCCAGCAGCACCGGGCCGGTGTCCGGGGAGCCGACCGCGACCGGCGCGGGCAGCGCCGGCACCGGGGGCACGGGCGGAGCCGGCACCACCGGATCGTGCACCGGGGGCGGGGGTACGGCGGGACGGGCCATGCCTACTCCACCGCCGCCACCGCCGCCACCGCCCACGCTGCGCGGAGTCGTCGGTGCCGGTCTCACCGGCCGGAGGCCACCGCGGCGGGTCTCGATGAGCGTGACGGCCTTCTCGGGCAGCCACGCCGACGCCGTACCGCTGTCGTCGGAGCCGGAGCCGAAGAGGTGCGGGGCGAGCTGGGCCTGGAGGTCGGCCGGGTTGGGGCGGGCCGTCGCCTCCATCTGCATACAGGACTCGATCAGCGGCCGCAGCTCGTCCGGGAGGCCCTCCAGGTCCGGGCCCTCGCGCAGCAGCATGAACACCGTCTCGACCGGGTTCGCGCCGCGGTACGGGGGGTGACCGGTGGCGGCGAACACGAGCATCGAGCCGAGCGAGAAGACATCGCTCGCGCCGGTGACACTGCGCGAGTCCTTGGCCTGCTCGGGGGACATGTAGGCGGGCGTACCGACGGCGACGTTCGTCATCGTCAAACGCGTGTTCGAAACGCCGGACGCGATACCGAAGTCGATCACCCGGGGGCCGTCCTCGACGACGAGGACGTTCGACGGCTTGAGGTCACGGTGGACGAGGCCCGCGCCGTGGATCGACTGGAGCGCCTCCGCGACCCCGGCCGCCAGCCAGCGCACCGCCTGGGCCGGCATCGGCCCGCACTCGTTCACTATCTCCTCGAGGGAGGGCGCGGGGACGTAGGCCGTGGCCAGCCAGGGCACCGCGGCGCGCGGATCGGCGTCGACGACCGCGGCCGTGTAGAAGCCGGAGACCGCCCGCGCCGCCTCCACCTCGCGCGTGAAGCGCACGCGGAAGAGCTGGTCCTCGGCCAGCTCGGTGCGGACGGTCTTGATCGCCACGCGCCGGCCGGACGCGGAGCGCGCCAGATAGACCAGCCCCATGCCGCCGGCCCCCAGCCGTCCCAGCACCTCGAACGGACCGATCCGCCGCGGATCGTGCTGCGTAAGCTGATCCACCACTTGCCTGCCACCTCCCCGTACGGGCCCTGTCACCCACTTGTGTACACGGCCCCGTGCAGCGTCTCACCACCGCACCGCCATGGCGGCACGCGCACCCTGATTCTTCCTAACCGGGCGGCCGGTTGCGAACCCGGGGGCAATCGGGGTGTCTCATCTCATATGCGGGCAAGATGTGGGCAAGACGCGGGCACGCACGGCCACCGCGCGGGTCTCCCGCGGTCGATCGTGTACGTTCCGTGCGCCGCTCAGCGCTGGAGCAGCGCGAACGACGCCCCCTGATTGTCCGTGACGACGGCCACCGTGCCGTACGAAGCGTCGAACGGTTCCGCCTGGACGCGCCCGCCGAGCCGGTTCACGGCGCCGACGGCGGCCGCGCAGTCCTCGACGCCGAAGTGCACCAGGAAGTGCGGCGGCATGAACTCCGCGAAGACGTCCCCTACGGGCGCCCGCCCGAAGTCGGGCTCTGCGCCGGGTCCGAAGAGGGCGTCGTGGAAGAGATGGCCGTAGAAGGTGTTCGCGGCGGCGGTGTCCCGGGCGTAGAGCTGGGCCCAGGCGAAGGAGCCGGGGGTGTGCCGCAGGCCGAAGCCGGGGTGGCCGCCGGGCGGCGCGGCGGCCTGCCAGAGGCCGAAGACGGCGCCCTCGGGGTCGGAGGCGAGGGCGGCGGTGCCCGCGCCGTCCACCGGGTAGGGGTCCATCACCACCTGTCCGCCGGCGTCCCGGATCCGCCGTACGGTCGCCTGGGCGTCCGGGGTCGCGAAGTACACCGTCCAGACGGTGGGCATCCTGCCGTCCGTCTTGGGGGCGAGCCCGGCGACGACCGCGCCGTCCAGCCGGGCCCATACGGCACCGCCGGAGCCACCCGGTCCCCCGGCGCTGCCGTACGCGTCCTCGAACGTCCACCCGAACAGCTCACCGTAGAACCGCCTGCCCGCGTCCACGTCGGGGAGCTGCGCGTCCACCCAGCAGGGGACGCCCTCGGGGTATCCCTGCGGGGATCCCCCTGTGTACACCGATGCCCTGTTTTCGGCCATGCTGCCAAACTAACGGCGCACTCCGCGGCCCGCAGACCAGGCACACCCGCCTCCGCACCCTCGCGCACCCCATTTGCAGTCGGCCGAATCGCGCTCCGATCACCCCTCGGTAAGCTGACGGCATGACAGGACAAGTGCGTACCGTCGACGGCCGCGTGGCCGGTCGGCGCGGGCAGGCGACGCGGCAGAAGCTGCTGGACTGCCTCAGCGAGATGCTCAGCTCTTCTCCGTACCGCGACGTCAAGGTCATCGACGTCGCCCGGAAGGCGGGCACTTCGCCCGCGACCTTCTACCAGTACTTCCCGGACGTCGAGGGCGCCGTCCTGGAGATCGCCGACCAAATGGCCGCCGAGGGCGCCGGGTTGACCGAGGTGCTGGAGGGCCGTTCCTGGGTCGGCAAGGCGGGCTGGCAGACGGCGCAGGAACTCGTGGACGGATTCCTGGAGTTCTGGAAGAGGAACGACGCGATCCTGCGCGTCGTCGATCTCGGCGCGGCCGAGGGCGACAAGCGTTTCTACAAGCTCCGCATGAAGATCCTGAACTCGGTGAACAACTCCCTCGCGGACGCCGTCACGGAGTTGCAGTCCAAGGGCAAGGTCGACAAGGACGTGAACCCGGCCGCGATCGCCGGTTCGCTGGTCGCGATGCTCGCGGCGGTCGCCTCGCACCAGAAGGGCTTCCAGTCGTGGGGCGTCAAGCAGGCTGAACTGAAGCCGAATCTGGCCCTGTTGGTGTATCTGGGCATCACGGGCAAGAAGCCGACGAAGTAGGCGAAGCGGCGAATCAGCCGAAGCAGCCGAAGCAGTCCAAGCAGGCGATCGAGCAGCCTGCGGCGCCAAGTCCTGTCTGGCGGGCGGTGGTTCACCGGGTGGACCACCGCCCGCGCCGCTGCGCGGGGCCCGCGCGGGAGGCGCTCACGCGGGCAGCGGCCGGTCCTTCACCACGTGCTTCATCACCAGCGTGGACGTCAGCCGCTGCACCCCCGGCAGGGTCGCGAGCCGTTCGTCGTACAGCCGTTGGAAGGCCGCGAGGTCGGCGGTGGCCACCCGCAGCAGATAGTCGGGCTCCCCGAAGAGCCGCTGGGCGTCCAGGACGTGTTCCACCTCGCCGACCGCCCGTTCGAACTCCACGACCGTGTCCCGGTCCTCCTGCCGCATGGACACGAAGACCAGCGCCTCGAAGGCCAGCCCGACGGCCGTCGGCTCCACCATCGCCCGGTAGCCGCTGATCGCCCCGGACCGCTCCAGCTCGCGCAGCCGCCGGTGGCACGGCGAGACGCTGAGGCGCACCCGCGCGGCCAGCTCGGTCACGGTCAGCCGCCCGTCCTGCTGAAGCTCGGCAAGAATCTTCCGGTCCACGTCGTCCATGAGGGAAATCTTCCCCCACCGTCCCGCATTTCGGGAAAACATCGGGAACACTTTCGGCCGCATCGCGCCTAATGTCCCCCTCATGGACTCCGCCACCCTGCTCTCCTTCCTCGCCCTCGATCTGCTGCTGGTCTGCGTACCGGGCGCCGACTGGGCGTATGTGATCTCCGCCGGGCTGCGCGGCCGCTCGGTGGGCGCGGCGGTGACGGGGCTGGTCAGCGGTTACGCCCTGCACACGGCACTGGCGGCGGCCGGGCTCGCGGTGCTGGTGGCCGGTTCCCCGGCGCTGCTCACGGCGCTGACGGTGGCGGGGTCGGCGTATCTGGTGTGGCTGGGGTGGAGCGTGCTGCGGCGGCCCGGGGTGCCGGGGGCGGGCGAGACGGTCACGGAGGGCGGGGCGCGGGTGTTCCTGCGGGGCGCCACGATCAGCGGCCTGAACCCCAAGGGGCTGCTGCTCTACCTCTCCGTCCTGCCGCAGTTCCTCACCCCGGGCGAGGGCCACCTGCCGGTCGCCGCGCAGACCGCCGCGCTCGGCCTGCTGCACATGGCGTGCTGCGCGGCCGTCTACCTCACGGTGGGCGTCCTGGCCCGCACCCTCCTCGGCGCCCGCCCGACGGCGGCCCGTGCGGTGACCCGCACGTCGGGCGCGGCGATGCTGGCCATCGGGGCGTTCCTGCTGGTCCAGCGGGCGTTCTGAGGCACGGGGGCAGTCCCGACGGCCGCCGGGCGGCCCCGGCGGTCACGGGCCGGCCCCGGCGGCCTCCGCAGTCGCCGCTCGGCCTCGGCAGCCGCGCCGCGCAGTCCTGGCGAACGCCACCAAGCCCCGGCGGTCACCGGCCTCGGCAGTCGCCACTCAGCCCCGGCGGTCGCCGACCAGCCCCCGCTGTCGCCACCGCGACGCTGGGCATCGGAGCCGGACTGCTGATCCAGCGGGCGTTCCGAGACGCCGGACCGCCCACCCCGGCGGTCGTCACTCACCCCGCCGTTCCAGCCGGAACACCCGGATCTCCCGCTCCACCCGGGCCTGGTACGTGGCGTACGGCGGCCAGAACCGCAGCAGGTCCTGCCATACGGCCGCCCGCTCCTCGCCCGTCAGCAGCCGGGCCGTGACCGGGACGTCCGTGCCCTTCCAGTTGATGTCGGCGTCGGGGTGGGCCAGGAGGTTGGTGGTCCAGGCGGGGTGGCCGGGGCGCCCGAAGTTGGAGCCGACCAGGGTCCAGGCGAGGCCGTCGGGCGTGGGCATGCAGGCCAGCGGGGTGCGCCGGGGCAGGCCGCTGCGGGCGCCGGTGGAGGTGAGGATCACGCCCGGCAGCATCAGGGCGCTGAGCAGCAGCTTCCCCCGGGTGAGCCGGTGGACGGCGCGGTCGAGGGCCGGGACGACATGCGGGGCGACCTTCGCGAAGCCCCGGGTCGAGGAGACCTTCCGCACCGCGCGGACGGCGAGGGCGGCGCGAACACCGGCGCCGGCACCGCCGTCGGCACCACCTCTGACACCGGGACCGCCGCCACCATCTCCGACCCCGCCTCCGACGCCGGTCACACCGCCACCTCCGCCCCGGAGAAGAGCCCCGCCTCGTCGGCCGCGTGGGCGCGCAGCCGGTGCACCGGCCCGAAGAGCAGGTCGTCGCCCGCCGCGCGCTTGAAGTACAGATGCGCCTCGTGCTCCCAGGTGAAGCCGATGCCGCCGTGCACCTGGATCGCCTCCCCCGCGGCGGTCCGCAGCGCCTGGAGCGCCTGGGCGAGCGCGAGCCCGCCGGCCCGTTCCCCGTGCCCTGCCGCCCAGGCCGCGTAGTAGGCGGCGGAGCGGGCCGCCTGGAGCGCCACGTACACATCGGCGAGCCGGTGCTGGACGGCCTGGAAGGACCCGATCGCCCGCCCGAACTGCTCCCGCTGACCCGCGTACTCCACCGTCCGCTCCAGCGCCCGTCCGGCGGCCCCGACGGCCTCGCAGGCGAGGACGGCGGCGGCGGAGTTCCCGGCCGCCGCGAGCGCCCCGGTGACGTCCCCGTCCTCCCCGCCCAGCGGTTCGGCCGGCACGTCACGGAGCTGGACGCGCCCCTGCGGCCGGGTCGCGTCCAGAGCGGTCTGCCGTACCCGGACGAGCCCGGGGGCGTCCCCCGGCACCAGGAACAGCAGCACCCGGGACCGTACGAACCCGCCGGTGTGCGCGGCGACGACCAGCAGCCCGGCGCTGTGCCCGTCGAGCACCTGGGCCGCCTCCCCGTACAGCCGCCAGCCGTCCCCGGTCCGGCGTGCCTGGATGCCGCCGGCCCGTCCGTCCCCGGCCCAGGCGCCGTCGTTCGCGCAGGTCAGGGCGAGGGCGGTGGTGAGCCGTGGGGCCGGGACGGCGAGCGCGGCGGTCAGTGTGCCGTCGGCCAGCCGGGGCAGCAGGGCGGTGCGCTGGGCGTCGGTGCCGAGGGCGAGGATGAGCGGCGCGGCGAGGACGGACGTGGCGAGGAACGGGGAGGGGGCGAGGGCCCGCCCCAGCTCCTCCGCGGCGAGGGCGAGGTCCGTGACCGGGCAGCCGACCCCGCCGTACGCCTCCGGCAGGGCGAGCCCGGGCAGGCCCAACTGGTCGGCGAGGACGGTCCACAGGGCACGGTCGTGTCCGGCGGGGGTGTCGACGGCGGCGCGCAGTTCCTCGAAGCCGCAGCGTTTGTGGAGGAGTTCGCGCAGCGTGCGGCGGATCTCGTCCTGTTCGGCGGTGAAGCTGGGGTCCATGGCACTTCCCTCCGCATCTGACGGTCCGTCATATTAGGAGCCCGGCAACGAGATGCACAGAGGGAGGTGACCGTCGTTGGTCTCAGGAAACCGACGCGTGGCCGTGGTCGGCGTGGCCCTCTCCGACTGCGGCCGGGTGGACGACGCGACCGCGTACGCCCTGCACGCCCAGGCGGCCCGCCGCGCGCTGGCGGACGCGGGCCTCGACCGGTCCCGGGTGGACGGCTTCGCCTCCGCGGGGCTCGGCACCCTGGCCCCCGTGGAAGTGGCCGACTACCTGGGGCTCCGCCCCACCTGGGTGGACTCCACCTCGGTCGGCGGCGCGACCTGGGAGGTGATGGCGGCCCACGCGACCGACGCGATCGCGGCGGGGCACGCGAACGCCGTCCTGCTGGTCTACGGCTCCACGGCCCGCGCCGACATCCGGGCGGGCCGGCGCACGGGCACGTTCGCGTTCGGCGGGGGCGGCCCGCTCCAGTTCGAGGTGCCGTACGGCCATACGCTCGTCGCCAAGTACGCGATGGCCGCCCGCCGCCACATGCTGCGATTCGGCACGACGATCGAGCAGTTGGCGCAGATCGCGGTCCAGGCGCGGGCGAACGCCGCCCTGAACCCGGAGGCGATGTTCCGCGATCCGGTGACGGTGGACGACGTGCTGTCCGGCCCGATGATCGCCGACCCCTTCACCAAGCTGCACTGCTGTCTGCGCTCCGACGGCGGCGCCGCGGTCCTGCTGGCGGCCGAGGAGTACGTACGGGACTGCCGTACCGCGCCCGTGTGGGTGCTCGGCACCGGCGAGCACGTGTCGCACGCGAGCCTGTCGGAGTGGGAGGACTTCACGGTGTCACCGGCGGCGGTCAGCGGGCGGCTGGCGTTCGCACGGGCCGGGGTGCGGACGGACGAGATGGACTTCGCGGAGATCTACGACGCGTTCACCTACATGACGCTGGTGACGCTGGAGGACCTCGGCTTCTGCGCCAAGGGCGAGGGCGGGGCGTTCGTGGAGAAGGGACGGCTCCTGGTGGCGGACGGGGAGCTGCCGGTGAACACGGACGGCGGCGGCCTCTCGGCCCAACACCCGGGAATGCGGGGCCTGTTCCTCCTCGTGGAGGCGGTACGGCAACTGCGCGGCGAGGCCGGGGAACGACAGGTGCGGCGCCCGGACGGCCAACTGCCGCGGCTGGGGGTGGCGTCGGGGACGGGAGGGTGGTTCTGCTCTTCGGGGACGGTGGTGTTGGGGCGGGAGTGAGGGTCGGCCCGCGGGGGGGGTGGGCCCGTGGGGGGTGGGCCGCGTAACGTTCGCCACGTTCGGCACACGTGGGCCCCTGAACCACGTAAGGATGCCCCCGTGCCCTCCGCCCCGCACCGCCGCCACCGCGCCCGCCCCGAGCGGCGTACCGCCCGCGCCTCGGTCGTCTCCGTGACGGCCCTGGCCGCCGTGGCGCTCGTCGTGTCCCTGGTCGTGGCCTTCCGCCCCGACGGGGGCTCCGGCGAGCCGGCCGCCGCCCCCGCGGCGAGCGCGAAGGCGAGCGCCTCGCCGTCGGTCTCCGCCGAGCCGTCCTCGGCGTCACCGAGCCCGACGGCCGGGAAGAAGAAGGAGAGCGCCTCCCCGAAGCCGACCCCTTCCGTCCCCTCCCCCTCCACCTCCGCGCGGCCCGCGCCCCGCACCCCGGCGGCGACCGGCTCCCTCGCGGGCCGGATCCGTCCCGGTGCCACCTATCGGGGCGTGGCGACCTCGTACGACATCGGGGACGGCGACGGCGCCTGTTCCTTCGGTCCGTCCTCGGACGTGATGACCGCGGCGATGAACACGGCGGACTACGAGACGTCGAAGGCGTGCGGGGCGTATGTGCAGGTGCGGGCGGGCGGGAAGTCGATCACGGTCCGGATCACCAACGAGTGCCCGGCGCCCTGTGTGGCGGGTCAACTGGACCTCAGCCGCCAGGCGTTCGCGAAACTGGCCCCGCTCTCGGCGGGCCGTATCACGGTCGACTGGAGTCTGCTGAGCCCGGCGACCTCGGACACGGTCTCGATCCGCTACAAGACGGGCTCCAGCCGGTACTGGTGCGGGATCCAGGCGCTCGGCCACCGCAATCCGCTGGCCCGTCTGGAGGTGCGTACCGGCGACGGCTCGTGGCTCAGCCTGCCGCGCGCGGAGTACAACTACTTCCTCTCCGAGCAGGGCACCGGCTGCGGGGGCACGATCCGGCTCACGGACATCTACGGCGAACGGCTGACGGTGGAGGGGCTCGCGGTGCGGGCGGAGGCGGTGCAGGGGACGGGGGGGCAGTTCGCGCGCCGCTGACGCGGAGCGGGGGGCGTGGTGAGGCGGCCGGACACCCGGATACTCGATCCATGACCAGGGATCTTGATGAACTGCTGCGATCGCTCCGGGTGTGGGCGCCCGGCGTAACCGAACTGCGGCCCTTCGACCCGGCGTCGGCCCCCGGCTCCCCGCTGGCCCTCTTCACGGAGTGGTTCGCGCAGGCGGTGGCGGCGGGTGAGCGTGAGCCGCACACCATGACCCTCGCGACGGCGGACGCGGACGGGATGCCGGACGCGCGGATCGTGATGCTGCACGGTGCCGACGCCGACGGCTGGTCCTTCGCGACGCACGCCACGAGCCGCAAGGGCCGGCAGCTCGACGCCCGCCGGTACGCGGCGCTGACCTTCTACTGGCCGGTGCTCGGCCGCCAGGTCCGGCTGCGGGGCCCGGTCTCGATCGCCCCCGCCCGGGCGGCCCAGGCCGATCTGCACGCGCGCTCGACGGGGGCGCTGGCCGCGGCGCTGACCGGGCGCCAGAGCGAGCCCCTGGCCTCCCTGGAGGAGCTGGCGTCCGTCTCCGACGCGGCCTGGCGCGAGGCCCGGGCGGACCCTACGGCGGAGTCGCCGACGTGGACGCTGTACCACCTCCACCCCGAGGAGGCGGAGTTCTTCCAGGGCGACGAACGGCGGCGGCATGTGCGGGTGACGTACCGCAGGGAGGGTGAGGGCTGGGTCCGGGGCCTGCTGTGGCCGTGAGACACCGGGGGTCTCAGACCTCGCCGCCTCTGAGATAGCCGACGGCCCCCGCCCGCGGCAGAACGGCCCACATCCGGGTGCCCCCGCCCGGTTCACGGGCCCCGCCGATGCCCCAGTCGCCCCGGCAGGCCCGGACGACCTCGTCCAGGAGCCGCAGGGTGGCCCGCCGGTTCAGCACGCAGAGGGCGCCGAGGCGGGCGTGGGTGTGACGGGGGTGCCCGTCGTACACGGTCACCCGGAGGGCGGCGTCGCGGTACCGCAGCGACACGTACATCTCCTTGGTGAGGGAGAGACGGTAGGCGCAGGTGGTCAGCTCACTCACCACCTGCACGACCGGCTCGGCCACGTCGTCCAGCCGGTGCGCGCGGAGGACGGTACGGGTGGTGGCCCGGGCGACACCGGGACTACGGGGCGCCGCCGGAAGGGTGAAGCTGTAGCAGAGATCCTCGGGCCGACTGGCGACGAACGGGACGTCACCCTTGGCCGAGACCGGCGACAAGCAGGACACGACGTCGAGATGCACGGCAACTCCCTTTCCTCACGGGGGGTTTCTCCCGGTGGCCTGTCTCCCTGCCACACGCCCACCCCTCCCAGGGAAGGAGAAGCGGAGCGGACGTGCGTGATGCGCTTCCGGGCGAATCCGGGACGACTCCGTGGTCGTCCTGTTACAGACAGTAGAAGAAGTCGGTGGCACATTGCCACTCATTCGCCAGAATTACCACTTCCGTGGTGGACCGGACCCGCCCGGAACGGCAGACTGGCGCCGCGACCATTGGAGGAAGTGACACATGCCGCCACGGGCAACCCCCAGCGAACGTCAGAAGCGCCTGGGTGCCGAACTGCGGAAGATGCGCCTCGCGGCGCAGGTGAGCACGGAGTACGCGGCGGGGCTGCTGGGCATCGACCGGGCGAAGATCTCCAACATCGAGGCCGGCGTCCGGGTCATCTCACCAGAACGTCTGCGGACCCTGGCCTGCAACTACGACTGCCACGACCACGCGTACGTCGATGCGCTGGCCGACATGGCGGCCCCGAGTCCCCGGGCCTGGTGGGACTCGTACCGGGGTCAACTCCCCGCCCCGCTCATGGACATCGCGGAACTGGAATGGCACGCCCGGCGGGTCAGGGCCGGTCTGGCGATGCACGTACCCGGACTGCTCCAGACCGATGCCTACGCCCGCACCCTGTTCGCGGCCGCGCTTCCGCCGCTCTCCCGGGCCGAGGTGGAGCTGCGTGTGGCCCTGCGGCTGCAACGCCAGCAGGTGCTGCATCGCGAGGACCCGATCGGATACGTCGGCTACGTCCATGAGGCGGCGCTGCGCGTGGAGTTCGGCGGCGCCAAGGTCATGCGGGCCCAGCTCGATCAGCTCTGCGAGCTGTCCGAGAGCGAGAACATCGACGTACGGGTCATCCCCTTCCGTGCCGGAGCCTTCCCCGGCGCCGGACAGGCCGTGATCTACGCGGAGGGCCCGGTGCCTCAACTCGACACCGTGGAACTGGACTCGGCGCACGGTCCCGAGTTCCTGCACGGACAGTCCCAGCTCGACAAGTACCGCTCGCACCTGGACTGGATGGAGTCGGCGTCCTTGTCCCCGGCCGACTCCCGTGACTTCATGCACCGCATCGCAGGCGACCTCTGAGGAGCCCTCATGAACCAGATCACCTGGGAAGACCCCTACTGCGCCGAGGGCGCGAACTGCTTCCGCATAGGCACCGACCCGGCAGGCAACGCCTACATAGCCGTCACCGGCCAGGAAGACACCCCCCTCACCGACACCCAAGAAGCCCTCCGCGCCTTCATCCTCAACATCAAGGCAGGCAAAGCCGACCACCTGCTGTGAACGAGGAGCCCTCCATGAATCACATCACCTGGGAAGAGCCCTACTGCGGCGAAGGCAACAACTGCTTCCGCATAGGCACGGACACCGCAGGCAACGCCTACATAGCCGTCGCCGGCCAGGAAGGCACCCCCCTCACCGACACCCAAGAAGCTCTCCGCGCTCTCATCCTCAACATCAAGGCAGGAAAGGCCGACCATCTCCTGTGAACGGCAGGGCTCGCAAGAGCCGTTACTCCTGACCTGCATCCCTGGTCAGCGCTGCCAATAGCTCGGGGTCGGCGTGGATCTCCGCCGTGTGCTGCCAGGCGATGAGGAGTTGGGCGATGGACGCGTCCTTGTCGGCGGAGTCCGGCGCCCCCAACGCGTCGGTGAGTTCGGCGGTGAAGACCTGGACGTCGGCCTCGGGCAGGAAGCGGACCCACGGGAAGGTGGCAGGGTTCTCTGAGGGCATGGTGTCGAAAGTACGTCGGCAGCCACCGCCTTCGCCGCGGCCAGCACCACGCTCACCCGAATGAGCGCCCCACCTCCGGCTCCCCATCCGTAGACAAGCGGGCGTGGAGGTGGACGTCTCGGTATGCGTCGCGGCGGTTGGACTCCCACATCGCGCCTCGTAGTGTGCCCTCGGGGAGGTAGCCGCAGTGTTGCGCTGTGCGGCAGGACGCCTCGTGGCCCAGGGCGTGGCCGAGTTCCAGGCGGTGGAGGGCGAGGTCGGTGAAGGCCCAGTGGGACGCGAGGAGGAGGGCGCGGGTGGCGACGCGGCGGCCGCGGGCCTCCGGGAGGACCCAGTAGCCGACCCG
This sequence comes from Streptomyces sp. CAI-85, assembly GCF_013363615.1. NCBI lineage: Bacteria > Bacillati > Actinomycetota > Actinomycetes > Kitasatosporales > Streptomycetaceae > Streptomyces > Streptomyces sp. CAI-85. The sequence continues at coordinate 285,696 of NZ_JAANNX010000002.1, read as the reverse complement.
GGCCACGCTGATCACCCGGTCGATCGCGTGGACGCCGATCTGGCCGAGCACAGCCCCGTCGCGGGCGTCCGTGACGCAGAAGGTCATGCCCGTGCCGGCGGTCATGTCCGCCGCCCTCGCCTCCAGCGCGGCCCGCGCACCCGCGAGGTCGGTGATCGTCCGCAACGGCGTGTTCCAGCGCCGGAACTCCTCGTCGACGTGCCCGCGCAGCCACGCGTCCACGTCACCGGGGTCCTCCGGGTCCCAGGGGCGAAGCAGCAGGTCATGGCCGTGGAGAATCATCCCGTCATTGAAACACCCGGCCCACACGCCGGACCGAACACCGGTACCCCCTCCCGGAACCGCACCTCCAGCACCATCCCCACCCGCGGCTCACGCACATCCACCACCTCCGTCGACATCCGCGGCCCCTCCGCGAGGTCGACCACGGCGGCGACGTACGGCGTGCGCTCCCCGAAGGGCGGCAGGTCGTTGCGGTGGACGACGGACCAGGTGTAGAGCGTGGCCCGGCCGCTGGCGTTCTCCCAGGTCACGGACTCGCTCCAGCAGTACGGGCAGAACTCCCGCGGATAGTGGTGGGCCCGCCCGCAGTCCCCGCAGCGCCGGATCAGCAGCCGGCCCTCCGCCGCCGCGTCCCAGTACGCGCGCGTGAAGGCGTCCGCCTCGGGAAGGTCGTACCGCCGCGTCTCGGCCATCGTCACCACCGCCCTCCCCGGTCAGAACCATCCCAGCGCACTGTCCACCGACCACGTCTGCCACGCCATCCCGCCCAGGCCGACGAGCGAGATCAGCGCCATCATCCCGTTCTGCCCCTGCTCGGCCCAGTCATGGATCATGAGGACGAGATAGATCAGGTTGAGGAGCAGTCCGGCCGCCAGGGCGATCGGTGTGAGGAAGCCGAGGACCAGCCCAAGCCCGAGGGCCAGTTCGGCGTAGATCACGACGTACGCCATCACGCGCGGCCGCGGCCGTACGACCACGTCGAAACCCGAACGGACCGCGTTCCAGCGGTGCTTGGCCGCGATCTCCGCCGCCCAGGCGATACCGCCGCCCTCGAACCAGCTCCGCCGGTCCTTGTGCCGCCAGCTCTCCAGCCACCACAGCCCGAGCCCGATCCGCAGGACGGCCAGCCATTCCGCACCCGTGAGCCAGATAGCGTCCATGGATCTGACGGTACGTCAGATCCAGCACACCGGGAAGCCCCGCCTTCACGACCGGGTGAAGTACGTCACCGGTCCCACCCACCACTCCCCCAAGCGTGATCGATCCGCAACCAATTCCGGTCTTGACCGAGACCCATCAACCGCGCACGTGATTACGCTCGCGCTCATGGAAGACTCCGCACCGCCCGCGCCCGGCAACGGGCCCACCCCCGCTCCCGCGGCGACCACCGGCGCCGCTCCCGCCGCGAACCCCGCCGACCGCCCGGTCTACGTGGTCGGCGGCGGCCCCGGCGGACTCGCCGTCGCGCACGCCCTGCGCGCCCGGGGGATACGCGCGGTCGTGGTGGAGAAGGCCGAGGTCGGAGCGTCCTGGAGCCGCCACTACGACCGGCTGCGGCTGCACACCACCCGGCGGACGTCCGCCCTCCCCGGGCTGAAGATGCCCCGCCGCTTCGGGCGCTGGGCGAAGCGGGACGACGTGGTGCGGTACCTGGAGAAGTACGCCGAGGTCCATGAGCTGGAGATCATCACCGGCGTCGAGGTCTCCCGGATCGAGCGCTCGGCCGACGGCACCGGCTGGCTGCTGCACGGCACCGGCGGACGGGAGCTGACCGGCGCGGCGGTCGTCGTCGCCACCGGCTACAACCACACCCCGCACCTGCCGGACTGGCCGGGCCGCGAGACCTACGACGGCGACCTCGTGCACGCCGCCGCCTACCGCGACGGCACCCCGTACGCGGGCCGGGACGTGCTCGTCGTCGGCGTCGGCAACACCGGTGCCGAGATCGCCGTCGACCTGGTGGAGCACGGGGCGTCACGGGTGCGGCTGGCGGTCCGCACGGTCCCGCACATCGTGCGGCGCTCGACCGCCGGCTGGCCCGCCCAGTACAGCGGCATCCTGGTCCGGCGGCTGCCCGTCGGCCTGGTCGACCGGATCTGCCGGGTCATGGCGCTGACCCTGCCCGATCTCTCCGCGCAGGGGCTGCCGCGCCCCGACAGCGGGCTCTACACCCGGGCCCGGGAGGGTGCGATCCCGGTGCAGGACGTCGGTCTGATCGACGGGGTGCGCAAGGGCCGTATCGAGGTGGTCGCCGCCGTGGACGCCTTCGAGGAGGGCGGCAAGGTGCTCCTCGCGGACGGCACCCGGATCTCGCCGGACGCCGTGGTCGCCGCGACCGGTTACGTCCGTGCCCTGGAGCCTCTGGTCGGCCATCTCGGCGTGCTCGACGAGCGCGGGCTGCCCCTCGCGCACGGCCCGCAGGCGCCGAAGGACGCGCCCGGCCTGTACTTCACCGGGTTCACCACACCGATCAGCGGCACCCTGCGCGAGCTGGGCATCGACGCGGAACGGATCGCCAAGGCCGTGCGCCGGCAGTTCCGGTGAGGACCCGCGGCACCCAACTCCTTTAGCCCGCACCCCGCTTACTCGTGTGCCGAATGTGACGCGAGCGTTGTCCCGTGCCCGCGCGCGGAGCCAGAATGTGAGCCCTGTTCATCTTTCCGGCTCCGCCCGCCCCTCTCCTACGGAGGCCGCACGTGGCAAGTGAAGGACCGCACACGGCAAGTGGAAGACCGCACACCGCGAACGAAAGACCCCTCTCCCGCCGCTCCCTGCTCGGCCGCACCGCCGCCGTCACCGCCGTCGCCGCCGGCGCGACCGCCCTCACCGCGGCCTCCGCCGGTACGGCCGCCGCGGCCACCCGGGACGTGGACGTCGCGATCGTCGGCGCCGGTCTGGCCGGTCTCACCGCGGCCCGCGACCTGGTCGCCGCCGGGCGGACGGTCGCCGTCCTGGAGGCCCGCGGCCGCGTCGGCGGCCGGGTGCTCGGCCTCACCCTGCCGAACGGCGAAGTGACCGAGGGCGGCGGCGAGTTCATCGGCCCCACCCAGACCCGCATCAAGGCCCTCGCAGACTCCCTCGGCGTAGGGACCTTCGCCACCTACAACACCGGCAAGAACCTCCTCTACAAGGACGGCAAGAGGACCCCCTACGCCACCGACGGCCTGCTCGGCTCGGTCCCGCCGGTCGACGTCGCCGGTCTCGCCAACGCGGCCGCCGTACAGGCCGCGTTGGACGACATGGCCAGACAGGTGCCGGTGGACGCGCCCTGGACCGCGGCCAAGGCGGAGGAATGGGACCGGCAGACCTTCGAGACCTGGCTGCGCGCCAACGCCGTGATCCCGTCCGCCAAGTTCCTGCTGGACGTGGCCTGTACGTCGATCTTCTCGGCCGAGCCGCGTGAACTCTCCCTGCTGTTCGTGCTGTTCTACATCGCCGCCGCCGGAGAGCCCGGCACACCGGGCACGTTGGAGCGGCTGACCGAGACCGCGAACGGCGCCCAGGAACTGCGGTTCGCCGGCGGCTCGCAGCAGGTGCCGGAGAGGCTGGCCGCCGCGCTCGGCGACCGGGTGGTGCTGAACGCCCCGGTGCGCACGATCACCCGGTCCGGCGGCGGCTCGTACGTCGTGACGGCGGACGGCGTCACCGTCACGGCGAAGCGGGTCGTGGTCGCCGTACCCCCGCCGCTCGCGGCCCGGATCTCCTACGACCCGCTGCTGCCGGCCGCCCGGGACCAGCTCACCCAGCGGCTGCCGATGGCCTCGGTCGGCAAGGCGATCGCCGTCTACGACACCCCCTTCTGGCGGGCGGACGGCCTCAACGGCCAGGTGGTGAGCGACACCGGGGTGATCAGCTCCACCTTCGACAACTCCCCGCCGGACGCCTCCTTCGGCGCGCTGATGGGGTTCATCGAGGCCGACCGGATGCGCGAACTGGACGCGGCGGGCGAGGCGGAGGTCAGGGCGGCCGTCCTCAAGGACTACGTGACCTACTTCGGCGCGAAGGCCGCCTCCCCCACGGCGTTCGTCCTGCAACGCTGGAACAACGAGCGCTACACCCGGGGCGGCCCCGTCTCCATCGCCACGCCCGGCGTCCTGACCCGGTACGGGCGCGCCCTGCGTGAGCCGGTCGGCGGCATCCACTGGGCGGGGACGGAGACGTCCGTGCACTGGATGGGGTTCATGGACGGCGCGGTGCGGTCGGGCGAGCGGGTGGCGCGGGAGGTGCTGGCCGTCCTGTAGGGCAGCCCTCGCACCCGTTCGTCCTTTCTGTGTGCACACCCATTCCTGACACTCTGTCAGTTCTGTAATCTGACAGAGCGTCAGTTACTTGGCGGTCACAGTGCAGTCCCAGTCACACAGGAGCGGGGCGGACCGATGCTTGGATCAACCCACGGCACCCTCACCACCGACTCCCGCCGGGCCCGTGTCCTCGCCTGCGGCGAGCAGCCCGGTCCGGCCGTGCACGGGCGGCCGGCCGACACGGACGACCTGGACGTCAGCGGCCGTCCGCTGTACGCCGACACCCCCGATCTGGACCGGTTCTTCCGGCCCGGGTCGGTCGCGGTCGTCGGCGCCTCGGACACCGAGGGCCGCCCGAACACCGGCGTCACCCGGCAACTGGTGCGCTGGGCCGAGCGGGTGGGGGCCCGGCTGCACCCGGTGCATCCCACCCGCACCTCGGTCTTCGGCATCCCCTGCGTGCCCTCGGTGACCGAGCTGCCCGAACAGGTCGACGTGGCCGTGCTGTTGGTGGCCGATCCGCTGCCGGTGATCGAGCGGCTCGCGGAGGCGAAGGTGCGGTTCGTGGTCGTCTTCGCCTCCGGCTTCGCGGAGACCGGCGAGGCGGGCGCCGCCGCGCAGGCCCGGCTCACGGCGGCGGTGCGGCGCTCCGGGATGCGGCTGCTCGGGCCCAACACCAACCTCAACGCCTTCGAGTTGTTCCGCGACGACCTCAAGGGCCCCGCCATCGCCCTGATCACCCAGTCAGGGCACCAGGGCCGCCCGGTCTTCGCCCTCCAGGAGAACGGCGTCCGCCTCTCCCACTGGGCGCCGACCGGCAACGAGGCCGATCTGGAGACCGCCGACTTCCTCTCCTACTTCGCCGAACACGCCGACGTCGGCGCCATCGCCGCCTATGTCGAGGGTCTCAAGGACGGCCGCGCCTTCCTGCTCGCCGCCGACCGGGCCGCCCGGCGCGGGGTGCCGGTGGTCGCGGTGAAGGTCGGCCGCACCGAGACCGGAGCCCGCACCGCCGCCTCCCACACCGGGAAACTGACCGGCGCGGACGAGGTGGTGGACGCCGCGATGCGCCAGTTCGGGGTGATCCGCGTCGACGGTCTGGACGAACTCCAGGACACCGCCGCCCTGTTGGCGCGGGCCAGGCCGCCGCAGGCCGACGGGGTCGTCGTCTACTCGATCTCGGGCGGCACCGGCGCGCACGCGGCCGACCTCGCGACGGCGGCGGGGCTGCGGCTGCCGGTGTTCTCACCGGCCCGCCAGGCCGAACTGCACCAGTGGATCCCCGAGTACCTGAACGTGGCCAACCCGGTGGACAACGGCGGTCATCCGGTGGGCGACTGGCGCGGCCGGAGGATCATCGACACGATCCTCGCCGACCCGGCCGTGGGCGTCCTGATCTGTCCGATCACCGGCCCGTTCCCGCCGCTCAGCGACCGTCTCGTCCAGGATCTGGTGGACGCGGCCGAGCACACGGACAAGCTGGTGTGCGTGGTCTGGGGCTCCCCCGTGGGCACGGAATCCGCTTACCGGGACGTCCTGTTGGGCTCCTCGCGGGTGGCCACCTTCCGCACCCTCGCCAACTGCGTCGCCGCCGTCCGCGCCCATCTCGACCACCACCGCTTCGTCCGCGACTACCGCTCCCCCTTCGACCAGGCCCCGCGCACCCCGTCGCCGTCCTGCCGCAAGGCCCGGATGCTGATGCGGCCGGGCCATCAGCTCAGCGAGCACGCGGCGAAGCAGCTCCTGCGCGCGTACGGCATCCGGGTCCCGCGCGAGCAGCTCGTCACCAGCGCGGCGGCGGCCGTCCGGGCGGCGGGGCTGGTCGGCTACCCGGTGGTGATGAAGGCGTCCGGCGGCCAGATCGCCCACAAGACCGAACTGGGCCTGGTGAAGATCGGTCTGACCTCGGCCAGCCAGGTCCGCGACGCCTACCGCGAGCTGACCGACATCGCCCGCTACGAGGACGTCGGCCTGGACGGCGTCCTGGTCTGCCAGATGGTCGAGCGGGGCGTGGAGATGTTCGTCGGCGTCACCCACGACGACCTGTTCGGGCCGACGGTGACGGTCGGGCTGGGCGGGGTGCTGGTGGAGGTCCTGCGGGACACCGCGGTGCGCGTGCCGCCGTTCGGCGAGGACCAGGCCCGCGCGATGGCGGCCGAACTGCGCGGCCGGGCCCTGCTGGACGGCGTCCGCGGCCGTCCCCCGGCCGATCTGGACGCCCTGGTGGAGGTGATCCTGCGGGTGCAGCGGATGGCGCTGGAGCTGGGCGACGACCTCGCCGAGCTCGACATCAACCCGCTGATGGTGCTGCCCCGGGGGCAGGGCGCGGTGGCGCTGGACGCGCTGGTGGTGTGCCGGTGACGCGGCCCGGCCCCGGGATCCTGGTCACGGTGGACGGCCATGTCACCCGCCTCACCCTCGACCGGCCCGAGGCCCTCAACGCCCTCACCCCCGCCCTGCGCGACGAGCTGATCGCGCTCCTCGCCGACGCCTCCGCCGATCCGGACGTCCACGCGGTGATCCTCACAGGAACCGGCCGCGGCTTCTGCGCGGGCGCCGATCTGCGGGGCGGGGCGGGGGCGGGTGCGGGTGAGCGGGGGGCCGGGAGGCGCTTGGCCGAGGAGCGGGGAGCCGGAGGGCGCTTGGCCGGGGGGCGGGGGGCTGGAGAGCGCGTGGGCGAGGAGCGCGGGGGCGGAGAGCGGAGAGCCGGGGAGCCCGCGGCCGAGGAGCGCGGGGCCGAGCAGCGCGGGGCCGAGCAGCGCGGGGCCGAGCAGCGCGGGGCCGAGCAGCGCGTGAGCGGAGAGCGGAGGGCCGGGGAGCGGAGGGCCGGGGAGCGGAGGGCCGGGGAGCCCGTGGCCGAGGAACGCGGGGCCCGAGAGCGCGTGGCCGAGGAACGCGTGGGCCAGCAGCGGGAGACCGGAGAGCGCGTGGCCGAGCAGCGGGGAGCCCGAGAGCGCGTGGCCGAGCAGCGCGTGGGCGGAGAGCGGAAGGCCGGGGAGCCCATGGCCGAGGAGCCCGTGGCCGAACAGCGCGTGGCCGGGGAGCCCGTGGCCGAGGAGCCCGTAGCCGAACAGCACGTGGGCGGAGAGCGGAAGGCCGGGGAGCCCATGGCCGAGCAGCGCGGCGCCGGAGAGCCCGTAACCGAACAGCACCCGGCCGCACAGCACGGCGCCGGGGAACCCGTAACCAAACAGCACGTGGCCGGGGAGCGAAAGGTCGGGGAGCCCGTGGCCGAACAGCGCCTGGCCGGGGACGTGGCCCGCACGCTCCGACTGGGCGCCCAGCGGCTGATCTCCGCCGTCCTCGACTGCGAGAAGCCGGTGATCGCCGCCGTGAACGGCACGGCGGCCGGGCTCGGCGTGCATCTCGCGCTCGCCTGCGATCTGGTACTGGCCGCCGAATCGGCGCGTTTCATCGAGGTGTTCGTGCGCAGGGGCCTGGTCCCGGACGGCGGCGGCGCCTATCTGCTGCCCCGGCTGATCGGCCCGCAGCGCGCCAAGGAGCTGATGTTCTTCGGCGACGCGCTCACCGCGGCGGACGCCGAACGCCTCGGCCTGGTCAACCGGGTCGTCCCGGACGCCGACCTGCCCAAGACCGCCCACGACTGGGCCGCCCGGCTCGCCGCCGGCCCGACCCGCACCCTGGCCCTGACCAAGCAGCTCGTCAACGCCTCCCTCGACACCGACCGCGCCACCGCCTTCGCGGCCGAGGCCGCCGCCCAGGAGATCAACATGACGACGGCGGACGCCCGGGAGGGCGTGGCGAGCTTCGTGGAACGGCGCGAGGCCCGCTTCCGGGGCCGCTGACCCCGGCGGACTTCAGGACGACGCCCGCTCCAGGATCCGTACGTCCCCCGCGTCCGGATCGCCCAGCACCGCGAAGAGTTCGGGGGCCCGGTCCGTGCCGCTGATCGTCCAGGTCAGCTCGTCGCCGCAGCCGCTGCCGGTGCCGCTGCCCGCGGCGATCCGCAGGACGACGGCGTCCCGGCGGGCGTGGTCGTCGGCCCGGCCGAGCGCCCACGTGCCGGTGCCCTCGCAGACGATCACCTCGCCGTAGGAGCCGGGCTCGTCCGCCGGGATCCCCGTCAGCTCGGCCCGGCCGCCGGGCCGCAGCAGCAGCTCCGCGCCGTCCGCGCCGCGCCAGACGCCGGCGAGCCGGTCGGCGGACAGCTCGGGCGGCTCGTACTCCTCGATCAGGCCGGTGGCCGTGGCGAGGAGGCCGCCCAGCACGGTGAGCACGGACAGCGCGACGGAGGCGGCCCCCGCCCGCCACCAGATGCCCCAGGTTCCCCGGGGACGCCGCCGCGTCCGGTGCACGGCGAGGACGGGCAGGACACCGAGCGCCGTAAGCGCCCCTGCGGTGGTGCCGAACGGCAGTCCCCACAGGGCGGCCGCCACGCCGGCCCACGCCACCGCGACCAGCGCCGTGCCCAGCAGGTGCCGTACCCACTCGGGCCAGGGCAGGGGGCGCAGCGCGGTGCGGGCGAGGGTGAGGGCGGGGAGGGTCTGCGCGCAGGCGTGCGCCAGGCCCAGGAACGGCAGGTACAGGGGCGCGAAGACCGTCAGGCAGGCCAGTCCCCAGGTGGGGCCCATGAGGCCGTAGTCCTCGGTGTCCAGCCGCTGGAACCACCACAGCAGGATGACCACGGGGAGCTGTGCCGCCCCGGCCGCCGCGGCGGCGGACTGCACGCCTTTCCCCCAGCTCAGACCCGTCTTCGTACGCACGTTCTCCCACCCCATGGGCGGCAGCGTACGTGATGCACACCCCTTCCGATCTGACGCTCTGTCAGTTTCAATGGGCGGTGTGATGGGACACGCGGGGATGGCGGCGGCGGCCGTCCGGTATCTGCGGGCACGGCCGGTCGAGGCGCTGCCCCGGCCCGAGCTGCGCTGCGTGCGCGACGACGAGCGCGCGCCGGTGGACCGGGCGGAGTTCCGGCGCGTGCTGGGGGCGTTCGCCTCGGGCGTCACCGTGATCACCGCCCCGGCGGGCGACGGCGAGCCGGGCCCCGCCGGGTTCGCCTGCCAGTCCTTCTCGTCCCTGTCCCTGGACCCGCCGCTGGTCGCCTTCATGGTCGGCCGTACGTCGACGACCTGGCCGCGCATCGCCCGCGCGGGCGTGTTCTGCGTCAACGTGCTGGGCGCGGACCAGGCCGCCCTGTGCCGGGCCTTCGCGGTGAGCGGCGCGGACAAGTTCGCCGGGGTCCGCCACGACCCCGCGCCCGTCTCCGGCGCGCCGCGCCTGGCCGGTGCCCTCGCCTGGATCGACTGCGCGGTCCACGCGGTCCACACCGGCGGCGACCATCTGATCGTGGTGGGCCGGGTGACCGCGCTCGGCACGACGGCCGACGAGGAACCGCCACTGCTGTTCCACCGGGGGCGGTTCCTCTGAGGCCCTGGGCGGACCACGTCTGAGGCCCTAGGCGGGCAGGGCGCCCGTGGGCACGGGAGCCGCCGGGCGGCGTCGGATCACCAGGGCCATCAGGGCCGCCGCCGCGCACAGCGCGCCCGAGGCGTACCAGACGACGTCGTAGGAGCCGAAGGTGTCGCGGGCGACGCCGCCCAGGAAGGCCACGAGCGCGGCGCCGACCTGGTGGGAGGCGAGGACCCAGCCGAAGACGATGGCGCTGTCCTCGCCGTACTGCTCCCGGCACAGGGCCAGGGTGGGCGGGACGGTGGCGACCCAGTCGAGGCCGTAGAAGACGATGAAGAAGATCATCGGCGGGTGGACCGAGGGGGCCAGGAGGAGGGGGAGGAAGAGGAGCGAGACGCCGCGCAGGGCGTAGTACACGGCGAGCAGACGGCGCGGTTCGAAGCGGTCGGTGAACCAGCCGGATGCGATCGTGCCGACGACGTCGAACACCCCGATGACCGCGAGCAGCGAGGCCGCCGCGGTGATCGGCATGCCGTGGTCGTGGGCGGCCGGCACGAAGTGCGTCTGGATCAGGCCGTTGGTGGACGCGCCGCAGATCGCGAAGGTCCCGGCGAGCAGCCAGAACGGGCCGGTGCGAACGGCCTTCAGCAGGACGGTGACCGTGCGGCGGGCGGCGCCCGTCACCGGCGGCGGCTTCTCCACGAACTCCTTCGCCCCGTACGGCGCGACGCCGATGTCGGCCGGGTGGTCGCGCAGCAGCAGCCAGACGAAGGGGACGACGGCGAGGGCGGCCAGCGCGACGGTGACGGCCGCCGGACGCCACTCGTACCGGGTGACGATCCAGGACAGCAGCGGCAGGAAGATGAGTTGGCCGGAGGCGGAGGCCGCGGTGAGGATGCCGCTGACCAGGCCCCGGCGCTCGGTGAACCAGCGGTTGGTGACCGTCGCGGCGAAGGCCAGCGCCATCGAACCGGAGCCGAGGCCGACCAGCAGGCCCCAGCAGAGCAGGAGTTGCCAGGCGGCCGTCATCCACACGGTGAGGCCCGAGCCGACGGCGATCACGGTCAGCGCGACGGCGACCACCCGGCGGATGCCGTACCGGTCCATCAGCGCGGCCGCGAACGGCGCGGTGAGCCCGTACAGCGCGAGGTTGATGGAGACGGCCGCGCCGATCGTGCCGCGCGACCAGCCGAACTCCTGGTGCAGCGGGTCGATGAGGAGGCTCGGCAGCGAACGGAAGGCGGCCGCGCCGATGATCGTGACGAAGGTGACGGCGGCGACGAACCACGCGCGGTGGATCCGGGCCGCCTTCTTCGGGGACCGCGCCCCGGCCGGGGCGGGCACTTCGCTTATCTGGGACACGCCGTACAGACTCCAACATCCATGCACCTTCAACTAGTGGCCCGAGGGTCAGCATTCGCTAGGATCGGGCCATGCCGCAGGAAGCCGTTCCGGCCGCCCACCACCCGCACCGCGTCGTCGTGCTCGCCCTCGACGGGCTGATCCCCTTCGAGCTGGGCATCCCGCACCGCATCTTCGGCCGCCCCAAGGACGCCGAGGGGCGACCGCTGTACGAGGTCGTGACCTGCTCGGTCCGGCCGCCGGGGCCGGTCGCGACGGACGCCGACTTCGCCCTGATGGTCGACCACGGCCCCGAGACGCTCGCCACCGCCGACACGGTGGTGGTCCCCGCCTCCTACGAGCTGGGCCCGGTCTTCGAGCGGGGCGTGCTCACCGAGGAGCTGGCCGCCGCCCTGGCCCACATCCGCCCGGGCACCCGCCTCACCTCCATCTGCACGGGCGTGTACGTGCTGGCCGCCGCCGGTTTCCTCGACGGCCGCCGCGCGACCACGCACTGGGCCGAGGCCGACCACATGCAGAAGCTCTTCCCGCGCGTGCGCGTCGACCCGGACGTGCTGTTCGTCGACGACGGGGACGTGCTGACCTCGGCCGGCGTGGCCGCCGGGATCGACCTGTGCCTGCACATCCTGCGCCGCGACCACGGCACCGCCGTCGCCAACCACGTGGCCCGCTACACCGTCGTCCCGCCGCACCGCGACGGCGGACAGGCCCAGTACATCGCCCGGCCGGTGCCCGACCCCCAGCAGTCGAGCACGGCCTCGGCGCGGGCCTGGGCACTGGCCCGGCTGCACGAGCCGATCCAACTGCGGGACATGGCCGCCCAGGAGTCCATGTCGGTCCGCACCTTCACCCGCCGCTTCCGCGAGGAGGCCGGTGTCAGCCCCGGCCAGTGGCTCACCCAGCAGCGGGTGGAACGGGCCCGCCACCTCCTCGAGTCCAGCGCCCTCTCCGTCGACCGCATCGCCCACGACGCCGGCTTCGGCACGGCCCAGTCCATGCGCCAACACCTCCAGACAGCCCTGGGGGTGACCCCTACGGCCTACCGCCGGACGTTCCGCACGGAGCGGGAGGAAACGACCGAGAGCGCCTGAGGGGGCGTGGAGGGTGTCACGCCGAGGCGCGGACGAGCATCGTGCCGACGGTCCGTCCCTCCGGCGGGTCGATCACAGACACGCCCACGCCGGAGAAGCCGTGCCCCGTCAGGATGCGCCGCCACTCGTCCGGGGTGCGGTCGTACCGCGGTCCGGCTCCGGCGGGCCTGGGCCCCCGGCCGCCCGGAGGCAGATGCGAGAAGGCCAGCATCCCGCCCGGTGCCAAGCGTGAGCGGATCAGCGGGAGCAGGATGTCCGGGTCAACGAACCACACGGCGCCGAAGATCGAGAGCACGACGTCGAACGTCTCGCCCGTCTCCCTCAGAAACGCCGTCGCCTCCGCCGTACGGAACTCGAGCCCCGGCAGATGCCCCCAGCGCTCCACCGCGCCCGCCTCCCGCGCGGGGGCGACGTCCACGCCTCGCCCTGTCGCACCCAGCGTCACGAGATGCGCGAGATTACTGCCGCTCCCCGACCCCAACTCCAGTACCCGACGCCCCGCCACGGCCCCCAAAACTCCCTCGTCGGGCCCGTGATCGGCGTACTGCGTCCAGTTCAACCAGGTCGCATCCCCCTTGGCATTCACGGCTCTGCGCGGCTTGCTCCCGACCGCGTACCTCTCCCAGGACTCGGCCAATGACATGCGGTGATCCTTTCCGGCAGGAGGGGCCCACCCAACTTACGGAGGCGGGCCCCAACTCACCCTCCGCTCACTCCTACTTGGGCGAGTCGTGGCACCCGGCGTGGCACTGATTGCAGTCGGCCGCCTCCGCCATGCCCCACAGGTCGGGCTCGATCTCGAACCCGGCCACCCTGATGGCCTTGATCGTCTGTTCCAGGACGAGCGGGCCGCCGGTCTTGAGGTCGTGGCCGTCCAGCGACGCCTTGTCGTCACCGACGCGCTGAACGCCGGACGCCGCCCCCGGAAGTTCCGGCACGTGGTGGATGTACCGGCCGAAGTGCCGACTGGTGAAGTGGTGGTACGGAATCGAGTCGAGCATGAACGAGTGCCATGCCTCGTCCACCTGCTTGGACGGGCCCATGAGAAGGCCCGGGTTCTCACCGCACGTGACCAGGTAGGCGATGGCCTGTCCGAACTTGGCCTCCGCGAGTTCGCGTGTGTTCTCCGGGTTGCGGAGGAGGAGAGCCACCTCCCGCTCCCACACGTCCGGGGTGACGTACGCCTTCGGGTCGCGGATCACTAGTGCCGTGCTCATGCTGGCTTACCTCCACGTGGTTCGGGGGTCCGTGGTACTCCGGTCATGCCGCCCACCCCTGCATTTGGGGCACGAGCACGGCGGCATCAGGCCGGTGGCAAGGGGTTCTCCGCCCTCACCCTCGTACAGGGATCGCGACTCGGTCCGAGTGCCGTCGACTCTCACCGTGTATGCGCTGATACGGATGGACATGACGACCATGTTCCGGATCGATCACGACCATCGCGGCGACGTTCGAGGCGTCCCTCGGGGGTCGGGTCGACGTCACCCGGAGGGCGTCAAACCGGTGTCATTGGAGACGTGACGTAGCTACTCTCGGTTCATGACGACTGCGGCTGAGCGTGGACGAACCCCCAATGACGTGCTGGCGTCCGTGCGCAAGTCGATGAACCTCAGTCAGGACGAGTTCGCCCGGGGCTTACGTGACGTGGGCGAGGAGCTGGGGGAACCGAACGACGCCTCCAAGCGGCTCGTGCAACGCTGGGAGTCCGGGGAGACCAGGACCTGCCGCCCGCTCTATGCGCGGGCGCTGAAGCGGTTCACCGGCCGTGCTCCCGAGTCGCTGGGGTTCGCGATCCCGATGGCACGCGTCCACTCGGACGGGGCAGGAGGCCACGACATGGAGACCGGGGAGGTCGGCACAGCCGACGCTGCCACGAGCCCGCAGCCGGAGCTGCGGAGCGACTACGGGGGCATCTGGCTGTCCCGGTACGAGTTCTACTCGTCCAGCCGGGACCAGACGTTCGACTGCAAGCACCACGTCGTGATCGTCCAGCACGGCAACCGGCTGACGGCTCAGAGCCTGCCCGGAGCATCGACCAACCCGGACAGCCCGCTGTCTCTGGATCTCACCGTCGACCGGAACGTCGTCACCGGTACCTGGACCGAGCAGACGGCGGCCGACGGGTACTACCAGGGCGCCCGGTACCACGGTGCGATCCAACTGCTCACCGAGCCGACGGGTCGGCGTATGGCAGGCAAGTGGGTCGGGTTCGGCAAGGACTTCGATGTGAACACGGGCCCGTGGGAACTGCGCCTGCTCGACCGATCGACAGGCCGCGCGAGCATCGAGCGGTACGCGACCACACCGGAGTGAGGTGCGGAGCACCTCCAGACGGCACTGAGGGTGACCCCGACTACGAACGCGCCGTCGTCAGAACGTGAGCACCCCCCGGGCCACCCGGCCCGCCTCCGCGTCCTCGGCTGCTTCTTCGAAGTCCTCCACCGGGTAGGTGCGGGTGACGAGTTCGTCGAGGAGGAGGCGGCCCTCGGTGTAGAGGGTGGCGTAGAGGGCGATGTCGTGCTGGGGGCGGGAGGCGCCGTAGCGGCAGCCGAGGATGGACTTGTCCAGGAAGAGGGAGGAGACGACGAAGGACGCCTCCGCGGTCGCTGCCGGCATTCCGAGCAGCACCGCCTGTCCGTGCCGGTCGAGGAGATCGATGGCCGCGCGGACCAGTTCCACCCGGCCCACGCACTCGAAGACATGGTCCGCGCCCGTCGGCAGCACCTCCCGTACGCCGTCCACCGAGGTCAGGAAGTGCGTGGCCCCGAACCGGCGGGCCACCTCCTCCTTGGCCGGGTTGGCGTCCACGGCGACGATCCGCAGCGCGCCCGCGAGCCGCGCGCCCTGGAGGACGTTCAGCCCGATGCCGCCCGTGCCGATGACGACGACGCTCTCGCCGAAGCCCACCCGGGCCCGGTTGAGCACCGCGCCGACCCCGGTCAGCACCCCGCAGCCGATCAGCGCGGCGGAGGTCAGCGGTATGTCGTTCGGTATCCGCACCGCCTGGACCGCCTTGACGACCGTCCGCTCGGCGAAGGCGGAGGTGGAGGCGAACTGGTGCACCGGGCGCCCCGCGCGCGTGAACGGCCGCCCCGGGCGCCCGATGGCCCTTCGGCACATCGTCGGCCGTCCCCGGTCGCACTCGGCGCAGGCCCCGCAGCTCGCCAGCGTGGACAGTGCCACATGGTCACCGGGCCGGACATGGGTGACCCCGGCCCCGACCTCCGCCACGACCCCGGCGCCCTCGTGCCCGAGGACCACCGGCGCGGGGAACGGGATCGTCCCGTCGATCACCGACAGGTCGCTGTGGCACAGCCCGGCCGCCGCGACCGCCACGAGCACCTCCCCTGGCCCCGGCTCCCGCACCTGGAGGTCGTCGACGACCCCGGCCCGTTTCCCGTCGAACAGCACCCCTCGCATCAGACGACCCCCTTGCGCTCTCTCGGCAGGCCGAGCACCCGCTCGGCGATGATCGTGCGCTGGATCTGGTCCGAGCCGCCGTAGATCGTGTCGGCCCGGGAGAACAGGAACAGCCGCTGCGCCTCGTCCAGTTCGTACGGCGCCGAGGGCGACCAGTCCGAGGGGCCCGCGCTCGCCGGTGCGCCCCGCACCCCCACCGCGGCCTCCCCGAGCCGCTGGTGCCAGCCGGCCCACAGCAGCTTGGCGACACTGGGCGCGCCCGGCCCGCCGGAACCGCCCAGCGTCCGCAACGCGTTCCACCGCATGGTCCGCAGCTCGGCCCACAGCCCGACCAGCCGTTCCCGCGTCACCGGGTCGTCGGCCGCCCCGGACTCCACGGCGGCCCGGATCACCCGCCCCAACTCCTCGGCGAACCCGATCTGCTGGGCGAGCGTCGACACCCCCCGCTCGAAGCCGAGCAGGCTCATCGCGACCCGCCAGCCGTCCCCCTCCGCGCCGACCACGTGCGCGGCGCGCGCCCCGTCGAAGAAGACCTCGTTGAAGTCGCCGGCGCCGGTGAGCTGGCGGATCGGCCGCACCTCGATACGGCCCGGCTGGTCCATCGGCACCAGCAGGAAGGTCAGCCCCCGGTGCCGCGTCGACTCCGGATCGCTGCGGGCCAGCACGAAGCACCAGTCGGCCTCATGGGCGAGGGAGGTCCAGATCTTCTGGCCGGTCACCCGGAACCCGTCGGCCGACCGCTCCGCCCGGGTGCGCACCCCGGCCAGGTCCGAGCCCGCGCCGGGCTCGCTGTACCCCTGGCACCACAGCTCCGCACCCGCCGCGATCGGCGGCAGGAACCGGTCCTTCTGCTCCGCCGAGCCGTGGGCGAGCAGGGTCGGCGCGAGGAGGTTCTCCCCGATGTGCCCGGAGCGCGCCGGGGCCGCCGAGCGCGCGTACTCCTCGGCCCAGGCGACCTGTTGGGTGAGGGTGGCGGTCCGGTTGCCGTACCCGCCCTCCCGCCAGCCCAGGCCGATCCATCCCGCGGCGCCGAGCGTCCGCTCCCAGCCCCACCGGTCCGAGGCCCCCGGCGCGTGCTCGGCGAGCCAGGCACGCGCCTCGGCACGAAAGCCGTCGTCCACCGCATCGAACCCGAAATCCACGTGCACCTCCCTGAGCGAACGGCACCCACACCCGCATGTCCGGCCACACACCCCGCACCCACCCCGGGCACGGGACCTCACCCGTTGGGCCGCGCCCCCTCCGCCGCCGCCCGCCGCATCTCCTCCAGCCGCTCCAGCATCGGCATCGGATCCGTCCCCACCGACCCCGGCAGCGCCTCGGCGATCCGCTCCGGAGTCCACGCGCCCTGTTCCGCGTAGGCCGCCCGCAGCTCCCGCGGCTGGGCCCACACGGCGATCTTCGCACCGGCGACCGTGTAGACCTGTCCGGTTATCCCCAGCTCGGCCGCGCGGTCGGACAAAAGGTAAATCACCATGGCGGCGACGTCCTCCGGCTCGCCGATCTCCGCCAGCTCCGTCGGCACCCCCGCCGACATCCGGGTCCGCGCCACCGGCGCCACCGCGTTCGCCGTCACCCCGTACCGGTGCAGACCGAGCGCCGCGCTGCGCACCAGCGAGATGATCCCGCCCTTCGCCGCGCTGTAGTTGGCCTGCGACACCGACCCCTGATGGTTGCCGCTGGTGAAGCCGATCAGCCTGCCCGAGCCCTGCCGGCGCATCACCGCGGCGGCCGCCCGGAAGACCGTGAACGTGCCCTTGAGATGGGTGGCGACGACCGGGTCCCACTCCTCCTCGGTCATGTTGAACAGCATCCGCTCGCGCAGGATCCCGGCGACGCACACCGCCCCGTCGAGCCGTCCGAACGCCTCCAGGGCGGTGTCCACGACCCGCTGCCCGCCCGCCATCGTGGAGATGTCGTCGGCGACGGCGACGGCCTGTCCGCCGGCCGCCTCGATCTCCTTGACGACGGCTTCGGCGACCTCGCTCGCGGGCGAACCCCCGTCCACGGCCACGCCGTAGTCGTTGACGACGACCCGCGCACCCTCGGCCGCCGCGGCCAGCGCGACCGCCCGCCCGATGCCGCGCCCCGCGCCGGTGACGGCTATGACCCTGCCGGCCAAGAAGTTCCCCACGCCTCTCCCCTTCCAGCGGTTTCTGACGGACGGTTAGATGCTCTCGGAACCGTATCTGACGGTCCGTTAGATTCTACGTCCCGCCGGACGGGCGAGGACAAGCCCCGGGAGGCACCGGATGGCACTGCCGAAGGAGTTCCACGACATCGCCGGGCGCGTCCGCAACTGGGGGCGCTGGGGCGCCGACGACGAGATCGGCACCCTGAACCTGATCACCGACGAGGTGGTGCGCCGGGCCGCCGCCGAGGTCCGCACCGGCCGCCGGGTGCCGCTGGCGCTGCCGCTGCGCGAGGACGGCGTGCAGACCGGGCTGATCCCGGGGCGGATCAACCCGCTGCACACGATGGTGCAGATCAACCAGGAGATCTTCGGCCCCGGCACGGTGGCGTGCAGCGACGACGCCGTGACGATGGGCCTCCAGGCGGGCACCCACTGGGACGCGCTGACCCATGTCTCGCACTCCGGGACGCTCTACAACGGCCGTCCCGCGCACACCGTCACCGCGCACGGCGGCGCCGAGTTCAGCGGGATCGGCACGGCGCGGCACGTCGTCTCGCGCGGGGTGCTGCTGGACGTGGCCCGCGCGCGGGGCGTCGACCGGCTGCCCGGCGGGCACGCGGTCACCCCGGAGGACCTGGCGGCGGCGGAGGAACTGGCGGGCACACGCGTGCGTACCGGTGACGTCGTGCTCGTACGGACCGGGCAGATCCAGCTCTACCTGGCCGGCGACAAGCACGGGTACGGCTTTCCCTCGCCGGGTCTGTCGATCCGTACGCCGGAGTGGTTCCACGCGCGGGACGTGGCCGCCGTCGCCAACGACACGCTCACGTTCGAGATCTTCCCGCCGGAGATCGAGGACCTGTGGCTGCCGGTGCACGCGCTCGACCTGGTCGAGATGGGGATGCTCCAGGGCCAGAACTGGAATCTCGAAGAGTTGTCCACAGCCTGTGGAGAAGCGGGCCGGTACGCGTTCCTGCTGTCGGCCATGCCCGAGCCGTTCGTGGGCGGCACGGGCACGCCGGTGGCCCCCGTAGCCGTCCTGTAGCCGCCCCGCGAGACCCCGGACGGCCCCAGACGGCCCCGGACGGCGGCGCTCGGCTGCCCGCCCCGAGCACGGCACCGCGCGCCGCCGTCCCACCCCGGCGTACCGGCACCGGTTCCCCTCAGGCCCCGAGGGAGCCGACGCCGTGTCACGACCCGCGCTCGGCGAGGGACTCCGTCACCGAGACCCTTGCCGTCCCCTCACGGCGAATCGCTGCCACAAGCGTGATCAAACGGACAGGGCCCGTCAACACCTGGAAGGGGATTTATCACTTACGCCCGATGCGTCACGGCGCGCACGGAAGCACGTCCGGGGCGCACCGCGACCGCTCCCGACCGGACGACAGCGCTTTCTGCGACCGTGCACCACCGTGCACCACCCCAGACACCGTCACCGGTCACACCACCTCGAAGGCGAACCCCTCGTAGGCCGACGCGTGACAGACCGCGCCGCCGTGGCCCGCCATGCTCCCGTGGTCGTCCAGGGGCCCGCGGTCCGCCGTACCGCCCCGCTCGGCCGTCTCCTCGTACGGCCGCGCGCAGCGGTCCAGTTCGCACCAGATCCGCTTGCCGCCGCCCTCGACGCTCCAGCCCCAGCGGTCCGCGAGGCCGTCGACGAGGGCGAGGCCGCGCCCGTTGGTGGCCTCGTCGCCCGCGCAGCGGGGCACGGGGGCCCGCTCGCTGCTGTCGGCCACCTCCAGGCGGACGGTGGCCTCTCCGTCGCCGTCGTGGCCGGGCAGGGACAGCCGGAGCACGGCCGGACGCCCGGTGTGCAGCACGGCGTTGGTGACGAGTTCGGAGATGAGCAGGATCAGGGTCTCGGCGAGCGGTTCGTCGGGCCCTATCCCGGACCCGGCGAGGCGCGAACGGGCCCACCTGCGGGCGCGCCCCACCTCAGCGGGGTCGGGCCGGATCTCCAGTTGCACTTGAAGCACCTGCACCGCTCACACCATCCGAACCGGCGGACACATGGCCGTGCGCCACGCAAGCCACGCGAGTCGCGGGCGCACCATGACGACGAGAGCCACGATCGTAGCCATTTTCTGCATGGCCAGAACAACGGCCAGAGGCAAGGTGACGGAACGTGAATCCCTTACGAGACAGCTTGGTTGACGGACAGTCACCTCAACAAGCGCTTCGGGCATATTCCAGCGCGAAGGATTACTCGTGCGGCATACTGTGCGACGCTCGCCCAGGGGAGTCGAACAGGCGCGGTCCCGCCGCCCGTCGACCCTGCGAGTGGCGGCGCGCACCGCCGGATCCGGCTCCGCCCCGGGGGCGTGGCCGGCATGGCTCGTGCCGAGAACCACTCGCATCCCACAGAAGGTACCGGAGCACCCCGCCGACTCCGGGCCGTGACGGGTCACGCATCGGACACAACCCGATATCGACGCTCAGTGATTCCGGTATGCCACAATCCGCGACATCCGTACGGCCGGGTTCCGCTACCGGCCCGCACCGGACAGCAGTTCGCGCGCGAGGAGTTCCTCGGCGTCCGCGCCGCCCCCCGCGCGACGGGCGCGCACCCAGGCCCGTTTCAGCAGCAGATGGACGTCCGCCTCCCAGGTGAACCCCATGCCGCCGTACACCTGGAGGCAGTCACGGGCGCCCCGTACGGCCCCCTCGTCGGCCAGCAGACGGGCCGCCGCGATGTCGGCGGGGTCCGCGGTCACGGCGGCCGCGTAGAGGGCCGCACGGGCCGTCTCGACGCGCGCCAGCAGGTCCGCGCACAGATGCTGGACCGCCTGGAAGGACCCGATCGGGCGCCCGAACTGCTCGCGGGTCCGCGCGTGTTCCACGGCCAGCTCGCACGCGCGCGTGGCCGTGCCGAGCTGCTCGGCCGCCGTGAGGAGGACGGCGACGGGGTCCGGGGCGCCCCGCGCGCGCACCCGGTGCAGCGGCGTCAACGGGTCCACCGAGCGCAGCGCCACGGCCTCCCCGGGACGGGGACCGGAACCCTCGGCCTCCCCAGGACCGTCCTGCCCCTCGGCCTCCCCAGGGCCGGGCGGCACGTCGGCCTCCCCAGGGCCGGACGGCACGTCGGCCTCCCCAGGGCCGGGCGGCATGTCGGCTTCCCCAGGACCGGACGGCCCCTCGCCTTCCCCAGGACCAGGCGGCCCCCCGGCTTTCCCGACACCGGGCGGCCCCCCGGCTTCCCCGGGACCGGGCGGCCACCCCTCGCCCTCCCCCAGGACGACGTCCGCCGCGTCCCGCCACTCCAGCAGTCCGCCGCCGTCGGCGGCCGCCACGACCGTCGCCCCCTCGGCCGCGCCGGGTACGGTCCCGGCGGCGAGGTGGGTGGCGATCAGGGGCCCGGGCAGCAGCACCCGGCCGGCCTCCTCGAACAGCAACACGGCCTCCGGCAGCCCGAGTCCGACCCCGCCCTCCGCCTCGGGCAGCCGTAGCGCGAAGAACCCGGCCGCGCCCAGCTCCCGCCACAGCGCCCGGTCCAGGCCGGGCCGTCCGACGGCGGCCCGCAGCGCCTCCCGGTCGAACCGCCGCGCCAGCAGTTCACGTACCCCGGCCCGCAACGCAAGCTGGTCGTCGCTCAGTTGGAAACGCATGTCATCTCCCCCGCTCAGCGCCCCCTGGGCAGGCCGAGGATCCGCTCGGCCACGATGGTCCGCTGGATCTGCGAGGTACCGGCCGCGATCGTGTACGACAGCGAGGAGAGCCGGTCGAGCACCCAGGGCCGGTCCAGGTCGAGGGCGTCGTCGCCCAGCACCTCGGCCGCCGCGTCGTACAGCTCCTGACGCGCGTGCGAGTACCTCAGTTTGAAGACCGAACCGCCGGGGCCGGGGACCGCGCCGGCCGCGGCCGCGCTCACGTTCCACTGCGTGAGCCGCCACAGGGCGCGGAACTCGGCGTCCAGCAGGCCGAGCCGCCGGCGCAGCGCCGGATCGTCCCAGCGGCCGTTGCGGCGCGCCTCACGGGCCAGTTCGCCGAGCACGCGCCGGCAGGCGACGACCTCGCCGACGAAGGCCGTGCCGCGTTCGAAGGACAGCGTCACCATCGTCACGCGCCAGCCGTCGTTCTCCGCGCCCACCCGGTGCGCCGCCGGCACCCGCACGTCGTCGAGGAACACCTCGGCGAACTCGGCGGATCCGGCGAGCGTGCGCAGCGGGCGGACCGTCACGCCGGGCGCGTCCATGCGCAGCGCCAGCCAGGTGATGCCCCGGTGTTTGGGGGCGGCCGGGTCGGTGCGCACCAGGAGTTCGCACCAGTCGGCGACCTCGGCGTGGGAGGTCCAGATCTTGGAGCCGCTCACCACGTAGTCGTCGCCGTCGCGCCACGCGCGTGTGCGCAGCGACGCGAGGTCGGATCCGGCGCCGGGTTCGCTGAACCCCTGGCACCAGACCTCCTCGCCGCGCAGGATCGGCGGCAGCCAGCGCTCCCGCTGGGCGGCCGTCCCCTCGGCGGCGATGGTCGGGCCCGCGTGCAGCAGTCCGACGAAGTTGGCGCCCACATAGGGCGCGCCGGCCCGTTCGGTCTCCTCCAGGAAGATCATCCGCGTGGCCGGGGAGGCTTCCCAGTGCACGTCCGCGTATCCGGCGTCGTACAGGGTCCGTTGCCAGCCGAGGTCGTGGGCGCGGCGGCCGGGCCAGTCGTCGGGGGGCGGCGGGGGCGGGAGCGTGGGCAGCACCTTGCCCAGCCACTCCCGCAGCCGGGCGCGGAACTCGGCCTCGCCAGGGGTGTCCGAGAGATGCACTAGTCGTCCAGGTCCAGGCCGAGCATGCGGATGGCGTTGCCGCGCATCAGCTTGTGGACCGTCTCGTCGTCGAGGCCCTTGACGTGGTCGAGGGCGACCTCCTTGGTGTGCGGGAAGGTCGAGTCGACGTGCGGGTAGTCGGTCTCGAAGGTCGCGTTGTCCCGTCCGACGACGTCCAGGGAGGCGACCCCGTGCTTGTCGCGGAAGAAGCAGCAGAACATCTGCCGGTAGTAGTACGTCGACGGCGGCTCCGGGATCAGGTCGCGGACGCCGCCCCACGCGCGGTGCTCCTCCCACACGTCGTCGGCGCGCTCCAGGGCGTACGGGATCCAGCCCATCTGGCCCTCGGAGTACGCCAGTTTGAGCCGCGGGAAGCGGACCAGGACGCCGCTGAAGAGGTAGTCCATCATCGAGGCCATGGCGTTGTTGAAGGACAGGGACGCCTGGACGGCCGGGGGCGCGTCGGGGGAGGCGGCCGGCATCTGCGAGGACGAGCCGATGTGCATGTTGACGACCGTCTCCGTCTCCTCGCACACCGCGAAGAACGGGTCCCAGTGGCCCGAGTGGATGGACGGCAGCCCGAGGTGGGTCGGGATCTCGGAGAAGGTCACCGCGCGCACCCCGCGGGCCGCGTTGCGCCGGATCTCGGCGACCGCGAGGCCGATGTCCCACAGCGGGATCAGACAGAGCGGGATGAGCCGGCCGCCGCTGTCGCCGCACCACTCCTCGACCATCCAGTCGTTGTAGGCGCGCACACAGGCCAGCGCGACCTCCTTGTCGTGCGCCTCGGCGAAGGTCTGCCCGCAGAAGCGCGGGAACGACGGGAAGCACAGGGACGCCTCGACATGGTTGAGGTCCATGTCCGCGAGGCGCGCCTTGGGGTCCCAGCAGCCGCGCCGCATCTCCTCGCGGGTGATGCCCTCCAGGGTCATCTCGTCGCGGTCGAAGCCGACGGCGGCGATGTTGCGCTTGTACGGGAACTTGAGGTCCTCGTAGATCCACCAGTCGGTGGGGGTGCCCGCGGGGTCCATGGTGATCTGGTACTTCCCGGCGACGTAGGCGAGTTCGCCGATCCCGGCGGTGAGCGGCTGCGGTCCGCGGTCGTGGTACTTCCGCGGCAGCCAGGTCGAGAAGAGGTGGGCGGGTTCGATCACATGGTCGTCGACGCTGATGATGCGGGGCAGTTCCGTCATGGTCCCCTCCGGCCTGAGGCATGGGTCCGGCGCTCACGACACTCATCTGACGGTTCGTCAGATATCACTCCCCCGAAGGCTAGTCCCGCGACTCTGGACCGACAAGGCGGGCGGCCCTACGCTCTGCGCACGATCTGACTGTCCGTCAGGTCACGTCATCCACCGGCAGGGGGCCGCCGTGCACCAGACCGCCCACGAGCTGACCGCCCGCGAACTGAGCGCGTCCCGCACCCTGTGGGACCTCCTCGCCCGCCGCGCCGCCCTCACCCCCGACGGGCCCGTTCTCCTCCAGGACGACCGGGTCCTCACCTTCGGCGGGCTCCACGACCGCGCCGAGCGGGTCGCCGCCGGCCTGTACGGCATGGGGGTGCGCCCGGGCACGGTCGTGGCCTGGCAGCTCCCCACGCGCCTGGAGACGGCCGTGCTCTCGTTCGCGCTGGCCCGGCTGGGCGCCGTCCAGTCGCCGGTGATCCCGTTCTACCGGGACCGCGAGGTGGGCTTCGCCCTGCGCGAGTCCCGCGCCGAGTTCTTCGCCGTACCCGGCGTCTGGCGCGGCTTCGACCACGGCGAGATGGCCCGCCGGCTCGGCGCCAAGGGTGTCTTCGAGGCGTACGACGACCTCCCCGAGGGCGATCCGCGGGTGCTGCCCGCGCCGCCCGCCGAGGGCACCTCGGTGCGCTGGATCTACTGGACCTCGGGCACCACCTCCGACCCCAAGGGCGTGCTGCACACCGACCGTTCACTGATCGCGGGCGGCTCCTGCCTCGCGCACGCGCTGCGCCCCACCGCCGAGGACGTGGGCTCGATCGCGTTCCCGTACGCCCATATCGGCGGCCCCGACTACACCGTGATGCTGCTGCTCTACGGCTTCCCCGCCGTGCTGTTCGAGCAGTTCGCGCTGCCCGGCGCGCTGGAGGACTACCGGCGGCACGGCGTGACGATGGCGGGCGGGTCGACGGCGTTCTACTCGATGTTCCTCGCCGAGCAACGCGCGCGGCCCGGAGCCCCGTTGATCCCCTCGCTGCGGCTGCTCGCCGGGGGCGGGGCGCCGAAGCCGCCCGAGCTGTACCACGCGGTGGTCCGCGAGATGGGTGTGCGGCTCACCCACGGGTACGGCATGACCGAGGTGCCGATGATCACCATGGGGGCGCCCGACGACACCGACGAGAACCTCGCGACGACCGAGGGACGGCCACCGGCCGGCATGGAGATCCGGATCGCCGGCGACGGGGAGATACGGCTGCGCGGGGAGGCCGTCTGCCGGGGGTACCTGGACCCGGCGCAGACCGCGGCCGCCTTCGACGCGGACGGGTTCCTGCGCACCGGGGACCTCGGGCGGCTGACCGCCTCGGGGCATCTCGTGCTCACCGGACGGCTGAAGGACGTGATCATCCGCAAGGGCGAGAACATCTCCGCGAAGGAGATCGAGGACCTGCTCGCCGCCCACCCGGCCGTCGGGGACGTCGCGGTGATCGGGCTGCCGGACGCCGAGCGCGGGGAACGCGTCTGCGCGGTGGTCGAACAGCCCGCCGGGGCCGAGGCGTTGACCCTGGCCGCGGTGACGTCGTATCTGCGCGCGGCGGGACTCGCCCCGCACAAGGTGCCCGAGCAGATGGAGGTGGTGGACGCCCTGCCGCGCAACGACACCCTGCGCAAGGTGCTCAAGTACAAGCTGCGCGAGCGGTACGCGACGGGCGGGTGACGGGGGGCGAGTGGCGGGGAGCGAGTGGCGGAGGGCCGGTGCGGGAGTGCCGGTGCCGGACGGCTACTCGGGGACCGTGAAGTAGCGGGCGAACGCCGGGACGATCTCCGTCTCGCCGACCCGGCCGTCGGCGTCGCCGTCGAGCGCGGCGGCGCTGGTGCGGGCCACCTCCGCGGGGACGCCCAGGGCGGTCAGCAGGCGCGCGGTGTCCTCGACCGTGGCGCGGCCGTCGCCGTCCAGGTCGGCGAGGCGCAGGGCGGCGCGCAGGAAGGGGCGGGCGATCTCGGCGAACCGGTCGGGGTTGTCGCGCAGCCGCTTGACCGCGCCGGTCACGAACTCGTCCCGGGTGATGCGCTGGTCGCCGTCGCGGTCGGCGATGCCGGCCATGCCCTGCCAGAACGCCTCGGCGCCCGCGTACAGGGCCTGGCCCTTGTCGGAGCGGGCCACGGTGCCGAACTCGGCGAGCAGCGCCTGCGCGGCGGCGGCGAAGTCCACGCGGTCGATGTAGCCGTTGCCGTCCTGGTCGAAGGTGGCGAACCGGGCGGCGATCCTGCGTTCGTACTCGCTGCTGACCATGTCTCTCACGCCGCCTCACGTCGTCACGTCGGATGTCTGCGGGGTGTGCCCCGGCACGGAGCGTACGACGCCGGCGCCGCGCGGGCGCCGGGGAGGTGACGGCTGTGCCAGGACCGGGGGGAATTCGATACCTACGCGTGTCACGCGGACGGCGGCTCCGCACACGCGCGTGTCACACCGAGAGCGGCTCGGTCCCCTTCTCGTCCACCGCCTCCGCGAGGTCGCCGTACACGTCGAAGAGGCGGCGCACACCGAGCGCGCCCAGGACCCGGTTGACGTGCGAGCCCTCCGCGGCCCCGCGCGCGGGCAGGATCAGTCTGAGGCGGCCCCGGCAGGAACGGATCAGCCGGCGGGCGGCGATCAGGACGCCGACGCCGCTGGAGTCGCAGAAATACACCTCGGAGAGGTCCAGGACGAGATCGTGGCGGCCCTCGGCCACCTCGTCGTGGACCCGCTGACGCAGCACCGGCGACGTCACCAGGTCCAGTTCGCCCGACACATGGAGCACGGCCCATCCGCCCCGCTCGCCGCCGGTCACTTTGAAGGCCACCACCAAGCCTTTCCCTCGCCGAAACGGAAGCTGTCCCTTCGCTTCCTTGCAGCGCGGCTGCCCAGCGGCGCTGCCCCAAAACCCGGCGCTGAAAACAGAAAACGCAGGAAACAGGCTTGTTTCAATCACTTCCAGTCCTGTTCGATCCCTCTCAGTCGGAGTCGATCAGGTCTGATCGCGCGAAGGGAGGGTAGGGGCCCAATACCACCACCCGCCCGGCAGGGGGCGCACATTGCCACAATGGGGCGTGCGTCGTCGGACGTGCCGACTACATTCGAGGGGGGAGTGGACGCACGCTGGACACACGCACGAGCACGGGTGAGGGGGCCGTATGACCACGAAGGACGCACCGCCCCGCTGGGACCGCAGGATGCAGCAGCGACTGGCACGCGGTGAGGCGGCCGCCCTCGGCGAGCTGTACGACCGGTTCGCTTCGCTCGTGCACGGACTCGCCCACCGCGTGCTCGGGGACGAACGCGCGGCGGACGGCGTCACCCGCGAGGTCTTCGCCCACGTCTGGGAACACCCCGACACCTACGATCCCCAGCTCAGCCCCCTGCGCACCTGGATCGCCGCCCTGACGCACCGCCTCGCCGTCCAGCGGCTGCGCGCCACCGAGACCGCCGCGCTCGCCGACGGCGGCCCCGGCACCACCGAAGAACTGGAACTGAAGGTGCGCCACGCCTCGGTCGCCGCCCGCGCCGACTACATCGTCCAGGCCATGCCCGCCCCGCTGCGCGCCGCCCTGGAACTGGCCTATTTCCAGCGCCGCGACTACCGCCAGACCGCCGCCGACCTCGGCGTCACCGAGGACGAGGCACGCCGCAGGCTCCGTCTCGGCCTCCAACTCCTCGCCACGGCCCACGAGACCGCTCCCCCGGGCGCCCCGCCCGGCTACGGAGGTGCGGCGTGAGCGGCACGGACGGCTTCCAGGCGTACGACGGTGACGGCGAGGAGGACGACGACAGGCGGCGGCACGGCGCACCCGACGGCACCGGCGGCGCGCGCGGCGCGGACACGCCCCCGCCCACGCCCACGCCCCCGCCCCCGCCCTCGGCCCGTATCCCGCTGCCCCGCGCCTCCGTCGAGGACACCGGACTGCCGCTGCCCCCGGCGCCGCTGCGCCTGGAGCACCCGGTGCTGAAGTCCCTGCTGGGCGCGTGGGCGCTCGCCGCCTGCTCGGCGGAGGAGACGGCGGCCGTCGAGGAGCACCTCGGCGACTGCGGCGCCTGCGCCGACGAGGCCCGCCGGCTGCGCGAGGCGGTCGGGCTGCTCCAGCGCCCGGAGAGCCTGGACCTCGACCCCGGCCTGCGCACCCGCGTCCTGGAGGGCTGCCTCGACCGGCGCCCGCCGCACATCCCGGTCCCCGCCTGGGCGGCCTCGTACGACGCCGAGACCGCG
Organism: Streptomyces sp. CAI-85; assembly: GCF_013363615.1. Classification (NCBI taxonomy): domain Bacteria; kingdom Bacillati; phylum Actinomycetota; class Actinomycetes; order Kitasatosporales; family Streptomycetaceae; genus Streptomyces; species Streptomyces sp. CAI-85. The sequence goes on along the minus strand of NZ_JAANNX010000002.1, from coordinate 257,900 downwards.
CGTCTCGACGCCCTGCTCCAGGACTTCGGCGACGCCGAATGGCATGCGCCGGTGCGGCTGCGCTGGTACCGGGGCGAGGGCTCGCAGACCCGCCGGACGACCGTGGCCGGGGTGATCGCCCATCTCGTCGCGGTGGACGGCCTGGTCGCCGTCGCGCTCGGCCTGGACGACCCGCTGGGCACCGACGACCCCGACAAGCGGGACACCCGCACGCCCGGCGAGCGCACCGAGGCGTACTGGGACGCGGCGCCCTTCCCGCGCACCCGCTCGGTGCGCGGCCCGTGGCGCGAACAGACCCACGCCCTGGTGCGGACCGTCTCCTTCACGGGCGCAGGACCCGGCACGCTCCCGGTGTCGTACGGGCCGTTCGACCTGCCGCTGCGGGACGCGATGCTGGACCGCGCCTTCGAGTGCTGGGTGCACGCCGAGGACATCGCGGACGCCGTCGACTACCCGTACGCGCCGCCCGCGCCCCGCCATCTGCACGCGATGATCGACCTCGCCGCCCGGCTGCTGCCGCAGGCGCTGGACGCGCGCCGGCGCGCGGGGCTGGGCGCGCCCGCCGAGCGCCGTCTGGTGGCGGCCGGGGCGCCGGGCCGCAGCCTGCGCCTGGAGATCGAGGGCGAGGGCGGCGGCCAGTGGCTGATCCCGCTGGACTCCCCGGCGGCGGTGGGCTCCGCCGCGCACGAGGTGGCCCATGTCGCCCTGGACGACGTGGAGTTCTGCCGCCTGGCCGCGGGCCACGTTCCTCCGGAGGAAGCGGCGGCCGGGCAACTGGGCGACCGCGAGGCGATCAGGGACGTACTGTTCGCGGCGGCGAGCCTGAGCCGGATGTAGGGGGGCGATCGGTTTCGTGGGCGGCTGCGGGCCGTCCGTGGCCGGTCGCGCAGTTCCCCGCGCCCCTTGACGAGCGCCCGGCGTAGAAGGGGCGCGGGGAACTGCGCGAACAAGCCCCACGCACCCGCAGCCGCCCGCGAACGGATCGCCCCGAGCTGTCAGGCGAAAACGACCGTACGCCGACCGTTGAGCAAAATACGCCGCTCCGCATGCCACTTCACGGCCCGCGCCAGCGCCTGGCACTCCACGTCCCGGCCGACCGCCACAAGCTGGTCCGGAGTGACGCCATGCCCCACCCGCTCGACCTCCTGCTCGATGATCGGCCCCTCGTCGAGGTCCGCGGTGACATAGTGCGCGGTCGCGCCGATCAGCTTCACCCCGCGCGCGTGCGCCTGGTGATACGGCTTCGCGCCCTTGAAGCTCGGCAGGAACGAGTGGTGGATGTTGATGATCCGCCCGCTGAGCCGCTTGCACAGGTCGTCCGAGAGGACCTGCATGTACCGGGCGAGGACGACCAGTTCGACGTCCTGCTCCCGCACGATGTCCAGCAGCTTCGCCTCGGCCTCCGCCTTCGTCTCCCGGGTGACCGGGATGTGGTGGAAGGGGATGCCGTACGAGCCGACCAGCTCGGCGAAGTCGGTGTGGTTGGAGACCACCGCGGCGATCTCCACCGGCAGCGCGCCGATGCTCGCGCGGAACAGCAGGTCGTTCAGGCAGTGCCCGAACCTGCTGACCATCAGGACGATGCGCATCTTCTCGTCGGCCCGGTTGATCTGCCAGTCCATCTGGAAGGAGTCACCGATCGCCGCGAAGCTCGCGCGCAGCTTGTCCAGGGTGACGGGCGCGTCCGCCGAGAAGTGCACGCGCATGAAGAACAGACCCGTGTCGTGGTCACCGAACTGCTGGCTGTCCTCGATGTTGCAGCCGGTCATGAAGAGATAGCTCGACACGGCGTGCACGATGCCCTGCTTGTCCGGGCTGGAGAGCGTGAGGACGTACTGGTCGGCCGGGACCGCCGCGGCTCGGGTGGACTGCTCGTTCATGCAGCACAGGGTCTCATGACCGCGCGCGCGTGCGAGGGCTCCGTCCGCTACGCGGACCGGGTCATGATCCGCAGGACCTCCAGGGTGCGCGGCGGCGCGTCCGGGTCCTCGCCGTCGGCCACCGCCATCCGCACATGCGCGTCGCGCGCCGCCCGCACGGCCTCCGGCCAGCCCTCGTTCTGGACGTAGACGGAGACGTGCGCGTCCGGCCCGACCTGGTGCATGATCCGCAGCACCCGCAGCACGGCGGTGTCCACGAGGGCCGCCTCCTGCGAGTCGCGGAAGATCGTGCCGACGTACTTCTCGGCGGACCAGTTGTCGAGCCAGGTGTCCTCGACCAGGCGGTACACGGCGTCGGTGACGTCCCCGTACCCGTCGACACCGGCCAGCCAGACGTTCTGCTGGAACACCGGATCGGAGAGCATGTGCAGCGCGGAGCGCACATTGCTGCGCCAGCGCCACCACGGCATGTCGTTGAGTGGCATGCCGCCCATGGTGGGGGAGCGACGGCCGCGACGGGAAGAGTTCTCCGAACCTTGCACGGTGATAGATCGTACGTTTTCCCGTCCCGGGGGCCTCACCGGCCCCCTTCCGCCCCGGTAATTCACCTTCCCGTCACCCGGTGTTGAGCAAGGGTCACTCCTGGGTTATCGATGTGACGGAATCGTGCGTGTCCATGACCGGCAGGCGACGCATGTTCCATGGACGCACCTCCCTCCCCGGGTCCCCCCGCCGCACCGGGCGCGGCAGAGCCTCCGCCCTCGCGGCGGGCGCGCTGGCCGCCTGTGCCTCGCTCGTCGCCGGATGCGGGGTGGTCCCCGGGACGGCGGCGGGTTCCGGGGACGGCCCGATCGTCGTGATGACCTGGGCGCCCGAGGGCACGGCCGCCACCAACATGCCGGGAATGCCCGCCTTCGCCCGCGCCTACGGCCGCTGGATCAACGACCAGGGCGGTCTGAACGGCCGCAAGCTCAAGGTCCTGACCTGCAACGACCACAACGACACGGTGGGCGCCGCGGACTGCGCCCGGCGCGCGGTCAAGGAGGGCGCCGTCGCGGTCGTCGGCTCCTACAGCCAGCACTCCGCCGCGTTCTTCCCGCATCTGGAGGGCGCGGGCATCCCGTACATAGGCGGCTACGGCGTCACGAACACCGAGTTCACCAGCCCCCTGTCCTACCCGGTCAACGGCGGGCAGCCCGCCCTGCTGGCCGGCCTCGGCAAGGAGCTGGCCGCGAGCTGCGGCCCGGTCGCGCTGGTGCGCCCGGACACCATCGCCGGTGACGCCCTGCCGGGCATGCTCAACGCCGGGCTGCGGGCGGGCGGCCACGCGGACGCCCGGGACCAGCTCGCGGCGGAGGACGCCACCGAGTACTCCGCGCAGGCCGAGAGCGCCCTGGGCGCGGCGACCGGCGGCTCCGGCGCCGCCGGCTCCTCGGCGGGCTCCTCCGCGGACGGCACGCGGGGCTGTGTGGTGCCCGCCCTCGGCGACCGCACCAGCACCTTCATGGACTCCTTCCGGCGCACCCGCGCCGACTATCCCGACGTCCGCACGGGCAGTGTGCTGGGCAGCGTCGACCAGACCGTGATCGACGCCACCGGCGGCGGCTCGGGGCCGTACGAGGGGGCGTACGTCACCGGCTGGTACCCGGTGGCGAGCGACAAGCGCTGGGCGCCGATGAAGAAGGTCATCAGCGAGGCGGCCTTCTCGGACACCCGGATCAGCCCGAACGACACCGGCGTGCAGACCACCTGGATCGCCTACACCGTGCTGCGCAAGGCCGTGGAGTCCCTGGAGGGCGGTGACGTCACCGCGACGCGGGTGCGGGGCGTCCTGGACCGGGCGTCCATCGGCACGGACGGTCTCACGCCGACGCTGCGCTGGCAGTTCTCCGGCCCGCTGGGCGCCATCGGCTTCCCGCGCATGGTCAACGCCGACGTCACCCTCCAGACCGTGCGGGAGGGCCTGCTGGTCGCGGCCAAGCGCGGCTTCGTGGACACGACCACGACGCTGGAGGCAGCGGAGATCGACTGACCGGCGGCCGCCGGTCAGTCGATCAGCCGCTCACAACTGGGTCGGCTGGCGCTGGGTCAGGCCGTACTTCCGGGCGATCGCGTTCCACAGCTCGGCCGCCTGCGCCTTCTGCGTGGAGGCGGTGCCGCTGTCCCGGTTGCCCTGCTGGGTCTCGGCGGTGCCGCGGGCCTGGCCCTTCTTGCAGTTCCGCTTCCGGTTCTGGGCGACCTGGTCGGCCCAGGCCGCGTAGTGGTCGTCGGCGGACGCGGACGCCTGCCACGCCTTGGTGAGCGCGGCGGTCAGCGCGGCGTGGTCCGGGAGCTGGTCCACGGACAGATCGGCCAGCTTCGTCACCAGGTCGGTGCGCTGCCGGCCCGCGTCCCGCAGGTCCGAGGCGGCCTGCTGGAGGTTGCTGCACGCCTTGACGTCCGCCACCGCGGCGATCACCGCGGCCCGGCTGCTGCCGCTGTCCGCGAGCAGCTTGTCCAGCGCGACCGCCTGCTCCTTCGCCGCGTCCGCCTTCGCCGAGGGCGACTGTTCGGCCGCGGGCGCCGACGCGGCGACGTTCTTGCTGCCGTCGTCGCCCCCGTCGTCTCCCCCGCCGCCGCCGAGCAGCGCGCCGGCGCCGACGCCGAGGACCGCGAGGGCCACGCCGATCGCCGCGATCAGCGGAACCCGCGATCCGGTCCGGCCGCCGCGGCCGCCGCCTCGGCCGTCGTCGCCGTAGTCGTCGTCGCGGGAGACGGGCGGGATGAACGGTGGCGCGGTGCGTCCGGCGGCGGGGCCGGTGCCGTAGCCCTGGCCCTGGCCGGGGATGCGCGGCAGATGCTGGGTGGCGCCGGCCGGTCCGTCACCGCCGGGGCCGTCCCGGAAGAGGTTCTCGAAGCCCGCGGGGGGCTGGGGGCCGCCGCCGGGCGCCGGGTACTGCTGTCCGGGCACCGGCGGGATGTACTGGGTGGCGTCGGCGTCGGAGTGGGCCGCGCCCGGGGTCGGGCCCTGGGCGGTGTGCCGGGCGCCGAGGTAGTGCGTGGACTCGGCCGGGTTCTCGGGCGGCAGCGCGCCCGGCCCGACCGGCGGTATGTACTGCGTCGCGCCCTCGTCGCCGCCGGGCGCGGCGGGCACGGGCGGCAGGTACTGGGTGCGGCCGTCGTCGGCCGGACCGGCCGCGACCGGCGGGATGTACTGGGTGGCGCCCTCGTCCACCGGCGGCAGCGGCACACCGGTGGACGCGTGGACACCGGTGGCCCCGTGGCCGCCGCCGTGCCCGCCCTGGCCGTACGACGGCTGCGGCGGGCCCTGGTCGTACGACGGGGCCGGCGCTGCCTCCGGAGGCAGCGGGCCCGCTCCCGCGCCCCAGGCGTCCGGCTGCGGGGTGCCCCACTGCTGCGGGGCGGGCGGCTGCTGGGCGGGCGGCTGCTGCTGGGCGGGGCCCCAGGGGTCGCCCCAGGTCTGGCCGGCGGCCGGCGACTGCCCGTCGTACTGCTGCTGCCCGTACTCCTGCCGCCCGTACTGCGGCGAGCCGTACGCGCCCGTGGGGGCGGCCGGCTGCGATCCGCCGGGCGTCATCCCCGGAAGCAGGGGTTCACCACCGTCGGAGGGCAGCACGATGCCTTCGCGCGCGGGCCGCGCCGAGGGCTCCTCGCCCTGTCCACTCTGCGTCACCGGGACTCCTGTGCCTGGGAAACCTTCGGAACCGTCGGCTCACGCTACCGGGTCCCCGGAACCCCGTGCCACGCAGCTCAGGTGGTGATCTCCCTCCCAGGTCTCCCTCCCGGGTCTCCCTCTCAGGTCTCCCTCCCGGCGACGCAGGTGACACGGCCGAAGCGCGGTCGCGCCCGTTCAGGCCGCTGTCTGGAGATCCAGCCGGGCCCCGAACTCCCTTACCACCGGCTCCTCCCGGTACGGCTCCAGCCGTTGCTGAAGGTCCTCCAGATACTCCGCGCCCCGGTTGGAGCGCAGGGTGCCGAGCAGTTCGACCGCCTTCAGGCCGGTGTGGCAGGCGAGTTCGACCTCCCGCTGCTGCACCTGAGCGGTGGCCAGCAGCACATAGCCGATCGCGCGCCGGCGCGCACGGCTCTGCGGATGCCCGGCCAGGGACTGCTCGGCGCAGCGCGCGGCGGCCTCGGCCTGCCCCAGGTCGCGGTGGCAGTGCGCCAACTCGTCGGCGAGATACGCCTCGTCGAAGTGCGCGATCCACGCCGGGTCGTCGCCGGCCGCCGGATCGGCCGCCTCCAGCGCGGACACCGCCCGGCCGGAGGAGAGCTGCGCCGCGCGCGCGTCGCCCAGCAGCGCGTGCCCGCGCGCCTCGGCGGCGTGGAACATCGCCTCCGCGCGCGGGGTGACCCGCCCGCGTGCGCCTTCCTGGGCGGCGCGCGCCAACTGGGCGATCTCGCGCGGGTTTCCGAGCTGGGCGGCGAGATGACTCATGGACGCGGCCAGGACGTAACCGCCGTAGCCGCGGTCGCCCGCGGCCTGGGCGAGGCGCAGCGCCTGGATGTAGTAGCGCTGGGCCAGGCCCGGTTGGCCGGTGTCGACGGCCATGTACCCGGCCAGCTCCGTCAACCGGGCGACGGCGGCGAAGAGTTCGCGGCCCACCGCCTCCCGGTAGGAGCCGGCCAGGAGCCCCGAGACGACGCTGTTGAGGTAGTGCACGACGACCGGGCGGACGTGTCCGCTGCCGTACTGGTGGTCGAGGTCGACCAGTGCCTGGGTCATCGCCTTCACGGCGGCCACGTCGGACAGTCCCACGCGCGGTCCCGCCGTCCGCGCCACCTGGGCGTCGGGCGACGAGATCAGCCAGTCGCGGCTGGGCTCGACCAGCGCGGACGCCGCGACCGAGGACCCGGTGAGGAAGTCACGGCGGCCCACGTCGCTGCGCCACAGCTCGCAGACCTGCTCGATGGCCCCGAGGACGGTCGGCGAGAACTGGAGGCCGACGCCGGAGGCGAGGTTCTTGCCGTTGGCCATGCCGATCTCGTCGATCGTGACCGTCCGGCCGAGCTTGCGGCCGAGCGCCTCGGCGATGATCGCCGGGGCGCGTCCGCGCGGCTGCTGTCCGCGCAGCCAACGGGCCACGGACGTCTTGTCGTAGCGCAGGTCGAGCCCGTGCTCGGCGCCGCACATGTTGACCCGGCGGGCCAGCCCGGCGTTCGAGCAGCCCGCCTCCTGGATGAGCGCTTGCAGCCGTTCGTTCGGCTGCCGCGCGACTAGCGGCCTCGCGGCCATGGGCACTACCCCCTGTGGAGTTCCGCACCGAAAAGTTCCGGCCGGGAAGATCAATGCCCCGCACCCATGACGAAAATGCGAGGCATGAGAGGATTGCCGACTGTCTCCGGGTTCCGACGGATGCCCGCCCCCTTCGTGACTACCCGCTCCCGCGCCCGTTCCTGCCGCGCGCCCCCGCCCGTGCACCCATGCGCCCCGGACGCGGACCCGATGCTCCCGCCGACCGCCGTCGGGGTGGGCGTAACCCCTGGTGACCGCGGGAGTTGTGCTGATCGTGGAAGAGACCATCGCCGGCGCCGACGCCACCCAAATCCCGAAGCAGCGCGGGGAATCGCTGCTGGAGACCGCCGTCCGCTATGCCGAGGAACGTCATTGGGACGTCTTCGCCGGCACCTGGCTGGAAGCCGTCGACGGGGTGCAGCGCTGCTCCTGCGAGAACACCGCGTGCGATGCGCCCGGTGCGCACCCCACGCGCCCCGACTGGGCGAGCCAGGCGACGGGCAGCGCGACCGTCGCCCGCCGGATGTGGCAGAAGCAGCCGACCGCGTCCATCCTGCTGCCGACGGGGCGCACGTTCGACGCGATCTCCGTCACGGAGACGGCGGGGTTCCTGGCGCTCGCGCGGATGGAGCGCATGGAGCTGACGCTCGGTCCCGTGACGCTGACCCCGGACCGGCGGATGCACTTCTTCGTGCTGCCGGGGGCGGCGGCGAAGGTTCCTGACCTGGTGCGCAAGCTCGGCTGGTCGCTGTCGGCGCTCGATCTGGTGACGCTCGGCGAGGGCATGTACGTGGCCGCGCCGCCGACCCGGTTCGGGCAGCGCGGCGCCGTGCAGTGGGCCTGTAGGCCGACGGCGGCGAACCGCTGGCTGCCGGACGCGGAGGAGTTGATCTCCCCGCTCGCGTACGCGTGCGGCCGCGACCGGTAGGGCGTCCGTACCGGTCCCGGCCGGTCCCGTCACCGTAGGGTTCCGGCATGACGTCCGTACGCGTGCGCAATCTCTGGAAGCGGTTCGGTCAGCAGGTCGCCGTCGCCGGGATCGATCTCGACCTTCCCGCCGGGAAGTTCATCGGCCTGGTCGGGCCGAACGGCGCCGGGAAGACCACCACCCTGTCGATGGTGACCGGACTGCTGCGGCCCGACGAGGGGACGGTCGAGGTCGTCGGGCACGACGTGTGGCGGGATCCGGTGGAGGTCAAGGCACGCATCGGCGTCCTGCCGGAGGGACTGCGCCTGTTCGAACGGCTTTCCGGTCGTGAACTGCTCGTCTACAGCGGGCGGTTGCGCGGACTGCCCGGCCCCGAGGTCGACAAGCGGGCCGGGCAGCTCCTCGACGTCCTCGATCTGTCCGGCGCGCAGCACAAGCTCGTCGTCGACTACTCCACCGGTATGCGCAAGAAGATCGGGCTCGCCGCCGCGCTCCTCCACAACCCCGAAGTGCTCTTCCTGGACGAGCCGTTCGAGGGCGTCGACCCCGTCTCCGCGCAGACCATCCGGGGCGTCCTGGAGCGGTACACGGCCTCCGGCGCCACCGTGGTGTTCTCCTCCCACGTCATGGAGCTGGTCGAGTCGCTGTGCGACTGGGTGGCCGTGATGGCCGCCGGGCGGATCCGGGCCCACGGTCCGCTGGCGGAGGTGCGCGGGGCGGCGCCCTCGCTCCAGCAGGCGTTCCTGGAGCTGGTCGGGGCGCAGGGCCGGGACGCCGGGTCCGATCTGGACTGGCTCGGCGGCGGGGCCGCCCGATGACCCCGCTGGTCTCCACCGTCGTACGGCTGAAGCTGTCGCTGCTGCGTAACGGACTCCAGCGGTCCGCGGGCCGGCGGGCCGCGTACATCGCCTCGGCCGCCTTCGTGCTGCTGTTCTCCGCGGTGCAGCTCATCGCGCTGATCGCGCTGCGCGGGCACGCGCACGCCGCGTCGCTCGTGGTGCCGCTGGTGGCGGTGCTCGGGCTGGGGTGGGCGGTGATGCCGCTGTTCTTCCCGAGCGGGGACGAGACCCTGGACCCGACCCGGCTGGTGATGCTGCCGCTGCGGCCCCGGCCGCTGGTGCGGGCGCTGCTCGCCGCCTCGCTGGTCGGGATCGGGCCGCTGTTCACGGCGGTCCTGCTGGCCGGTTCGGTGATCGCGGTGGCGCACGGCGCGGCCGCGATCGCGTTCGGTGTGGCCGGGGCCGTGCTCGCGCTGCTGGTGTGCGTGGCCCTCGCCCGCGCCGTCGCGGCCGCGAACATCCGTCTGCTGAGCAGCCGCAAGGGGCGTGATCTCGCGGTGCTCAGCGGGCTGGTCGTCGCGATCGGCGCGCAGGCCGTCAACTTCGGTGCGCAGCAGCTCGGATCGGGCGGGCTCGGCCGGCTCGACGCGGTGGCGGACGTGCTGCGCTGGCTGCCGCCCGCCTCGGCGATCGGCGCGGCGGACTCCGCGAGCGACGGCTCGTACGGCGTCGCCGTCGCCCAACTGCTGGTCAGCGGGGTCGCGCTGGCGCTGCTCCTGGGCGTGTGGACGCGCAGTCTGACCCGGCTGATGGTCTCGCCGGACGGCTCCACCCTGCTGGCCGCCGAACCGGCCGAGCGGGAGCGGCGCGGCGCGTCGGGACTGGCACGGCTGCTGCCGGGCGGGCGGACCGGCACCGTCATGGAGCGCAGTCTGCGCTATGTGTGGCGGGACCCGAAGACGAAGGCGGCCTGGGCGACTTCGCTGGCGATCGGGCTGATCGTGCCCGTCTTCAACGCGCTCCAGGGCACCGGCTCGGTCTACTTCGCCTGCTTCGCCGCGGGGATGCTCGGCATCCAGATGTACAACCAGTTCGGGCAGGACACCTCCGCCTTCTGGATGGTCGCCATGACGATCTCCTCGCCCCGGGACGCGTACGTCGAGCTGCGCGCGCGGGCGCTGGCCCTGCTGGTGATCACCCTGCCGTACGCCACGCTGGTGACGGTCCTGACGACCGCGCTGCTGGGCGCCTGGGAGCAACTGCCCGAGGTGCTGGGGCTTTCGCTGGCACTGCTGGGCGCGATGCTGACGACCGGCGTCTGGACCTCGGCGCGCTTCCCGTACTCGATCCCGCAGGAGGGCTACAAGAACGTGGCGCCGGGCCAGACCGGGCTCGCCTGGATCTCGGTGTTCGGCGGCATGGTCTCGGCGGCCCTGCTGTGCGCCCCGGTGATCGCGGTGACGATCTGGCTGAACGTGAGCGCGGGCGGCGACGCGTGGACCTGGCTGCTGCTGCCGGGGGGCGCGGCGTACGGGGCGGCGCTCACGCTGCTGGGGCTGCGGCTGGCGGCGCCGCGGACGGCGGACCGGCTCCCGGAGATCCTGGCGGCGGTGAGCAAGGCGTAGCCGGGCCCTCGGGTCTCCTACGGGGTGCTACGGCGTGACGGGGTGCTACGGGCGTGTACGGGGTGCTACGGGCGTGTACGGGGTGCTACGGCGTGCTGAACACCGAGTCCAGGAACGGTTCGATCGCCGTGCGCCAGCCCTCCGGCTGGTCGTAGTGGACGAGATGGCCGGCGTCGGCGACTTCCGCGTACTGCCCGCGCGGCAGGACGCGGACCATCTCCTGGGCCTCGGCGCGGCCCAGTTCGCCGTCGAGACCGCGGACGACCAGGGCGGGGCAGCGGACCTGCGCCAGCTCCTCCCAGTGGGCGTCGTAGACCCAGGTCTCGCGGGACTTGAGCATCTGCTCGGGGGCGAAGACGGGGCGCCAGCCGTCCGGGGACTCCTGCATCACCTCGGCGTAGAACTCGCCGCGGGAGGCGTGCGGGCGCTCCACCCAGGGGTCGTCCTCGCCGAACCACTTGCGGACGTCGGCGAGGGTGGCGAAGGGCAGCGGCCAGGACTTGAACCAGTCGGCCCACTCGCGCTGGGAGGCAGCGCCGAGGGCGGAGGCCCGCATGTCGCAGATGACCAGGGCGCGCACCAGGTCGGGGCGTTTCGCGGCGAGCTGCCAGGCGGTCAGCGCGCCCATGGCGTGGCCGATGAGGACGGCGGGGGCGAGGCCGAGCTGCTCGATGGCCGCCTCCAGGTCCTCGACGTACGCCTCGCGCGTGAAGGCGGCCTCCGGGGGCTTCTCGCTGCGGCCGTGGCCGCGCTGGTCGAGGGCGACGGCGCGATGGCGCTCGGAGAGCCAGCGGGCGGTGGACGCCCAGTGCGAGGCCCGGCCCATCAGCCCGTGCAATAACAGGACGCCCGGCCTGTTCTCGGGTCCGGCCGGGGTGTCCGGGGGCCCGGTGCGCTCCCCGGTGGACTGGGCGGGGATCACGGCGTCCGCCCCGTCCTTCGGCGGGTCACCGAACTCCCAGGCCGCGAGGCGTACGCCGCCCGCCCCGGTCACGTCGATGCGTCGCGCCATAGGTCCTGGCACCCCCTAGCCGTCGTACCGCTTGTGCTGCCGCCGCCTGCTGCCGCTGCTGCCTTGGATCAGCCATGGAACCGCGCACGCCCGGTGCGCTCCGTCACGCCATCACACGCAGAGTATCGAATGCCTATTCGAAAAACGTCGCATCCGCGAGCAACACCCCTCGTTCGAGTGACCACCCGCAAGGAATGATCGCCGTCGTCGAGGGGAGATCTTCAACGGGAGGCGGACCGCTCGGGGAAAACGGTCCGAGGGGAACGACCTTGAGAGCTCGGGGCTCCAGGTCGTACCAGGGGAGGACAGGCCCCGGTGCCGCACGGCACCGGGGCCCTCCACATGTCCGCGGCACGCCATCCCCGCCCCCTCAGGTCATATGCCTCACGCCAGCCTGGCACGCCGACGGCCGCCGCGCTGCGATTCGACACAGAACCTGAGCGGCCATCAGAAGGCGACCGGCCGTCAGAACCGCCTGAACCGCGGGAAGTCAGCGCTTCGCGACGAACACGTGCGACGCGACGTCCGCCTCCAGCTCGGCCGCCTCGCCGCCGCTGCCCACCAGCACCCCGCCGGCCGACTCCGTCACGCTCACCACCGAACCCGGCTGCACACCCGCCCGGCGCAGCGTGTACATGAGCTGCGCGTCGGTCTGGATGGGCTCGCCGATCCGGCGCACCACGACGGTCTTGCCCTCCAGGCCCGGGTCGAGGTCGGCCAGCGAGACCATGCCCTCGTCCAGGAACGGATCGGCGCCGTCCTTCTCGCCCAGCTCCTCCAGGCCCGGGATCGGGTTGCCGTACGGCGACTCGGTGGGGTGGCGCAGCAGCTCCAGGACGCGGCGCTCCACCGCCTCGCTCATCACGTGCTCCCAGCGGCAGGCCTCGGCGTGCACCTGCTCCCACTCCAGGCCGATCACGTCGACCAGCAGGCACTCGGCCAGCCGATGCTTGCGCATCACGCGCGTGGCCAGCCGGCGGCCCTCGTCGGTCAGCTCCAGATGCCGGTCGCTGGCCACGGCGACCAGGCCGTCCCGCTCCATGCGCGCCACCGTCTGGCTGACGGTCGGTCCGCTCTGATCGAGCCGCTCGGCGATCCGGGCGCGCATGGGGACCACACCTTCCTCCTCCAGCTCGAGGATGGTGCGGAGATACATCTCCGTGGTGTCGATCAGTCCGGACATTCGTGCCCCTCGATGAGATCTGCCGAAGGCTCGACGGCTCTCCGGCGCGTGCGCGTGCGCTGGCCCTGACGTCAATTCTGCCGGATACCACTGACAAGCGTGCCGCGCCGGTGAAACGAGGTGGTTACACCCCGCTTTCGGGACCCCGTCCCCGGCCCGTCCCCGCCCGTCTCCCGCCCGGCACACCGCCCCGCGCCGCCGTATTGACAGCGCACTGGTCCAGACCGCACGGTGATCCGCGACACGGACACGCGACGCAGAATCTCGACACGGCAAAGGGGCCCTTCGGATGAGCGACCGCCAGCTCGGCGCGCAGTTCTTCGACGCCGCGATCTCGCTGCTCCAGCGGGTCCGCGACGAGGAGGCGGAGGCCGTCGAGGCGGCCGCCGCGCTCCTCGCCGACACGGTGGCCGACGGCGGCCGCCTCTTCGCCTTCGGCGCCGGGCACTCCTCGCTCCCCGCGCAGGACGTCGTCTACCGCGCGGGCGGTCTGGCCCTGATGAACCTGCTGGTGGTGCCGGGTGTCGTCGGCGTCGACGTCATGCCGGCCACGCTCGGCTCCGCCCTGGAGCGTGTCGAGGGGCTCGCGAGCGCCGTCCTGGACACCGCCCCGATCGGCGCCGGCGACGCCCTGGTGGTCATCTCGCTGTCCGGCCGCAACGCGCTGCCCGTGGAGATGGCGAGCAGCGCCCGCGCGCGGGGCATCAAGGTCATCGGCGTGACCTCGGTGGCGTACGCCTCCGAGACCACCGCCCGGAACCCGTCGGGGACCTTCCTCAAGGACCACTGCGACGTCGTACTGGACTCGAAGATCGCCGTCGGGGACGCGGAGCTGACCCTCGACACGGTCCCGGCGCCCTTCGCGCCCGCCTCCACCGTCGTCACCTCGGCCCTGCTCCAGGCGGTCATGGCCACCGCCGCCGGCGACCTCGCCGCGCGCGGTGTCGAACCGCCGCTGCTGCGCTCCGGGAACGTCGACGGCGGCCACGAGTGGAACACGCGGATCATGCGGGAGTACGGCGACCGGATCTTCTACCGGCGCTGATCGCCGCCGTTGCCGCCGTTCCCGCCGCTTCGGGTGAGGTCGGCCAGGTCCAGCGCCGCCGCCATCCGCACGGCCACGTCCTCGGCGTAGGCGGCGTCGGCCCGCTGGAAGGCGCTGCGGCCCGCCCCGCGCAGGAACGTGACGACACCGAGGGTGCGGCCCCGGCTGCGCAGCACCGCGCACAGGGCGTGCACGGTGTCCTCGGGCCACAGGCGGGCCCGCGCCCACTCCCGGGCCGCCTCGGCCGGTACGGATCCGGCGCCGGCCCGCACCGAGCCGGCCCGGGCCACGCACTGGAGCACGGGGTGCGTCTCGCCGTAGCGGACGGGCAGCCCGGCGTGGCCGGTGAGCGCGCTGGGGCCCGGTCCGCCGGACGGCGTGGCGGCGGTCCGCACCAGCCGCGGCGGGCCCTCCGGGACGGTGGTGGCCGACCGGGGGGTCAGGAGCCGGTCGAGGACGGCGTGGTCGGCGAACCCCGCGAGCGCAAAGTCGAGGTGGACCGTGGCGGCCTCGGTGGGGTCCTCGCACTCGGCCGCCGCGCGGGCCGCCCGGTGCAACTGGTTGGCGCGGAAGCGCAGCAGCGCCGCCTCCTGCTCGCCCTGCTTGGCCTCGGTGACGTCCTGGAACAGCCAGCCCACCCCGAGCGGCACCGGCTCCTCCGCCAGCGGCGAGGCCAGCCGCAGGAAGCCGCTGCGCCAGCAGCGCCGCCGCTCGCCGTCCGGGGTGCGCACCCCGACCCACATCTCGGCGGGCGCGGGCGGCGCGCCCTCGGCGAGGACGTGCGTCAGCGCGTTCTCCAGCTCCTCCACGCCGCGGGTGAGCAGTTCGCCCAGCGGACGGCCGAGGACCGCCGTACGGCTGGTGCCCAGCGCGCGGGCGGCGTGCGCGTTGACGACGGCGGGGCGCAGGTCGGCGTCGACCAGGACGACACCCCAGGAGGCGTCGTCGAAGAGGGCCTCGCTGAGCGCGATGGACCGCTCCAGGTCGATCTGCGCGTGGACCTCGCTGAACGCGCAGTACAGCCCGGCGGGCCTGCCGTCGGGCCCGCGCACGGCCGCGGACTGGGTCCGCACCAGGACCCGGCCGCCGTCCTTGGTGAGCAGCGCGAACTCGTGGACCTGGCGGCCGGTCGCGCGCATCGCCGACAGCAGCCGGTTCTCGATCTCCTCGGCGTCCGCCTCCCGCACGGCCCATCCGGCGAAGCCCGGCCGGCCCACCGCCTCGGCGGCGCTCCAGCCGAGGATGCGCTCGGCCTCGCGGTTCCAGTGGGTGACGACGCCGTCCGCGTCGAAGGCGCACAGGGCCGCGTCCATGCCGTCGAGCAGCGCGGCGAGCAGGTGCGCGCCGCCGGGGCCCTTGGGGCCGTCCGGCCGCTCGGGCTCGTCCGGCCCCAGCTCGTCGGTGGTCCCGCTACGCCGGGAAGCACTCACCTGGACCCCCTGACAGGTTCGCTCGCTTGCCCTCATTCAACTCGAACGTGATGCAGCACACACGCAGTTCCCGCAAGATTGCGGAGGAAGTTCGCGGACGTCAGCCGCGGGGCGACACGCTCGCCAGCCGCAGGTCGACCCATTCGTCGTGCTCGCCGTCCAGCACGTACCGCTCGGTCTCGACGAAGCCGCGCGCCGCCGCGAACCGCAGCCCGTCCTCGTTCACGGCCAGCACACACGTCTCGACCGCCCCGGCGCCCAGCACGCGCGCGTGGGCGAGCGCGTGCTCGTACAGGGCGCCGCCGTAGCCGCGGCGGCGGTGCGCGGGCAGCACGCGCGCGATGACGGTCGCGGGCCCGCCCTCGCCCTGCGGCGGGCGGACCGTGGAGCAGCCGACGAGGACGTCACCGGCGTAGGCGTTCTCCAGCCGGTAGCGGCCCGCCCGCTCCCGGACCTCCTCCAGGGAGAGCGCGGCCGGCGGGACGATCACGTTGTGGACGTGCCGCCAGTCCTCCAGGGCGGCCTCGCCGTCGACGGCCTCGATACGCAGATCAGTCATGGCGGCAGGGAACCGTGCGCCCACGCGCGCGTCAATGCGTTTCCGCGTGCCGTCGCGTTCGCCCCGCGAAAAGTTCGCTTCCCGAAAAAACGGTTGATGGTGCGGCGAGGCCGTTCTTAAGGTGGGCAGCACACTGAAAGGAGGTGGTTCGGCAGATGTATGAGAACCGGACGCGTGAGGTGGCTGCGGGCTAGCGGCCCGTCACCACATCCAGTGCGGTGCCGGACCAGCACGTGTGAGACGCGTGCAGCCGGCCAATCCGACGCAGTCACCCGACCCGCGAGTCGCCGGTACGTCCGGCCGGCCCTCCCCTGGGAGGACCCGACTCGCGGGTCGTCTGCGTTTTTCGGCGGCCATGGGCGGCCCAAGCGGAAGATCTTCGGGACGTGGCGGGCGTCACGGAGAGATCTTTCGGCAGGCAGTAGGGTGGGGACATGCTTGCGCTCGTTCGACGCCGCCACGTGGACTACGTCCGCGTCACAAGCATGGGCTGTCGACGCTCCTTCTGAGCCGTCCGGCCACCTTCACGGTCACAGCCGTCCGTCCGCCGCTCTCCGTTCCCCGTTCTCCGTTCTCCGGGCGGCGTTCGTCGCGGCTCACCCGGCTCATCCGCCGCATCCCCTCTCCCGTCCTCCCACCGCACGGACACAGCAATGACGAACGCGTCGACGACTCCGTCGTACCAGCAACTTCCGATCATCGACCTCTCGGCCGCCGACGGCGGGCCGCAGGCGCGTGCGCTGCTGCACGCGCGGTTGCACTCCGCCGCCCACGACGTCGGCTTCTTCCAGCTCGTGGGGCACGGCGTGCCACCGGAGGAGACGGAGCGGCTGCTCACCGCCATGCGCGCCTTCTTCGCGCTGCCGGAGGCCGACCGGCTCGCGATCGACAACGTGAACTCGCCGCACTTCCGGGGCTACACCCGCACCGGCGACGAGCGCACCGGCGGGCGGCAGGACTGGCGCGACCAGCTCGACATCGGCGCCGAGCGGCCGGCCCGCGCGCCAGGGCCGGGCGAGCCCGCGTACTGGTGGCTGGAGGGCCCGAACCAGTGGCCCGCCGCACTGCCCGAGCTGCGCACCGCCGCGCTGGCCTGGATCGACCGGCTCAGCGCGGTCGCCGAGCGGCTGCTGCACGAACTGCTCGCCTCGATCGGCGCGGCCCCCGACTTCTACGACGCGGTGTTCGGGGAGCGGGCGCATCCGCATCTGAAGCTGGTGCGCTACCCGGGCAGCGCGGGCGACGGCTCGGGCCAGGGCGTGGGCGCGCACAAGGACTACGGCTTCCTGACGCTGCTGCTCCAGGACCGGATAGGCGGGCTCCAGGTGCAGCGCGAGGACGGCCGGTTCCACGACGTGCCGCCGCTGCCGGGCGCCTTCGTGGTCAATCTGGGCGAGCTGCTGGAGGTGGCGACCGACGGGTATCTCGTCGCCACCAACCACCGGGTGGTGTCCCCGCCGAGCGCGGTCGAGCGGTTCTCCGTGCCGTTCTTCTACAACCCGCGGCTGGACGCGCGCGTGGAGCCGCTGGTGTTCCCGCACGCGTCGGCCGCGCCGGGCGTGACGGACGATCCGGCCAACCCGCTGTTCGCCGAGTACGGCTTCAACGAGCTGAAGGGCAAGCTGCGGGCGCATCCGCTGGTCGCCGAGCGGCATCACGCGGAGCTGCTCAGCCCCGCGTGACGGCTCGGTCCGTGCGGATCGCGGTTCAGCGGATCGCGGTTCAGTGGTTGGTGTCCGCGTAGCCCTCGATCTCCTGGGGGCCGCGGGCGCCGGGGCCGATGTAGCGGGCGGACGGGCGGACCAGGCGGCCGGTGCGCTTCTGTTCGAGGATGTGGGCGGACCAGCCGGCGGTGCGGGCGCAGGTGAACATCGAGGTGAACATGTGCGCCGGTACCTCGGCGAAGTCGAGCACGATGGCCGCCCAGAACTCGACGTTGGTCGCGAGGACGCGGTCCGGGCGGCGGGCGTGCAGCTCTTCGAGGGCCGCCTTCTCCAGCGCCTCGGCGATCTCGAAGCGGGGTGCGCCCAGCTCGCGGGCGGTGCGGCGCAGCACGCGCGCGCGGGGGTCCTCGGCGCGGTAGACGCGGTGGCCGAAGCCCATGAGGCGTTCGCCGCGGTCCAGGGCCTGCTTGACGTAGGCGGTGGCGTCGCCGGTGCGCTCGATCTCCTCGATCATGCCGAGGACGCGGGAGGGCGCGCCGCCGTGCAGCGGCCCCGACATGGCTCCCACGGCGCCGGAGAGGGCCGCGGCGACGTCGGCGCCGGTGGAGGCGATCACACGGGCCGTGAAGGTGGAGGCGTTCATGCCGTGCTCGGCGGCGGACGTCCAGTAGGCGTCGACGGCGGCGACGTGCTTGGGGTCGGGCTCGCCCCGCCAGCGGATCATGAAGCGTTCGACGACGGACGCGGCCTTGTCGATCTCGCGCTGCGGCACCATGGGGCGGCCCTGTCCGCGGGCGGACTGGGCGACGTAGGAGAGGGCCATGACGGCGGCCCGGGCGAGGTCGTCGCGGGCCTGCTCGGCATCGATGTCGAGGAGCGGTTTGAGGCCCCACACGGGGGCGAGCATGGCGAGCGCGGACTGCACGTCGACACGGATGTCGCCGGAGTGGACCGGGATGGGGAAGGGCTCGGCGGGCGGCAGACCGGGATTGAAGGCGCCGTCGACGAGCAGCCCCCAGACGTTGCCGAAGGAGACGTGGCCGACCAGGTCCTCGATGTCGACGCCCCGGTACCGCAGGGCGCCGCCTTCCTTGTCCGGTTCGGCGATCTCCGTCTCGAACGCGATGACTCCTTCGAGCCCGGGTACGAAGTCGGACATCGGGCGGCTCCTCGTGATGTGGGCGACGGATGGCGCCGGCGGGATCCGCGGTCCGGTGCACGCGAGGTGCGGGACTCGCGGTCATGGGCGGTCACCCCGGTGATGCCCCGTGCGGCCGACGGTCACCCACCTGGGATGGTCTCCACACCATATCCCTGAGTGTCACCTTTGGGGAGTGGTTGCGGCACTCAGTGCCACCTTTGCCGGGGTGCCGGTCCGCGCGGGCCGATACGGCAGGATGACCACCGTGACCGACGCACACGCCGTCTCCTCCGGCCCCGCCCCCGATCCCGCCGCCATGCGCAAGCAGTACCGGGCGGAGGGGCTCACCGAGGCGGACCTGGCCGCCACGCCCGTGGAGCAGTTCGCGCGCTGGTTCCGGGAGGCGGCCGTCGAGGCCCATCTGTTCGAGCCGAACGCGATGATCGTGTCCACGGCGGACGCGGAGGGCCGGCCCGGCTCTCGGACGGTGCTGCTGAAGCAGTTCGACGAGCACGGCTTCGTCTTCTACACCAACTACGACTCGCGCAAGGCGCGGGACCTCGCCGAGAACCCGTACGTCTCGCTGCTCTTCCCCTGGCATCCGATGGAGCGGCAGGTAATCGTGCGCGGGGTGGCCCGCAGGACCGGACGGGACGAGACCGCCGCGTACTTCCGCAGCCGCCCGCACGGCTCCCAGCTCGGCGCCTGGGCGAGCGGGCAGTCGTCGGTGATCGCGGGCCGGGCGGACCTCGACGCCTCCTACGCCGAGCTGGTCGCCCGCTATCCGGAGGGCGAGCAGGTGCCGGTGCCGCCGCACTGGGGCGGTTTCCGGGTGGCGCCGGAGTCGGTGGAGTTCTGGCAGGGGCGGGAGAACCGGCTGCACGACCGGCTGCGGTACGTGGCGGAGACGGACGGCGGCTGGCGCGTGGAGCGGCTCAGCCCCTGAGCGCTCCGCAGCGGCGGGCGGTCAGATCTTGCCCGCGAGGAACACCGTGCGGTGGCCCGGCCAGAACGCGGCCATCCGGGCGCGGAACGCCTCGCTGAGCCAGGGCCAGTTCCAGAACTCCAGGCCGAGGTGGGCGAAGGCCATGTGGTCGTCGGACCAGTCCCAGGCCGGGATCGGGACGGTCGCCCCGCACGCGGGGCAGTCGACCGCGCCCTCGCCGGTGCCGTGCCAGCGGTCGGCCTCGGCGGAGAAGAGCGAGTGGTCGGCGACGGCAGCCGCGCAGCGCGGGCACCGGGCGGACGGCGCGTCGGAGTCGTGGTGGTTGCTCCAGAAGACATGGCGTTCGGTGTGGACGACGACCCCTTCCGGGGAGCCCCAGCGGGCGTTCTCCACGGCCTTGTGCCAGTGCGGGCCCGGCGGATGCGCGGGGTGTTCGCTCAGGCCCCAGCCGGGCTCGGCGTCGGCGAGCACGATGCCCTCGGCCACCAGCCAGTCGACCAGCGGGCGGGCGAGGCGCGAGGCGTCCTCGGGCGTCGCGTCACGGTCGACGACCGTCTGGAATGTGTCACCCATGCCGGCCACCGTAGGCGAGGGCACCGACAACGAGGGCGGCGCCTGGGGAGGCACTCAGCCGAGCGCGTCGTCCAGCAGCCGTGCCCACTGCGCCACGACCCGCTCGCGGCGGCCCCCGTCGTCGGTGAGGAGGTTGGCGAGGCCGAGGCCGCGGGCCATGTCGAGGAGGCCCTGCACGCTCTCACGGACGCCGGGCACGGACTCGTCGGCGGCGAGGAGATCCACGGCTATCCGGTGCGTCTCGCGGCCGACGCGGGCCTCCAGCTCGGTCACGCGCGGGCCGAGCTGCTCCTCGTGGGAGGCGGCCACCCACAGGTGCAGGGCGGCCCGGAAGAGAGGGCCGGTGTAGAGGTCGACCAGGGCGGAGACCACCGCGTGCCGGTCGGCGCCGCCCTCGGGGAAAAGGGCGCGCAGGGCCGTCGAGCGTTCCTCCGCGACGTACTCGACGGCGGCGGTGAACAGGTCCTCGCGGGTGGGGAAGTGGTGCTGGGCGGCGCCGCGGGAGACCCCGGCCCGCTCGGCGACGGCCGAGACCGTGGAGCCCGCCCAGCCGTGTTCGGCGAGGCAGGCCACGGCGGCCTCCAGGAGCCGCTGCCGGGTGGCCCGGCTGCGGTCCTGCTTGGGGGCGCGGTCGCGGTCGACTGCGCTCACAGCACCCATGCGGGATCCCGTCGTTCGAGGAAGGCCGTCATCCCCTCGCGGGCCTGCGGGGAGGCGAACAGCCGGGCCGAGAGCGCGGTGAGCTGGGCCGCGTCCCGGTCGAAGGTCTCCAGCACCCTAGCCGTGAGCAGCCGTTTCGTCTCGGCCAGGCCCTGCGGTGCGGCTCTGCGCAGACCGTCGAGGACGGGCGCGAGGACGGCGTCCACGTCGTCACCCGCGGCCGTGAGCAGCCCCGCGCGGGCGGCCTCGGCGGCGTCGAAGCGTTCGCCGGTGAGGTAGTGCCGGGCGAGGGCGCGCGGGTCGGTGCGCGGGAGCAGCGGCAGGGAGATCACCGCCGGGGCCACGCCGATACGGACCTCCGTGAACGCGAACGTCGACGTGGTGGAGGCGGCGGTGATGTCGCAGGCGGCGAGCAGGCCCATGCCGCCGGCCCGGACGTGCCCGGTGACCCGGGCGACGACCGGCAGGGGCAGCTCCACGATCCGGCGCAGCAGGCCCACGAACGCGTCCGGGTCGGGCGGATCGCGCAGATCGGCGCCGGCGCAGAAGGTGCCGCCGGTGTGGGTGAGGACGACCGCCCGCACCTGGGGGTCGGCGGCGCAGTCGGCGAGGGCGTCGGCCAGGGCGCCGACCAGGACGGACGAGAGGGCGTTGCGGGTGTCCGGGGAGTCGAGCGCGAGGGTCTCGATCCCGCGCTCCCTGGCGCGCGCGAGGACGGTCATGCGGTCTCCCTGAGATGGCGGCGCAGGATCTTTCCGCTGGCGGCCCTGGGCACGGCGTCGATGAAGGTGACGTGGCGGACGCGCTTGTAGGGGGCGACGCGCTCGGCGACGTACATCGCGACCTCGCCCTCGGACAGGTCGGCGGCGGTCGGCTGGCGGACCACGAAGGCGTGCGGGCTCTCGTTGCCGTCGTCGTCGTAGACGCCGATGACGGCGGCGTCGGCGATGCCGGGGTGGGTGAGCAGCAGTGCCTCCAGCTCGGCCGGGGCGACCTGGAACCCCTTGTACTTGATGAGTTCCTTGACACGGTCGACGACGAACAGCCAGCCGTCGTCGTCGACGCGTCCGATGTCGCCGGTGTGCAGCCAGCCGTCGGCGTCGATCATGTCGGCGGTGGCGTCGGGCCGGCCCAGGTAGCCCTTCATGATCTGCGGGCCGCGGATGAGGATCTCGCCGCGCTCGCCGGGGCCGAGGTCCTTGCCGGGGTCGTCGAGGGAGACGATCCGCATCTCGGTGCCGGCGATGAGCCTGCCGACGGTGCCCGCGGGGGCGTCGGTCATGGCGTCGAGCGGGACGACATGCGTGCCCGGGGACAGCTCCGTCATGCCGTACGCCTGGCCGACCGGCGGCAGGCCGAGGCGCTCGGAACACGCGGCCGCGAGGGCGGCGTCCAGCGGGGCGGCGGCGCTGATCACGTACTTCAGGGACGACAGGTCGTACTGGGCGACCGCCGGGTGCTTGGCGAGGGCGAGGACGATCGGCGGCGCCACGTAGAGCGCGGTGATGCGGTGCTTCTGGATGGCCCCGAGGAACGTCTCCAGTTCGAAGCGGGGCAGGACGACGACGGTGGCGCCCTGCCGCAGCGGCGCGTTCATCAGAGCGGTGAGGCCATAGATGTGGAAGAACGGCAGGACGGCGAGGACGCGGTCGCCGGGGGCCGCCGAGATCGCCGGGGCGAGCTGGTCGAGGTTGGTGGCGATCTGCCGGTGGGTGAGCATCACGCCCTTGGGGACCCCGGTGGTCCCCGACGAGTACGGCAGGGCCGCCACGTCCTCGGTCGGGTCGACGGCGACCTGTGGCTCAGGGGCGGTGGAGGCGAGCATGTCGATCAGCGAACGGTGGCCGGGGGCGCTGTCGCAGACGAAGATCTCCTCGACGCCGCCGGCCAGGTCGGCGGCCCGCCGTGCCGTCTCAAGGAGCGGGGAGACGGTCACGATCCAGCGGGTGGCCGAGTCCTTGAGCTGCTTGGCGAACTCCTCCGCCGTGGCGAGCGGATGCACGGTCGTGACGGAGGCGCCCGCGCGCGTGGCGGCGTAGAAGGCGAGGGGGAACGCGACGGTGTTGGGGCTGTGCAGGGCGAGGACGTCGCCCTTGCGGACCCCGGCCTCGGCGAGCGCCGCGGCCACCCGCCGGTGGAAACGGTCGAGTTGGTCGTAGGTGAGGGTCGTGCCGTCCGCGCCGTCGATCAGCGCGGGCGTGTCACCGAACTCGGCGGCCCGGCCCAGCACCGCGTCGTGGATGGGGAGTTCTACGGGCGGTACGTCTGCGTACTGGCTGCGGAACATGGTTCCTCCTGGCACGACGGTGTGCTGACTAGTACGACTTGGGCAGGCCCAGCGTTTGATGCGAGATGTAGTTCAGAATCATCTCCCTGCTCACCGGCGCGATGCGAGCCACGCGTGAGGCCGTGATGAGCCGGGCGAGGCCGAACTCGGTCGTCAGACCGTTGCCCCCGAGGGTGTGCACGGCCTGGTCGACCGCCTTCACACACGCCTCGCCCGCCGCGTACTTGGCCATGTTGGCGGCTTCGCCCGCGCCGATGTCGTCCCCCGCGTCATACAGATGGGCCGCCTTCTGCATCATCAGCCGGGCCAGCTCCAGGTCGATGTGGGCCTGCGCGAGCGGGTGCGCGATGGCCTGGTGGGCGCCGATCGGCGTCTTCCAGACGGTGCGGTCACGCGCGTACTCGATCGCCTTCGCCAGGGCGAAGCGGCCCATTCCGATCGCGAACGCGGCCGTCATGATGCGCTCCGGGTTGAGGCCCGCGAAGAGCTGGAGCAGCCCCGCGTCCTCGTCGCCCACCAGCGCCTCGGCCGGCAGCCGTACGTCGTCCAGGACCAGCTCGAACTGCCACTCCTGGCTCTTGAGTTCCATCTCGATCCGGCGGCGCGAGAAGCCCGGCGCGTCCCTCGGGACGATGAACAGAGCGGGCTTGAGCCGGCCCGTGCGGGCGTCCTCCGTGCGGCCGACGATCAGGGTGGCGTCCGCGATGTCCACACCGGAGACGAACACCTTGCGGCCGGTGAGCACCCAGTCCGTGCCGTCACGGCGGGCCGTGGTGGTGATGCGGTGGCTGTTGGACCCGGCGTCGGGCTCGGTGATCCCGAAGGCCATCAGCCGGCTGCCGTCCGCGAGGGCGGGCAGCCACTCCCGCTTCTGCGCGTCGGTGCCGAAGCGGGAGATGACGGTGCCGCAGATCGCCGGGGAGACGATCATCATCAGCAGGGGGTTGCCGGCGGCGCCCATCTCCTCCAGGACGAGGGAAAGTTCGGTGATGCCGCCGCCTCCCCCTCCGTATGCCTCCGGCAGGTTGACGCCGATGTAGCCGAGCTTGGCCGCCTCCTGCCAGAGGGCGCGGTTGTCCGTTTCCTCGCCGGGGGTGGAGTGGCTCTTGGCGAAGGCGGATACCGCTGCGCGGAGTGCCTTGTGCTCGTCGGATTCGATGTGGGTGGTCACTGTGCTCCTTCGGCTGCGGCTTGTGTGTGGCTGGTCGCGCAGTTCCCCGCGCCCCTAAGGGTTGGTTGCCTCGACCACGGCCAAGAGGGCGCCCAGGGTCACCTGTTGGCCTTCTGTGACCGGTAGGGACGTGAGCGTTCCTGTCGCCGGGGCCGAAATGACGTGTTGCATCTTCATCGCTTCGAGCCAGACGATCGGTTCACCGGCCTGGACACCCGATCCGGTGACAAGGCCGTCCGCGATCTTGACGACCGTGCCGGGCATCGGGGCCAGCAGGGAGCCCGGGGCGCGCTGGGCCTGCGGGTCGGGGAAGCGGGGCAGGGCGGTGAGGGTGGTGCCGTTGACGTGGACCTGGTCGCCGTAGCGGGCGACCTCGAAGCGGTGCCGTACGCCGTCGGTCTCCAGGACGACCAGGGCGGGGCCGGCGTGCACGACCTGGACGCCCTCGGCGGTCAGGCCGGTCCGGCCGTGCGCGTAGGCGACCTCGGTCTCCTCACCCGCGACCGCGTAGCGCTTGCGCTGCGGCTGGGACGGCAGGTTGCGCCAGCCCCCGAAGCGGGATCCGGTGCTCGCCTCCGCCAGCGCGGCGGCGAGCGGGGCGAGGGCGGTGACCGGGTCGGCGGCCGGGGTGGTGAGGTCGGGCAGATGGCGGTCGTAGAAGCCCGTGTTCATACGGGCGGAGGTGAACTCCTCGTGGCGCAGGGAGCGGACGAGGAGGTCGCGGTTGGTGACCGGACCGTGCAGGGTGGTGCGTTCCAGTGCTCCGGCGAGCCGGCGGATCGCCTCCGCGCGCGTGGGCGCGTGGGCGACGATCTTGGCGAGCATCGGGTCGTAGTGGACGCCGATCTCGTCGCCGTCGCCGAAGCCGGTGTCCAGGCGGACGCCGGCGGGGACGGCCAGGCGGTGCAGGGTGCCGGTCTGCGGGGTCCAGCCGATCGCGGGGTCCTCGGCGTACAGGCGTGCCTCGACGGCGTGCCCGCGCGCGGGGGGCGGTTCGGCGGGCAGGGCGTGGCCCTCGGCGATCCGGATCTGCTCGGCGACCAGGTCGAGCCCGAAGACGGCCTCGGTGACGGGGTGTTCGACCTGGAGGCGGGTGTTCATCTCCAGGAAGTGCGCGCGGCCGTCGGCGACGAGGAACTCGACGGTGCCCGCGCCGACGTAGTCCACCGCGCGCGCGGCGCGTACGGCCAGCGCGTGCAGTTCGGACGTGAGTTCCTCGCTCAGGCCGGGCGCGGGCGCCTCCTCGATCACCTTCTGGTGGCGGCGCTGGAGGGAGCAGTCGCGGGTGCCGAGCGCCCACACCGTGCCATGGGTGTCGGCGAGGATCTGCACCTCCACATGGCGGCCGTGCTCCACATAGGGCTCGACGAAGACCTCGCCGTCACCGAAGGCGCTGGCTGCCTCGGCGCGCGCGGCGTCGAGCGCGGCGGCCAGCTCCTCCAGACGGCGCACGATCCGCATCCCGCGCCCCCCGCCGCCCGCGGCCGCCTTGACCAGCACCGGCAGATCGGCCTCGGTCACCGCGTCGGCGGCCAGGGGCGCGAGGCCCATCAGTTCCTTCGCGCGGGTCTTGGACGCCATGGCCTCGATCGCCTCGGGCGGCGGCCCGATCCACACCAGGCCCGCGTCGAGCACGGCGCGCGCGAAGTCGGCGTTCTCGGACAGGAAGCCGTACCCGGGGTGCACGGCGTCCGCGCCCGCGGCGACGGCCGCCTTCACGACCAGGTCGACGCGCAGATACGTGTCCGAGGGCGCGGCCCCCGGCAGCCGTACCGCGGTGTCGGCCACACGCGTGTGGAGCGCGTTCTCGTCGGCGTCGGAGTGCACGGCGACCGTGCGGATCCCGGACGCGCGGCAGGTGTCGAAGACCCGGCAGGCGATCTCGCCCCGGTTGGCGACGAGCACAGAAGTGATCACTGGTAGGTCCCTCACATCCGGAAGACGCCGAAGCCGCCGCGCGCACCCTCGTACGGCGCCGTGTGGACGGCCGACAGACACAGGCCGAGGACGGTGCGGGTGTCACGCGGGTCGATGACACCGTCGTCGTAGAGCCGGCCCGACAGGAACATCGGCAGCGACTCCGACTCGATCTGCTGCTCGACCATCGCGCGCAGCGCCGCGTCGCCCTCCTCGTCGTACGGCAGCCCGCGCGCGGCGGCCGACTGGCGGGCGACGATCGACAGGACGCCGGCGAGCTGCTGCGGGCCCATGACGGCGGACTTGGCGCTCGGCCAGGCGAACAGGAACCGGGGGTCGTAGGCGCGGCCGCACATGCCGTAGTGGCCGGCGCCGTAGGAGGCGCCGAGCAGGACCGACAGATGCGGGACCTTCGAGTTGGAGACCGCGTTGATCATCATGGCGCCGTGCTTGATGATGCCGCCCTGCTCGTACTCCTTGCCGACCATGTAGCCGGTGGTGTTGTGCAGGAAGAGCAGAGGGATGTCGCGCTGGTTGGCCAACTGGATGAACTGGGCGGCCTTCTGGGACTCCGCGCTGAACAACACGCCCTGGGCGTTGGCGAGGATGCCGACCGGATAGCCGTGCAGACGCGCCCAGCCGGTGGCGAGGCTGCTGCCGTACAGCGGCTTGAACTCGTCGAAGTCGGAGCCGTCGACGATCCGGGCGATCACCTCACGCGGGTCGAACGGCGTCTTGAGGTCCCCGGGGACGATCCCGAGCAGCTCCTCCGGGTCGTACTTGGGCGGCTCGGCCGGGCCCGGATCACCGTACGCCTTGCGGTGGTTGAGCCGGGCGACCACCCGCCGGGCCTGCCGCAGCGCGTCCCGCTCGTCGACGGCGAAGTAGTCGGCGAGACCCGACACGCGCGCGTGCATCTCCGCGCCGCCGAGGGACTCGTCGTCGCTCTCCTCGCCGGTGGCCATCTTCACCAGCGGCGGGCCGCCGAGGAACACCTTGGCCCGCTCCTTGACCATGATCACGTGGTCGGACATGCCGGGGACGTACGCGCCGCCGGCCGTGGAGTTGCCGAACACGACGGCGACGGTGGGGATCCCGGCGGCCGACAGCCGGGTGAGGTCGCGGAAGATCGCGCCCCCGGGGATGAAGATCTCCTTCTGCGAGGGCAGGTCGGCGCCGCCGGACTCCACCAGGCTGATGCAGGGCAGCCGGTTGGCGAGCGCGATGTCGTTGGCGCGCAGGGCCTTCTTCAGCGACCACGGATTGCTGGCGCCGCCGCGCACGGTCGGGTCGTTGGCCGTGATCAGGCACTCCACGCCCTCGACGACCCCGATCCCGGTGACGAGCGAGGCGCCGACCGTGTACTCGCTCCCCCAGGCCGCCAGCGGCGACAGCTCCAGGAACGGCGTGTCCGGGTCGAGCAGCAGCTCGATGCGCTCGCGGGCGAGCAGCTTGCCCCGCGCGCGATGCCGGTCGACGTACTTCGGACCGCCGCCCGCGAGCGCCTTGGCGTGCTCGGCGTCGAGGTCGGCCAGCTTGGCGAGCATGGAGTCGCGGTGGGCGCGGAAGTCGGGGCCGTTGGGGTCCAGCGCCGACGGCAGGACGGTCACAGCAGGTCCTCCGGGATGTCCAGGTGGCGGGAGCGCAGCCATTCGCCCAGGGCCTTGGCCTGCGGGTCGAAACGGTGCTGTGAGGCGACACCGGCGCCGAGGATGCCCTCGACGACGAAGTTGAGGGCGCGCAGGTGGGGTAGTGCGTGGCGGGTGACGGTCAACTCGCGGCTCTCCGGGAGCAGTTCCTTGAACCGCTCGACGGTGAGGGTATGCGCGAGCCACCTCCACGCCTCGTCGGTCCGTACCCACACTCCGACGTTGGCGTCCCCTCCCTTGTCACCGCTGCGGGCCCCGGCGACCAGCCCGAGCGGCGCGCGCCGCGACGGCCGTCCGGCGGGCGGCGGTTCGGGAAGGGGCGGTTCGGCTACGACGTCCAGGGCGAGGGTCTCGTCCACCGGGGCGACGGGAAGGCGGCGGCCGTCGGGCAGCACGGCGGTGTGCGGCACTTCGCCCTGCGGCACGTAGGCGGCCTCGAACACGCCGTAGGGGGAAGGCTTTCCGGGCGGGGCGAGGACGTGGAAGCCGGGGTAACTGGCGAGGGCCAGTTCGATGGCGGCGCCGGTCAACGTCCGCCCTACGACGGCTTGTTCGGGATCACGGACGACGAGTCGCAGCAGCGCGCTGGCGGTCTCCTCGGTACCGGCGTCGGCCTGGTCGGTGCGGACGAGATCCCAAGTGGCGTCCTGGGGCCTGGACTTGGCGAAGGCGTCCTCCATCTGCCCCTGCACCAACGCGGCTTTCTCCTCCACGTCGAGGCCGGTGAGGACGAAGGTGACCTCGTTGCGGAAGCCGCCGAGCCGGGTGCGGCCGACCTTGAGGTCCGGGGGCGGTGCCTCGCCGCGCACGCCGTCGATGCGGACCCGGTCGGGCCCGTCCGGGGTGAGCCGTACGGTGTCCAGGCGGGCGGTGACGTCAGGGCCGGCATACCGGGCGCCGCCGGTCTCGTACAGGAGCTGGGCGGTGACCGTGCCGACGTCCACGAAGCCGCCGGTGCCGGGGTGTTTGGTGATGACGCTGCTGCCGTCGGCGTGGAGTTCGGCGAGCGGGAAGCCGGGGCGGCGGACGTCTCCGTCGCGGAAGAAGGCGTAGTTGCCGCCGGTGGCCTGCGTGCCGCATTCCAGGACGTGCCCGGCGACGACGGCCCCGGCGAGCCGGTCGTGGTCGGTGCGGGACCAGCCGAAGTGGGCGACGGCGGGACCGGTGACGAGGGCCGCGTCGGTCACGCGTCCGGTGACGACGACGTCCGCGCCCTCGCGCAGACAGGCGGCGATGCCGAAGCCGCCGAGGTAGG
Organism: Streptomyces sp. CAI-85; assembly: GCF_013363615.1. Taxonomy (NCBI): domain Bacteria; kingdom Bacillati; phylum Actinomycetota; class Actinomycetes; order Kitasatosporales; family Streptomycetaceae; genus Streptomyces; species Streptomyces sp. CAI-85. The sequence goes on along the minus strand of NZ_JAANNX010000002.1, from coordinate 228,960 downwards.
CGTGGGCGGTGAGGCTGCCGGGGTGGCGGGCACCGAGGTCGTCGCCCTCGACGTGAGCGACGCGTACGGGGATGCCGAGGCGGTCGGCCAGCACGCGTACGGCGTCGGCGAGTCCGGCCGGGTTGAGCCCGCCCGCGTTGGTGACGATCCGCACGCCGCGCTCGCGGGCGAGGCCGAGGGTGTCCTCCAACTGGCGCAGGAAGGTGCGGGCATACCCGGCGGAGGGGTCCTTCAGTCGGTCCCGGCCGAGGATGAGCATGGTGAGTTCGGCGAGGTAGTCGCCGGTGAGGACGTCGAGTTCACCGCCGGTGAGCATCTCGCGGAGGGCGTCGGCGCGGTCGCCGTAGAAGCCGGAGAAGTTGCCGATGCGGAGGGGGGCGGCGGTCATGCGTCGTCGCCTCCCTTGGGCGCACGGCCGGCGCCGGGCGGGCCCGCGAACGCCTGGGCGATGTCCAGCCAGCGGTCCGCGTCCGCGCCGGTGGCGGTGAGGGCGAGGTCGGAGCGGTGGGCACGCTGGGTGACGAGGAGACAGAAGTCGAGGGCGGTGCCGGTGACGCGGTCGAGGGCGTCGTCGGGCCCGAAGGTCCACAACTCACCGTTTGGGGAGGTGAGTTCGATCCGGAACTCCTCCATCGGCGGGGCGAGGTCGTGCACGATGTGGGCGAAGTCGCGGGTGCGGACGCCGAGTCGGACGATGTGCCGGATGCGGTCGGTGGGGGCGACGGTGACACCGAGGGCGTCGGCGACGTCGAGTCCGTGCGCCCAGGTCTCCATCAGGCGGGCGGTGGCCATGGAGGCGCAGGACATGGGCGGCCCGTACCAGGGGAATCTGGCGCCGTCGGGGGCGGCGCGGAGCGCCTCGTCGAGCGCGGCCCGCCCTTCCCGCCAGCCGCTCAGCAACGCGGCGACGGACTGCCGTGCCCCCTCCTCGGCCCCCTCGTCCACGAAGGAGCCGGGGGTGGTGAGCGCCTTCTCCACCAGCGCGTGGAAGGCGTCCACGTCGGTGACGGCGAGCAGGGCGGAGTGGTCGGTCCAGGCGAGATGCGCGATCTGATGAGCGACGGTCCATCCGGGCGCGGGCGTCTCCCGGCCCCACTCCTCCGGCCCCAGCTCGGCCACGAGGGCGTCCAGGGCGTCACTCTCGGCACGCAGATCATCGATGACGGGCGTCGGGTCGGCCATGGGGGGAGCTTGGCAGCGGTCCCGGAAACAATCAAGCGTGCTTGCATGAATTTGTTCCGGAGACCACGCCAGGCCGGCCGACCGAGGAGACCGGCGTCCCGCGTCAGTAGTCGGTGAGATCCACGACGACATCGCAGTGCGGATCGTCGGAAGGCTGGTGCAGATGCTCGTTCGCCAGGAACGCCGGGGACACCAGGGAACCGAGCAGGCCAGGGCCTGTACGACTGATCAGCACGTCCACGCCGTATGTGCGGCCCCGTTCAGGCGAACGGAAATAGAGGCGCATGCGGTCGTCGCCCGTGATGACCGCACCGATGAACAGCGGCTTCCACGGCACGTGCGTGGTGACGAAGGAGCGCACGAGATCGAGCAGTCGGCCTGCGGCCACCTGTTCGATGTCTGGTTCGGGAGGATTCACGTCTTGGCCCATGCCGGACACTTGTTCCCCCGTTGGCTGGAGTTCGTCAAGAGGTGATTTTGGGGGCTCGGCGTCCCACCTGGGTCCTGACCGCGCCCATGCTCGCCGCGATGACCAGGGCGATCGCCGCCGCCTCCGTCGCCGTCAGGGACTGGTTCAGGATGAAGAAGCCTGCCGTGGCCGCGATGGCCGGTTCCAGGCTCATCATGATGGCGAAGGTGGGGGCGGGGAGGCGGCGGAGGGCCAGGAGTTCGAGGGTGTAGGGGAGGACCGAGGACAGGACCGCCACCGCCGCGCCGAGGCCCAGCGTCACCGGGTCCAGCAGCTTCGTGCCGGACTCCGCGAGGCCCAGCGGGAGGAAGAGCAGCGCACCGATCGCCATGGCGAGGGCCAGCCCGTCCGCCTGGGGGAAACGGCGTCCCGTACGCGCGCTGAAGACGATGTACGCCGCCCACATCCCGCCCGCCGACAGCGCGAACGCCACGCCCAGGGGGTCCAGGTTCCCGAAGCCTCCGCCGCCGCCCAGCAGGAAGACACCGGCCAGCGCCAGGCCCGCCCAGATCAGGTTCACCGCCCGGCGGGAGACCGCGACCGACAGGGCCAGCGGGCCCAGGACCTCCAGGGTGACCGCCGTGCCCAGCGGGATGCGGTCCACGGACTGGTAGAAGAGGCCGTTCATCGCGGCCATGGTGATGCCGAAGACGATCACCGTGCCCCAGTCGGTACGGGAGTGCCCCCGCACCCGGGGCCGGCAGACCACGAGCAGGATCACCGCCGCCACCAGCAGCCGCAGCGCCACCACCCCGAGCGCGCCCGCGCGCGGCATCAGCGTCACCGCCAGCGCGCCGCCGAACTGCACGGAGATGCCCCCGGCGAGCACCAGGCCCACGGGACCGAGGGAACCCCGGCGGCCGGTCTCGGGGAGGGTCGCCGCAGAAGCGGAGACGGAGGCGGAGACGGGCGCGGTGTCGGGGACGGTCACGGTGGGTCCTGGAGGGTTCTCGTAGGTCGACGACGATCGTCCGTCTCGACGATCGTTCATCTCGATGTACTGCCGAGTCCAGGCTAATAGACTTCGTCAGGAGTGTGAACCCATTACACCTCTGTCTCGGTACCTGAGATACAGAACGAACGCGCGATGCAGCAGCCGGTTCAGCGGAAAGTCCCACTCCCCCAGGTACTCCACCGCCTCCCCGCCCGTGCCCGCCTTGAAGCGGAGCAGGCCGAGCAGGTGGTTGGACTCCTCCAGGGTGTCGGTGATGCCCCGCAGGTCGTAGACGGCGGCGCCCGCCTCGTGCGCGTCGCACATCATGCGCCACTGCATCGCGTTGTTGGGCTGCACCTCGCGCCTGCGGGCGGTGGAGGCGCCGTAGGAGTACCAGACGTGCGTGCCGACCGTCAGCATCGTCGCCGCCGCGAGGACCTCGCCGTCGTGATGGGCGAGGTAGAGCCGCATACGGTCGGGGTGCTCGGCGTTCAGCGCGGTCCACATGCGCTGGAAGTAGGGCAGCGGGCGCGGGACGAACCGGTCCCGCCCGGCGGTCTCGACGTAGAGCGCGTGGAACGCCGGCAGGTCCTCCGGGCCGCCCCGGACCACCTTCACCCCGGCCTTCTCCGCCTTCTTGATGTTGCGCCGCCACTGCTGGTTCAGGCCGCCCTGGATCTCCTCCAGCGACCGCCCGGCGAACGGCACCTGGAAGACGTACCGCGGCTGCCCCGCCGCGAAGCCGTCCTCACCGCCCGCCTCGGCCTGCCGCCAGCCGGCCCCGCGCAGCCGTTCGGCGACGGCCGGGGCGCCGGGCTCCACGGAGGTCGGCTCCGCGTCCCCCAGCCGGTGCGCGTCCGGGTCGGCCACGGCCGCCTTGACGGCGTCCGCACTCCAGCGCCGTACGACGACGGGCGGGCCCATCTTCACCGAGAACGCGCCCCGCGCCCGCAGATGCGCCAGCATCGGGTCCAGCCAGCGTTCCACCAGATCGGGCGCGGACCAGTCCACGACCGGACCCTCGGGCAGATAGGCGAAGTATCTGCGCAGCCTCGGCAGCGGCCGCAGCAGCACCAGCCCCACGCCCACCACCGCCCCGCGCTCGTCGAACCAGCCCAGGCTCTCCGCCCGCCAGTCCGGCTTCACGTCGCCCCAGGCGGGGATCTGCATATGGCTGACGGAGGGGCGGGCCGCGACGAACGCCAGATGCTCGTCACGGGTGATGGGCTGGACACGCAGACGCATACGCCGGGCTCCCTCGGATCGGATGAACGCGCTGAACACGCCGTCACAGGACGTCCGTACGGTCGCCCCGGCCCAGGTAACCAGCTCCGCCGCGCTCGACTCCGCAGGCCCGTGACGCCTGCGTGTCCCTCACCCACCGTCCCCCGACGCGTCCAGCGCCGCCGCCAGCACCTCCGCCAGATGCTCCCCGCGCACCCCCGCCACCTGCTCCAACTGCGTCCGGCAGGAGTACCCGTCCGCCAGGACCACCGCACCGGGCGGCGCCGAGCGCACCGCCGGCAGGAGCTGTTCCTCCGCGCAGGCCACCGACACCTCGAAGTGGCCCTTCGTGAAGCCGAAGTCGCCCGCGAGCCCGCAGCAGCCGCCGCTCAGCTCACCGGTGACACCGGCGGCCGCGCGCAGCCGGCGGTCGGCCGCGTCGCCGAGGACGGCGTGCTGGTGGCAGTGGGTCTGGCCGACCGCGGGACGGCCCACGCGCGGCGGCCGCCAGTGCGGGGCGTGCCGCTCCAGCGTCTCCGCGAAGGTCAGCACCCGGGCGGCGAGCGCCGCGGCCCGCGGATCGTCCGCCAGCAGCTCGGGCAGATCGGTGCGGAGCGCTGCGGCGCAGCTCGGCTCCAGGACCACCACCGGCGCGGCCGTCTCCAGCACCGGTTCCATCAGGTCGAGCGTGCGCCGCAGCACCGCGCGCGCCCGGTCGAGCTGGCCGGTGGAGACGTACGTCAGCCCGCAGCAGACCCGCTCCCGGCGCCCGCCGAGCAGCACGGCCGCCAGGGCGATCGGGGACCTCGTGCGCCCGTCGCCGACCGGCCGCCCGCGCATCCGCAGCGTCGGCGGCAACGCCACCCGCAGCCCGGCCGCCTCCAGCACCCGCACGGCGGCGCGCCCGACGGAGGGCGACAGATGCTCGGTGAAGGTGTCGGGCCACAGCACGACGAGGTCCTCGCCGGACGCGGGCCGCCGACGGCCCCACCACCGGCTGAACGTCTCCCCCGCCAGCCGCGGGATCCCCCGCTCCGGGGCGATGCCGCCGACCGCCTTCGCCAGCCGGGCCAACGGCCCCACGGCGGCCAGCGCGTTGACGAGGGACACCACACGCGTACGGGACGCCCAGCGCAGCCACTGCGGGAGTCGGCCCATGCTGAGGTGCGCGGCGGGGCGGCGGCGTCCGGCGTAGTGGTGGTGCAGGAACTCCGCCTTGTACGTGGCCATGTCCACGCCCACCGGACAGTCCGTCCGGCACCCCTTGCACGACAGGCACAGGTCGAGCGCGTCGCGCACCTCGGGAGACCGCCAGCCGTCCGTCACCAGCTCACCGGCGAGCATCTCGTGCAGCAGACGGGCCCGCCCGCGCGTGGAGTGGGCCTCCTCGCCCGTCGCCCGGAACGACGGGCACATCACGGCGGCCCCGGACACCTCCGTCGTACGGCATTTCGCGACCCCGACGCAGCGCCGTACCGCCGCCGAGAAGTCGCCGCCGTCGGACGGGTAGCCGAAGACCACGTCGACCGGTTCGCGGGGCAGGACGGCGAAGCGGAGGTTCGAGTCGAGGGGCGCGGGCCGGACCAGCATGCCGGGGTTGAGGAGGTCGTCCGGGTCCCAGACGGCCTTGGCTCGCTCGAAGAGGGCGACCAGCTCGGGCCCGTACATCCGCGGCAGCAGCTCCGCGCGCGCCTGCCCGTCGCCGTGCTCCCCGGACAGCGAACCGCCGTGCGCCACCACCAGGTCGGCGAGTTCCTCGGAGAAGACCCGGAACCGGCTGACGCCCGCCGCGGTCAGCAGATCGAAGTCGATCCGGACGTGGATGCACCCGTCCCCGAAGTGCCCGTACGGCGTCCCGCGCAGCCCGTGCCCGGCGAGCAGCGCCCGGAAGTCGCGCAGATAGGCGCCCAGCCGGGCCGGCGGCACCGCGCAGTCCTCCCAGCCGGGCCACGCCTCGGACCGGTCCGGCATCCGGGTCGCCGTACCGCTCGCGTCCTCCCGGATCCGCCACAGCGCCCGCTGCCCGGCCGGGTCGGTGACGACGTCCGCGTCCACGGCGTCCGCCGCCCGCACGACCGTCTCCGCACGCGCGCGTGCCTCCGCCGCCGTGTCGCCGCCCGTCTCGACGAACAACCACGCCCCGCCGCGCGGCAGATCGGCCGGGGCCGGCACCAGGTCGGCGGCCATGCCCTCCACCGTCAGCGGGTGGTACGGCAGCAGCCCGGCCGCCGCCTCCGCCGCCGCGCTCTCGTCGGCGTACCCCAGCACCGCGAGGGCACGCGCGCGTGGGGCCCGTACGAGGTCCACGACGGCCTCCGTCAGCACGCCGAGCGTGCCCTCCGAACCGCAGAGGGAACGGGCCACGTCGGCGCCGTTCTCGGGCAGCAGCGCGTCCAGCGCGTATCCGGAGATACGGCGGGGCAGGTCGGGGAAGCCGGTGCGCAGGCGCGCCAGTTCGGCGTCGACCAGGGCCCGCAGCCCGTCCGGCGCTCCGGACCACCCCCGGCCCGGCCGCAGGCGCTCCCCGCGCGCGGTGACGACGGCCAGCTCGCGCACGCTGTCGGCGGTCGTCCCCCAGGCCACCGAGTGCGCGCCGCACGAGTTGTTGCCGATCATCCCGCCGAGCGTGCAGCGGCTGTGCGTGGACGGGTCGGGCCCGAACCGCAGCCCGTGCGGGGCGGCGGCCTCCTGGAGCCGGTCGAGGACCAGCCCCGGCTGCACGACGGCCGTACGCGTGCCGGGATCGAGGGCGAGCAGCCGGTTCATGTGCCGGGTGAAGTCCAGCACCACGCCCGTCCCGGTCGCCTGCCCCGCGATCGACGTCCCGCCGCCGCGCGCCACCACCGGCACGCCGTGCTCCCGGCACACCTCCAGTACGGCGGCCACGTCGTCGGCGTCCCGGGGCGCGACGACGCCGAGCGGCACCCGGCGGTAGTTGGAGGCGTCCATGGTGACCAGGGCCCGGGCCGTGACGCCGAACTCCACGTCACCCCGGACACCGGCGCGCAGCGCGGCTTCCAGATCCGTCATGGGTGCCAGCAAATCAGCCCACCCGGTGTTCGCCTCCCACGACGAAACGCCGTCTCACCCGACGGACGAGGTTTCGCCGAGGTTTCCTCCACCGGCTAACCTCCCTTCGTGGCTGAGATCCGGATTCCCGCTGACATCAAGCCCGCCGACGGTCGATTCGGCGCGGGCCCCTCCAAGGTGCGGACGGAAGCGCTGGACGCGCTGGCCGCGACCGGCACCTCCCTCCTGGGCACCTCCCACCGCCAGGCGCCCGTCAAGAACCTGGTCGGCCAGGTGCGCGAGGGCATCTCCGAGCTGTTCTCCCTCCCCGAGGGCTACGAGGTGATCCTCGGCAACGGCGGCTCCACCGCGTTCTGGGACGTCGCGACGCACGGTCTGATCGAGAACAAGTCGCAGCACCTCACGTTCGGTGAGTTCAGTTCGAAGTTCGCGAAGGCCGCCAAGCTCGCGCCCTGGCTCGCCGAGCCCACCGTCGTCTCCTCCGACCCCGGCACGCACCCCGAGCCGCGGGCCGAGGAGGGCGTCGACGTCTACGCCTTCACCCACAACGAGACGTCCACGGGCGTCGCGGCCCCCCTGAAGCGGGTCGCGGGCGCGGACGCGGGCTCCCTCGTCCTGGTGGACGCCACCTCCGGCGCGGGCGGCCTCCCGGTCGACATCGCCGAGACCGACGTCTACTACTTCGCCCCGCAGAAGTCCTTCGCCTCCGACGGCGGCCTGTGGATCGGCGTGTTCTCCCCGGCCGCGATCGAGCGCGCCGAGCGGATCCACGCGTCCGGCCGTCACATCCCGGAGTTCTTCTCGCTGCCGACGGCGATCGACAACTCCCGCAAGAACCAGACGTACAACACCCCTGCGCTGGCCACGCTGTTCCTGCTGAACCAGCAGTTGGAGTGGATCAACGGCCAGGGCGGCCTCGCCTGGTCCACGGCCCGTACGAAGGACTCCTCCTCGCGGCTCTACTCCTGGGCCGAGGAGTCCAAGCACGCGACGCCCTTCGTCACGGACCCGGCCAAGCGGTCCCAGGTCATCGGCACGATCGACTTCTCGGACGAGATCGACGCGGCCGCGATCGCCAAGGTGCTGCGCGCCAACGGCATCGTCGACACCGAGCCCTACCGCAAGCTCGGCCGCAACCAGCTCCGCGTCGCGATGTTCCCGGCGATCGCCCCGACGGACGTCGAGTCCCTCACGCAGTGCATCGACTACGTGATCGAGAAGCTGTAGCACTCCGCTCGGGGACGGGAAAGGGGCGCCTGGTGATCTGTCACCGGGCGCCTTTTCAGAACTGCGCGATGAAGGCCCGCCAGCCGTCGCGGGAGACGGTGAGGAGGGGGCCGTCGGTCTGCTTGCTGTCGCGGACGGCGTGGCCGTCGCCAGTGGTGGGGGCCACCTCGACGCAGGCGTTCTCCTGCCCCGAATAGGAGGACTTGCGGAATGGGCCCACGAGCTCAGTCATAGTCGATCTCCCTCGGGGTGGTCAGGAAGCAGCAGCGCTCAGAACTGCGCGATGAAAGCCCGCCAACCCTCACGGGACGCGGTGAGGAGAGGGCCGTCGGTCTGCTTGCTGTCTCGGACGGCGCGGCCGCCGGGGGCGGTGTCGGCGACCTCGACGCAGTTGCTTTCCGCCTGCGAGTACGACGACTTACGGAAGGGGCCTATAACCTCGGTCACGATGCGTCATCCTTCAAGCTCCGCAGTACGCCCCGGATGAGCTGAACGCTCGTGTCCGGCGCCAGTGCCGACGATCGTAGTAGGTCGTACATGTTGGCGTAAGCCGTGAGGTCTTCCGATCCCTCCAGGACCGAGGTGCCCCGCAGGTTCTCCAGGGCCACCGCTTCGACCACCGGCTCGGCATCGAAGCTGAAGGTGGAGAAGGCTGAGGTCACCGCTCCGAGTACCCCTGTGCTGTAGGGCAGCACCTGCACGGTGACGTTCTTCCGCCGGGCGATCTCAAGGAGTGCGGCGAGTTGCTCGCGATGAACATCAGTGCTCACCAAGGGATGTGCGATGACGGACTCCCAAAGGATCGCGGAGTACGTTGCCCCGCCCTCCTCGATCTTTGACTGCCGTCCCTCCCGTACCTTCAGCAACTGGGCAACACGGTCCGGCGCGATGTAGTTGGGGCTTCCCTCCGTGATCGCCGCGGCATAGGCCGGAGTCTGCAGAAGCCCCGGGACGAGCACCGGCTGCCACTCCCGGATGTACGTCGCGTCGTCCTCAAGGGCGATGTGGTCGACGTAGTCCGGGCGCAGGTGGGCGGCATGCTCCAGCCACCAGCCTCGATTCTTCGAGTGCTTGGCCAACTCCTCCAGCTTGGCCCGCACTTCCGGATCCGTGACGCCGTACGCGTCCAGCAGCAACCGCACCTCGATGACCCGTGCGGTGACATGCCCGCTCTCAAGTCTGCTGACTCGCGCCTGACTTGCCGCGATGATCTCCGCAGCTTGCGGCTGATCGAGCTTCGCGGCATGCCGGTACTGCTTGAGTGCCGTTCCCAGACGCCGACTTCGTACGGTCGGCCGTCCGCCTGCGGGCATGGAATCTCCCCTCGCCGGCGGCAACGATGCCACACAGGCCACCATGTTCGAGAGCTCATCACTCGATCGTGTAGACAACTGCATGCATTCACTTGAGATGGTCACACTGAAGACGAATTCACCTCTAGCTTCGTCCTCGTGCCAACGACCAAGACCTTCCTCATCCCCCAGCGCAGACGACACGTGTCAACAGCCCGGCAGAACGTGCGCGAGGCCCTGGCCGGCTGGGGGATCGCCGATGAACTCACCGACGACGTGGTCCTCTCGGCCGGAGAACTCGTGGCCAACGCCGTGACCCACGGCCGGGTGTCCCACGCCCAGGTCAGGGTCACGCTCACCTTGCAGGGGCCGTATCTCTTTCTGGAGGTCCACGACCCCGACCGGGACCGGCTCCCGGAACTGCGGGCCTGCGACCCGGACGCCGAGAGCGGACGCGGCCTCGCGCTCGTCGGGCGGCTGGCCCACGGCTGGGGACACGCCCAGCAGCGGTTCACGAAGTGCGTGTGGGCGCGCTTCCTGCTCCCGGAGGGGTCGCGTGTTCCGGCGGATCTATGAGGTGCTGACCCGGCGGCGGACAGAGGTTGAACCGCCTTCCCTCGCCGAGGAGGTCAGGGCGCCGGACCCGTACGTATGGCGACTCCCCGACCCGTACGAAGCCCGCTGGCGCCGGTGGGCCAAGCGCTCCCGGGCGGCCGGGTACCGGCTGCCGTTCCCGGCCGAGGACGCCTGCTGGCAGACACCGGCCCGCCCGGCCGGGCCCCGCTGGACGACGACCGACGACGTGGTGCGGCCGTACGTCCTCAGACCTTGATGCTTCGGCGGACGCGGGCGATGACTTGCTGGGCGTCCGTGCCGAAGACCGCTGACTCGGCGAGGGTGTCCCAGACGCGGCGGTAGAGGGCAATCGTTTCGGCGTCGTCCAGCCAGAGTTCGGCGTGCCAGTCCTCGACGGCGACCATGCGGTCGTCCAGCATGCAGAAGGAGTTGGCCGGCGGGAGGCGCAGGGCGCTGTCCAGGGGGACGATCCCGAGGTGGACGGTGTCCATGCCCACCATGCCGAGGAGCCGGTCCAGTTGGGCCACGAGCACCTCCGGCGGGCACACCTGGGCCCACAGGGCGCCCTCCCACATGAGGAGCTTCAACTGCTTGCCCGGCCGGTACAGCCACTCCTGCCGTCTCATGCGCGCCCGCACCGCGTCCTCGGTGTCCCGCGGGGAGCACCGGAGGTCCGTGTAGCGGTCGAAGACGTGCCGTGCGTAGTCGGCCGTCTGGACCATGCCGCTGATCGTGCTGTTCTCCCACATGAGGAGGGTGCGGGACTCGTCCACGAGGCTGTTCCAGCGCTCCTGGACCGGGCCGTGGCCCGCCGCGAGCTGGCGTCGCCAGGAGCGGATGTGGCTCTCGAAGCCCTTCAGCCGGGCGCGCAGTTCCGCGAACGCGGCAGGCTGCCCGACGGCCTCCGTCCATGCGCGGAGGTCGTCGTCCGTCGGGGTCTGCCTGCCGTTCTCCAGTTTGCTGACCTTCGACTGCGGCCACCCCAGCCGCTGGGCCAGTTCGGTGCCGGTGAGCCGGCCATCAGGGCACTCGGCACGCAATTCCCTGAGTCTTCGGCCCAGTTCCTCACGCGCCCTCTGATAGTCCGTGCTCACCGGTATCCGCTCTGACCCCTACGTGTCGCCGTCCAACTCAGCCTTGAACCGCTTCCACGGTACGGCGTGATGCCAGGCCGCGTCCCGCACCATGCAGCAGCGCACCACCTCGGCGGGCTCCGTGATCAGATCCACGTGGGTGAGTTCGTCGGCCTCGTCGAACCGGAGGAGGGCGACCAGGCGGCTGTCGAACAGCCAGAAGTCCTCGGCGGGGAGCCTGAGTCGGTCGGCGTCGGCCCGCCACAGGTTGCGGATGTCCTCACCGAAGCCGATGTTTCCCTTGGCGCTGCTGAGGAGGTAGCGCTGGCCGAGCGTGGCGGGCTGGTCCACGATGCGCACGCGTTCCATGCGCTTGCCCTGCTCGGTCTGGGCGCGGATCGTGTCGCGGAACCACCTGACCTCCGGGGCGTTGGCCCAGTCGTCGCCGACCGAGCCGGTGTCCACGAACTGCCTCCAGCGCTCGTTCTTCTCGTCGCTCGCGTACCGCCGCCGGGTCTCCAACCGCCACGCCGTGTGCTCGAACTTGCCGAACAGACTCTGGAACTCGTCGAGATCGATCGTCCGCACCTGCCGGTCCCGCTCCTTCGGGGTCCAGTCCACGAGCAGATCACGCGGGACCACGACGGCGACCTCCCCCTCCGAGAAGTGCTGGAGCTGCGCCAGATCGTCCGCGTCGGTGAGCGGAGGACCATGGACGATCACCTCGCCGCTGTCCAAGTCCTCGTGCACCGAAGGGCATCCGGTGACCCCGCTCCCGGTCCCGTTGAACCGCAACCGACGTGCCATACGCGACAACTCCCTTGAGACTCGACGATGTTGCTCCCCCAGCATGTCGGTGCCTCTGAGTGAATGTCCATGCATTCAGAGTGACGGCGTGAGAATAGTGGAGAATATTCTCCGATCGACCGCCCCTTCCGGCTCTACCTTCCTGACTGACAGCAACCGCCTCGCCACTCATGGCGAGCTACGGAAGGGCCCACCCATGCTCGACGCAACCAAGCTCTACGCCCTCGACATCACCTCCGCCTCGTTCAAAAGGGCCTGCGGCGGCAACACGCACCCGGACGGCGAGTCGTGCGTGACCCTCGCCCGGATCGGGGAGGACGCCTGGGCCCTTGGGGACAGCAAGCGGCCCGACGTGGCGCCGTTGCGGTTCAGTTCGGAGGAGTTGAGTGTGGCCGGGATCGATCCCACGCGGTTCGGGCTGGCCCTCTGAGCACGCGCGCCGGTGCACCACCACGGCTATCTGTGGATCGGCCCCAAGGACCGCTTCGATCAAGAGGCGTTACGGCGGCCCCCGCACCCCCAGCCGCCCCCGGCCGGGAGCCGGCCCGAGCTGGTTCAGCGGTATCGCGAGGTGGCGGCCGAGTTCCCCGGCTCGGACCTGCCGCCGCTGGAGACGGCGTACTGGCTCCTCAAGCCGCGCTCGTCGGTGCGCGGCACCTGGCAGGACCCGGAGGAGGCCGCGGCGTGGATCCGTGAACGGCTGGCCGAGGTGCGCCTCTCCGCGCATCTCGCTCACGCCGTCGAGCGGCTCGGGCGGGGCGGGGACGTGTCCCTCGGGTTCTATCTGGAGCGGCCGGTCTTCCTGTCGCTGGCGGTGGTGGCGTGTTCGCCGCGCCGTGAGCGGCACGCCGGCCTCGCCTGCCCGCTCGGCAAGTGAAAGGGGCGCCCTGTCGCAGGGCGCCCCTTCCGTCACGTCGCCGTGCAGCTCACCGCCGGTGCGCCCGCCCCGCCCGGTGCGGCCCCGAAGCCGAAGCTCGTCGACGTGCCGGGCGCCACCGTGCCGTTGTACGCCGCGTTGACCGCCGTCACCGTCCCGCCGCTCTGGGTGTACGACGCGTTCCACATGCTCGTGACCCGCTGTGCGCCGCTCCAGGCCCAGGTCACCTTCCAGGAGGACAGCGCCGTCGTCCCCGTGTTGGTCACCTTCACGTCCGCGTTGAAGCCGCCGCCCCAGTCGCTGCTGATCGTGTACGTGGCCGAGCAGGAAGCCGTCGAACCGCCGTCATCCCCTCCACCGCCCCCGCCGGCCGGGAAGCCCGGCGCCTTGATGCTCGCCAGGTAGCCGTCCTTCACCGTGTCCACGGTCTGCCAGTCGTCCTTCAGAATGCCGCCCGTGTCACCGGAGTTGGGGTTCCAGGACCAGAAAGTCCAGTGGAAGGAGTCGCCGCCGTACGTCGACGTGGGCCGCAGGTAGTCCACCAGGGCCGCCAGCCACCGCTGGTCCACCGTCGAGGCGAGCGTCGTGCCGAACTCGCCCAGCCAGACCGGCGCGATGTTCTGCTTGAAGAGGTAACCCCAGTACTTGTCCCAGACCCCCGGCATGTTCGCGGGGAACGACGGATCGCTGAACCAGCTCTGCTGGGCGACGCTCGTGGCGTAGTCGTGGGCCGAGTACACGAGCCGGCCGGGCACGTCGAGCCGTACCGGGTACTGGGCCACGCCCATCAGATTGCCGCCCCACCAGCCGGAGACGCCGTTGAAGGTCTGCACGCCCTCGACGAGGATCAGCAGGTCCGGGTTGACGGAGAGGACCGCGTTGCCGGCCCGCTCGGCGGCGAGCCGCCAGTCGGTCGCGGTGTCGCCGCAGCCCCAACAGGCGGGATCATGCGGCTCGTTGTGCAGGTCGATGCCGATGACGGTGTCCTGGCCCCGGTAACGGGCCGCCAGCGCCTTGAGGTTGGCGATCCACGTCGACTCGGGCACGGCCGCGGTGTACCAGAGCGCCGACTGCCCGGCGGCGTCCGGGCGGTGCCGGTCGAGGATGACCTTGAGGCCGCCCTGACCGGCGTACGCGACGATCCTGTCCAGGACGCCGAGGGAGCCGAGCCCTTGCAGGTCGGCGTTCTTGCCGCCGCTGAAGTCGATGCCGGTGGGGGCGGTGCCGCTCTTGAGGATGTCGTCGCTGTACGGGATGCGGAGAGTGTTGTACCCGAGCGACTTCATCTGGTCGATCATGCTCTTGTAGTCGCGGGACCAGAGGCCGTGGACGACGTTGTCGGCGGTCTCGAAGCCGAACCAGTTGATCCCGGCGATCCTGACCGGCTGCCCGGCGGAGTCGAGGATCTGGCGGCCGCTGGTGTGCCAGTAGCCGGCACCTGCGGCAGCCTCGACCGCCTGCGCGCCTGCCGCCAGGGGGAGCAGCAGGGCCGCGACGGCGACGCACAGCGCTCTGCGGAGGTTGCGGAACATGACGTTGCTTCCTCTCGGGGCGGCGCGGGTCCGGAACTATGGGAGCGCTCCCATACGCCGCGCACCTCCAGGAAACTGGGATGCCATGAACTCGTCAAGATGAGCGGCGGCACCCCGTGGCTGCCGCCGCTCACGCCTATCGGTCAGGCGCTCTCGACGGGCCCGTCCGTGCCTCCGTCGGTGCCCAGGTCCGTACCCCCGTCCGTACCTCCGTCGCCGCCCCCGGGGCCGATCAGCGAGGCGTCGATGCCGGCGATCCCGCCGGTCGCCGTGAGGCTCACCAGGACCCGCACCGGTGCGATCGGGTTCGGCGGGACGACCGGGTTGGGCGGCAGGACCGGGTTGATCTGGAGGAACGTCGGGAGCACGAGCAGCGGCGTGATCGGGTTCGGCGGGACGGTGACCCGGTCGACGTCGGCGCCGACGAACCGGTACGTGGCGCCCGTGACGGCGCCGACGCCCCTGGTGTTCCCCAGCGAGCTGATGACCTGTGCCGTACCGCCGCCGTCCGCGCCCGTCCTGGTGACGACGGTGACGTGGAGCGTGCCGGTGAGGTTGATCTGCTCCGAGGCGCCCGCGATCGGGCCGCTCAGCGCGATGGTGACGGAACGCCAGTCCACGCCCAGGGTGGGGACGGCGTGACCGGCGCGGGCCGGCTGGGCGGCGGCGGCCGTCGCCGACGGGACGGCGAGCCCCAGGACGGCGAGGAGCAGGCTGATCTTCACGGTGAACGTGCGGGCGGCGCGTATGGCATGACCGCGCATCGGGACTCCCATCGGTGAGGAGCGGGACCGTACGAAGCCGCCCCCGTCCCGCGAGACACCGCCAGCCTGCCGGGGCCGGACACCCACTGTCGCGCGGGACGGTCCGGACGGGTGACCCGGCCCGCGCACGCCGGTCGCCGACGCGCCGCCGTGCGCTCAGCGGCGCCGCCGCAACCGTCGTACGCCGAACGCGGCGATGGCCACCGCCGCGAGGGCGAACGCGCCCAGTTTCACCTCGCCGCCCGTCGAGGAACCGTCGTCCTCGCTCGTGGCGTTGTCCGAACTCCCTGAGCCCGACGGCGACTTGGAGTCGGCCGGGGCGTCGGGCGCGTCCTCCGCCACCACCGTGCTGCCGGTGCCCTCGCTGCCGTACATGAGCTTGCTGCCGTCGGCGGAGTAGGTGACGGACTCACCCTGCCGCTGGAGGGGCACCTCGAGGCGGCCCTTGCGGCGGAGGTCGCCGCCGTTCCACTCATAGGAGATGCCGCCGAAGTAACCGCGTACGGCGAGGTGGGTGCCGTCCGGGGAGAACGCGGCGTCGGTGGCCCACAGGTCGACGGGGGCGACCGGCTTGAAGACGTTCGTGCCGGAGGCGGCGAGGGTGGCCGGGCCCTCGTAGAGGTGTCCGCCGTCCTCCTGCTTGTCGATGATGTAGACCCGCCCGGTCTTGGGGTGCACGAGGAGCGACTCGGCGTCGCGGGGGCCGTCGGAGTACTTGACGATGTACTGCGTGGCGCGGACCGTCGCGTCGCTGAGCGTCTTCGGCTCGGGCAGCTTGTAGATCCACACGTACGGCCAGCCGCCGCCGAGGTTGTCGCCGATGTCGCCGACCCAGATCTCGTTGCCGGGGCCGATCGAGATGGCCTCGACGTCGCGCGGGGTGCCGATGCCGGTGAGGGTGAGGCGGGCGACGGTCTTCCCGGTCGCGCTGTCGACGGCGTAGAGGTAGGGGCCGTCGTCGCTGTCGTTGTGGGTCCAGTAGACGCCCGGGTGCTGTCGGGAGGCGGCGAGACCGCTGGACTCGGTGATCCGCGGGTCCTCGATCGTGAAGCCCTTGTTCCCGGCCTTGTCCCCGTCGTCGGCGGAGGCGGGTACGGCGAGCGCGGGTACGGCGGCCGCGCCCATGAGGAAGGCACCGGCGAGGAGGGCTCCGGCACGGCCGGCGAAGGGTCGTCGCATGCCCCAAGCCTGCCATCCCGCCCGCGGGTTCCGGGCACGCGTTCCGGGCGCGGCGATCACCGCGGCGCAGGTCGTGGCCGGGTCGTGGCCGGGCCCTGGCCGTGTCCTTGTCGGCCGTGGTGAGCCTCACACGCCCCCGGACTCCTGTGATCGTCCGGCGATCCCTCATCATGAGCGGATGCTTAGGTTCATGCCCGTGGGCGACTCGATGACGATCGGCAGCGCGGGCGAACACACATGGCGTTACCGCATGTGGCGGCACCTGTGCGCGACGTACGACGGCCCCTGCGCCCTGGTCGGCCCGCGCGAGACGCTCCACGACAAGCAGGCGGACGCGCCCACGTCGTACGCGTACGCCGAACCGGGCTTCCCGCGCGCCCATCTGGCCGGCTGGGGCGAGGGCTGGCTGCACATGGCCCCGCTGATCGGCGCGGCGGTGCGGGAGCACCGGGCGGACGTGCTGCTGGTCTCCCTGGGCCTGATCGACCTGGGTTTCTACACGAACGCCGAGCAGACCGCGGAGAACGTGCGGGCCTTCACGGCCGAGGCGCGCGCGGCGAACCCGGCGGTGCGGATGGTCTGGCTGCCGGTGATCCCCAACGTGCGCGCGGCGGACGACCCGCCCTTCGGCGCCGAGGTCACCGCCTTCAACGAACGCCTGGCGAAGGCGGCCGCCGACCTGGACACCCCGTCCTCCCCGATCCTCCTGGCCTCGGTCCCCGACACCTGGGATCTCCACACCGACACCTACGACGGCACCCACCCCAACGCACGCGGCGAACACAAACTGGCGGCGGCCTTCGCGACGGCGATGCATCAGGGGTGGGGGGTGGGCGGGGAGTACGAGGCCCGCGACTGACCGGGACGGACCGGCCTGGCTCGCCCCGGACCCCTTGCGTCGAGCGCACTCCAAGTCGTTGGCTGGGGTTCCATGAAGTACACGCAGCTCGGACGTACCGGACTCAAGGTCAGCCGTCTCGTCCTCGGCACCATGAACTTCGGCCCGCAGACCGACGAGACCGACTCCCACGCGATCATGGATTCGGCGCTGGACGCGGGTATCAACTTCTTCGACACCGCTAATGTGTACGGCTGGGGCGAGAACAAGGGCCGTACCGAGGAGATCATCGGCAACTGGTTCGCCAAGGGCGGCGAGCGGCGCGACAAGGTCGTGCTCGCCACCAAGGTGTACGGCAACATGGCCGCCGAGGGCGACGCCTGGCCCAACCACGACAAGCTGTCCGCGCTCAGCATCCGGCGGGCCGTGGACGCGTCGCTCAGGCGGCTGAAGACCGACTACATCGACCTGTACCAGTTCCACCACATCGACCGCCTCACGTCGTTCGACGAGATCTGGCAGGCGATCGACGTGCTGGTGCAGCAGGGCAAGGTCCTCTACGCCGGTTCCTCCAACTTCCCCGGCTACAAGATCGCCCAGGCCAACGAGACCGCCGCGCGCCGGGGCGGGACCATCGGGCTCGTCAGCGAGCAGTGTCTGTACAACCTGGCCGAGCGGCGCGCCGAGATGGAGGTGATCCCGGCCGCGCGCGAGTACGGCCTCGGCGTCATCCCGTGGTCGCCGCTGCACGGCGGGGCGCTGGGCGGGATCATCCGCAAGGAGGTCGAGGGCGGGCGCCGCGCGGCCGGGCGGGCCGCCGACACGCTGGCCGACACCGTGGCGCGTGGCCGGATCCAGGCGTACGAGGACCTCCTCGACAAGCACGGGATCGAACCCGGCGAGGCCGCTCTGGCGTGGCTGCTCACCCGGCCCGGCGTGACCGGACCGATCGTCGGGCCGCGCACCGCCGGGCAACTGGAGTCGGCGATCCGTGCGGTGGGGCTGGAGCTGAGCGAGGAGCTGCTGACCGGCCTGGACGAGATCTTCCCGGGACCGGGGCCGTCCCCGGAGGCGTTCGCCTGGTAGTCGGGGGGCTGCTTCGGGCGGGGGGAGGGCACCGAGACGCACCCGGGCGTCCCTCCCCCTCCCCTGCTTCTACTTCCCGACCGCGGCCGCCATCGCCACCACGACAAACATCAGCACGAGCGCACCGGCCATGATCCGGTTCCTGGTCTTCGGGTCCACGCGTCGAGCCTAACCGGCCCCGCCGAGCGGCCAGCGCCCGACCGGGTCGTAGCGGGGCTGCTCCCCCGGCATCCCGGACCGCGGCAGCCGGCTGCGTACGAGGGTCAGCTCGTCCACGGTCCAGGTACGGCCGGCGAAGGTGTCCAGCGCCTCGACGTACGGCGTCACGTCCACGGCGTCGCGGCTGCGGGCCAGGGTCAGATGCGCCTTGTAGCGGCGGTGTCCTCCCAGGTCGAGGCCCGTTTTCCGGCCCGCCGCCTCGGCCCGGTCCGCGAGCAGCCGCAACGCCGACACGTCCCCGGCAGCCCCGGCCCAGAGGGCCCGTCCGTGCCCGAACTGTCCCCCGCCCCGCACACCGAGCGCGAACGGCTCACTCCGGTGCGCGACCCGCCCCAGCCGCGCCGACAGCTCCTCCACGAGGTCGTCGTCGGCCTCGCCGTAGAAGGCGAGCGTGAAGTGCCACCCGGGCCGCCCGGTCCACCGCAACGCCTCCGCCCCGGGCAGCCGACGCAACTCCCCTACCTCGGCGGCGAGTTCCCGCACCACGTCGTCCGGCGGAAGCACGGCGGCGAACAGTCTCATAGGGCCGATTCTCCCGAACCGGGGTACCGACCGCGCGGCACAGGGCGGGTGTGGCCGTACTCACAGGGGGCGCGCCACCGGTAACGGCGGGTGCCCCTCCCTCCGGGACTACGCCCACGTCCGCTGCCGAGCCGGGCGCCGACGGGGACGCTCCCCCTTCCCGGGGAGGGCACGCACGGCGGCGCTGAACCGCTGGCCACCATGTGCACGGGCCCCGCCGGTGTCGAGGGGGGGGACCGCCCTGCCCCGGGACAGGCGCATCAGGCCCCCTCACGCCGCCGAGGTCAGTTCCCGGTCCCGGTCGGTCTTGTTCTCGCTCCGGCGAGGGACGAACCGTACCCGGGGATGGCCGTGGTGCCAGCCGACCGTGAGGCGGAGGTTGCCTACCCGGGTCAGGGTCAGGCCGATCGTGGCGGCGGCCAGGGCGGCCACCGCGCCGCCCGTCGCGAGGCCCGCTCGGACGCCGTACGCGTCGGTGATCCAGCCCGCGATCGGGGCGCCGACCGGGGAGCCGCCGAGGAAGACCATCATGTAGAGGGCCATGACACGGCCGCGCATGGCCGGGTCGGTGCCCATCTGGATGCTGGTGTTGGCGGTGACGTTGACCGTCATGCCGAACATGCCGATCGGGGCCATCAGCAGGGCGAAGAGCCACAGCGAGGGCGCGCCCGCCGCGGCGATCTCCACCGCGCCGAAGGCCACGGCCGCCGCGATCAGCACCCGCATCCGGGCCGTGCCGCGCCGCGCCGCCAGCAGGGCGCCGATCAGCGAGCCGACCGCCATCAGCGTGTTGAAGAGGCTGTACGCACCGGCGCCCGCGTCGAAGACGTCGTCGGCGAAGGCGGAGAGGTAGACGGGGAAGTTGAAGCCGAAGGTGCCGATGAACCCGATCAGGGTGATCGTCCAGATCAGGTCGGGGCGGCCCGCGACATAGCGAAGCCCCTCGCGGAGCTGGCCCTTGGCGCGCGGGGCGCGTTCGACGGCGTGCAGGTCGCGGGCCCGCATCAGCAGCAGGCCGGTGATGGGCGCGACGAAGGACAGGCCGTTGAAGAGGAACGCCCAGCCGGTGCCCACGCCGGTGATCAGCACACCGGCGACGGCGGGGCCGACGAGCCGGGCGGACTGGAAGTTCGCGGAGTTGAGGCTGACGGCGTTCTGGAGCTGGTCGGGGCCGACCATCTCGGAGACGAAGGACTGCCGGGCCGGGTTGTCGACGACCGTCGCGAGACCCACGGCGAACGCGGCGACGTACACGTGCCACACCTGGACGTGCCCGGAGAGCGTGAGCAGGGCGAGCGCGATGCCGGTGAGGGCCATCGCCGCCTGGGTGAACAGCAGCGTGGGCCGCTTGGGCAGCCGGTCGACGAGGACGCCGCCGTAGAGGCCGAAGAGCAGCATCGGCAGGAACTGGAGGGCCGTCGTGACGCCGACGGCCGTGGCGGAGCCGGTGAGGCTGAGGACCAGCCAGTCCTGGGCGATCCGCTGCATCCAGGTGCCGATGTTCGAGACGACCTGGCCGGCGAAGAAGAGCCGGTAGTTCCTCACCTTGAGGGAGGCGAACATCGAGGCGCGGGCGGGACGGGCGGGCGGGGATTCGGGGGTGGTCGGTGCGGGTGCGGAGTCTGCTCCGGGTCCCGGACTCAAAGGGTTCGCCTCCTGTGTGTCACGTCGTGCTGTCGGCGGAGCCGGGGAGCTAGAGATGCGCGAGCTTCTCCAGCACGGGTGCGGCGGCGCGCAGCTTCGCCCACTCGTCCTCGTCGAGGCCGTCGACCAGGGTGGCCAGGAAGGCGTTCCGCTTGCGGCGGCTCTCCTCGAGCATGGTCTCGGCCTGCTCGGTCCTGGTGACGACCTTCTGGCGGCGGTCCTCGGGGTGCGGCTCCAGCCGGACCAGGCCCTTGGCCTCCAGGAGCGCCACGATGCGGGTCATGGACGGCGGCTGGACGTGTTCCTTGCGGGCCAGCTCACCGGGGGTGGCGCTGCCGCACAGGGACAGGGTGCCGAGCACCGACATCTCGGTCGGGCTCAGCGATTCGTCGACCCGCTGGTGCTTGAGCCGACGGGACAGCCGCATCACGGCGGATCGCAGGGAGTTCACGGCGGCAGCGTCGTCGCCATGCGTAAGGTCCGGCATGTTCTTTAACATAACTCATTACTCTGGCTAAATACCACCCGGGGCCCCACCCGCGCTCCGCCTTGAGGAAACGCAGAATCACTCATACGGGTGATACGACCGCGGAACGGCTCCCACCACCCCGAACCGTGCGGCGACCCTCGTAGCCATGGGGACCAGTGTGCTCAGCCTGCGGATAGACGGGGAGCTGCTCGAACGGCTCCGCCACCATGCTGCGAAAAGGGGAATGAGCGTCCAGGACTATGTGATCCAGACGCTCATCCGTGACGACTTCGACGAGCGGTTCCAGGCCGCCGTCGAGGAGACGGAGAAGTTCTACGGGCTCACCTGAGCCCGTAGAACTCCCCGCGAACCGGCTCAGGTCAGACCGAGCGCCGGCATCAGGTAGTAGAAGGCGAAGACCGCCGAGACCACATACATGGGCACCGGCACCTCCCGGCCCCGGCCGGCCGCCAGGCGCAGCAGCGCGAAGGTGATGAAGCCCATGCCGATACCGTTGGTGATCGAGTAGGTGAACGGCATCATCACCATCGTGATGAACGCGGGCACGGCGATCGTGTAGTCGGCCCAGTCGATGTCCTTGACCGAGCCCGCCAGGATCAGGAAGCCCACCGCGAGCAGCGCGGGGGTGGCCGCCTGGGACGGCACCATCGTGGCGACGGGCGTGAGGAACAGCGAGACGGCGAAGAGGCCGCCCGTGACGAGGTTGGCGAAGCCGGTCCGGGCGCCCTCGCCGACCCCGGCCGTGGACTCCACGAACGCGGTGGTGGCGGAGGAGGAGCTGGCGCCACCGGCGGCGACGGCGAACCCGTCCACGAAGAGCACCTTGCCGATGCCGGGCATCTGGCCCTGGGCGTCGGTCAGCTTCGCCTCGTCGGAGACGCCCATGATCGTGCCCATCGCGTCGAAGAAGCACGACAGCAGGACCGTGAAGACGAACAGGATGCCGGTCAGCACGCCGACCTTGTGGAAACCGCCGAGCAGGCTGAACTCGCCGATCAGCCCGAAGTCGGGCGTGGCGACCGGGTTGCCGGGCCACTCCGGGACGGTCAGGCCCCAGGACGGGACCGTGGCGACCGCGTTGATGATCAGCGCGAGGACGGTCATGGCGACGATCGAGATGAGGATCGCGCCCGGCACCTTGCGGACGATCAGGGCGAGCGTGAGCAGGGAGCCCAGGATGAAGACGAGCACCGGCCAGCCGTTGAGGTGACCGTCGGAGCCGAGCTGGAGCGGGACGGTGGTGTGCGCGGCGTCGGGGATCCGGCTGACGAACCCGGAGTCGACCAGACCGATCAGCATGATGAACAGGCCGATACCGATGGAGATGGCCTTGCGCAGCCCGTACGGCACGGCGTTCATCACCCGCTCGCGCAGGCCGGTGGCGACCAGCAGCATGACGATGAAACCGGCCAGGACGACCATGCCCATCGCGTCCGGCCAGGACATCCGGGGCGCGAGCTGGAGCGCGACGACGGAGTTCACGCCGAGGCCGGCGGCGAGCGCGATCGGCACATTGCCGATGACGCCCATCAGCAGGGTGGTGAAGGCGGCCGTCACACAGGTGGCGGTGACGAGCTGGCCGTTGTCGAGCTGATGCCCGTACATGTCCTTGGCGCTGCCGAGGATGATCGGGTTCAGCACGATGATGTACGCCATCGCGAAGAAGGTGGCGAAACCGCCACGGATCTCCCTCGGCAGCGTGCTGCCCCGCTCGGAGATCTTGAAGTAGCGGTCGACCATTAGAGGTTCCTACGATCAGAAGTGGACAAACCCAAAACCGTTTCAGTATGAACGTATAAAACCGCGGAACGCCATCTCCGCGCGTAGACAAGCGCGGCCCGTAAGCTGTCCCCATGGCGAAGTGGACCCCCCAGCACGAGGCGCCGGAGCCCCTGGAGGGCCCCGTGGTCGCCACCATCACCGGCGGCACGATCCTGTGGTTCGTCCTCTTCCTCGTCCAGCTCCCCTTCTACGGCTGGTTCGACGACCACGGGCATCTGTGGTGGCTGTGGACCTGCCTGGCGGGCGGCGGGCTCGGGCTCATCGGCATCTGGTACGTCCGCAGGCGTGACGCCGCCATCAAGCGGTCCGAGGCGGTCCGGTAGGAACCGGCGTCTCCTCCCCAGGTCGGATCTTCCGGTCCGCCGAGGGGTGAACCCCCAAGTCCGCACGTACCGTCGATGGCATGACCCATATCGACGCCCCCGCCGGCCTGTCGACGGCCACCGGTCTGACCGCGGCCGAGGTCGCGGAGCGTGTCGCGCGCGGTGAGGTCAACGACGTACCCGTCCGCAGCAGCCGCAGCGTCGGCGAGATCGTCCGGGCGAACGTCTTCACCCGGTTCAACGCGATCATCGGCGTCCTGTGGGTGATCATGCTCGGTGTCGCGCCCATCCAGGACGGCCTGTTCGGCTTCGTGATCCTCGCCAACACCGGCATCGGCATCATCCAGGAGTGGCGGGCCAAGCAGACCCTGGACTCCCTCGCCGTCATCGGGGAGGCCCGGCCCACCGTCCGGCGCGACGGCGCCGCCCAGGAGGTCGCCACCGCCGAGATCGTCCTCGACGACCTGATCGAGATCGGCCCCGGCGACAAGATCGTGGTCGACGGGGTGTGCGTGGAGGCCGACGGGCTGGAGATCGACGAGTCACTGCTCACCGGCGAGGCCGACCCCGTCGTCAAGCACAGCGGCGACCAGGTCATGTCGGGCAGCTTCGTGGTGGCCGGCGGCGGCGCCTTCCAGGCCACCAAGGTCGGCCGCGAGGCCTACGCCGCCCAGTTGGCCGAGGAGGCGTCCCGGTTCACCCTCGTCCACTCCGAGCTGCGCTCCGGCATCTCCACCATCCTCAAGTACGTGACCTGGATGATGATCCCGGCCGCGTTCGGCCTGGTCGTCACCCAGCTCTTCGTCAAGAACAACGACCTCAAGGACTCGGTCGCCCGCACCGTCGGCGGCATCGTCCCCATGGTCCCCGAGGGGCTGGTCCTGCTCACCTCCGTCGCCTTCGCCATCGGGGTCATCCGGCTCGGCCGGAAACAGTGCCTCGTCCAGGAGCTGCCCGCCATCGAGGGCCTCGCCCGCGTCGACACGGTCTGCCTCGACAAGACCGGCACCCTCACCGAGGGCGGCATGGACGTCAGCGAGGTCCGGGTCCTGGACGGCGGCGACGGGGCGTACGTACGGCGGGTGCTCGGGGCGCTCGGCGAGTCCGACCCCCGGCCCAACGCCTCCCTCCAGGCGATCATCGACGCCTATCCGGACACCGACGCCTGGCGCTGCACCGAGTCCCTGCCGTTTTCCTCCGCCCGCAAGTACAGCGGCGCCAGCTTCAGCGAGGGCAACGGCGAGAACAGCACCTGGCTGCTCGGCGCCCCGGACGTCCTGCTCGACCCCGGCGACCCCGCCCTCGACGAGACCGACCGGCTCAACGAACAGGGGCTGCGGGTGCTGCTGCTGGCCCGCGCCGCCCGTGATCTCGACGACCCGGCCGTGGCCAAGGGCGCGCGGCCCACCGCGCTGGTCGTCCTGGAGCAGCGGCTGCGGCCCGACGCCGCCGACACCCTGCGCTACTTCGCCGAGCAGAACGTCCAGGCCAAGGTGATCTCCGGGGACAACGCGGTGTCCGTGGGCGCGGTGGCCGGAAAGCTCGGTCTGGACGGCCGTACGGTCGACGCGCGGCGGCTGCCCGGAGAGCGGGACGCGATGGGGCGCGCGCTGGACGAGGGGACCGTGTTCGGACGGGTCACCCCGCAGCAGAAGCGGGACATGGTCGGCGCGCTCCAGGCCCGCGGGCACACCGTCGCGATGACCGGGGACGGCGTGAACGACGTCCTCGCGCTGAAGGACGCGGACATCGGCGTGGCGATGGGCTCGGGCTCGGAGGCCACCCGGGCGGTCGCCCAGATCGTGCTGCTGAACAACAGCTTCGCCACCCTGCCGTCGGTGGTCGCGGAGGGCCGGCGGGTGATCGGCAACATCACGCGCGTGGCCACGCTGTTCCTGGTCAAGACGGTGTACTCGGTGCTGCTGGCGCTGCTGGTGGTGTGCTGGCAGGTCGAGTACCCGTTCCTGCCGCGCCATCTGACGCTGCTGTCCACGCTCACCATCGGGGTCCCGGCGTTCTTCCTGGCGCTCGCCCCCAACAAGGAGCGGGCCCGCCCGCACTTCGTGCGCCGGGTGATGCGGTACTCGATCCCCGGCGGGGTGCTGGCCGGGGTGGCGACCTTCGTGACGTATCTGATCGCCCGCCACCACTACACCGGGGAGGGGTCGCTGGACGCGGAGACCAGCGTCGCGACGCTCACGCTGTTCCTGATCTCGATGTGGGTCCTGGCGATCATCGCCCGCCCCTACACCCTGTGGCGGGTGCTGCTGGTGGCCTCGATGGGCGGGGCGTTCCTGCTGGTCCTGGCCGTGCCGTGGCTCCAGGAGTTCTTCGCGCTGAAACTGGTCGGCATGACGATGCCGTGGATCGCGGTGGCCGTGGCAGCGGTGGCGGCGGCCGCCCTGGAGGTCACGTGGACCTGGGTCGACCGCCGCTTTCCCGCGTGATGCCTGCTCCTGCGACTACTTCACGTCGATGAAGTCGCCCGCGGCGGAGACCGCCGGGGTGGTCGAGGTGCCCGCGAAGGAGTAGCGGTAGTAGCCGTCCGCCGACGCCTTGACCGTGGTCTTCAGCGTGCCGGTCGAGCTGGTCTTGATCGTCTTGACCGTGGTGTAGGTGGAGCTGCCCTTCTTCTTGAACTGGAGCTTCACCGACTGGGCCGCGTACCCGGCGTACTTGTTGGCGTCCCAGTTGGCGCGGGACAGCTTGCCGGTGACCGTGATGGTCTTGCCCTTCTTCACCGGCTCCGGGGCGGCGTCGACCGTCAGCTTGGCGGCGCGCTGGACCTTGACGGTGCCCAGGTTGCTCTGCCACTTCATGTCGTCCGCGGACGAGGCGTCGTTGGCGATGGCCAGGGCGCCGACCTTCCAGGCACCGGCGTCGCCGTTGCCCAGGTCGTCGTAGTCCGCCGGGGCGTCCGGACGGAACTGGATCTTGGCCGTGCACTTCAGGACCGTGGAGGAGGACGTGGTGCAGGTGCCCTCGTTGTCACCGAAGATGCTGTCCGACTGCTCGCCGAGCGTGGCACCGCGGTAGAGCACGGGGCCGCTGATGAAGGAACCGGCGCTGAGGTCGGCCGGCTTGGTGACGGTGTAGGTCACGTTGACGGTGACCTTGGTGGTGGGGCCGACCACGACGGTCTTGCCCGCGTTCACCTTCACGTTGGAGAAGGTGACGTTCGGCGCCGCCGCCGGCGCGGCCTGCGCGGCCGGGACGGCGAGGGCGGACAGGGCGAGGGCACCGGAGGCGGCGACCACGATGGCGCGCTTGCGCAAGGAGAACTCCCAGGTGAAACGGATCTGCGAAAGGAAGGAAGGAGACGGGCCTACTTGACGTCGACGAAGTCGCCCGCGGCGGTGACCGCCGGGGTGGTCGAGGTGCCCGCGAAGGTGTAGCGGAAGAAGCCGTCGGCGGACGCCTTGACCGTGGTCTTCAGCGCGCCGGTCGTGCTGGTCTTGATGGTCTTGACCGTGGTGTAGGTGGAGCTGTTCTTCTTGCGGAACTGGAGCTTCACCGACTGGGTCGAGTAGCCGTGGTACTTGCCGTCGTCCCAGTTGGCGCGGGACAGCTTGCCGGTGACCGTTATGGTCTTGCCCTTCTTCACGGGCTCCGGCGAGGCGTTGACCGTCAGCTTGGAGTACCGCTGGAGCTTGGTGGTGGCGATGCCGTCGGCCTCGGCGTAGCCGACCTTGCTCAGGTCGAGGTCGTCCTCGTCGACGCCGTACTGGTCGTTCCAGTCGATGACGTAGCCGACGGCCTTCCAGCCGGTGGCGTCGGCGTTCCACAGCTCGTCACGCGGCCGGATGTCGACGGTGCCCTTGCAGGTGGCGACCGTGGCCGAGGTGGCGGTGCAGGCGGGGTACTTGTCGCCCCACAGGACGTTCGCCGGGGCGCTGGAGGAGCCGCGGTAGATCAGCAGGTCGATCTCGGTGTCGGCGGCGTTCACGTCGATGTCGGCCGAGTGGGTCACCTTGAAGGTGACGGGCACGGTGACCTTGTTCGTGGTGCCGACGACGATCGGCTTGCCGTTGTTGATCTTCACACCGGAGAAGGTGGCGTCGAGCGCGTACGGCGTGCCCGAGGCGTAGGTGGTGGCGCCGGTGAGGGCCGACCGGCCGGAGGCGGCCTGGTGCAGGGCCTTCAGCGTGGCGGCCGGGTCACGCTGGTCACCGGCGGCCTGAGCGGCCGGGACGGCGAGGGCGGAGAGAGCGAGGGCGCCGGAGACGGCGGCCACGGTGGCACGGATGCGCATGGCTGTCCCAAGGGAGAAAGGGGCCGCGGCGGTTGGCTCCGGTCGGCCCGGGTGGTCGAGCCTCTCGGCTCGGGTGATCGGATCCCTGAGATCGGGAAAGGGGCGTCCTACTTGACGTCGACGAAGTCGGCGGCGGACGTGACCGCGGCCGTCGTCGAGTTGCCCGCGAAGGTGTAGCGGAAGTAACCGTCCGCCGACGCCTTGACGGTCGTCTTGAGCGCTCCGGACGAGCTGGTCTTGATCGTCTTCAGGGTGCTCCACGTGGTGGAGCCCTTCTTCTTGAACTGGAGCTTCACCGACTGGGCGCCGTAGCCGCCGAACTTGAGCGACTCCCAGTTGGCGCGGGTGAGCGAGCCCGTGACCGTGAGGGTCTTGCCCTTCTTCACCGGCTCGGGGGCGGCGTTCGTGGTGAGCTTCGAGGCGCGCTGGAAGTGGAAGGAACCGGCCTTCTCCTTCCACACGAAGTCGCCGTCCTTGGCGTCGATCCACGCGTCGACGTACCAGGTGCCGGCGTTCTTGTTCGAGTAGAAGTCCGTGCGCGGGTCCACCTTCACCGAGGCGGTGCAGGTGGAGGTGGTGGCGTTGACGACCTTGCAGACCGGCTTGCCGGTGATCTCGAAGCCGTAGTCGGGGCCCACGAGGGTGAACTCCTCGGCGCCCGCGATGCCCGAGTTGTCGGTGGCGGTGACGCTGACCGAGACGGTCTTCGCGGCGTTGGTGGTCATGGCCACCTTGTTGTCGCCGTCGACGACCACCTTGGTGATCCTGGTGTTGCCGGAGCCGGCGTCGAACGGGGTGATCTCGGTGGCCTGTGCCGCGGGAACGGACAGACCGGCGAGGGCCAAGGCGCCGAAGGACACGGCGGCGGTGGCGCGGAGACGCATATGGACTTCCCCCATGTTGGCGGGCCCGCTGAGCGTCCATCCCGGCGGGGCCCGAGTGTTCGGCGAGTCGGTCGTGACCGATGACTCGTCGAGTGAGACTCGCACCCCTGTCCGATGGTTGCATGTTCGACAAAGAAAATGCGGAGGACTTGTGTCCACCGCATTTTCTGTCGTCATGTGCCCCTGGCGGTCAGTCGAACCAGCGGTCCCGGGCCAGTTCGCGGGTGCGGGACGGGTCCTCCAGGAGGGCCGCGACCTCGAAGCGGCGGGGCCACTGGCCGGCCGCCCAGGCCAGGCCGGCGGCCACCCCCTCCAGGGTCGCGGCGTGCAGGACGCCGTCGTCGGTCAGCCGCCAGTCGATCTCCACCCCGTCGACCACCAGCTCCTCGTGCTCGACATAGGTGTCCGGGACGCGCGGACCCAGCAGCACCCGCACGGCCTCGGGCACGTCGTGCTCGGTGCCCTCGGAGTCGACCCGGCCGGTGACGGACTCGCTCAGCCGCCGCACCTGGAACAGCTCGGCCAGTTCGGCGGCCCGGGACGGCCGCACCGGCAGCAGCGGGACACCCCCGGTGAAGGGCAGCAGATCGGGCGAGTCGACGACGACCGCCTCGGCCGCGTCCACCACCTCCACCCGTCCGTCCACGACGGCGGCCAGCTCGTCCGGCAGGGTCACCTGCTCCGGGTCCAGCTCGGCCAACGCGCTGTACAGGCCGTGCAGTTGAGCGGCCGACACGGCACGCTCGGGGTCGGCGAGCCGCTCCAGCAGCTCGGCCGCGCCGCCGGGCTCGTCGAGGAGCGCGGCCACGGTGGTGCGCACGCCGAGCGCCCGCAGCACCTGCTCGTCGTCGAAACCGGTCGCGTCGGCCTCGTCGTACAGACCGCGCAGCAGGGGGTCGCCGCCCGCGGCGAGCAGGCCCGCCGGGCGGCGGCCGTCGAGCACCGGGTGCCCGCGCAGCCACCACGCCGTGTACGGCCGTACGGTCTCGTGGGTGCCGTCGGCGAGCAGGACGCGGACCGGCTGGGTGAGGGCGTCGCGCAGCGGCGGCCGGGCGAGCAGGGCGAGGGCCTGCGGCCAGCGGTCGTCGTCGACGAGGTCGAGGTCGCGGACGGCGACGAGTTCGGTGGCGACGGGCGGCACCGGGGAGTCGGGGAAGCGGTCGAGGATGTCCTCGGACCAGACGTCCACCGCGTCCAGCAGTCCGGCGTCGTCGGGTTCGGCGAAGTCGCCCTCGCGGGGCTCCAGTTCGTCCGGGTCGAGGACGACGTCGGTGGCGCGGACCAGGGCGAAACCGGCGAGCACCCCGCAGGCGGCGAGCGGCTGTTCGCCCCACTTGTCGACCAACTCGGAGTCCACCGAGGCGAGTTCGTCCTCGCGGATCACGGCGGCGAACGGGCTGCCGGGCAGCACGAGTTCACCGGCGGGGACGAGTTCGCCGTCCTCGTCGGGGAGCGCGAGCGCGCCCAGCCAGGGTTCGTCGCCGGGCTCCAGGTCCGCGTCTCGGACCAACGCGAGGACGGTGTCGGCGAGTTCCTCCGCGTCCGGGGTACCCCGGTCGTCGTCCCAGGCCCCGCCGTCGTCGTCCAGGGACGCGGCGACGGCGGCCCGCACCTGCGGGGTGGTCAGCACCGCGCGCGGGGTGGCGGGCAGGGCACCGAGCTTCTCCAGGAGCGGATGCGCGGCGTCCGGGTGGGCGACCTTGAGGCCCAGCCGGGCAAGCACGTCCGGGTCCGCACCGGTCCCGCCCGCGCCCGTCCCGTCGCGCCCCGCGTCCTCGCCGCCGGTGGGCAGCAGGATCTGGCGGGGCCCGATCGCGGTCCGGCGGTCGGCCAGCGGCACCGGAAGCCCCGAGAGCCGGTCCGGGTCGACCCCGGCGAGGCTGTCGTAGAGCCGGTACCACCAGTGCGGGTCCTTCTCCAGGCCGGCCAGCCGGTCGATCGCGTCGGCCAGCGGGATCCGCGCCACGTCGAGGGTGCGCAGCTCGGCCCGGCGTTCCAGACCGGCGGGCAGCAGGGTGGGCAGCACCTCGGCCAGCACCCGCACGGTGTCGGCGCCGGCGCCCTCGACGACCTCGGCGTCCCGGGGGCGCAGCGCCTCGGGAAGGTGGTCGAGGTGGTCGTCCTCCTGGTCGGCGGGGGTCGCCGCGGGCGGCAGGAACGCGGTCCGGGGCAGCCGTTCCAGGACGGCCCGGCGCAGGGCGCCGTCCAGCTCGCCCTTGCCCAGCGGCCCCGGCACCAGGTCGATGATCGCGGCGGTCACCGGCCGCCACTCGGCGAGCAGCGCGGTGTAGGCGTCGGCCGCGCGCTCCACCAGATGGTCGGTGAGCGGGCCGGGGGCGGCGTGCCGGCGGGTGGTGTCGAGCGGGAAGGACGCGATGAGCAGGGCGGGCACGCCGAGCCGCTCGTCGCTGGGGGTGGGGGCGTGCACTACGGGGCTGGTGCGAGGGGTCGCCGGGGCGCCGTCCGCGTCGACGGGCACGGCCCAGGTGACCGACCAGTGCGGCCGCAGCCGCTCCTCGACCGGGCGGTCGGCCAGCAGCTCGGCGGTGAGCGGTCCTTCGGCGGTGGCCGTACGCCAGCGGGTGGTGCCGTGTTCCGAGTCCGCTACGACGGTCAGGGCGCCCTCGGCGGAACGGCGCAGGGTGCGCGGGGTGCCGTCGCCGATCTCGACGACGACCTCCGCGAGGCCGGGCAGGGCGAGGAGCAGGGCGTCGTCCACGGCCGTGAGCAGCCGTTCGGCGAGGTCGGCGGCCGCGGCGTCGCGCAGCGGGAGGATGACGGCCGTGTCGTAGGGGTCGGGGGCGGTGCCCTCGGCGGCGAAGGGGAGCCGCAGCAGGGGCACATGGCCGTCGCGGCGGCGGATCTCGTCGCCGAGGCCGGGGCTGTGCCGGGCGGTGTCGGCGGCCAGCTCGCGGGCCTCGGCGAGGGACCAGCGCACCCCGCCGTGGCGGCCGACGACGGCGGGCTCGTCGGTGACGGCGAGCACCGCGGAGAAGCCGACGCCGAAGCGGCCGACGGCACCCGGGTGCGTCTCCCGCTTGGCGGAGGCGCGCAGGGTGGCGAGGGACTCGACACCGGCGGCGTCCAGCGGGGCGCCGGTGTTCGCGGCGACCAGGACGCCGTCGCGGAGGGTGAGCCGGAGCCGGCCGGGGACACCGGCGCGGGCGGCGGCGTCGGCGGCGTTCTGCGCCAGCTCCACGACCAGCCGGTCGCGGTACCCGCCGAGGACGAGGTCCTCCTCGGCGTTGGCGTCCTCCCGGAACCGGGCGGGACTCGTCGCCCAGGCGTCCAGGACTCCGCGGCGCAGTCGGGCCGTACCGAAGGGGTCCGCGCCCTCCGGTGCCGGCCGCACGAACTTGCTCACGTTCACTCTCCTCGTCGGCGTGAGGACGAAGGTACCGGGTACCGGCACCACCCCCGCCCGCCCGCCACCCCGGGGGCGACCGTCGCGAAGCGGCTAGGAGTGGCCCAGCTCCGCGGTGTCCTCGTCCGTCGCCGGGGGGACCGAGCCGGAGTCCGGGGCCGGGCGGAGCGGGAAGGGGTCCACCCGGGTCTCGTCGATGACCGGCGCGGGCGGGCGCGGGGGCGTCGGCATGACCGCCGCCTCCGAGTGGCCGCCGCAGCCGTAGGAGAGCGAGACGACGCGGCCGTCCGCCGGGGCGAACTCGTTGGCGCAGACGCCGAACGCCTGGCCGAGGGAGCCGCCGATCGGCTGGAGGAAACCGCAGCTCACACAGGTCGCGGGGGCCGCCTGGGCCATCGGGGTCTTGGCGCCGTACGCCTCCTCCCAGCGGTCGGCGGCGGTGTGCAGGCCGTAGCGGGACAGGACCCGGGCGCGGCGCATGCCGAGTTCCTCGGCGACCGCCGAGATCGTGCCCCGCCGGGGCACGGTGGGCAGCGCGGCCGTCAGGTCCGCGTCCTCCGCCTCGGCCAGCTCGGCCAGCTCCGCGGAGACCAGGGAGTTCGGCGGGGGCTCCTCCTCGCCGGTGTAGCCCGGTTCGAGCCGCAGGTCCTCGGCGTCGGTGGGCAGCAGATCGCCCGGGCCCATGTCGCCGGGGCGCAGCCGCTCGCTCCACGGCACCCACTCGGGCGCCAGGACCGCGTCGGGGCCGGGGAGCAGCACCACCTCGTCCAGGGTGACGGTCTTCGCGCGGGAGGCGCGGGCCACGGTGGCCGCCCAGCGCCAGCCGCGGTAGCCCAGCTCCTTGCACTCGAAGTAGTGCGTGACCACACGGTCGCCCTCGGCGACCACGCCCACGTGCTCGCCGACCACGCCGGGAGCCGCGGCCTCCTCGGCTGCGGTGCGGGCGAGGTCGACGGCCTCGGCGCACAGACGGTCGGGGGTGCGGCTTCGCGTGGTCGCTGCGCTCACAGGTATCGCTTCTCTCCTACGCCGTCTCTCGAGTGCGCCGGCCTGAAGGCGTGGGTGCGGACGGAGCGGACCAGGGGGCCGCGTCGACGTCCGCGCCCGATCGCGCTCGGGCGCACCTGCTGTCATCCATTCTGCGGGATGGCCGGGAGGCGCGCGGCCGAGAACAATCGCCACGGCGCGCTACGCACGCTACCTGTTCGCGGACGCTCGTCCTACACCGACGGGACGTTTCCCGCCCCCGACGCGCCCCCCGACCGTGCCCCGGGCGCCCCCGATCCGCGTCCCGGCCGCCCCCGGCCCGCGTCCCGGCCCTCACCCCGGCGGCCCCTCGACGCGCCCCCGAGCCGCCCCCGCCTCGCGCCCCGGGGCGGCTCCCGTCACCCCACGCGCCCCCGGAATCCCCGAATCCGACACCGCCGTACGCGCGGTAACCGCACTACGGAGGGCGTTCTCGGGGCACTATGACGGGGTGGCAGCCGCGAGAACACCCCAGGGCGCCACCGGGACCGGTGGGACGAAGGGGTTCAAGGGGAGGAGCCGGACCGGTGGTTCGGGCCGGGTCGGCGGGTCCGTCCGCGCGGTCGGACGTGCCCTGCACCTCCCGTTCACCGGCACCGCCCGCGGCATCCGCAGGGCGACCCACGCGCACGGCGCCGGTGAGTCCGGACTCGGCAAGCTGATCGAGCTGCACGCAGTGAACGGCGCCGGTGATGTGATGATCACCGTGGCGCTGGCGTCCACGGTGTTCTTCTCCGTGCCGACCGACGAGGCGCGCGGCCGGGTCGCGCTCTACCTCGCGATCACCATGGCGCCGTTCACCATCCTGGCCCCGGTGATCGGCCCGCTCCTGGACCGGCTGCCGCACGGACGGCGGGCCGCGATGGCGGGCGCCATGTTCGCCCGGGCGCTGCTCGCGCTCGTCCTGTCGGGGGCGGTGGTCACCGGCAGCATCGAGCTGTATCCGGCGGCCCTCGGCGTCCTGGTCTCCTCCAAGGCGTACGGCGTGGTGCGCAGCGCCGTCGTGCCACGTCTGCTGCCACCACGGTTCTCCCTGGTCAAGGCGAACTCCCGGGTCACCCTGGGCGGTCTGCTGGCCACCGCGGTCGCCGCGCCGGTCGGGGCGGGGCTCCAGATGGTCGGGCCGCGCTGGCCGCTCTACGGCGCGTTCGTGATCTTCATCGCGGGGACGGCGCTGTCGTTCTCGCTGCCGGCCAAGGTGGACTCCGCCAAGGGCGAGGACACGGCGCTGCTCGCCGCCGACGAGGAGCATCTGCACGGCCCGCACCGGCAGCCGGTCAAACGCCCGGGCCTGCGGACCGTCGGCATCGCCGTCACCCACGCACTGGGCGCCAACGCGGCACTGCGCTGGCTGTCGGGGTTCCTGACCTTCTTCCTGGCGTTCCTGCTGCGCGAGCACCCGATGACCGGGCAGAGCGCGGCGGTGTCGCTGGGCATGGTGGCCGTCTCGGCGGGCCTGGGCAACGCGCTCGGCACGTCGGTGGGCGCCTGGCTGCGGTCGAGGGCGCCGGAGCTGATCATCGTGACGGTGCTGGCGTTCGTGCTGTGCATGGCGATCACGGCGGCGGTGTTCTTCGGGGCGGTGGTGGTGGCGGGCCTGGCGGCGGTGGCGGGCTTCTCGCAGGCGCTGTCCAAGCTCTCCCTGGACGCGCTGATCCAGCGGGACGTGCCGGAAGCCGTCCGCACCTCGGCGTTCGCCCGTTCGGAGACGATGCTCCAGGTGTCCTGGGTGTTCGGCGGCGCGGTCGGCATCGCGATGCCGCTGAACGGCGCGCTGGGCCTGTCGGTCGCCGCCTGTGTCCTCGCCCTCGGCTGGCTGACCACGGTCCGCGGCCTGATCGGCTCGGCCCGCCACAGCGGCTCCCCGCGCTCCCGCGTGACCTGACGCCATCCGTCGGCACCACCCGTCGGCACCCCCGGCACCACCCGCGGGATCCCGCCGCGTGGCGTAACACACAGCCACGCCGCACCCCACGTAGAGAGAGCGCCGGGGCTGCCCGATAGCCTTCGGCCATGACCATGATGTCCCGCGGCGGAGCCGCTGATGTTCTCGGCGTTGCGCGACGCCGCCGTGCCGTCGCCGCCACCGGCGCCGTCTGTGCCGGACTGCTCGTCCTGTCGGCCTGCGACAAGCCGACGCCGCTGTCCACGATCACCGTCGGCCGGACCTCGGTCAGCTCCGAAGCCACCTGCGGCGGCCACGGCGACAAGCTCGATGCGGCCGATCTGACCAAGTGCCTCAAGGACGAGGACATCAAGTCGATCA
Source organism: Streptomyces sp. CAI-85 (assembly GCF_013363615.1). Taxonomy (NCBI): domain Bacteria; kingdom Bacillati; phylum Actinomycetota; class Actinomycetes; order Kitasatosporales; family Streptomycetaceae; genus Streptomyces; species Streptomyces sp. CAI-85. Next base: position 194,098 of record NZ_JAANNX010000002.1, on the reverse strand, counting down.
CGGTCGACCCGGACGAGACCGTCCGCTTCGGCGTCGACCCGGACGTCGCCGACAAGCGCTGGACGATCCTGATGAACGGCCAGCCGCTCACCGAGGACAGCGACAAGACCTACCGCACCATCCCGGGCAGCGTGTTCTTCAACGCCCAGTACGGCGCGCAGGGCGACTCCACCCTCGTCTCCATCAAGGCGGGCGACGGCAAGAAGGACAGCCAGGCGGTCACCGGCCTGTGGTCGTTCAAGCTGAAGAAGGACGACTGACCACGTCCCCCGTCCGCGTCCTCGTCGCCACCGCCGTCCCCGCCGAACGGGACGCGGTGGCCCGGGCGTTCCCGGACCCCGGCCGGGAGGTACGGCTGCCCGGCGCGGTCCTGCACCGCACCGGCGGGGCGTACGACCTCCTCGCCGCCGGGGTCGGCCCGGCGTCCGCCGCCGCGTCCGTCTCCGCCGCGCTGACCGCGGCCGCGCTGGCCGGCACCCCGTACGCGCTCGTCGTGTCGGCGGGCATCGCCGGCGGTTTCGCCCCCGGCGCGCCGGTCGGCTCGCTGGTCGTCGCCGACGAGATCACCGCCGCCGACCTGGGCGCCGAGACCCCGGACGGTTTTCTGCCGGTCACCGAGCTGGGCTTCGGCGCCGTCACCCACCGTCCGCCCGCGGCCCTGGTCCGGCAGGTCACGGACGCCACCGGAGCCCGCGCCGGCACCGTGCTGACCGTGTCCACGGTCACCGGGACCGCCGAACGGGCCGCCGCGCTGCGCGCCCGCCACCCGGAGGCCCTGGCCGAGGCCATGGAGGGCTTCGGGGTCGCCGAGGCGGCCGCCGCGCACGGCACGCCCGTCCTGGAGATCCGCGCGGTCTCCAACCCCGTCGGCCCCCGCGACCGTACGGCCTGGCGCATCGGCGACGCGCTCGCCGCGCTGACCGCGGCCTTCGGGAAGCTCGGGCCCGTCCTGGAGAGTTGGCACCCGTATGACCAGTGATCCTGACCAGAAGCTGCGCATCGCGTACTCGCCCTGCCCCAACGACACCTTCGTCTTCGACGCCCTCGCCCACGGCCGGGTGCCGGGCGGCCCGGCGCTCGACGTGACGTTCGCGGACATCGACCTCACCAACGGAATGGCCGAGCGCGGCGAGTTCGACGTCCTGAAAGTGTCGTACGCCGTCCTGCCGTACGTCCTCGACGAGTACGCGCTGCTGCCCTGCGGGGGCGCGCTGGGGCGGGGCTGCGGGCCGCTGGTGCTGACCCGGGAGCCCGGCATCGACCTCACCGGCCGGACCGTCGCCGTGCCGAGCGAGAAGTCGACGGCGTATCTGCTGTTCCGGCTGTGGGCTGCGGCCACCGTGCCCGGCGGGGTCGGCGAGATCGTGGTGCTGCCGTTCCACGAGATCATGCCCGCGGTGCGCGACGGCCGGGTGGACGCGGGACTCGTCATCCACGAGGCCCGTTTCACCTACCGCAACTACGGGCTGCACAAGCTCGCCGACATGGGCGAGCACTGGGAGTCCACCACCGGGCTGCCGATCCCGCTCGGCGCGATCATCGCCCGGCGGTCACTGGGCGCGACGGCCCTGACCGGGCTCGCCGACGCGATCCGCGCCTCGGTGCGCGCCGCCTGGGACGACCCGGAGGCTTCCCGCCCGTACGTGATGGAGCACGCCCAGGAGATGGACCCGTCCGTCGCCGACCAGCACATCGGGCTGTACGTCAACGAGTTCACGGCGGATCTGGGCGACGACGGCTACGCGGCGGTGCGGGGGCTGCTGACCCGCGCCGCGGCCGAGGGACTGGTGCCGCCCCTCGGCCCGGACGCGCTGTCGTTCCCCTGAGGGACTCTGAGGGCTTTCCCCCGAGGCTTTCCCCCGGGGGGTCCCCTGTCACACGTCCAGTTGGTCGGCGACCGCGCGCAGCAGACCGGCGATCTTCGCGCCGGACGCCTTCTCGGGGTAACGGCCCTTCTCCAGCATCGGGGTGATGTTCTCCAGAAGGGTCGTCAAATCCTGGACGATGGAAGCCAGTTCGTCGGGTTTCTTTCGCTGGGCGGCCGCGACCGACGGGGTCGGGTCCAGAACGACGACCGAAAGCGCCTGGTCACCGCGTTGTCCGGCGACGACGCCGAACTCCACGCGCTGGCCCGGCTTCAGCGTCTCGACTCCGGCGGGGAGGACCGAGGAATGGACGAAGACGTCACCGCCGTCGTCGCGGGAGAGAAAGCCGAAGCCCTTCTCACTGTTGAACCACTTGACCTTGCCAGTCGGCAAAGCACACACTCCCTCGATCCGTCCAGGGGCAGCCCGGACGCCCTTGATCTGCCGTCATGACAGCTTACCGGGGGTCTCTCCAGCCGGACATGCCTTAAAACGGTACCGAGCACCTGTCCGCCGCGAATGGCGCGCAGACGCTCGGTCGCGTGGGGGAAGGGGCAGAGTCAAGGGGGTGCGGGTGTTGAGGTTGTGCCTTTTCCAGCATGCGGCGTCAACGGTACTTTAGTGTGCGTCCACAAGCGTTTCTTCCCTCCTCCCGCCAGGAGCGTCGGTGAGTGATCCAAACAGCTCCCTCCCGGAGACACTCGCGCGTCTCCGTACGCTGATCGCCGAGAAGGGACTGCGTCAGGAGACGGTCTTCGACGTCCCGACGCTGTCCCGTGCCGCGGTGCTCGACGAAGCGGAGGTCCGGGCCCTGCTGGCGGGCGAGGAGCTGCATGACGGCGGCAGCGGTGAGGAAGCCGTCAAGGAGCGCGTCCGCAGTCGACTGGCCCGCACGTACCAGGTCTACCTCGACACGCACCGGGTCTCCTTCGCCGAAGGCATCCGGACCGTGGCGGCCCGGCTGGACATCTCGGAGATGTGGGCACGTCAGCTGGTCAAGGGAGTCAAGGTGCCGAGCGTCGGCCATCTGCCCCAGCTGGCCGAGTTCTTCGCCGTCGACCTGCACTTCTTCACCGACGCGGCTCCCGACAACCTGAACAGAGCCCTGCAACCGCTCCTGCGTGAACTGCAGTCGGAGGACCCGGTCGCCGAGCTGATGAGCGAGCACGGCCTGGCAGGCATCAGCTTCCGGGGACTGGCTCCCGAACGCCGGGCCATGCTCGCCGGGGTCATCAAAGCCGTTCTGGGGACAGAGAAGTGACCACCGATCACCCGGCGGTCCCGCCCTCGCCGAAGCCCGGCGTCCGCACCGTCAAGGACGCCAGTACAAGGACCATGAGGCGGCTCGCGAGCGACATCGTCGAGTGCCTGCAACCGCTGGGCACCGACGACGACCTGGCACCCGTGCTCAGTGACGCGCTCAGCCGCACGCGCGGCCGGCCCGTCCGCCTCCGCGAGGTGGTCTTCCCACCGGAGACGGCCAGCGGCTTATGGGTCGACGCGACCGACTTCGACCTGATCGTCTACGAGCAGAACACCGCCCCTGTGCACCAGCGCGTGATCATCGGGCACGAGGTCTGGCACATGTTCGCCGACCACTGCGATTCCGGGATGCTGCACGGTGCCGCCGCGGCGCGTACGCGGGGCGAGGGTCCGGCCGGTCCGCTGGAGGACCTGGTCAGAGAGGTCACCAGGCTCGACCGTGCCGAGTTGCCGTCCGTGGAACGAATGGACGCAAGCCTGCACATAGCCGCGCTGAGGGCCGAGAGCCCGGTCCGCGAGGAATCCGAGGCGGAGATGTTCGGTTTCCGGTTCGCCACCGCCTTGGAGGCCCTGCTCGGAGAAGATCGCGCCACGGCCGATCTGGAAGGCATCGCAGGCCGCATTCAAGTGTCCATGGCGCACCGAAAGCACCTGACCTGACGGATCGACGGTACGCGCTCAGACAGTCCGCAACGTATCGAGAAAGCACATCACGTGGAACACGGACCCAATAACCTCGCTTTCTACATATGCGGCTTTCTGCTTCTGCTGATCGGGCTGGTCAAACTGCCGGCGGCAATCGGTCGCCAGCGCGACATGCTGTTGCGGGCAGCGGTCCTGCTCCTCGTCATCGGGTCGACGGTCTTCTTCTTCGCCGCACCGGATTCCATAGCGCTGATCAATGATCTGAGCGGTGTCCCCAATTTCGCGGCGCCCCTGGCCTACACGGCCCTCACGGCCTTCTCAGGGGCGAGTCTCCTGCTCATCATCAACTGGCGCCCGGCTCGGCCCGAGCAGACGCGTCGCGCCTCACGCATATGCATCGCGGTGTTCTGCGTCGTGATTCTGGCCATCCATGTGCTGTTCTGGCTGGGTGACGCCCCGGTGGAACAGCGGACCCTTTTCGACGGGTACTACGCGAGCACACCGTACATCCGCGAGATGATCCTGCTCTATCTGCTCGCGCAGGGAGCGGCCACCCTGACCACGAGCATTCTCTGCTGGCGCTGGTCCCGGGAGGTCACCGGGTCCCTGCGGGCCGGACTCCTCATCCTCGTACCCGCATATCTCCTGCACGTGGTGTACGACGGCCTGAAACTTGTCGCGGTGGTGGCTCGCTGGAACGGCCACCGCTGGGACTTCCTCATCGATCAGGTCGCCCCGCTGGCCGCTGCGCCGTCCGCAGTGCTCGTCGTCACGGGCTTCGCTCTACCGCTCGCCGGCCCACGCGTGACCTTGACGTTTCACGCTGTGCGTCAGTTACAGGAACTCACTCCGCTGTGGAAGGAGCTTCAGGCCGTCCCGACACCGGGATCGGTGCGTACCGCTCTGCCGTGGTGGTCCGCGCCGGCCGTGCGGCTCACGGCTCGCATGACCGCGATCTTCGACGCTCTTCTCTCCATAGCTCCTTACTGCGACACCGAGGCGCGGGAGCGGGCCTTCGAGGCGGCGGTCCGCAGCGGAGAGTCCCCGGCGCGCGCCGAAACCACCGCGGACGCGGCCATGATCGTTGCCGCGGTGCAGCGCAAACAGAGCGATATCGGCCCTGGTGAAGCCTCGGCCTGCCCGACGTGGGGCACTCACGACCTCGTTCGTCTGTCCGGAACCCTCGACTCACCCATCGTCCGTCAATTCCGCCAGAACGGCGCTGCTGAAAGTAGATCGACATGAGCAAGCCGTCGTCCCCGGCACTCCGAAGAGCCGTGATCATCGGTGGCAGCATCGCGGGCATGCTCGCCGCGGCAGCGGTCGGCGACCACTTCGATGCCATCGACATCATCGAGGCCCACGAGGTGCCGAACGGCCCTGAGCCCAGGGCAGGCGTTCCCCAGGCGGCCCATTTCCACACGCTGCTGTCCGGCGGAGCGGAGGCGATCGAAGAGCTGCTTCCGGGCAGCGTCGCCGCGATGGTCGAATCGGGGGCAAACCGGGTCGCCGTCACCACGGACATGGTCATGTACGCCCCGGAAGGCTGGTATCGCCGCTGGCAGAATGCCACCCACTATCAGATCACCGCGAGCCGTGATCTGACGGACTGGGTGATCCGGCAGCAGCTACTGAGAAACACCAAGGTGACCATTCACCAGCGCACCCGGGTCATCGAACTGCTCGGTGACAAGCATCGCGTCACGGGCGTCCGTCTCCGCTCTTCCTCCGGTGACGAGAGCGAGATGTCCGCGCAGCTGGTGATCGACGCATCAGGGCGGTCGAGCCGGACGCCGCACTGGCTCGAGGACCTCGGCATCACCGGCCTCTCGGAGGCGCGCATCGACTCCGGTCTCAGCTACGCCAGTCGCGTCTATCAAGCTCCTGTGTCGACGCGCGGCTGGCCCGTCGTCAACCTACAGGCGGATTTCCGCAACGGGCAGCCACGAGCGGGCGGCATCATTCCGATAGAACGCGACCGGTGGCACGTCAGCCTCATCGGCCCTCCGGGTGCCGAGCCGGGCCGGGACGCGGATGCGTTCGAGCCGTACGCCAAGGAGCTGCGTCATCCCATCGTGGCCGATCTACTGGCTCGCGCGAAGCCGCTCACCGACGTGTCCCTCACCCGTACGACGGCCAACCGGCGCTACTTCTACGAACGCCTTCGCGGCTGGCCCGACGGGCTGATCGTGGTCGGCGACGCGGTCGCCGCCTTCAACCCCGTCTACGGGCAGGGCATGTCCGTGGCCGCACTCAGCGCTCTGGCGATCCGGCGCGCGATATCCGTCGGAGGACCGGGCCCCGGTGTCACCCGCAAGGCTCAGCGTGCCGTTTCCCTTCCGGTCGGAGCGGCGTGGTCGCTGTCCGTCGGAACGGACATCCACCGGCCGGACATCAAGGGCGGACGCCCCAACATCGCCGACCGTCTCCTCCAGCGCTACATCAGCCGTCTCTCGCTCACCGCCACCGGCTCCCACCTGGCTGCGACCGCGCTCACGGACGTCCTCATGCTTCAGGCGCCCCCCGCTTCCCTGATGGCGCCCAAGGTGCTCCTGGCGGCGTTCCGCGGCCCCGAACGGCCACAGCTCGACGGGCCGCCGCTGTCGCTCGCCGAGCGCAGGGTGTTGAGCGATTCCGACCTGGAGCCGAGCAACTGAAAGGTTTCCTCGCTGCCTGAAGGAGCGGCGCCCCAGGGAGCGGGGCGGGGGAACTACCCTGGTCCGGTGCGTGACAAAACCCAAACGAATTCCGCCGCTCCCGGTGACCGACTGATCCGTGCCGGCGCCATCGTGTTCTTCGTCGGCGCCGTGGCCACTCTCGTCACGGTCGCCCCGCTGTTCCTCGGAACGACGCCATTTCCGCCGTACATGTTCGGACTGAGCATGCTGATGGGCGTCGGCTTCCTGATCGCGGGGGGCGGAGTGCTGCGTTCCGCCGCGGCGGGGCGGCGTCAGGCGCGCGGCGCCGCGAGGTAGCCGGCCAGCCAGGCCGGGAACTCCGTCAGGTCGGCGAGGACCACGTCCGCGCCCGCCTCCCGCAGTTCCTCCGCCGGACACGGCCCGGTCGGCACGGTGACCGACAGGGCGTCGGCGCCGCGCGCCCCGCGGACGTCGCCCACGTGGTCCCCGACGTACACGCTCGCGCCGTGCTCGCGCAGCGCGGCCGACTTCTGCTCGGCCCACAGGTTGCCTATCACGGCGTCCGGGGTCAGGCCGAGGTGCTTCATGTGAAGCCTGGCGTTGGGCTCCCACTTGGCGGTGACGACGACGGCCCGGCCCCCGGCCGCCTGCACGGCCGCGATCGCGTCCCGCGCGCCGGGCATCTCCAGGGTGCCGGTGATGGCGTGCTCGGGGTACAGCGCGCGGTAGAGATCGGCGGTCTCCGCGATCCGGTCCGCCGGGAACCAGTGCGCCATCTCCTGCTCCAGCGGCGGCCCCAGCCGGGTGACCACCAGATCGGCGTCGACATACGTCCCGGTCCGCGCGGACAGCTCCACCCAGCAGGCGTGGATCCCGGGCCGGGAGTCGATGAGGGTCATGTCGAGATCAAAACCGACGGTGGGGGCGGAAGACGACGTCATGGGGGCCATTCTGCCCAGCAGGGGGAGCGGTCCTGCCTCCCGGCCAGGGTCTTCCCTTCGGGACTGGCCGGTTCGGAGGGACGACGCGTTCCGGCGGGGCGGAGCCTGGTGGGGCCGAGCAGGGCTCTAGCGGGTCTGGGGCGTGTGGAGGCCGGGCGGGGCCGGGCAGGGCCGGTTCCGGCGGAGTCCGGGCGGGGCCCGAGCGGGGTCCGGCCGGTGCGGAGCAGCGGCGCGTCACGGCGGGGCTGAGCGGGGCCGGGGGCATGCGGAGGCCGGGCAGGTCCGGGCGGGCCCAAGCCGGATCCGGCCAGTGCCGGAGCGGCGGCGCATCCCGGCGGGGCCGGGCGGGGCCCTAGCGGGTCCGGGGCGTGTGGAGGCCGGGCGGGCCCCAGCGGGACCCGGCCGGTGCGGAGCGGCGGCGCGCCACGGCGGGGCCGAGCGGGGCCCGGTGCATCCGGAGGCCCAGGGGGTCGGGGCGAGGCCCTAGCGGGTCCAGGACGTGCGGAGGTTGACCGTGCGCGGTCGGCGGGGCGGGGCCCGGTGAGCGCCAGACCCCCGCGGCCCCAGCGGGACCCGGAATCGGGGCCCTACCCCCGGCGTCGTGAGCGGTGGAGGAGGAACAGGGCCGTCGCGACGGCCGCGCCTTTCACCACCCAGGGCCAGGTTTCCGCGAGGGCGTCGCTCATGTGGCCGTCGGCGATGGGGGCGCCCCAGCGGCCCTCGGAGCGGCCCCACAGCCAGACCAGGCCGGCCGCGACCGAGAGGCCCGGCAGCCAGATGACGGCGAACTTCGTCTCCCGCTCGGTCAGCCGGTGCGAGGCGTAGGCGATCAGCCAGCCCAGGAGCAGCGCGAACCAGTTGCCGAGCACCGCGCCGGCCACGAGCGACGCGGCGGCCACGAGCAGCAGGGGGTTGTTCCAGCCACCGCTGCCGGTACCGGCAGCGGCATCCGTGTCGGCGTTCTTCCGGCGGCGCAGGGCGCGCAGCAGCCTCCGCCGACCTGGCGGGGCGTCCTCCTCGGCCGTCTTCTCCGTGACCGGCCCGGCCGCCGCCTGCTCCTCCGGGTCGGGCTCCGGGGGTGGCGGGGGCTTGAGGAGGTCCGGGATGACTCCGCCGACGAAGCCGGGCACCTCGTCGTCGACCTCGAAGGGGTCCGCGGTGCCGCGCCACCAGTCGCGCGGCCCGTCGTCGTCCACCGGTGTGCTCGGCCGGGGGCGCGGCACCTTGCCGAGCGGCACCTCGGGCCGCGGGCGGTCTCCGTCGGCGCGCTGCGCGGGCACGGACGGTGCCGGTGCCTGCGGGGCGGCGTCGGTGCCGTCGGCGGCGGCCGCGACGACGTCGTCCGGGTCGCCGAGGCGCTCGATGATGCGGCGCACGGCGGCGGGCGAGTCGACGGGCGCCTTGGCGCGGCGCCGGTCGATCTCGTTGCGCAGTTCGGAGACGAGCCGCATCCGCGTGGCCGACGACAGGTGCCGCTGGTGTGCGACGTCGCCGACGCGGCTCAGATACTCGTAGACGACCTGGTCGCTCTCGATCCCCACGGGGGCACGGTATCGCGCGCGGGCCGGGCGAAACGGTCCGTCGCCGAAGCGAGCGTCCTGGGGCGGCCCCGGGAGGGACGGCACCCGCTACCGTGGGCAAGATGAGCACCGAGGACCACCCGGCCCCCCGCTCCCTCGCGGAAGCGCTCCGCGGCAGGGACGACACCGCCCTCGGCGCCCTGCTGCGCAGTCGGCCCGACCTCATCACCCCGGTCCCCACCGACCTCACCCAGCTCGCCACCCGGGCCGGCACCCGCGCCTCGGTCGTCCGGGCGCTGGAGCGGCTGGACCGGTTCGCCCTCCAGACGGCGGAGGCGCTGGCGGTGGCCGGCGACCCGGCGTCGTACGACGAACTCCTCGGCCTGATGGCCGGGGACGACCGCGACCCGGAGGTGGCCGCCGCGCTGCCCGCCGCCCTGGCCGCCCTGCGCGAGCAGGCGCTGGTGTGGGGCGCCGACGACCGGCTGCGGCTGGTGCGCACCGCCCGTGAACTGCTCGCGCCGTCGCCGCAGCACCCGTCGCCGACCGGGCTCGGGCCGAGCGTGCGGGAGGCGACGGCGGGGATGTCGCCGGGCCGGATCCAGGAGATCGTGGCGGCCGTGGGCCTGCCGTCCACGCACGACTCGGTGTCCGCCGTTCAGGCGCTGGCCGCCCTGTTCACGCACCGCAAGAAGATGGCCCGGCTGCTCGCCGCCGCCCCCGCCGAGTCCCGCGAGGTGCTGGAGCGGCTGATGTGGGGACCGCCGTACGGGCAGGTCACGCACGATCCGGCGGCGCGGCTGCGCTGGCTGCTGGACCGGGGGCTGCTGCTGCCGACCGCGCCCGGGACGGTCGTCCTGCCCCGGGAGGTCGCCCTGCATCTGCGGGCGGGCCGGGCGCACCGGGCGCCGGAGCCGGTGCCGCCCGCGGTGCCGGCGGCGTCCGCGCACCGGCCGCAGGTGGTGGACGCGACGGCGGCCGGGCAGGCGTACACCGCGCTGGCGACGGTCGAGGAGCTGCTGACCGACTGGAACGAGGGCGGGCCCCCGGTGCTGCGGGCGGGCGGGCTGAGCGTGCGGGACCTCAAGCGGACCGCCGTCGCCCTGGACCTGCCGGAGCCGGTGGCCGCGTTCTGGGTGGAGCTGGCGTACGCGGCCGGGCTGCTGGCCTCCGACGGCGAGGCCGACGAGCGGTACGCGGCGACCCCGGCGTACGACGAGTGGCTGGAGCGGCCCGCCCCCGAACGCTGGGCGCTGCTCGCGCAGACCTGGCTGACGGCGACCCGGACCTCCGGTCTGGTCGGCGGCCGGGACGCGAAGGAGCGGGCGCTGTCGGCGCTGGGCCCCGGCCTGGACCGGTCGGCCGCGCCCGAGGTACGGCACCGGGTGCTGGCGCTGCTGGCCGTGCTGCCCGAGGGCGCGGCGCCGGACCCGGAGGCGGTGCTGGCCCGGCTGCGCTGGGAACGGCCGCTGCGGGGCGCGCAGAGCACACCGAGCGCACAAGGTCAGCGAACAGAGGAGGATCTTCGGGCCCGGCTGGCCCGCTGGACGCTCGCCGAGGCGGAGCTGCTGGGCATGACCGGCCGGGGCGCGCTGTCCGCGCACGGGCGGGCGCTGCTCGGCGCGCACACGGAGAAGACCCCGCGCACGGAACCGCACGGCCCGGGCGACAAGCTGCCCTTCCACCACCACCGCGCACCGGGCGCCCTGGAGCCCCTCTCCCCCGCCGAGCAGGCCGTGGCCGCCGCGGCCGCCGCCCGGCTGCTCGCGCCGCTGCTGCCCGAACCGCTGGACCACGTCCTGCTCCAGGCCGATCTGACGGCGGTCGCCCCGGGCCCGTTGCAGCGGCCGCTCGCCGCCGTCCTCGGGGTCCTCGCGGACGTGGAGTCGAAGGGCGGGGCGACCGTCTACCGGTTCACGCCCGCCTCCGTGCGCCGCGCGCTGGACGCCGGCCGGACCGCGGCCGACCTGCACGCCTTCCTCGCCGCGCACGCGCGCACCCCGGTGCCGCAGCCGCTGGCGTATCTGATCGACGACGTGGCCCGCCGGCACGGCCGGCTGCGGGTGGGCGCGGCCTCGGCGTATCTGCGCTGCGACGACGACACGGTGCTCAACGAGATCCTCGCCGACAAGCGGGCCGCCCCGCTGCGGCTGCGGCTGCTCGCGCCGACCGTGCTGGCGTCCCAGGCGGACCCGGCGGCGCTGCTCGACGGGCTGCGCGCGCTGGGGTACGCGCCGGCCGCCGAGTCCGCCGACGGCGATGTCCTGATCACCCGGGCCGACGCCCACCGCACCCCGCCGCGCACCCCGCCCGAGCCGGTCCCGGACGGCCCGCCGATGCCCGACGCCACACTCCTGTCGGCGGCGATCCGCGCGATCCGGGCGGGCGACCTGGCGTCCACGGCCCCGCGCCGCCCGGCCGACCCGGCGGCACCGCGGCCGGCCCCGGGCGAACTGCCGCGCACCAGCTCCGCGGAGACCCTCGCCACCATGCAGGCCGCCGTCCTCACCGGCGAGGCCCTGTGGATCGGCTACGTCAACGCCGAGGGCGCCGCCAGCCAGCGCGTCATCGCCCCGGTGCGGGTGGAGGGCGGCTTCGTCACGGCGTACGACCACACGGCGGACGAGGTCAGAACGTACCCCCTGCACCGGATCACGGGCGTGGCGGAACTGGCGAGTGACTGAACGGGCCCGCCTTCAGCAGTCCCCGACCGGCGCGTCCGCCGACAGCTCGAAGTGATCGCGGGCGGCCGTCTCCAGGGCGTCCGTGTCCGCGTCACCGTCCAGCCGGGAGGCCGCGAGGGCCCCGAAGTGGGCCTTCTCCCAGGCGCCGTGGCCCGCACCGTCCGGGGGCTCCTCCAGGGAGACGACCCGATAGGCGCCCGCCGTGTCCCGCTCCAGCCGGATCACCTTGGGAACCTGCGCCCCGCCGCACTCCTGAAGGGCACCGTCCCGCACGCCGTACTCCATGCACAGGGTGTCGACACCGGCCCGCACCCGGTCCCCGTCCTCACGCAGGAACACCTCCCGCGCCTGACAGAACCAGCGCGCCCGCAGCTCGGACAGCTCCGCGCCGGGACCGTCCCACCGCGCGTCGGCGACCAGCCGCGCCTCGATCGCGGGCCGCACCGCGTCCCACAGCCCGGTGTCCCCGGTCGTCCCCCGCGCCCACGCCCCGGTCGCCACCAACACCACCACGGCCCCGACCCCGGGCCCCCAGACGCGCACGGAACTCACCACAAGCCCCTCCCCGAGCCACACGCACTGCGCGGCTTCCCCCGAGAAGACCGCCGAAAGGGGTCCGGGGTTGCATCGGGCGTGCTCCGACTCGCCCATGGGGCACAGGGGTCGGGCTGGTCGGTCAGCCCACTGGAGACCCTGAACTCTCATGTACACCTGATACATTTGCGACATGAGTGAGCCGGTAGTCGAATCCATGGCCGAGGTCCGCAGTCATCTCGCCGATGTCATCGACCGCGCTCGCCGCGAGGCGACACCGACGATCATCACGCGGCGCGGCAAGCAGGAAGCAGTCGTGATCGACATCCAGGAGTATCAGCAGCTACGCCAGTTCGCCGAGGACGCCGAAGAGGCCTGGCTCAACCGGCTGGCCGACGAAGCCGAGTCCGAGGGCACCGACGGGTCGGTCTCGCTCGAAGAGATGGCCGCCCTGCTCCGCGACCAGCAGCACTGATCCGCATGGGGTACGTCACGCGCTTCACTCCGCACGCCCAGCGGGACATGCTCAAGATCCCCCGCCCCGACGCCCTGCGCATCCTGTACCGCCTGACCGAACTCCAGAAGGCGATGGACGCGGGAGACTCGGCAGCGTTCGATGTGAAGGCCCTCCGGGGGCACGACGCCCGATGGCGACTCAGGGTCGGGGACTACAGGGTCGTCTACACCATCGAGGACGGCCGGCTCATCGTATGGGTCCTGACCGTGGGCAACCGCCGCGAGGTCTACCGTCAAGTTCCTTGAACGGTCCGCGGGGCGGGTCGTCAACCGGTGACTCGGCCACCCCGGTACCCACCGTGGGCAGTGTCATCACGGGCGAAGCCCGGCCAGGGAGTTCAGCAGGCCGGCCAGGCGCTCCGCGTGTTCGTCACTGTTCCCCGCGCCAAGGGTGAGACTGCGGTAAGGGTGCTTCAGCAGGACGTAGCTGTAGGAGTAGCTGCCTCCCTGGCGGGGGTGACCGGGCGCCCAGTCGCTCTCTGCCGTGATCTCGTGGTCCGCCAGTTCCTTGTAAGTCAGGCGCCCTCCTCGTTTGGGCAGGTGGACCGCCGAGTCGGTGAAGACGAGGTAGCCGTTGTGGCTGCGCCACAGAGGGATGGCGTTGTTGAGGAGGGTCCAGCTGTGGCCTCGGTCCCGATAGCCGAGTATCTTCTCGCCGATCACGCCCGGCATGCTCTTCCGTAAATGCGGCAGCGCCGGATCGTCGTCCGGCGGTCCGACCACCAGGCCCAGGGCCAGCGGTGCGCTGCGCAGGACGCGGCAGATCTCCTCCTCGGACGCCGGGGTGATCGTTCCGCCCGCCGCCGTGCCGGGTTGTTGCCGCCGCGGACTGAGCGCGACCGTGACAGGTCTTTTGAGGAAAAGGGATGCCGTCGGCTGCTGGGCCTGTCCCGTGAAGCGCTGCCGGAGATATTCCGCCAGGTCGGGGAGGGAGACGACACCGTCCCGGTCGAGGTCGGCGTCGCCGGTCCTGAGCCCGTCGACAAGTGCGGTGACGTACAAGGAGGTACGGGGCGCACCGACCCTGCGAAACTTTCCCGAAGCTTCCATCGCCAACTGCACTTCGTCGGCGGAGGTCAGTACGGCGAAACCGGAGCCCGCGTCTTGCAAGCGGGCCCCCAGACCCACGGAGCTGGGGCCGCGTGCGGTCAGGACCCGCTTGGCCCGTCCGCTGTAGCAGCAGTCGATACTCAGGACGATCTGTTCCGAGGCGCAGCTTTCCAGGAGTTCGGCGATCAAGCCGACAGAGAATCCGCTGGCCTCGATGTGGTCGCTGCGCGAGTCGCGCAGTACCAGGTAGAGGCGGAACATGTCGTCGAGCCAGCCGTGGCAGGAGAAGTGGACGAACAGGACATCGGTCCGCCTGGCCTCCTTGAGAAGCTTGGACACAGCGAGTTGCGCCTCGGTGGCGGTGGCGTCGAACATCCGTTGCACGCTGTAACCGCCGATGTCCGGGCGGGACAGCACGGTGCTCAGCTCGGCAAGGTCGTGGAAGGGCGCGGCGAGTTCAGCGAAGGAACGGTCCTCGTAGCGGGAACAGCCGATGAGCAGAGCGCGCCGCTCGGTCACGACGAAGCTCCGTGCCCGTCCGGCGGACCGTTCGGCTCGTCTGGTGTGGGATTCAGATTCTCGGGAGCGCGAGTGGGGGCCGTGCCCTCGGTCCGGCTCTGCCGGTCGTCGAGCCAGGACTGGATCAGCCGCTGTTGGTCTTCTGAGGACAGCCCGGTCACCTCCAGTTCCTCTCCGCCCTGGCGCCTGACACGTACGCTCCGTCCGGGCCGCAGCGCCGACCAACTGCCCAGTAACTGGACGCCCTGAAGGATCACGGCTGCTACGGGAGCGAATTCGACCGACAGCCGGAGCACGTCGGCGAGCCCCTCACCGGCTCGAGACCCCGGCGGTGGAGGTTGTCCCGCGTTCTGCCGGGCGGTGGTACCGGACAACCGGTTCAGCTCACGGGTGAGCTGGGCGGACGCCAGCTCCATCGATCGGTCTCCGTCCCCCCTCCCCGGTTCCAGAACCACTTCGAAGCCGATCGCCCCGTTCTCCGCTTCCATGGCCTTCCCCGCCCTTCCGCACGCCGAGACAACTCCTCCCCGCCGGAAGAAGCGACGGGCTCATACCCTGTGACCGCGCTCCCACTCCCGCCGACGGGCCCGCCGCGGCCTGGACGACCGGGAGGGAGACAGCTCCTACTCGACGAACCTCCCGTCGCCCAGGACGATGTGCGGTCGGCTGTTGATCGCGTCCGGCGCCCATTCCAGGATGGCGACCTCGACCGTGATCAGGCTGGCGCCGCTCACGTCCTCTTTCACGTCGTGAACCTCACCGCTGCGCAGGGTGAGACTGCTGAGCGTCGATCCGTCGCGAGCCCTGATGCTGACCTGCGCCACGTATTCGGGCAGCGTGTCACCGTCGAGCCCGACCTTCGCCCTGAGGCCGGTCAGACCGGTGGGGACATTGAAGGAGAGTGGCTTCAGCTCCTTGGCGAAGACACCCAGTGCGAAGACGATGCTCCTGGGGACTGCGGTGTCGCCGAGTACGGCAGGTTTGTCCTGTTCGTTGTTCCCGTACCCCCCGATCGGTTTGACCTCCGTCAGATACCGCACCCGCACGTCGGACCGCGGCTCCGGCGTCGTTCCCGTGGAAGGCCACTGCTCGGACCCCGTCGGCGGTTCGTCGTCCGCGGTGCGCTCCTCCCGGGACGGGCCTTCGGCACCCCCACGCGCCGAAGGCGTACTGCTGGGGGATACCGGCGTGTCGGAATCCCTCGAAGGTTCGGTGCACACGGCGCCGTCCGCGCACAGCTTGCCGTCCCGGCCGGCCTGCTGGTTGTAGGTGTTGGTCTCCCCACAGGCCACCGTCACCGGCAGCAGCAGGCATACGAGAGCGGCGCAGCGGACCGTTCTCCCCCAGACACGCCAGGCCGACGTCCAGGTCATCATCACTCCCTCATCTACGGACAACCGG
Organism: Streptomyces sp. CAI-85; assembly: GCF_013363615.1. Classification (NCBI taxonomy): domain Bacteria; kingdom Bacillati; phylum Actinomycetota; class Actinomycetes; order Kitasatosporales; family Streptomycetaceae; genus Streptomyces; species Streptomyces sp. CAI-85. Next base: position 178,521 of record NZ_JAANNX010000002.1, on the reverse strand, counting down.
GGCTCCCACTGCTCCGTGGACCCCGCCGAGCGCTCCTTCGAAGGAGATCCGCAGCATCCCGACGCCCGAGATGTCAAAACCGGTCAGGGCGTAGCTCCTGCCGCGCTCCAGCGTCCCCGTGTGGAGAACCTGCCCTGTGCCCTGGTTGATCACGTTCAGTTTCAGCGCCCGTGTCCCGTCGTCGTCCCGGGAGTCGGCGGCGATTCCGAACGTCGCGTCGAGCTTGGTGTACCGGTCGGCGAGCTTCATCTGGAACCAGCCGTTCTCGTGTTCCCCGCACGCGAGCGTGCACTTGATGACGAAGCCGGTGCCGAAGGATTTATCGCCGACGACCACATCGTCGACGTTCCAGTCTGTGCAGATGCCTGTCCAACAGCCGTCCGCCGAGTCCTGCAAGCCACTCGGAAGGTTTCCGCCGGACAACGCGACCCGCACCGGGGCTGCTTCGCCCGAGACGGAACCGGTGGCGTTCTCCTGGCCGGTGCCCCCGTTCGAGCCGTCGCCGTTCGCACCGTCACCGCCCTCCGCCACCATCCGCATGCCGATGTCCCAACGCCGCCTAGCACGAGGCCTGTACGCAGACGGTGCCGTCCCCTCCGGTCTTCTGGTCCACAGTGGTGGAGTCCGACTTCATGAGGCCGGTGATGACTGCGGCGGCAATCACCGCCAGTGCGCCCAGGACGCCGACGATAATCTTGACTTTGTGGTCATCCGTCCAGGCCATTTGACCAACCTTCCTATGGCAAAGGGAGATTGATGGTGACACAGACCGACAGTGAGCACTGCGGAATATCAGATGCCGGTGGGTGCCGTGGCAGCCTCGTTACAGAGCTGCCGTAAACGTGCCACGCCCACAGGCTCCCCGCTGGACCTTGGTGCGGGCCTCACGCCGCAACGCATCCGCGATCAGACGTTCGGCGGTCGCTGCTTCGCCCGGCCGGCCATGGGCGATCCCCGTACCCACAATCAGCTTCGTCTCGTCGTAGTACGTCACCCAGGGTGGATCGGGGTCGCTCGCCCGACAGAAGCGACGCGGCCGGCCTCGACTCGTGGTCGGCCGCGTTCGACCGGAAGGAGAACAGACGTTGCCCGGGTCACCCCCTGAACTGCCGCTCGTGGTGCTCGACGCGCTCATGCCCACGTCCCAGCGCCTGGTCCTGGACCACCGGGGCTCCACGGTGTGGGAGGTGGAAAGCCATCGAGGCCACTACGCCGTGAAAGTCGGCCACCCGATCGAGGCCACGGAGGAATGGGCCGCCCAGCCCTGGACCGCCCTCGCGCCCGCACGTGAAGGGGCCGTTCTGCTGCGCCTCGGCCTGGTCGACCTCGCGTACGGCGAATGGGAACGCGGTACCTGGAACGTCCAGCCGTGGCACGAGGGTCCGGACCTGTACCGGCTCTGGGAGCCCTGCCGTGGACCGGACTCCTCCGTCGCGCCGCACACGGGCGTGGCGTCGGGCTGCGTCGAGGCGCTGGCCGAACTCCACGCCAAGGGCTGGGCACACGGTGACGTACAGCCCGCCCACTTCATCATCGGCCCGGAACGAACGCACCTCATCGACCTCGCCCTTGCCCGGGGCGGCCACGTGCCCGAGGGGTACGACTTCCCGTTCCGCGGCTGCCTCGTCCACTACGAAGCACCGGAGATCGCACGCAGCGTGCTCGACACCGGAGAAGCCGAGCCCACGCCGGAAGCCGACGTGTACGCGCTCGGCGCCTCCCTGCTCATCTCCGCCACCGGCTGGCGTGCAATGGAGTACCCGGACGACGCACCCCGCTCGGTACAGAGAGAGGCCGTGGCGAACGGTCGGCGCCGGCCCGTGAAGGCGCCCGGTGAGCTGGGCGAGTTGATCGACGCGATGCTCAGCCATGCGCCGCGGGACCGGCCCACCGTCCACGAGGTGGGCAAGGCTCTGATGAGCTGACTTCCGAAGCGCAGGTTCGTCACCGGGGAGAACAGATCATGACCCCGCCCGTACCGGTGACCGTTCTCCCAGGCCCCGGTCGTCCGGCCGTTAGGGTGCCGCTCATGTTCTTCCGCTGGGAATGGCTTCGGCCGGTGTTGACCGCGCCGATCGTGCCGACACTCGGCCCCGTCCACCCGCACGTCCTCACCGTCGACCTCTTCGAGGACACGCTGCGAGCGGCGGTCACCGGCCGGTCCTTTCTCCCCTACGACAAGGACCGGCGCTGGAGCGGCGAGAAGGACGAGACGGTCCTTCGCCACGGCGTGGTGCACCGGCCCGACCGCACGCTCGTCCCCACGCTGAGCCGACGCGGGCGCGGCGTCGTCAAGATGTTCGCCTATGGGCATCACGACGGTGTCGTGGACGAAGCCGCCGGTCTGGCCGCGCAGCTCGCCGCCGTGCACGGCGCGGCCGACGCGAGGGTCGTGCGTCCGCTCGGTCCCGAGACCGGGTCCCCGCGCGGCACCCGCGTCCAGCTCCAGGACTTCGCCGCCCGCGCGTGCCCCGACCCCGGCGGCCCGGTGCGCCCCGTCGCCGCATGGCCGGCCGCCGTGCGGGAGACGTTCGCCTCGTTCGCCACGGCCATGGCGGCCGACGGCCTGGCCTTCCTGCACCGCCGGATGCGGGAAGGCCGGTGCGGGCCGGTCCTCGCCGCTGCCGTCGAGGACCGCATCGTGGGTGCGATCGGTCCCCTGGAGGTACGCCCCGACGCGATCGGATGCCCCCAGCTCCTGCCCCAGTACTTCGGCGTCCTGCCCGAGGCCCGGGGACAGGGCCTGGGCCGCGTCCTCTGGCGGGCCGCGATGCACTGGGGCCAGTCCCGCGGCGCCGCCTACCAGCTCCTCCAGACCGAGGTCGGCGGCCCTTCGGATCTGCTGTGCCGGTCGGAGGGACTGGCCTCCCTCGGCTTCAGTCGTACGACACGGGTGTAGCCGCCGGGGCCCGGCCGGCGTCCCGGATCGCTCCGTCGTCACTCGCCCATGGGGCACACTGGACGTTTGGCCGTGCGGAAAGGATGTGCGTACGACGTGAACGGACCGCTGATCGTGCAGTCGGACAAGACCCTGCTGCTGGAGGTCGACCACGAGCGGGCCGACGACTGCCGTCGGGCCATCGCGCCGTTCGCCGAGCTGGAGCGGGCGCCGGAGCACATCCACACCTACCGGGTGACGCCGCTGGGGCTGTGGAACGCGCGGGCCGCCGGGCACGACGCGGAGCAGGTGGTGGACGCGCTCGTCGAGTACAGCCGCTATCCGGTGCCGCACGCGCTGCTCGTCGACATCGCGGAGACGATGGACCGCTACGGCCGGCTGACGCTGTCCAAGCATCCGGCGCACGGGCTGGTCCTGACGACCACCGACCGGCCGGTCCTCGAGGAGATCCTGCGCTCGAAGCGGGTCGCTCCGCTGGTCGGCGCCCGGATCGACCCGGACACCGTGGCCGTGCACCCCTCCGAGCGCGGGCAGATCAAGCAGACGCTGCTGAAGCTGGGCTGGCCGGCCGAGGACCTCGCCGGGTACGTGGACGGCGAGGCGCACCCGATCGAGCTGGCCGAGGACGGCTGGGCGCTCCGGCCGTACCAGAAGCAGGCGGTGGAGAACTTCTGGCACGGCGGCAGCGGGGTCGTGGTGCTGCCCTGCGGCGCGGGCAAGACGCTGGTCGGCGCCGGTTCGATGGCCCAGGCGAAGTCGACCACGCTGATCCTCGTCACCAACACGGTCTCGGCCCGGCAGTGGAAGCACGAGCTGGTGAAGCGGACCTCGCTCACCGAGGACGAGATCGGCGAGTACAGCGGTACGAAGAAGGAGATCCGCCCGGTCACCATCGCCACCTACCAGGTGCTGACGACCAGACGGAAGGGCGTCTACCCGCACCTGGAGCTGTTCGACTCCCGGGACTGGGGGCTGATCGTCTACGACGAGGTGCATCTGCTGCCAGCCCCGGTCTTCAAGTTCACCGCCGACCTCCAGGCCCGGCGGCGGCTCGGCCTGACGGCGACGCTGGTGCGGGAGGACGGCCGTGAGTCCGACGTCTTCTCCCTGATCGGGCCCAAGCGGTTCGACGCGCCGTGGAAGGAGATCGAGGCGCAGGGGTACATCGCGCCCGCCGACTGCGTCGAGGTCCGGGTCAACCTCACCGACTCCGAGCGGCTGGCGTACGCGACCGCCGAGGCGGAGGAGAAGTACCGCTTCTGTGCGACGACGGCGACGAAGCGGAAGGTGACGGAGGCGATCGTGCGGCGGTTCGCCGGGCAGCAGATCCTCGTCATCGGGCAGTACATCGACCAGCTCGACGAACTCGGCGAGCATCTGAACGCGCCCGTGATCAAGGGCGAGACGTCCAACGCGCAGCGCGAGCGGCTCTTCGACGCCTTCCGGGAGGGCGAGATCAGCGTGCTGGTGGTGTCGAAGGTCGCGAACTTCTCCATCGACCTGCCGGAGGCGACGGTCGCCGTCCAGGTCTCGGGCACCTTCGGCTCCCGCCAGGAGGAGGCACAGCGCCTCGGCCGGGTGCTGCGGCCCAAGGCGGACGGCCACCAGGCCCACTTCTACTCGGTGGTCGCCCGCGACACCATCGACCAGGACTTCGCGGCCCACCGCCAGCGCTTCCTGGCCGAGCAGGGGTACGCGTACCGGATCATGGACGCGGACGAGCTGCTGGCGGAGGAGAGCTGAGCGACCGGCTCGCTCACGGCGCCGGAAGCGTGAAGACCAGGAGCAGGACGAGCAGGGGCGGGACCAGGGAGACGGCGGCCACCCATATCCGGGTGACCGACCAGCGGCGGGTCCAGGGCAGCGCCCAGGCGGTGATCCAGGCGGCGTGGGTGAGGAAGCCGCCGAAGAACAGGGTGCCGTAGATCAGGTTCAGGGACGTCGTCAGGGCCTCCGAACAGCCCTCGGAGCCGCAGCCGTCGGTCGCCATCGCGGAGAATCCGCCGAAGATCACCGCCGTCGGCGCCAGCAGGGCCAGCAGCACCGTCGCGACCGTCGGGGCGATCCACGCCATCGGGTCGCGGTGGTCGCGCGGGGCGACGGGCACGGGCGCCATCGCGTAGGGGGCGAAGTAGGCCGGGTGGAGCGGCTGGGCCGGCCGCGGGGGCCGGCCGGCGACGTGCTGCTGTGGGCTCATACGACCAGTGAAGCCGCGAGGGCCCGCCGCCCGCACCGGTGCGGATACTCAGTCGGGCGCGTGTACATACTCAGCGGCGGCGGACGCCCGCCTCCTCGCCGTACTCGCCGAGGATGATCACGTCGAAGGCGGCGCCCGCGAAGACTCTGATCGCGCGCAGGGCGTCACCGAGGGGGTGCCGGTGGGCGTGGGTGAGGGGTGTCGCACCGGACGGGCGACCGGGGGCCGGGGTGATGGTCGCTGCACTCATGTCTCCATGGTGCGCGCACGGGCATAAAGGGGGCATCGGTCGAAGGTCCCCACTTGGCGTACTACCTGGGTACGGCCGTGGGGCCGTTCTCCCCTACGGGTCGTAGGGCCCGCCTCTCGGGGTAGCGCGGGGTGCCGGAAAACGCGTTGGCGCGCTTCCCGCCGCTCACCTAGAATCTCCGCTCTTGCCCGCCTCCCGTCGGAGTGCCGTCGTCCGGACGGAAACCGGACGGCATCGCCGTAGCCCAGACGGCATCGCCGTAGCCCAGCCCGTTCCCAGCCCGGCCCGGAGGCACCCCCTTGTCCACGCCGTCCACGTCCACGCCCCTCGACGACGATCCCCTCGGCCGGGAGCGCGCCCACCTCGCCTCCTCCCGGGCCGCCCTGCGGGCCATGCGGGAGGACGTCGAGTCGCTCGACATCAGCGACGTCACGGCGAACTGGGTCAACGCGCAGATCCTGGGCCGCCAGATCGAGGACCGTATCCGGGCGCTCGCCGACCTCAGCGACACCCCGCTGTTCTTCGGCCGGCTCGACTATCTGCACGCGCCCGGCGCCGAGCGGGCCGAGGGCGCGGAGGGGGAGCGCCCGGGGCCGGAGGCCGCTGATCAGAAGCTGTACATCGGGCGCCGGCATGTGCACGACGCGGACGGCGACCCCATGGTCATCGACTGGCGTGCTCCCGTCTCGCAGCCGTTCTACCGGGCCTCGAAGAAGGACCCGATGGACGTCGGACTGCGGCGCCGCTTCGGCTACACCGGCGGTGACCTGACCGCGTACGAGGACGAGCATCTCTCCGACCCGGAGGAGAGCGCCCGCACCAGCCGGCTGCTCCAGCAGGAGATCGAGCGGCCGCGTGTCGGCCCGATGCGGGACATCGTCGCGACGATCCAGCCGGAGCAGGACGAGATCGTCCGTTCCGGGCTGGGCGGGACCGTGTGCGTGCAGGGCGGGCCCGGCACCGGGAAGACGGCGGTCGGCCTGCACCGGGTCGCCTATCTGCTGTACGCGCACCGGGAGCGGCTGGCCCGTACCGGCACGCTGGTCATCGGGCCGAACCGGTCCTTCCTGCACTACATCGAGCAGGTGCTGCCCGCGCTGGGCGAGCTGTCGGTGCGGCAGGCGACGGTCGACGACCTGGTGGCCCATGTGGAGGTGCGGGGCACGGACGACGCGGACGCGGCGGTCGTGAAGGGCGACGCGCGGATGGCGGAGGTGGTCCGGCGGGCCGTCTACGCGCACGTCACGATGCCCACCGAGCCGGTCGTGGTGGTGCGCGGCTCCCGGCGGTGGCGGGTGCCGGCGTACGAACTGGAGGAGATGGTCCGCGAGCTGCTCGACCGGGACATCCGGTACGGCGCCGCCCGGGAGGCGCTGCCGCAGCGGATCGCGCACGCGGTGCTGGTGCAGATGGAACGTTCCGGTGAGGCGCCGGACGACCGGGTGCAGGACGCGGTCGCGCGCAACAGCGCGGTGAAGGCGGCGGTGAAGGCGGTCTGGCCGCCGGTCGATCCGGCGAAGCTGGTGCTGCGGCTGCTCACGGACGCGGAGTTCCTCGCCGAGCACGCGGCAGGGGTCCTCACCGAGGAGGAGCAGAAGACGATCCGGTGGGCGAAGCCGGTGCGGTCGGTGAAGTCGGCGCGCTGGTCGGCCGCGGACGCGGTGCTGATCGACGAGGCGACGGACGTCGTCGAGCGCACGCCCTCGCTGGGTCATGTCGTCCTGGACGAGGCGCAGGACCTCTCCCCCATGCAGTACCGGGCCGTGGGCCGCCGCTGCACCACCGGCAGCGCGACGGTCCTCGGCGACCTGGCGCAGGGCACCACGCCGTGGGCGACGCGCGGGTGGGCGGAGGCGCTGGGCCATCTCGGCAAGCCGGACGCGGTGATCGAGGAGCTGACGGCCGGTTTCCGCGTCCCGACGGACGTCATCACGTACGCCTCCCGTCTGCTGCCCCACATCGCGCCCGGTCTCACCCCGGTCGCCTCGGTCCGGGAGAACCCGGGCTTCTTCGAGCTGCGGCCGGTCTCGGACCCCGCCGAGGTCGTCGCCGCCTGCGAGGAGCTGCTGCGCCACGAGGGGTCGACCGGGCTGATCGCGGCCGACACACGGATCCCGCTCCTCGCCGAGGCGCTCGCGGCGGCGGGCGTCACCGCGCTCTCCCCCGGCGAGGAGACCACCCACGCCACCCGCCTCACCCTGGTCCCGGCGTCCCTGGCCAAGGGCCTGGAGTACGACTACGTGGTCCTGGACGACCCGCGCGCGATCGTCGACGCCGAACCCGACGAACGCACGGGCCTGCGCCGCCTGTACGTCACCCTGACCCGGGCGGTCTCGGGGCTTACGGTGACCCACGCGTCCCCGTTGCCGGACCAGCTCGGGGTCTGAACGACGGGGCGCCCGGCGCGCTGCCCGAGGAGGCGTCCGGCGCGCTGCCCGCCGGGGGCCACAGGGTGCCCGACAGGTCGAGCCATGACGGCACCCCGTACACCGCACGCACCGGCCCGCCGGAACAACTCGCGTCCGAGGCACGGCACTTGACGGCTCCGCCGACACAACCGCGCGGGCTGCGCGCCACGCCGGTCCGCACGCCCCTCCAGGCGGCCCCGCCGACACAGCCAGAAGCAGCCAGAAGGCTGCCGCTCGGGGGGGCGGCACACTGCGCCACGGGGGCCCGGTGCGCGGAACCACGGGGAACCCCGCGCACCACGTCCCGCGACCCCGCCGAACACCCCGACGGCTGAGCCCCGCCAGGGCGCCCGCGCCCGGTGTCCCGCCCGGCCTGCCGTCCCCCGCGTCGCGTCACGTGGCCGCCCCGTCGGAGGCGTCCCGGCCGGACCCGGCTACGGCGTCGGCGGGGTGTCCAGCGCCGTACGCCATTCCTGTACCGCCGCCGACGAGACCGGGCCCGTCCAGCCGTCCGGGCGGGCCGCGCCGCCGATGTGGAAGGCGGTGATGCCCGCCGTGCGGAGGGTGGGGACGTGGGCGAGGTGGAGGCCGCCGCCGACGAGGAGCTGCTGCTCGTAGCCCTGTTCGCCGGTGCGGGCCGCCTCGGCGAGGAGGGTCGGGAGGCCCTCGTCGACGCCGGCCGCCGCGCCGGCGGTCAGGTAGGTGTCGAGGCCGGGCAGGCCGTCCACCTGCTTGCGCAGGGTGTCGCGGTCGGCGGCGTGGTCCAGGGCCCGGTGGAAGGTCCAGGGGCGGCCGTCCAGTGCGGCGACGATCCGCTCCAGCGCGGCCAGGTCGGGCCCGCCGTCGGCGTCGAGGAAGCCGAGCACGAACTCCTCGGCCCCGGCCGACCGCAGATCACGCGCGGCGCGCGCGAGCCGGTCGACGTCCCCCGCCGCGAACCCGTCCGCCAGCCGCAGCATCACCCGCAGCGGGATCCCGACGGCGGCCCTGATCGAGGCGAAGACCTCGACGGGCGGGGTGAGTCCGTCCGCGGCCATGTCGGTGACCAGCTCCAGCCGGTCCGCGCCTCCCGCCTGCGCGGCGACGGCGTCCTCGGCGTCGAGGGCGATCACCTCCAGAAGTGCACGCTCGCTCATGGAACCCCATTCATCGACGTCGGCTACGGCATCGGACACCCGCACGATAGGTCTACACCAATTCAAGGGTATCCCCGTCCGCGCGACAATGAGGCCATGGCCGATCCAGACGCGCTGCGCGCCCGTTTCGCAGACACCCTCCAGGCAGCCCGCGACCACCGCGAGGGCCCCGACCCGGCGCTCTACGCCGACCGTCTCCTGACCCGCTGGCAGGAGCCGCAGCGCCACTACCACACGCTCACCCACCTCACCGCGGTCCTCGACCACGTGGACACGCTGGAGGCGTACGCCACCGACCCGGCCGCCGTCCGCCTCGCCGCCTGGTTCCACGACGCCGTGTACCTGCCCGACCGCTCCGAGAACGAGGAACGCTCCGCCCGGCTCGCCGAGCGCGCCCTGCCGGAGGCCGGCGTCCCCGACGCCCGCACCGCCGAGGTCGCCCGGCTGGTCCGGCTCACCGTCACCCACGACCCGGCCGACGACGACCGCGACGGCCAGGTGCTGTGCGACGCCGACCTCGCGATCCTCGCCGCGCCGCCGTCCGCGTACGCCGCCTACACCGCGGCCGTGCGCGAGGAGTACCACTTCGTGCCGAACGACGCCTTCCGCGCCGGCCGTTCCGCGATCCTGCGCCAACTCCTGGACCTGCCACGGCTGTTCCACACCCCGTACGGCGCCGCCGAGTGGGAGCCGACGGCCCGCTACAACCTGCGCGGCGAACTGGAGCTGCTGGACTCCTGATCCGGGACCCGGCCGCCGCCCTTGCGCCGCCGCAGCCCCGCCGCGTGCAGCAGCCGCACCACGTCACGGCTGCCGACCTCCACCGCGCCCGCGGCGACCAGATCGGCGTACCGGTGGGAGGGGATGTCGTAGTGGTCCCGCTCGAAGGCGCGCCGGGGCACGCCCGACTCCTCGGCGAACGCGTGCAGTTCGTCGTAGGAGACGTCGCTGACCAGGTGGGACCACATGCGCCCGTGCCCCGGCCAGTTCGGCGGGTCGATGTAGACCGTCACGACGGGGACGATCCGCCGAGGGCCGCGCCCAGCGCGCCCACCGCCGCGACCTTCACGCCCGCCTGGTGGCACACCCAGTGCGGATCGGGGCCCAGCTCCGGCTCCACGTCCAGCGCGTGCGGGTCGCCCGAGCCGCACACCGGGCACAGCGGCCAGCGCCCGTACCGCTCCAGCAGCGCGTCCTGCACGTCCTGCGCGACCAGCCCGGCCACATAGGGCATGCCGTCCGGCCACTGCTCCGCCCACCAGCGCCGCTGCACCACCGAGTCCTCGACCATGGACACCACGTCCGGCGCGGCGACCTGGTGCGCGGCCAGATCGGCCAGGACGAGGGCGCGCGCGGCGTGCAGCGTCCGCTCCAGGGGGCTCGGCAGGTCGGCGGAGGGATCCATGTCCCCATTGTGCGCGGTCTCGACCGCTCCTCGAAGAACGAAGGCGAAACGAAGGCGAAGGAAGGCGAAGGAAATACATTTCAGGAATGACCTCCCTCACCCCCTCCGACGCCCCCGACGGTCTCCGCGCCGAGCTGGACTCCCTGCCCACCGAGGCGTTCCGGCCGGACCTCGCCGAGATCGACCGGATGTCCACCCTCGACATCGCCCGGCTGATGAACGGCGAGGACAGCGCCGTACCCGCCGCCGTCGCGACCCAGCTCCCCCGGATCGCCGCCGTGATCGACGCCGTCGCCGAACGGATGGCCCGGGGCGGCCGGCTGGTCTACGCCGGGGCCGGGACGGCAGGGCGGCTCGGGGTGCTCGACGCGTCCGAGTGCCCGCCGACCTTCAACACCGCGCCCGGACAGGTCATCGGGGTCCTCGCGGGCGGCCCCGCCGCGCTGGTGACGTCGGTGGAGGGCGCGGAGGACTCCCGGGAGCTGGCCGCCGAGGACCTGGGCGCGCTCCGGCTGACCCCCGACGACACGGTGATCGGCGTCTCCGCCTCGGGCCGCACCCCGTACGCGATCGGCGCCGTGGAGCACGCGCGGGCCCGGGGCGCGCTGACCGTCGGGCTGGCCTGCAACCCGGACAGCGCGCTGGCGGCGGCCGCCGAGCACCGTGTCGAGGTGGTGGTCGGCCCCGAGCTGCTCACCGGCTCCACCCGGCTGAAGGCGGGCACGGCCCAGAAGCTGGTGCTCAACATGATCTCGACGATCACGATGATCCGGCTGGGCAAGACGTACGGGAACCTGATGGTCGACGTCCGCGCCTCCAACGAGAAGCTGCGCGCCCGCTCCCGGCGGATCGTCGCCCTGGCCACGGGCGCGCCGGACGCGGAGATCGAGGCGGCGCTCACGGCCACCGGCGGCGAGGTGAAGGACGCCGTCCTGGTGCTGCTGGCCGGGGTGGACGGCCCGTCCGCCGCCCGCCTTCTGGAGGAGTCCGGCGGCCATCTGCGCGCCGCGCTCGGCGCGTCGGGCGGCTGACCCGCACGCGCCGGGGGCCCGACCCGCACGCTCGGAAGGTGCCTATCGACGCCTCCACCACCGCCAGCGCGATCCTGCCGCTCGTCGGCGGCCCCGCGAACGTCACGTCCGTCACCCACTGCATGACCCGGCTGCGGCTGGCCCTGGCCGATCCCGGCCGGGTGGACGACGCCGCGCTGCGGGCCCTGCCCGGCGTGCTCGGCCTCGTCCGGTCCGACGGCACCTGCCAGGTGGTGCTGGGCCCGGGGGTGGTCACCCGGGTGACGGCCGAGTTCGAACGTCTGGTGGCCACGGCCCCGCCCGTCGGCGCCCCCGCTCGTGGGGGGCCGCTGAAGGCGGTGCTACGACGCCTCGCCGGGGTGTTCGTCCCGCTGATCCCGGCGCTGATCGGCTGCGGGATCCTGGCCGGGCTGAACGGCCTGCTGGTCAACGCCGGGCTGCTGCCGGGCCTCACCCCCGCCCTGGCCGCCGTCGCCGCCGCGTTCATGGCGCTGATCGCGGTGTTCGTCGGCTACAACACGGCGAAGGAGTTCGGCGGGACGCCGGTGCTGGGCGGCGCGGTCGCGGCGATCGTCGTCTACCCCGGGGTGGCGAAGGTGACGGCCTTCGGGGTGACGCTCTCCCCGGGCCAGGGCGGGGTGCTGGGCGCGCTGGGCGCCGCGCTCCTCGCCACGTGGGTCGAGAAGACGTGCCGGGGCCGGGTCCCGGACGCGCTGGACGTGCTGCTGACCCCGGCGGTGACGGTCCTCGTCGCGGGCCTGGGCACGCTGTACGGGATCATGTGGGCGGCCGGCGCGGTGTCCTCGGCGATCGGCGCGGCGGCGAACTGGCTGCTGGCGACGACCGGCGCCTTCGCCGGGCTGGTCCTGGGCGGGCTGTTCCTGCCGCTGGTGATGCTCGGCCTGCACCAGGCCCTCATCCCCATCCACACCACCCTCATCGACCAGCAGGGCTACACCGTCCTGCTGCCGGTGCTGGCGATGGCGGGCGCGGGGCAGGTCGGCGCGGCGGTGGCGGTGTACGTCCGGCTGCGGCACGACGCACCGCTCGGCGCCTCGCTGCGGACGACGATCCGCTCGGCCCTCCCGGCGGGCCTGCTGGGCGTCGGCGAGCCGCTCATCTACGGCGTCTCGCTCCCCCTCGGCCGACCCTTCCTCACCGCCTGCGCGGGCGGCGCGGCGGGCGGGGCGTTCGTGGGCTTCTTCGCGATGCTCGGCGACCGCGTCGGCGCGACGGCGATCGGCCCGTCGGGCTGGGCCCTCTTCCCCCTCCTCTCCGGCAACCGCGGCCTGGCCACCACCACAGCGATCTACGCGGGCGGCCTGGCCACGTCCTACGCGATCGGCTTCGCAGCGACGTACGCCTTCGGCGGGGTGAGGGAGGCGGTGGCGGCGCGCGGGGTGCCTGCGGCGGGGTGAGAACGGTGATCGCGGCGCGTACGGCGCCTGCGGCGGGGTGAGGACGGGCGGCTGCGGCCCGCACGGCGTCCGGTTCCTGAGGCGGTTTCCCCGGCCTCTCCACTCCCGGCCCGACGGAACCACATCTGCCGACCGTGGGCGCCCGAGGGCGCTGCCGCGGTCCCGCCGGGGTCCCATGGACCGGCGACTGACGAGCGGGGCGGGTCGATCGGACGCGAGACGCCCCGGCGGCGGCGGGTTGCTGGGGCTGCCCCTGCAACCCGCCGCCCCCGGATCATCGGCGCCTCCCCGGTCGCGGCGCCGCCCCCTACCCTTGGTGTCATGAACCACGCCCAGCTCGCCGCCCTGGGCCGTGCCCTCCGGCTGCTCGGGGAGCACGGTGACGCCCTGACCTCCGACACCACCGACGCCCGGCTGCACGAGTTCAGGACCGATCTGCGGCGCGCCCTGGAGCTGCTGGACGAGAGCGTCGGCACCGCCGCCCCCACCACCCGCTGCGCCGAGCACCCGAACGGCCCCGTGGACGAGGCCGCCCCCGACCTGTGCCTGCTCTGCGAGACACGCCGCCGCGCGGCCCGCCGAGCCGAGTTCAACGGCCCCGCGCCGCAGCCCGCGCACGCCCAGACCGCCCCCTCCCGGTACGGCACCAGCGCCGACCGCCCGCAGCCCCAGCAGCGCTGGCTGCCGGAACTGTGGAACGGCCAGGAGTGGCAGCTCTGCGGAACCCCGCGCCGCGACCGCCGCGAGGCCGAGCTGTACCTCGCCGCCCTCCGCCGCGGCTCGCGCCCCGCGATGGCCTACCGCCTGGTGCACGAGTTCACCGACTACGAGGTACTCCGCATCTGGGGCGAGCCCCGCCGCGTGGACATCGAGCCGCTCGGCAACCTGTAGGACCGTTTCCTGCGCCTCAAGGCAGCCTCCCCTCCCTGTTCAGGCGCCGCACCCTCGCCCTGAGCACCTCCCCCGGGGGCGCCTCCCGCAGGGACTCCGGTGGGCAGTCCCACTCGCGGCCGCCGCCGACGGGGCGCAACTGGACGTAACCGCCCTCGTTCCCCATCACCTCGCCGATCCGCCCGTCCCGCACGTCCACCGCGTACGGGCGCCGCGCCGGCTCACGGCCGTCGGTCGTCACCGGCCGCCTCCCGCAGTACGCCGGCCAGCCGCGCCGCGACCAGCGGGTGACACCGGCCGAGGTCCACCAGGGGGAAGGGCTGCGCCCCCGCCCAGGTCACGGGGTCCACCCGCAGCGACGGCAGGACGACACCGACGCCGCGCAACGCCTCGCGCAGGCGTTCCACCGCCTCCTCCGTGGACCCGATCCGCTCACCGACCGCTCTCTCGACCACGCCGATCCCTCCACGCTGAGTTCCGCTTTCACCACACAGCGTGGCGACGACAGCTCTAACCTGGCCAGATACGGCGCCCCAACAACGGTGGTTGTGCGACGAGGAGTTGCTGCCATGCCCGGACCGAAGGACCTCGACCCGTCGTCGTCCCCCCGCGCCCTGCTCGGCGCCGAACTCCGCCACGCCCGCGAGAAATCCGGCCTCAGTCAAGAAGCTTTGGGGCAGAGGTTGTTCGTGAGCGGTTCGTTCATCGGCCAACTGGAGGCGGGCACGCGACGCCTCCAGACCGACATGGCCTCGAAGGTCGACGAGCTGCTGAACACGGACGGCTTCTTCGAGCGGAACTGCACGGCCGCCGACAAGTCCCGGTACCCGAACCACTTCACGGAAGCCGTCGAGGCGGAGTCCATGGCGCAGACGATCAGGCAGTACGTGCCGTCGCTGATCCCGGGCCTGTTGCAGACACGCGCCTACGCGCAGGCCGTGTTCCGCGCCTACCAGCCGACGGCGTCGGACGACGAGATCGAGAACCTGGTCGAGGCCCGCCTGTCCCGGGCCCGGCTCATCGCCGATCCAACACCCCCCTTGTTGTGGTGGGTTCTGGACGAGGCGGCGCTGCGCCGCGTCGTGGGCTCCCCCCGGACCATGGCAGAGAACCTGCACCGGATCGCCGCGCTGATCCGCGGACACCGGATCATCGCTCAGGTACTCCCCTTCCGGGTGGGAACCATCGGGGCGCTGGGCGGCGGCATCAAGCTGATGACCTTCACGGACGCCCCACCCCTCGCCTACCTCGACGGGATCGGCATCGGCCAGTTGATCGACGATCCGGCCACCGTCGCGCGATGCGAGCTGAGTTACGATCTCCTCAGAGCCAGCGCGCTCTCTCCGCAGGAATCCCTGGCCTTGATCGAATCAGCCGCAGAGGATTACGCCCATGAAGCGGAACAGCCTTGAGCACAGCCTGAAGCAGGCCACCTGGCGCAAGTCCAGCTACAGCGGCGGCGGGGGCGGGAACTGCCTGGAAGTCGCCACCTGGCGCAAATCCACCTACAGCGGCGGCGATGGCGCCGACTGCCTCGAAGTCGCCGACGGACACGCCCCCTTCACCCCCGTCCGCGACTCCAAAACCCCCCTCGGCCCGAAACTCGTGTTCCGGGCCGAGGCGTGGTCCGCGTTCGTCGAGGGCCTCAAGAAGGGCTGACGTGAGGCCGCGTCACCCCGTGGCGAGCTTCCCCATGCCGTACACCGACGTGTACGCCAGCGAGCTGTAGTGCATCTTGCCCGTGCCGTCGGCGCCGGAGAGGATGCCCCGCGCCGTCGCCCCCGTCGCGCTGCTGGCGACCGCCCCGCCGCTGTCGCCGGGCTTCGCCGCGAACGTCGCCGCGGACTGCCCGTACACCACGCACCCGCAGGTGTCGCTGCGGCGGCTCGCGTTCGTGGACGTGATCTTGCCGCAGGTCGGGGTCGCCGAGTTCCGGCCGAAGAGGCACGAGCTGGACCCGACGGATCCGAGCGCCTGGTTCTTGACGACCCGGGCCTTGCTCGAATTGTTCTGGTAGAGCCACGGCTTCGCGTTGCTTGCGATCTTGATGAACCGCATGTCCGCGTGCGTGCCGCTCTTGAGGGCGTTGTCACCCGTCAACGTCCCGTACGCCGCACCGGACTTGACCGTGCCGCTGTTACGGCCCCAGTCGCAGTGGCCCGCGGTCACGGCACCCCAGGTGCTGCCCTTCTTGACGACCCACCCGACGGTGCAGCCGCCGCCGCTGGGCATGGTGATGCCGACGCCGCCGCGCCGGGGCGAGTCACAGACGGTGCGGGAGGTGCACGCCAGGTCGTCGGCGCCCTTGCTCGCGGTGATGTGCGTGGGAACGCCCAGCGTGCCGAGGGCCTCCCGTACGGCCGCCGGGTCGGTGCCCGGTGTCAGGGCGACATTGAGCCGGTTGGCCTGGACGTCCTCCTCGACGGAGGCGACGGACGCCGTGTCCGGGGTGGCGTCGTCCCACTCCCACACCGCCTTCATGGCGTCGGTGAGTTCCTGGGACGAGCGCTGGACGACCCGGAACTCGACGTCGGCGGCGGAGCTGCCCGCCGAGACGGCCTTGTCCGTGAGATCGTCCCGGGCGTCCTTGGCGGGCAGCGCGTCGGCGAACTGGACGACGAGGCGCCCGCCGTGCTCGGTGTCGAGGAACTGCCCGGCGAAGTTCTTCTCCTCGCCGAACTTCTGCACCACCGGCTCGACGGCGGCGGTGAGCGCGTCGCGGCGCTGCATCTCCGCGGTCTCGGCGGCCGTTCCGATGAAGCCCCACTCGTTGACGAGCGACGCCGCGTCCGCGTCCGTGGACACAGACGCAGACGCAGACGCGGGCACGGCGGAAGCGGGGCCGGTCCGCATGACCGAGGCCGGCGCGACGGCGCCGGCCTCGAAGCCGAACTCGCGGCGCAGCCGCTCCGATTCGGCGATGACATCCGCGTCCGCGGTGTCCGCCCGCCCCACCGCGGCGAGGTCCGCCGCACCGGTCGGTGCGGGCACCGCCGTCGCGGGATGGGCCACCGGTATGAGCATTCCGGCCGCCGCCAGGGCAGGCAGCACGACGGATCTGATCCTCATTCGAATTCCCCCATTGAAGTGTCAACTTCCTTGCGCCGACGGGTGCTTACGTGGTCAGCGTGAGCACCGGCGTGGTCAGCGCCTGGAGTGAACAGTAGGGTTTTCGAACAAATGAATCAAGGCGGTTCAGCTCAGCGTGCGCAGCGCCGCCGCGTCGTACGGGGCCAGTTCGTCCAGGCGGCCCGCGAGGACCTTCGCGGCCCACTCCGGGTCCTGGAGCAGCGCGCGGCCGACGGCGACGAGGTCGAACTCGTCGGCCTCCAGGCGGTCCAGGAGGTCGTCCAGGCCGCGCGTGCCGGAGCCCTCGCCGACGAACGCCCGCAGGAACTCGCCGTCGAGGCCGACCGAGCCGACGCTGATGACCGGCTTGCCGGTGAGCTTCTTGGTCCAGCCCGCGAGGTTGAGGTCGGAGCCGTCGAACTCCGGGACCCAGTAGCGGCGCGTGGAGGCGTGGAAGGCGTCGACACCGGCGGCGGCGAGCGGGCTCAGGATGGCCTCCAGCTCCTCCGGGGTCTCGGCGAGCCGGGCGTCGTACGCCTCCTGCTTCCACTGGGAGTAGCGGAAGAGGACGGGGAACTCGGGCGAGACCGTCTCGCGGACGGCGGCCACGATCTCGGCGGCGAACTTGGTGCGGGCGACCGCGTCACCGCCGTAGGCGTCGGTGCGCCGGTTGGTGCCGGCCCACAGGAACTGGTCGACGAGGTAGCCGTGCGCGCCGTGGATCTCGACGCCGTCGAAGCCGATGCGCTCGGCGGCGGCCGCGGCCTCGGCGAACGCGCCGATGACGTCGTCCAGATCGCGCTGGGTCATGACCCGGCCGGTGCCCTCGGTGCCGTCCACCCGGATGCCGGAGGGGCCGACCGCGGGCGCGTCCGCGAACGGCGGCTCGCCCTGCTTGCGCACCATGCCGATGTGCCAGAGCTGCGGCACGATCGTGCCGCCCGCCGCGTGGACGTCCTCGGCGACCTTCGCCCAGCCCGCGAGCTGCTCCTCACCGTGGAACCGGGGCACCCGGTCGCTCTGCCCGGCGGAGTCGTGCCCGACGTAGGTGCCCTCGGTGACGATCAGACCGACCCCGGCGGCGGCGCGGCGGGAGTAGTACGACGCCACGTCCGCGCCGGGGATGCCGCCCGGGGAGAACATGCGCGTCATCGGCGCCATCGCGATGCGGTTCGGGACGGTCAGGCCGTTGATCGACACCGGCCGGGACAGGATCTCGGCGGCGCGCGTGGTGCTGGGCTGGGTGACGCTCACGTGGGGGCTCCTCGTAACGGTTGACCAGGTGGTATGTGCACATGCATCAAGTGCTGCGTACGTCAACCAGCACGGCGGGCGGAGCATTCCGGCTCCGCCCGCCGCACTTCCTGTGATCCCTCACACGCCGCCCTGGGACGGAGGCCGTGTCAGGTGTTCTTGGTCTCCGTGTACGAGTCCGCGACCGTCACCTTGGCGTAGGAGTTGGAGACGGCGCAGCTACGGAACTGGTGGGAGACCGCCACCTGGTAGACCCGCTTCTTGATGCCGATCTTGTAGGAGACCCGCTTGCGGGCGGGTACGACGATCATGGTCGTCTTGCCCTTGGCGATGGACACGCCGGCCTCGACCGACACACCCATCTTGCTGTTGATCTCCGCCACGGCGATGTCGATCTTGCCGCCGATCTCCCCGCTGACGGTGCCCTTCAGGCTGGCGCTGATCTCCGCGCTGATGCTCTCGCGCACCGAGGCGCTGCTGCGGCGGTTGTCGATGGTCCCCGACGCCACCACCTTGTGCCAGGTGGACGAGATCTCCGTGTACTTGCGCTTGTAGACGTCGTCGCAGTCCGGGTGGGCGGCGGCCGGCGACGCCGACAGGCCCATCAGTCCACCGGCGAACACGGCCGAGGCGGCGGTGGCCGTGACGAACTTGCGCGTGGAAGTGCGCATGGTGTTTCCCCCTGTTGTTCTGTTGTGCTGCCCCGGCCTGGTCGGTGCCGGTGCGGTCCCCCAGAAACTAGCCACCGGCGGGCCCCGGCCACCACGTTTTTGATCAAGATCTGAGGTGGCTGCCGGAACCCGCCCCGCCAGGGGGAACGCCCGAGGGCGGCACCCCCGTGTCACAGGGGTACCGCCCTCGGTCAGACGTCGATCAACCGGAACCGGTCGATCAGAAGTCCATGTCTCCGCCCGGCATGCCGCCGCCGGCCGGGGCCGCGGCCTTCTCCGGCTTGTCGGCGATGACGGCCTCGGTGGTGAGGAACAGCGCGGCGATCGACGCGGCGTTCTGGAGCGCGGAGCGCGTCACCTTGGCCGGGTCGATGATGCCTTCCTTGACCAGGTCGACGTACTCGCCGGTCGCGGCGTTCAGACCGTGGCCCGGGGTCAGGTTGCGCACCTTCTCCACCACGACACCGCCCTCGAGGCCGGCGTTGACGGCGATCTGCTTGAGCGGGGCCTCCAGCGCGATGCGCACGGCGTTGGCGCCGGTCGCCTCGTCACCCTCGAGGTCCAGCTTCTCGAAGACGGAGGACGCCTGGATGAGCGCCACGCCACCACCGGCGACGATGCCCTCCTCGACGGCCGCCTTCGCGTTGCGGACGGCGTCCTCGATGCGGTGCTTGCGCTCCTTGAGCTCCACCTCGGTGGCGGCACCGGCCTTGATGACGGCCACGCCGCCCGCGAGCTTGGCCAGGCGCTCCTGGAGCTTCTCGCGGTCGTAGTCCGAGTCGCTGTTCTCGATCTCGGCGCGGATCTGGTTGACGCGGCCCGCGACCTGCTCCGAGGAGCCGGCGCCGTCGACGATGGTGGTCTCGTCCTTGGTGATGACGACCTTGCGGGCCTTGCCCAGCAGGTCGACGGTCGTGTTCTCGAGCTTGAGACCGACCTCCTCGGAGATGACCTCGCCGCCGGTGAGGATGGCGATGTCGTTCAGCATCGCCTTGCGGCGGTCGCCGAAGCCCGGGGCCTTGACCGCGACGGACTTGAAGGTGCCGCGGATCTTGTTGACGACCAGGGTCGACAGGGCCTCGCCCTCGACGTCCTCGGCGATGATCAGCAGCGGCTTGCCCGACTGCATGACCTTCTCCAGGAGCGGGAGCAGGTCCTTGACGTTGGCGATCTTGGAGTTCGCGATCAGGATGTACGGGTCGTCGAGGACGGCCTCCATACGCTCCATGTCGGTGGCGAAGTACGCCGAGATGTAGCCCTTGTCGAAGCGCATACCCTCGGTGAGCTCCAGCTCCAGACCGAAGGTCTGGGACTCCTCGACGGTGATGACGCCTTCCTTGCCGACCTTGTCCATGGCCTCGGCGATCAGCTCGCCGATCTGGGTGTCGGCGGCGGAGATGGAGGCCGTGGAAGCGATCTGCTCCTTGGTCTCGACATCCTTCGCCTGCTCGAGGAGGGCACCGGAGACGGCCTCGACGGCCTTCTCGATACCGCGCTTGAGGGCCATCGGGTTGGCGCCGGCGGCCACGTTGCGCAGACCCTCGCGCACCAGGGCCTGGGCCAGGACGGTCGCGGTGGTCGTACCGTCACCGGCGACGTCGTCCGTCTTCTTGGCGACTTCCTTGACCAGCTCGGCGCCGATCTTCTCGTACGGGTCCTCGAGCTCGATCTCCTTGGCGATGGACACACCATCGTTGGTGATCGTGGGGGCGCCCCACTTCTTCTCGAGGACGACGTTGCGGCCCTTGGGGCCGAGCGTCACCTTCACGGCGTCCGCGAGCTGGTTCATGCCGCGCTCGAGGCCGCGCCGCGCCTCCTCGTCGAACGCGATGATCTTGGCCATGTGAAGTGGTCCCTCCAGGACTGGGGGTGATTCTTCGGACCGCGCCCGCGCCCGCGACGGACGGCTCGCCGGCCCGTGGTTCCTTGCCCCACTTGGCCTGCGGGCCTCACCGACCCGGTCCTTCGTTGTCACTCTCACCTTCAGAGTGCTAACGCCAATGATTAGCACTCGGCATGGTCGAGTGCAAGCGCCTCTCACGGAAGGACCCGGCCCGTCGCCGGCGGGCGGAGGGCTTCCGGGCACGCCGAAGGGCCCGCACCCCGGGAGGCGCGGGCCCTTCGAAGATGAAACAGAAGAACGACGCTGTCAGTCGGCGCGTGCTTCAGCCGGTCGCCAGTCGGACCATGTCCGCCTGCGGCCCCTTCTGGCCCTGCGAGATCTCGAAATCGACCCGCTGACCCTCTTCCAGGGTGCGGTATCCGTCCATCTGGATCGCGCTGTAGTGGACGAAAACATCCGCACCACCGTCGACCGCGATGAAGCCGTACCCCTTCTCCGCGTTGAACCACTTGACGGTGCCCTGAGCCATGCCTAACTCCCCTATTACTGGCCCTTGCACAGATCCACACTTCGCGGATCCGGGTCAGACCTCACCCCCCAGTTGGTTGGGGGCGTGCGCCGGAACGCGTCGACCGCGGCTGAATGTATCTGTCCAACTGCCGTCTGCAACAGGTCAGTCGGACGAGAATTCCGGACGCACCCGATCCGGAATGTGGCGAGAATTCGCCAGAATTCAGGGCAAGTCGGGCCCGGCAAATGCCGCAAATGCCACGCAAGAGGCACGCACTTTGGCTACTTCTTGTCGGACGCGGGGCAGCGAAGAAAGACTCCGGATCAGGGTTTCGCGACCCGGTTCCCCAACTGTACCGCGCTCAATCACACAGAATTGCCCCCTCCGCTTCTCTTACGGAGGGGGCAATTCGATGAACGCTCGGTAATCGCTGTTACCGACGGTTACTACCGGCGGGTACTGAACACCGGTCAGCCACCGGTCAGCCGCCGGCGACGGCCGGGATGATCGAAACGCCGGCGCCGTCCGGGGTCGCCGTCTCCAGGCCCTGCTCGAAGCGGACGTCGTCGTCGTTGACGTACACGTTGACGAACCGGCGCAGCTTGCCCTGGTCGTCCAGGACGCGGGCGGCGATCCCGGTGTGGTTCTTCTCCAGGTCGGAGATGACCTCCCCGAGGGTCGCCCCGTCGGCGGACACCTCGGCCTGCCCGCCGGTGTAGGTGCGCAGGATGGTGGGGATACGAACGGTCACGCTCATGCCAGGCCAGCCTCTCGGAAGGAGTCGAGGTTCGGACGGATGGTGGCGGTGAGGCCGGTGCCGGCCACCGCGTCGAGGGTCTTGAGGCCGTCGCCCGTGTTCAGGACGACCGTGGTCTTCGCCGGGTCCAGCAGGCCGTTCTCGATGAGCTTGCGGGTGACGCCGACGGTGACCCCGCCTGCCGTCTCCGCGAAGATCCCCTCGGTCCGCGCCAGCAGCTTGATCGCGTCCACGATCTGCTCGTCGGTCACGTCCTCCACCGCGCCGCCGGTGCGCCGGGCGATGTCGAGGACGTACGGGCCGTCCGCCGGGTTGCCGATGGCGAGCGACTTGGCGATGGTGTCCGGCTTCTGCGGCCGTACGACGTCATGGCCCGCCTTGTAGGCCACCGACACCGGCGAGCAGCCCTCGGCCTGCGCGCCGAAGATCTTGTACGGCCTGTCCTCGACGAGCCCCAGCTTGATCAGCTCCTGGAGGCCCTTGTCGATCTTCGTGAGCTGGGAGCCGGAGGCGATCGGCACCACGAGCTGGTCGGGCAGCCGCCAGCCGAGCTGCTCGCAGATCTCGTACGCCAGCGTCTTGGAGCCCTCGGCGTAGTACGGCCTCAGGTTGACGTTGACGAAGCCCCAGCCCTCGCCGGCGGTGTCGCCGATCAGCTCGGAGCAGAAGCGGTTCACGTCGTCGTAGTTGCCCTCGATGCCGACGAGTTCACCGCCGTAGACCGCGGCCATGACGACCTTGCCCTGCTCCAGGTCGTGCGGGATGAACACGCAGGAGCGGAAGCCGGCGCGGGCCGCGGCGGCGCCGACCGCGCCCGCGAGGTTGCCGGTGGAGGAGCAGGACAGGGTGGTGAAGCCGAAGGCGCGCGCGGCCTCGATGGCCTGCGCGACGACGCGGTCCTTGAAGGAGTGCGTCGGGTTGCCGGAGTCGTCCTTCACGTACAGGCCGCCGGTGACGCCGAGTTCGCGCGCCAGGTTGTCGGCCTTGACGAGGTGGGTCCAGCCGGGGTTGAGGTTCGGCTTGTCCGCCACGTCGGCCGGGACGGGCAGCAGCGGGGCGTAGCGCCAGATGTTCGCGGGTCCCGCCTCGATGCGCTTGCGCAGCTCCTCGGTGTCGTAGGAGGAGAAGTCGTACGCGATCTCGAGCGGGCCGAAACACTCCTCGCAGGCGAAGAGCGGGCCGAGGGGCACGCGGTGGCCGCACTCGCGGCAGCTCAGCGCGGCGGCGGGGCCCAGGTCGACCGTGGGATTCGTGGTGCTTGCAACAGTCTGCGCAGCCATGTGAGGCGAGGCCCTTTCTCCTCATCTTCCTCACGACGCATCTCGCCGTGAGACGGATTTGGCACCTTCCCTCGCCGGGAGCCTCGCGTGTGGTGAACGAGACCGGTCTAGGTGGGTTGCCGGGGCTTCATCGGGCCGTGTCCCTCTGCCCCTCTGGATGAGCGGTATTCGGTTGTGAACGCCGGCGACCCCGGACATGCGATGGTCACCCGCGTTGTTCAAGACTGTAACCGAAGGCCAGGACAGTTGAGATAGTCGTCCGAACCGCGAGATGGATCACACGGTCACCCCCGTGCACCCTGTGTGATCACGACAGTGAGGAGCCGCAGACCGTGCTGGAAGAAGTCGAGCGCTGGCTGACCACCCGCTCCTGGTCCCTGGCCGATCGTCCGCTGCACCGGATCATGGCCGCGAAGCGCGCCACGGGTCAGTCGGTCTCCGTGGTCCTGCCCGCGCTGAACGAGGAGGAGACGGTCGGCGACATCGTCGCGATCATCCGTCACGACCTCATGCAGCAGGTCCCGCTGGTCGACGAGATAGTCGTCGTCGACTCGGGGTCGACCGACCGCACCGCCCAGGTGGCGGCCGCGGCGGGCGCCCGGGTCGTCCACCGGGACACCATCCTGCCGAGCGTCCCCGCCGTGCCCGGGAAGGGCGAGGTGCTGTGGCGCTCCCTGCTCGTCACGAGCGGGGACATCGTCTGTTTCATCGACGCCGACCTCAGGGAGTTCTCCTCCGACTTCGTCTCGGGCATCGTGGGCCCCCTGCTCACCGACCTGGGCGTGGACCTCGTCAAGGGCATGTACGACCGTCCGCTCGCCGGCGCCGCGGGGCAGGGCGGCCGGGTGACCGAGCTGATGGCCCGGCCGCTGCTCAACATGCACTGGCCGCAGCTCGCCGGGTTCGTGCAGCCGCTGGGCGGCGAGTACGCGGCCCGCCGCGGCCTGCTGGAACAGCTTCCCTTCCCCGTCGGCTACGGCGTCGAGCTGGGCATGCTGGTCGACGCCCTGCACCTGGTCGGCCTCGACGCGCTCGCCCAGGTCGACGTGGGCGTGCGCAAACACCGCCACCAGGACGGCCAGGCCCTCGGCCGGATGGCGGCGGCGATCTACCGCACCGCCCAGCTCCGCCTGGCCCGCGGCCATCTGATCCGCCCCTCCCTCACCCAGTTCGAACGCGGCCCGTCCGGCTTCGAACCCCACACCTACTCGGTCGACATGGAGGAACGGCCCCCGATGGCGGAGATGGCGGAGTACCAGTCCCGCAAGGTGGCGTAACTCCCGGCACGGGCGGGCCACCGTGCACCCCCGGCCCCGGAACCGGCCCGCCCCTCACGTGACGCCCACCTTCACTCCCCAGGGGCGCGGGGAACTGCGCGACCGGCCCCCCACGGACCCGCAGCCGCACTACCCGTCCCGCCGTCACCCCCGCCCGTGTAACACGCGCACCCCGCCGTATACGGCACCCGAACACGGCCGGATACCGACCCTCCGCTCGCCGTGACCGTACGTTTGAGCGTTTCCGTGCCGGGCTAGGTTGAGGCGTATGGCTACCACGCACGATGCTGCCGCTGCTCGGGGTGCCCAGGTGCTGGTCGCGTCCAATCGCGGGCCGGTCTCCTACACCGTCCGTGAGGACGGTTCGCTGGACGCGAGACGGGGAGGCGGCGGGCTGGTCTCCGGGCTGTCGGCGATCGGACCGGACGCGGGCGCCCTGTGGGTGTGCTCCGCGCTCTCCGACGGCGACCGCGAGGCCGTCCGGCGCGGGGTCGGCGAGGAGGGCGTGCGGATGCTGCCCGTCCCGGCCGACGTGCACGCCGACGCCTACAACGGCATCGCCAACTCCGTGCTCTGGTTCATCCACCACCTGCTGTACCAGACCCCGCTGGAGCCGGTCTTCGACGCGGAGTTCCGGCGCCAGTGGGCGTCGTACGAGATCTACAACCGGGCCTTCGCCGAGGCGCTGGCGGAGGAGGCCGCGCCGGGGGCGGCGGTCCTGGTGCAGGACTACCACCTGTGCCTGGTGCCGGGGATGCTCCGCGCACTCCGCCCCGACCTGCGCATCGGCCACTTCTCGCACACCCCGTGGGCCCCGGTGGACTACTTCGCGCTGCTCCCGTCCGACATCCGCGAGCAGTTGCTGCGCGGCATGCTCGGCGCGGACCGGCTGGGCTTCCTCACCCGGCGCTGGGCAGACGCCTTCACCGCCTGCGCCGCCGAGTTCGCCGGGGGCACGGGCGGCACGGAGGTGGGTGTCCACGGCCTCGGCGCCGACGCCGACTTCCTGCGGGAGCGCGCGCACCGCCCGGACGTCGAGGAGCGGATCACCGCCCTGCGCGAGGAGATCGGCGGCGAGGACCGCAGGACGATCGTGCGCGTCGACCGCACCGAGCTGTCCAAGAACATCGTGCGCGGCCTGCTGGCCTACCGGCAGCTCCTCGACGACCACGAGGAGTGGCGCGAGCGGGTCGTCCACGTGGCCTTCGCCTACCCCTCCCGGCAGGACCTCGCCGTCTACCGCGACTACACGGCCGAGGTGCGGCGCCTGGCCACGGAGATCAACAAGACGTACGGCACCCCCGGCTGGACCCCGGTCGTGCTGCACGTCAAGGACGACTTCGCCCGCTCCCTGGCCGCCTACCGGCTCGCGGACGTGGCCCTGGTCAACCCGATCCGGGACGGGATGAACCTGGTCGCCAAGGAGATCCCGGTGGTCTCCGACGAGGGCTGCGCGCTGGTGCTGTCCCGGGAGGCGGGCGCCTACTGGGAGCTGGGCGAGGACGCCCTCGTCGTCAACCCGTACGACGTCCTGGAGACCGCCCGCGCCCTGCACGAGGCGCTGGGCATGGGGCCGGAGGAGCGGGCCGAGCGCACCAAGCGGCTGGCGGCGGCGGCGACCGCGCTGCCCCCGGCCCGCTGGTTCCTGGACCAGTTGGAGGCGCTGCGGGAGATTCAGCCGGGCTGACCGAGCCGGGCCGCCAGCTCCCGCAGCAGCCCCACGACCCCGGCGGGCCCGTCGACGACGAGGTCCGCGCGCTCCGCGAGTTCGGTGACCTCGGTGCTGCCGCTGCACACCAGCAGCCCGGGCACCCCGTCGGCGCGGAGTTTCTCCACGGCGGCGAAGGCGGGCAGGTCGCCGAGGTCGTCCCCGGCGTAGAGGACCGACCCGGCGCCGGTCTCGCGGACGTGGTCGAGCAGGGCGACGCCCTTGTCCATGCCCGGCGGGCGCAGTTCGAGGACCATCCGGCCGGGCTCCACGATCAGCCCGTGCCGCGCGGCGAGGTCGCCGAGGGGCGCGCGCAGCTCCTCGAAGGCGGCCTGCGGGTCGTCGGCGCGCCGGGTGTGGACGGCGAGGGCCCGGCCGCCCTTCTCCTCGACCCGGACGCCCGGCCGGCCGCCGGCGGCGGCGAGGATCCCGGGGAGTTCGGCGCGGACGGCGGCGACGCCGGGGTGCGGGGGCGGGGCGGTGAGGGCGCCGGTGCGGGCGTCCCAGCGTTCGGCGCCGTAGTGCCCGAGGACGGTGAGGTGCTCCAGGCCCGGCACGCCCGCGAACCCGCCGTTGCGCACCGCGACCTCGGCGGGCCGGCCGGTGACGACGGCGACGGCGGCGACCTTCGGGGCCAGCGCGGTGAGCGCGGCGAGGGTGTCGGGGTGGGCGCGGGCGTCGTCGGGGTTCTCGACGATGGGGGCGAGGGTGCCGTCGAAGTCGAGTCCGACGAGGGTGTGGGAGGGCCGCGCGAGGATCGCGGCGAGGCCGTCCCGGCCGGCGGGGGTGGTGGGGGTGACGGGTGCGGGTTCCTTGGAGTGCGTCTCGTGGATGCCCATACGGCGACGATATCCGGCGGTCAGCGCTCGGCTCGCCGGGCCTCCCTGACGCGGCGCAGCCGGTTCACCGTGACCGGGTCGTGGGCCAGCGCCCGGGGATCGTCCAGGAGGGCGTTGAGGAGCTGGTAGTAGCGGACCGGGGAGAGGTCCAGCTCCTCACGGATGGCCCGCTCCTTCGCGCCGGGCCCGGGGAAACCGCGCCGCTCCAGGGCGAGGACGGCACGCTCGCGTTCCTCCAGTTCCGCTTCCATGCCCCGCACGGTATCCCCGGCCACCGACATCCGGCCCGCCGGCCCACCCGGCCCGGACCGCTCATTCCCCGGTTTCGTTCTCCACCCGTGAGGCCGTCTCCTGGAGGTCGCCCAGGACCGTGGCCGGGGAGCCGTTCGGGGTGACCGCGCGGCCTATCTCCTTCTTGATCTCCGCGCTGACCTGCGCCCATGAGGTCCGGCCGACCGGGTAGGTCTCGGAGAGCGCGAGTTGCTGGAGGAAGGGCCGCAGGTCGGCGTCCTCCTCGGCGGCGCTCATGACCTGGGAGGCGGAGTTGGTGACGGGCAGCAGGTCGTACTCGCGGGAGAAGGCGAGCACGTTCTCCTTGCTGTAGACGAAGTTGAGGAAGTCGCCGATCTGCCGGGCGTGGCCGTTCTCGCGGAAGGCCATCATCCAGTCGGCGACGCCCATGGAGACCTTGGCGGGACCGTCCAGGCCGGGCATCGGCACCATGCCGAACTTCACGCCCTTCTTGGCGGCCGCCTTCATCAGGGACGGGTGGCCGTTGAGCATGCCGACCTCGCCGTCGGTGAAGGCGGCGAAGGCGTCGGCGCGGTTCAGCTCGCCGGGCGCCACCGGGCCGGTGAGGCCCTTGCCGACCAGTTCGTTCTTCAGCCAGCCGAAGGTGTCGACGTTCTCGGTGGAGTCGATGCTGTAGCTGCTGACGTTCTGGTTGTAGCCGCCGTTGCCGCTGAGCAGCCACTGGAGCGTCTCGGCCTGGGCCTCCTCGGGGCCGAGCGGCAGGGCGTAGGGGTACTTCACGCCGTTCTGCTTGAGGGCGGCGGCGTCCGCGGCGAGTTCCTCCCAGGTGGTCGGCGGGGTGAGGCCGGCCTTCGCGAAGAGGGTCTTGTTGTAGAAGAGCAGCCGGGTGGAGGAGGCGAACGGCATGCCGTACTGCACACCGCGCACCTTGCCCGCGTCGGCGAGCTGGCTCACGAAGTCGGCCTGGACGGGGATGGAGAGCAGCTCGCCGGCCTTGTAGAGCTGGTCGTCGGCCGCGTAGTCGGCGTAGGCGCCGATCTGGGCCAGGTCCGGCGGGTCACCGGCGGCGACGCGTTCCTTGACCTTGGCGTCGACGTCGTTCCAGGAGTAGACGGTCACCTCGACGGTGACGTCCGGGTGCTGCTTCTCGTACGCCTTGACGACGGCGTCCCAGTACTTCTCGGAGCTGTTGGCCGCGGAGTCGCCGTAGTCGGCCGCGACCAGGTGGAGCGTGACGTGGTCGGAGCCCGAGGTGAGCCCGCAGCCGGCGAGGACCGCGGCCATGCCCAGCGCGGACACCCCCGCGACCGTCCCGGCGATCGTTCCCGGCTTTCCTGTCCGCCGCTGCACTGGAGTGTTCTCCCGACTGCTCACAAGTAATTGCTCCTACCAATGGACCGCTATCCGGATTAAGGTCTACACCACCTGTGTGGACTAGACCTCTTTCGGGGCCTTTGGGGCGGCACGGTACCGCGAACCCGCGAAGTGGACTAGACCTCTTGCGGGTACTCGGTCCACACTGTTCCCGTGAGACATGTCATCGCCCTCGACGTGGGCGGCACCGGGATGAAGGCCGCCCTGGTCGGGGCCGACGGCACCCTGCTGCACGAGGACCGCCGGGCCACCGGCCGCGAGCGCGGCCCCGACGCCGTGATCGCCGCCATCCTCGACTTCGCCGCCGACCTGCGCGCACACGGCACCGAACGGTTCGGTGAGCCCGCGGTCGCGGCCGGCGTCGCCGTACCCGGCATCGTCGACGAGACCCGGGGCATCGCCGCCTACGCCGCCAACCTGGGCTGGCGCGACGTACCCCTGCGCGACCTGCTCACCACCCGCCTCGACTGTCCCGTCGCCCTCGGCCACGACGTGCGCACCGGCGGGCTCGCCGAGGGCCGGGTGGGCGCGGGCCGGGGCGCCGACCGCTTCCTGTTCGTGGCCCTGGGCACCGGCATCGCGGGCGCCATCGGGGTCGACGGCCGGGTGGAGGCGGGCGCGCACGGCTTCGCGGGCGAGATCGGCCATATCGTCGTACGGCCCGGCGGGACCCCCTGTCCCTGCGGCCAGCACGGCTGTCTGGAGCGGTTCGCCTCCGCCGCCGCGGTCAGCGAGGCGTGGGCGGCGGCCTGCGGGGACCCGGAGGCCGACGCCGCCGACTGCGCCAAGGCCGTCACGTCCGGGGAGCCGAACGCCGTCCGGATCTGGCAGGGGGCCGTGGACGCCCTCGCCGACGGGCTGGTCACCGCGCTCACCCTGCTGGACCCGCGCACGCTCATCATCGGTGGCGGGCTCGCCGAGGCGGGGGAAACCTTGTTCACACCACTGCGGGACGCCGTCCGGCGGCGGGTCACCTTCCAGAAACTGCCGGCGATCGTGCCGGCGGCACTGGGCGACACGGCGGGCTGCCTGGGCGCCGGGCTCCTGGCCTGGGATCTCCTCGGCACGACGGACGGCGCGGACACGACTGGCAGCACGGAAGCGGCGGACAGCACGGAAGCGGCAGACGGCACGGCCACGACTGACGGTATGGAGGTAACACCCTGATGGTCACCCCCCTAGGGGCGCGGGACGACACGCGCCGAGCCACCCACGACCCGCGGCCCGCGGCCGGCCCGGCGCCCCTGACCCTGTCCGGCGCCCATGTGGTCCTGCCCTCCGGAACGGTCCGGGGCGGCCAGGTGACCGTCGAGGGCTCCCGTATCGCCGCCACGGCGTCCGAGCACGCCCGTGTGGTCGACGCCCGCGGGCACTGGCTGGTCCCCGGCTTCGTCGACATCCACAACCACGGCGGCGGCGGCGCCTCCTTCTCCGGGACGCCCGAGGACATCCGGCGGGCGATCGACACCCACCGCCGGCACGGCACCACCACCCTGGTCGCCTCCACCGTCACCGACGACATGGACTTCCTGGTCCGGCAGGCGGGGCTGCTCTCCGAGTTCACCGAACAGGGCGATCTCGCCGGGATCCACTTCGAGGGGCCGTTCATCTCGCCCTGCCGCAAGGGCGCGCACTCCGAGGAACTGCTGCGCGACCCGGACCCGGCGGAGGTCCGCAAGCTGATCGACGCGGCCCGCGGCCAGGCCCGGATGGTCACCCTGGCCACCGAACTCCCCGGCGGCCTGGACTCCGTACGGCTGCTCGCCGAGCACGGGGTGATCGCGGCGGTGGGCCACACCGACGCCACCTACGAGCAGACGGTCAAGGCCATCGACGCCGGGGCGACCGTCGCCACGCATCTGTTCAACGCCATGCCCGCCCTCGGCCACCGCGCGCCCGGCCCGATCGCCGCGCTCCTGGAGGACGAGCGGGTCACCGTGGAACTCATCAACGACGGCACCCATCTCCACCCGGCCGCCCTGGAACTGGCGTTCCGTCATGCGGGCGCGGACCGGGTCGCGTTCATCACCGACGCGATGGACGCGGCCGGCATCGGCGACGGCCGCTACATGCTCGGCCCGCTGGAGGTCGAGGTCAGCGAGGGCGTGGCCCGGCTGGTCGAGGGCGGCTCGATCGCGGGCTCCACCCTCACCCAGGACCGCGCGTTCAAGCGGGCGGTGACCGTCGACGGCCTCCCCGTCGAGGACGTCGTCGCCGCCCTCTCCACCAACCCGGCCCGTCTCCTCGGCCTCTCCGACACGACCGGCTCCCTCACCCCCGGCAAGGACGCCGACCTGGTCCTCCTGGACGAGAACTTCGACCTCAGGGGCGTGATGCGCAAGGGCGCCTGGGTGGTGGATCCCCAACTGGCCTGAATCGTCCCCCCGGAAGAGGACGGTGGCCGGCCCGAGGGCTGGGCCGGTCGCCGTCCTTTTGGCATGATCAGGGCCGACGGGCACGGGGCTGGGACAATCGGGGGAGGTCGCGGGTGATCCTCACGGTCACGTTGAACGCCGCTCTCGACATCACCTACCGCGTACCGGCGTTGCGGCCGCACGCCGCGCACCGGGTGACGGACGTGACGGAGCGGCCCGGCGGCAAGGGGCTGAACGTGGGCCGGGTGCTGGCCGCGCTCGGGCACGACGTGACGGTCACCGGGTTCGCGGGCGGCGGCACCGGCCGGCTGATACGCGAGCGGCTCACCGGGGTCGAGGACGCGCTGGTGCCGGTCGCGGGCCCGTCCCGCCGTACGGTCGCCGTGGTCGACGCCCGCACCGGCGACACCACCCAGCTCAACGAACCGGGCCCGCTGGTCGGCGCGGCCGAGTGGGCCGCGTTCCTGGGGGTGTACGGGGAGTTGGTGGCCGGCGCCGAGGCGGTCGCGTTGTGCGGCAGCCTGCCGCCGGGCGTGCCGGTGGGGGCGTACGCGGGCCTGGTCCGTACGGCACGGGCGGCCGGGGTGCCGGTCCTGCTGGACACGAGCGGGGAGCCGCTGCGCCGGGGCGTCGCCGCCCGCCCGGACATCATCAAGCCGAACTCCGACGAACTCGCCGAACTCACGGGGTCCCACGAGCCCCTGAAGGCCACCCAGGACGCCCGCCGCCGGGGTGCGCGGGCCGTGGTCGCCTCGCTCGGCGCCGAGGGCCTGGTGGCGGTGGCCGACGAGGGCCGCTGGCGTGCCGCCCCGCCGGCCCGGCTCCGCGGCAACCCGACGGGCGCGGGCGACTCCGCCTCCGCCGGCCTGCTCTCCGCCCTCGTGGAGGGCCTCCCCTGGCCCGCCCGCCTGTCCCGCGCGGTAGCCCTCGCGACCGCCACGGTCCTGTCCCCCACGGCAGGCGACTTCGACCGCACGTCCTACGAGGAACTCCTGGGCCGGGTCGCGGTGACCACGGAGGTCACCGCGGCCTGAGGATCAGCCCTTGGTGAGCCAGAGCTGGTCGAGGTTCACGTCGCACTTGTTGCCGTCGGCGCAGGTGACGTCGATGGTGTTCGTGCCCTTGGTCAGGTTCACGCTGGCCCAGGTGTTCTGCCAGCCCTTCTCCCAGTCGCCCTGGGGAGAATTGCTGAAGTTCTTCATGTTCAGCGCACGGGTCTGGGGGGTGCCGTTGACCACCAGCGTCGCGTCGGCGTCGACGCCCGGGATGCCGTACTGCACGTAGAGCCGGTAGCCGCCCGCCTTGGGGATGCCGTTGACCGTCCAGGAGACCTTGGCGCCGACCTGGTTGAAGCCCGTGACGTAGATCCCGCCGTCGGACTTGGCGCCCTTGTACTGGTTGGACGTGGTGGCGCCCCCCTCCAGCTTCAGCGCCTTCGCCTCGATCGTCGGCAGCTTCTCCTCCGTGGCCTCGCTGGTGGAGGACTCGCTCGGGGAGGCGCTCGCGGCGGCGGAGGGGGTGGTGGAGGGCTGGTCGCCGGCGTTGTCGCCGGTGCCGTCGTCCCCGCCCGTCATCGCGATGGCGATGCCGACGACGACCGCGGCGACCACCGCGACCGCGCCGATCAGCAGGCCCTTGGTGTTGGGGCCGCGGCCACGGCCGCCACCGCCCGGTACGGGCTGCTGACGGCCGGTCGGGCCGCCCGGGCCGCCGGGGAAGGTCTCGGGTGCGGCGTAGTTCGCGTTCGGCTGGCCGTACGCGCCCTGCTGGGGGACCGTCGGCTGCCCGTACTGAGCCGTCTGCTGCTGCGGCTGTCCGTACTGGCGCTCGCCTACCGCGCGCACCCGGCTGACCGAGTTCGGGTAGCCGTAACCACTGGAGGGCGGCTGGGCTCCGTTGGCCTGACCGTCGGCGTAGAGGTAGCCGAACGGGTCGTCGTCCTCGGGCGTGCTCGCGCCGTTGTTGCCGGGCGTCATCCCTTCGTACTCCTCAACAGGTGCGGGTCAACAGGTGCGGGGTTGATGCGATGCAATGCGATTCAGGGGTGAGAAGGGCGAGCCTACCCGCTCCGGGTGACCCGAACGGGTGACTCGGATCGCATCGACTCGGCCACGAAGACGCCCACCCGGCCCTGCCTGGGCCGATCCGGGACCGCGATCCGGGACTCATCCCGCCCGTCTGTGCTGTTTGGGACGGGATCGTTTCTCGACGTACATCCGCTCGTCGGCGGACTTCAGCACTTCGTCCGCGGTCATCCCGCAGTGCGCCCACCCGATGCCGAAGCTGGCGCCGACCCGGACGGCCCGGCCCTCGGCGCGGATCGGCTGGATGATCTCGTTGCGCAGGCGTACGGCGAGGTCCTGGGCGTCGGCGCGGCCGAGACCGTCGGCGAGGATGACGAATTCGTCACCCCCGAGCCGGGCGACGGTGTCGCCGTCGCGGACGCACTGCGACAGCCGCCGGGCGACCTCGATGAGAACCGCGTCACCCGCGTTGTGCCCGAACCGGTCGTTGATCGACTTGAAGCCGTCGAGGTCGCAGAAGAGCACCGCGAGCCCCTTGGTGCCGTCGTCGCGGCCGTCCTCCTCGGGGGCGGCGGTGTGCACATGGTGGTCGAAGGCGTCGAAGCTCTGCGCGCCGCCGGGCCGGTAGTCGAAGCCGTGCCCGTTGGCGTCGAAGGCGGGGTGGCCGTACGCCTGGTCCATGGCGTCGACGACGGCCGGGTGGGTGGACTGGGGGCGCTGGCAGATCCGGGCGGACAGACGCGAGCGCAGTTCGGCGGAGTTCGGCAGGCCGGTGAGGGAGTCGTGCGAGGCGCGGTGGGCGAGCTGGAGCTCGCGGCGCTTGCGCTCCTCTATGTCCTCGACGTGGGTGAGGAGGAAGCGGGGCCCGTCGGCGGCGTCGGCGACGACGGAGTTGCGGAGGCTGACCCAGACGTAGGTGCCGTCCCGGCGGCCGAGGCGGAGTTCGGCGCGGCCGCCCTCGGCGGAGGTGCGGAGCAGGGTGCCTATGTCCTCGGGGTGGACGAGGTCGGAGAAGGAGTAGCGGCGCATCGCGGCGGCGGGCCGGCCGAGGAGGCGGCACAGGGCGTCGTTGGTCCGCAGGATCCGTCCGTGCTGGTCGCCGCCCATCTCGGCGATGGCCATGCCGGAGGGGGCGTATTCGAACGCCTGCCGGAAGGACTCCTCGCTGGCGCGCAGGGCCTGCTGTTCGCGTTCGAGCCGGACCAGTGCCCGCTGCATATTCGCGCGTAGACGTGCGTTGCTGATGGCGATGGCCGCCTGGAACGCGTACATCTGGAGCGCCTCGCGGCCCCAGGCGCCGGGGAGGCGGCCGTTGCGCGGCCGGTCCACGGACAGGACGCCGATGAGTTCGCCGCCGGGCCCGGTGCCGGGCGTGGGGGGTGTGAACATCGGCGCGAAGAGCCGGTCGGAGGGGTGCCACTCGTTCTCGAAGCGGGGCGCGGGCCCGTCGGTGTACCACTGCGGTACGTCGTCGTCGTCGAGGATCCAGCCCTCGGTGTGGGGTATGAAGACCAGGTCGCCCCAGGTCTCGCCCATGCCGAGGCGGCGCTCCCAGGACTCGCGCGAGCCGACCCGGCCGGTGATCATGGCCTCGGCGGCGGGGTTCCCGGCGAGGGCGGCGACCACGAGATCGCCGTCGCCGCGCACGAGGTTGACGCAGGCCAGCTCGTAGCCGAGGGCGGTGACGACGCCGTCGGCGACGGTCTGCAAGGTGTCGGCCAGGCTGCGGGCCGTGTTCATGTCGGCCATGACCTGATGCAACTGTCGCAGGGACGCAAGGCGGACGTACGGTTCCGACTCGGTGTCCATGCTTCGCCCTCCCCCCGAGACTTCGCAGCGAATCAAGGGTTGTCTTCGGCGTGACGTCGTTTCTGGTGCGGTCCGTCGGTGTGAGTGTCCTGGTGACGTCGTGACGCCTCCGCCACTGAATCACAGCGCGCTGCCCACTCGGTACACAGGGTCAACAATTAATGCCCCTTGTGACTCAAGTCACATATAAACGTGAACAATTGAGTGGAGTTTCTGCGTTTTCCCTGTGTGTTTACTGAGCGTATGACGACACACGGCCGAGCGTACGGGAAGCCCCGCGGAATCGCCCCGGTGTCCGGAGATCGGTGACCGCGCCGAGATCTGCCGGCAATGTGCCACGGGATCCGCCGGGGGTCCTACGACCATGGGGGCGGCCGGGCTCGGACGGAAGCCCGATGCGGGCCCCGCGTGCCGGACATTAGCGTGCCGGACGTGCTGACTCCCGACGTGCTGAAGACTCCCCCTGTCCCCGCCCCCGCCGGGGCCCCCGGGCATGCTGTGGGGGTGAGCAACGACGAGTTCCGCGCGGTGATGTCCCGGCTGGCGGGCGGGGTGGTCCTGGTGACCGCGCAGGAGCCGCCGCTGGACCCGGACGACCCCGGCGCGCCGCAGGGCGAGTACGCCGGGATGACGGCCACCGCCTTCCTGTCGGTCTCCCTGGATCCCCCGCTGGTGCTGGTCAGCCTGCGCACCGGCTCCCGGATGGACGACCTGCTCGACGAACAGCCGCTGTGGGCGGTGTCGGTGCTCGCGGAGAGCCAGCGGCACATCGCGGGCCGGTTCGCGATGAAGGGCCGGCTCAGCGACCGGCTGCTCTTCGAGGACATCCCGTACACCCCCGGCGCCCTCACCGGAGCGCCCCTCGTGGGCGGCGCCCTGGGCACCCTGGAGTGCCGTACCGAGCAGCGGGTGACGGCGGGGGACCACACGCTGGTGATCGGCCGGGTGCTGGGCGCGCGGGTGCCGAGCGCGGAGGGCGGGCCGCTGCTGTATTTCCGGGGCAGGTACCGGCAGTTGGGATGACCGGGCGAATCAACCGAACGGACAACTGAACGGCAATTTCGTCCCGTCCGGATTAGTCACAGGCGCGAACACCGACGCCCCGTCAGGAATTCTCGTCCACCGCGAACTACGCGCCCTTTTCGCTTCCTTGACCTTGCGGACGACTGTCGGCAGACCTAGTCGGAAGCGAAGTCGGCCTTCACTTTCGTACACGTTCGCTGTGCCGTGCAATCAGCGCGATCGGCGCAATCAGCTCCAGTCGCGTCCGGAGCGGCCCCGCTTGGTCTCCGCGCGCTGTTTCTTCTCCCGCAGCCGGCGTTCGTTGATCCCGCGCGGGATGCGGGTCGCCCGGCGCGGCTTCGGCGGCGGGGCGGTGGCCTCCGCGAGCAGCGCGGCGAGGCGTACGGCGGCGGTCTCGCGGTTGCGCCACTGGGAGCGGTGCTCGGAGGAACGGACCGCGACGACGCCGTCGACGAGCCGCCCGGCGAGACGCTCCAGCGCCCGCGCCTTCCACACCTCGGGGAGGGCCTCGGTGCGGGCCAGGTCGAAGCGCAGCTCCACCTGGGAGTCGCTGGTGTTGACGTGCTGGCCGCCCGGGCCCGAGGACCGCGAGAACCGCCAGACCAGCTCCGCCTCGGGCAGGGCGACGGAGCCGCGGATGAGATAGGGACCGGACATGCCGTCCATGGTCCCCGCCCGGCCGGGCCCGCGTCACCCCAATATCGCCGCCGGGAGCGGCTGGCGGGGCCGGTGGAGGGACAGTTGGTAAAGAAAGTAAAGACACGGGGAACCTTCGGGCCCCTTGCTCGCGTTCATAGGGATAGCTGTAGCTTCGTGCCGCGAAGCCTCTACGCAACGAGGGAAAGGACTCCCAACCATGGCTGTAAGCCTGTCCAAGGGTGGCAACGTCTCGCTCACCAAGGAGGCTCCGGGCCTGACCGCCGTCACCGTGGGCCTCGGCTGGGACGTCCGCACCACCACCGGCACGGACTTCGACCTCGACGCCTCGGCGATCGCGGTCAACCCGCAGGGCAAGGTCTACTCCGACGGACACTTCGTGTTCTTCAACAACAAGCAGACCCCGGACCAGACCATCGTCCACACCGGCGACAACCGCACCGGTGAGGGCGCGGGCGACGACGAGGCGATCAACGTCAACCTGGCCGGCCTCCCGGCCGACGTCGACAAGATCGTCTTCCCGGTCTCGATCTACGACGCGGAGAACCGCTCGCAGAACTTCGGCCAGGTCCGCAACGCCTACATCCGCATCGTCAACCAGGCCGGCGGCGCCGAGATCGCCCGCTACGACCTGAGCGAGGACGCGGCGACGGAGACCGCGATGGTCTTCGGCGAGCTGTACCGCAACGGCGCGGAGTGGAAGTTCCGCGCGGTAGGCCAGGGCTACGCCTCGGGCCTGGCGGGCATCGCCCAGGACTTCGGCGTCAACGTCTGACGCGACCCGGATTCCTTGCACGGAGCCCCTGGTCCCGCTTTCGGGCGGCACCAGGGGTTTCGTATGCCGCGGACAGATACGAGGTCTGTGCTCGAGAAACAACCGGCGCGGGACCTCCCCCTGCCCCGCCCCCCATCGCAGCCAAGCCGTGTCTCATGCGGGTCCCCGGGCTGCTGGCCCCCCCGTGCGTGCGCGACGTGGCTTGCTCGACCGGCGCCGGGCTGCTCTCGGCCGAGAGGCCGAGCCGCCTGCCCAGGCCCCAAGTGATGTCTCGGCACTTTGGCTTGGGCCTGGGCCTTCCAGCGACCCAAAGGCTCCCGGTTCCTCGCCGTCCTGACGCCCCCGAGAGCCGACAGCTCCCTGACCGACGGCCTCGTCACTCCCCTCACCTGGGGCGAATAGTCGCCAAATTACATTTACGTTCTCGGGAGCGGAGGGAACGCGCAAGGGCTGATTCATGGGCACACTCGTGCGGAATGAAGAATTCCCTTCGTGGCGCGTTCTCTCCGATCCGACTCGAGCTCACAGAAAAGCGATCGAATGATTCGTGAGATTCACATATGGTTCAGCCGAGTGAACCGCATAGGCATGCGTTTGAGTGCGGTTCCCTGAAGCGGTGTCATGTCGCCGTGCGCCCACGCGCATGGCTAATGCATGGACGCCACCTGACGGCCTGACCAACCGTGAAAGGTAATCCCATCTGTGAGCAAGTACGTGATACCTCCGAGGTGGAAATTCGGCGGGCTCGGCCTGGTGACTGCGGCGGTTCTGCTGGCCACCACCTCCGCTGCGGCGGCCTTACCGACGCCGCCCCCGACTGAAACTGGCGCCACAACGGCGTCATCGGTAGCACCCCAGGCCGACACCATCCCGCCCACGCCATCGCCGACCGACGCCAGTGGCTCGGTCTCCTCGGAGCCGACGCGCGGGAGCGAGTCGCCCCCAGATCAGGCTTCAGTGACCGAGCCGACGGACGTTCCTCTGCCGCCGGGACAGGAGTTGAAGGCAACTCCCGAGGAGATCGCCGAAGCAAAGGCCGCAGAGAGCTACTGGACGCCCGAACGCATCGCCGACGCCGTACCAGTTGAGCCTGGCACGAGGGAGGCGGGCGGCGGGGGGAAGGACGCCGGGGGCGTCCCCTCCCCTGGGCAGAGGGTGGGCGCAGCTTCCGCGTTCGACAAACGAGGTGTGGCGACGGCTGGCGTCTTCCTCATCGCCGACGATGACGATCCACAGCCTGACCCCGGAAGCCGGGACCAGTTCTGTTCGGCCTCCACCGTCGCCTCCCCGACGAAGTCGCTCATCATCACCGCGGCTCACTGTCTCAACGACAACGACCGCTTCAAGTCCCTCGCCTTCGCACCTGGCTGGAAGCCAGACCCTGCGCACCGGGGCCGCGGGATTGCCCCCTACGGAATCTTTCCCATCAAGAAGGGGAAAGTCTGGATCGACGGACGCTACCTGGCCCAGGGGCCGACCAAAGCGGACGACTTGGACTTCGCCATCCTCAGGGCCGGCCCGAACTCAAAGGGCGAATTCCTGGAGAATGCAACCGGTATGGGAAATGAGCTGACCACCCTGCATTCTTCACAGCTCGCGCAGCGCAATGTCGCCCTCATCGGATTCCCGGGCGGATCGAAAGCACCGCTCGTCTGTCCTTCTTCCACCACCAAGGGATTCGAGGGCAGGTTCCTCGAAATCGCTTGCGACGGCTTCGCTCCAGGCGTCTCTGGTGGTCCCTTCCTGCGGAACTTCGACGGCAAGCGGGGCGACATCATCGGCGTCATCGGCGGCTACAAAACGGGTGGGACGCGGGACGATGTCTCGTACTCCTCCCAGTTCGACGCTGACGTGGTCCGTCTCTACAACCAGGCAGTCAACGACTACGCGCCCGACACTCCGAAGGGCACCGAGGGCATGGGAGACGCCAAGCTGTGGCGACACGCTATGGCCGCGACCTCCGGCACGTTCCACACCGAGTCGCAGAAGTACGGCGACTCCGACCTGATCGTCAAATGGAGCGACGGTGAGGTGACGCTCTACCCCGGAGACCAGAACCAGGGTTTCTACACCGGGTGCAAGGCCGGGCAGCCCTGCGAGGTGCAGTTGGCCAAGCCCAACGATCTCTGGAGCAAGTACGCCGACGTGGTCACCGCGGGCGACTACACCGGATCCAACGCTTACGACCTGCTGGTGAAGTGGTCGGACGGTGAAGTGACGATCTACAAGGACATCGACCAGAAAAGCAAGCTCCCCACCTCGTCGAGCGAGCACCCGGCGAACGAGATCAAGATCGCCCAAGCGGGCTCCGTCTGGAAGCATGCAAAGGGCATCGCGACAGGAAAGTACGGCGGCAACAAGTGGCCTGACGACCTCATCGTCCGTTGGGTCGACGGCGAGGTCACCAAGTACACCAACGTCGATGGCGCCGGCCTCCACGCGGAGACTCAACTGCTTGCCAAGAACAGTCTCTGGGCCAGCGACTCCATCCTCATCACCGGGGGTGACTTCGACGGGGACACCAGCGACACCAACCCGAACTACGACCTCTTCGTGAAGTGGTCCGACGGCAGCCTGACCATTTATCAGGATGTCGGCACCCGAGGTCTGGGCGGAAAGTCCACAGTGCTCGCGGCGAACGGCACCTGGCCCCATGCCCGTGTCATCGCAGCAGGCGAGTTCGGCGCCAACAACTGGGAGGACGACCTGTTCGTCCGGTGGTCGGACGGCGAAGTGTCCATGTACGGCAATACCCAGGCCGACGCGCTCGGACGCGAGTACCAACTGGTTCCGCCGCCGAACGGCTTCGCCGCCCCGAGGGCTGCACAGTCGAGCGATCCGTGCGCCCAGGTCTGTGGTCCCGAGCTGTACCGCCGCAGTACCCGATAGACCTGCCCAGCGCGTGGCGCCGCCTCCTCGGCGGCGCCACGTCCGCACTCATGACGGGAACCGCATGCGCACACACTGCACTCTCGCCCGCAGCATCGCCATCGCCCTCGCCTTCACCGCCCTGGCCACCGGCTGCACGGAGGAAGCGCGAAGGCCGAAGGAGACACCGGGCGGTGGAACGCCGTCCGTGACACAGCCCCCTACATGGGAGGGCAAGGGAGACCAAGAAGCGGCGATGAAGAGGGCCACGCGCGCGCTGAACGCCGTAGAGCCGGACAGCGCTGCACGCGAAGACGCGGGCACGGCTCCCCTGGCGGACGGGCTGGACCGGACCTTCACGGCGGACGGCGACCGCCCCTACACCTTCGACATCGCCTGCCAGGCCGCAGCGGCACCGCACACCGTCGTTCTGACTCTCGCGCGGGGTGACGCGGAGAGCGAGTGGGAGGTGGAGTGCGGCGACCGCGAGGCGGACCAGTTCAACATCCCCGCCGGGGCCCCCTTCACGGCCACGGTCGCACCGGCGAAGCCGGGCGTGGACGGTCTGGTCCTGTGGCGCCTGAACACCGTCGCTCCGGAGGACGTGGAGGACTGCGAGGACGACGTAGCGGGATGCGAGAACTGATGGAGGATGTCCCCCTCCCCTAGCCGATGCGCGCCCCCGTGCCGCTGACGCGGATCCTGGGGTCGCCCGTGTGCAGGGTGACCGTCAGTTCGCCGGGGCGGCCGAGGTCGTGGCCCTGGTGGAGGGTGAGGACGGCGGCCTCGGGGACCAGGCCGAGTTCACGGGTGTACGCACCGAACGCGGCCGCCGCCGCACCGGTGGCCGGGTCCTCGACGACCCCGCCGACGGGGAACGGGTCGCGGACGTGGAACACGGTGTCCGACTCCCGCCACACGAGCTGAACCGTGGTCAGATCTAGCCGGTGCATCAGCGCTTCGAGGCGGGCGAAGTCGTACGCCAGGTCCGCGAGCCGCTCGCGCGTGGCCGCCGCCAGGACTAGATGGCGGGCGCCGGCGAAGGCGATCCGGGGCGGAAACGCCGGGTCGAGATCGGCGGCGGGCCAGCGCAGCGCGGCCAGCGCCTCCGCGAGGTCGGCGTCGTCGATCCCGGTGACGTGCGGCTCGACGCTGGTGAGCGTGGCCGTGAGCGCCCCGCTCTCCTCCCGCACCGACACCGGCACGGTCCCCGCCCGGGTCGCGAACACCAGCTCCCCCGGCCCGATCCGCTCGGCCAGCGCGATCGCCGTGGCGACGGTGGCATGCCCGCAGAACGGCACCTCGGCCTTCGGGCTGAAGTACCGGATCCCGAACACCCGCCCCTCAGGCCCACCGAGCCCCTCCGGGGGCGGGGTCAGAAACGCGGACTCCGAGTACCCGAGGTCGGCTGCGATCTCCAGCATGTCGGCGTCGCCCAGCCCGACGGCGTCCAGCACGACACCGGCGGGGTTACCGCCGTCGGGGTCACCGGAGAAGGCGGTGTAGCGCAGCACCTCGGGCCCGGACTTGTTCGTCGTCATGGCGATCCCAACGTGAGGTGAGCCTGCGGCTATTCCGGCTCGTATCGCGCGGCGCTCTTGATGTCCCGTATCAGCCCCAACAGCCCGGCAGGTGCCACGACCAGCTCCGTCGCGGGTGATTCGCCCTCGCGAACGAGGATGTGGGACTCGGCGTCGGCGAGTTCGACGCAGTTCTCTCCCCCGGCTCCGGAGAACGACGACTTCTGCCACTGCACGGACATGGTGTGACCTCTCACAGTTCTCGTGTGATGTCGTGGACGAATCGGCGCGAGTCCTCCGTGTCGAGCGCAGCTCGCTCAGCAAGGTCGAGCAGTGTGCCGTACTTCTTGAGCTGGACGCCGCCGTCGAGGAGAACCCCGCCCACCACGCTGTCCACCTGGACGGTGTCCAGGCGCGGGACGACCCCGCCGGCGTACAGCACGGGCTGCGTGGCCTCCACGAACTCCTCGCTGGTGAAAGGGATCACCCGCAGGGTGACGGCGGGGTGCTCGGAGGCCTCCAGCAGGTGGACCAGTTGGGTCCGTGCCACCTTTCGGCCACCGACCCGCATCCTGAGAGCCGCTTCGTGGATGACCATGACGAAGGGCGGCGGAACGTCGCGTTCGAAGATCTGGCGGCGCTTCTGTCTGAACTCGACCCGCACATCCACTTCTTCGGCGGGGAGCACGGGGATATGGCCGCCGTAGACGGCACGCGTGTAGTCCTCGGTCTGGAAGACACCGGGAAGCGTCATCGGCTGGAGCGCCCGCAACGACGTTGCGTGATGCTCAAGTTCGGCCACGTCGAGGAAGCCGGGGGCAAGGACACCCCGGTACGCCTCCCACCAGCCCTGTCCTCGCGACTCACGGGTGATCGCGCACAGGGCGTCGATCAGGGCTGTGTCGTCGCACGAGTAGAACACCGCCAGCCGCCGGACCCGCTCCTCACTGATCCCCAGACGCCCCGCTTCGATATGGCTGATCTTCGCCTGATCGGTCGACAGCAGACCGGCGGCCTCGCGAGCCGTCCTCCCGGCGGATTCCCTCAACTTCCTCAGTTCCGAGCCCAGTCGGACCTGACGGGCGGAGGGATTGTCTCTCAGTGGCATGGATTCCGTTCCTCTCGGCAACCGAGTCTGCCGTGCCAGGCCGGACCGGTCCACTCGCCCGAGTGAATCATAGGGGGCAACCTTGCTCCGGAGCAAGGTTGCCCCTACCTTCGAACCGTCAACGCGCCCCTGCCTCACGGAGGTTGAAGTCCGTGCACGCCAAGCCCGTCGTACCGCAGAACTACCACTTCACCGCCCCCTCCTCCCTCCTCGCGCCCCGGATCTGCCGGGACACCGTGGCCCTCCTGCTCGCCGCCAACGGCCACACCGCCAACCTGGCCGACACTGCCCGGATCCTCGTGTCCGAAGTCGTCACCAACGCCGTCGTGCACACCGCCACCCCGACACTGCACCTGCTGACCTCGGTCACAGCCGACGGCGTACGGGTTTCCGTGTACGACGACGTCCCCGCCAAGGCGCCCATGACTCCCGTGGCCGCAACCGACGGCGAGGGCGGGCGCGGGCTGCGCCTCGTGCAGGCGCTCGCGCACGACTGGGGCGCCGGGTACCCCGGTCAGGCGCCTTTCGGATACGGCAAACGCGTCTGGTTCGAACTCCGTGATCCAACCGCACCCGCTTCCCACCGCTAGCCTGCGCCCCATGCTCCTCACGCCCTTGCCTCTCACCGTCGATCACGACATCCCGGGACCGCTGCTCACCGAGCTGACCGCGCTCTACGCCTCCGATCACGCCTTTCAGGCGCTCAGTGGGGACTTTCCCGAGCCGGGGAACATCCGGCCGGAGCAGGTCGCGGCCGCGCTCGCCGAGGAGTTGGCGCATCCGGACGCCGAGGTGCTGCTCGCCCGGAGCGCGGGGCGGCTCGTCGGGGTGGTGATCACCCTCGCCCGGCATCCCGACCCGGCCGACCCCGACCCGTGGATCGGGCTGCTGATCGTGGACGCCGCCGTCCAGGGGCAGGGGTACGGGCGCCGGATCGCCGAGCGGGTGGAGGAGCGGTTCCGGCAGGACGGCCGTACCGCCGTACGTCTCGCCGTCCTGGACGCCAACCCCAAGGGGCTCGCCTTCTGGACCGCCCTCGGCTACGAGGTGATCGCCCACCGCCCCGACCTCCGGCACGGCCGCTCCTGCACCGTCCTGCGCAAACGCCTGCGCACACCCCGCGCCGCCGCCCGGATCGCCGTGGTCGACCCCGAAGGCGCCGTCTTCCTCTTCCGGTACGACAACGTCGAGGTCGGCGTCCACTGGGCGCTGCCCGGCGGCGGACTGGAGCCCGGCGAGTCACCGCAGGAGGGCGCCCTGCGCGAACTGCGCGAGGAGACCGGCTGGACCGACCTGGCCCCCGGCCCCCTCCTGTGCACCTGGGAACACGACTTCACCCACTCCGGCGTCCCCGTCCACCAGCACGAACACGTCTACGTCACCGAAGGCCCGCGCCGGGAGCCCACCGGCCCCCACCTCGCCGCGGCCCACGCCACGGACGGCATCCTCACCTGGCGCTGGTGGCCCCGGGAGGAGCTGCGGAACGCCCCCGAGCCGGTCTGGCCGCCCGACCTCGCCCGGCTGCTCGACCGACGGGGCGGAACTCCCTGAGGAACTAGGGCAGTTCCGGCTTGCCCTCGCCGTACAGCCAGTCGTCCCAGATCTCGTCGAAGTCCGTGTCCGGCGCCTGGCGTTCCACATAGGCCGTGAAGTCGGACGTGGACGCGTTGCCGTGGCGGTGCTCGGCGGCCCAGCCCTGGACGATGTCGTAGAACGCGTCGTCGCCCACCGCCTTCCGGATCAGATGGACGACCATCGCGCCCCGCTGGTAGACCGGGCTGTCGGAGATCGTGTCGGCGCCGGACGGCTTGCCGGGCGGGTAGTCCCAGAGGTCCTCGTACCTG
The DNA here is from genome assembly GCF_013363615.1 of Streptomyces sp. CAI-85. Taxonomy (NCBI): domain Bacteria; kingdom Bacillati; phylum Actinomycetota; class Actinomycetes; order Kitasatosporales; family Streptomycetaceae; genus Streptomyces; species Streptomyces sp. CAI-85. Next base: position 134,048 of record NZ_JAANNX010000002.1, on the reverse strand, counting down.
CCCTCGCCGTGCTCGTACAGCTCGGTGAAGGTCTCCTCCGCGGACTTGCCGCCCTCGTCCTCCTCCCACAGCCACTCGGCGTAGGTCGCGAAGCCCTCGTTGAGCCACATGTCCTGCCAGGTCTTCGGGGTGACGGAGTCCCCGAACCACTGGTGGGCGATCTCGTGGACGAAGGTCGCGGTGTCGGGCGCGCCGGCGAAGACCGGCCGGTTCTGGGTCTCCAGGGCGTAGTCGGAGTCCTCCGGCCGGTCGACGATCGCGCCCGTGGAGGAGAAGGGGTACGGCCCGAAGTTGTACTCCGCCCACTCCAGCACCTCGGGCAGCCTGGCCAGCACCGCCCGGCTCTTCGCGGCCTGCGTCGGGTCGACGGCGACGTACACCGGCAGTCCGTCCGGGGTCGTGGACCGGGTCACCTCGTAGCGGCCGATCGCGAGCGTGGCGGCATGGCTCGCCATCGGCTCGGCGGTGCGCCAGACGAACGTGGTGCGCCCGCCCTCGGTCCGCTCGCTCCTCAACTCCCCGTTGGACACGGCCGTCAGGCCCTTCGGGACGGTGACGGCGAGGTCGTAGGACGCCTTGTCGGAGGGGTGGTGGCTGCCGGGGAACCAGGCCATGGTGCCGGTCGGTTCGCCGAGCGCCAGCGCGCCGTCCGCGGTGGGCAGCCAGCCCTCCTCGGAGCCGTCCGGGTCAGTGATCGTCCGGGGCCGGCCGGAGTACTCCACCGTCACCTCGAAGGTCTCGCCCTCGCCGATCCGCTCGCGCGGGCGGACGGTCAGCTCCTGGCCCTCGCGGCCAGTGCCGGCCTCCCGGTCCCCGACCACGACCTTGGAGACGTCCAGCCCGGTGAGGTCCAGGTCGAACGCGTCGAGGTCCTGGGTGGCGCGGGCCGTGATCACGGCCTTGCCGGTCAGCCGGCCGGGCTCCTTGTCCGAGTCCGAGCTGTCGTCCGGCTCCCACGCCAGTGTCAGACCGTAGTGCGTGACGTCGTACCCGCCGTTGCCCGCCTTCGGGAAGTACGGGTCGCCCACACCGGCCGCACCCCGCGCCGAACCGCCGCCGCCCGAACCACCCGGGCCGCCCGAGCCGCCCCCCGAGCCGCCGTCGCATCCGCTCACGCTCAGGGTGAGTGCCGTGGTCAGGAGCACGGCGGCCGGGACAAGCCGTAAGGATCGGGACATGTCAGAGATCCTAAACGGCCCCCGGGCCGGGGCGGCGGGCGCGCCCCCGCCGGCGTGACACCATCCCTACGTGCTCGACATCGGCTACGCCCTCTCCAACCGCTTCCCGGACCCCCCGCAGACGGACTACCGCCGCGCGGACGTCCACACCCTGCGCCACGACCTGTTCTGCGGGGACGTCTACCTCGCCGACACCAAGGCCGACCGCGAGGTGTCCACAGCCTGGGGATGGGTGCCGGTGCTGGACTTCGCGTGGGCGCTGTGCGACATCGTGGAGCGGATCGACCGGGACCCGGCGGGCTCCCGCGCCTCCCGCCCCCAGTACGCCGAGCTGGACTTCACCGAGTCCACCGACCGCATGCTCTTCGAGCGCCGCTTCGGCTGGGTGGACATCGAGGCCGACTGGATGCCCGCCGAGGAGCCCCCGCTGACCTTCTCCCACGGCGCGCTGCGCCGCGAGGCCCGCGACTTCCTCCACGATCTGATCGCCGATCTGGTCGACCTGCACGAGGACCTGGGCGAGAACCCGGCGATCTGGACGCTCCAGGCCCGCTTTCCACGCATCGCCTGATCTTCCCGGCCCGTCGGGACTCCCTCGAAGTTACCTGACGGTATGGCGTGACTTCTCACGATCGCGGCAGTAGAACCCGTTTCACTCCACAGAGAGTGAGGAGCCGCGTGTGAACGACAATTCCCCACGTGAGACGCGTCAGAGAGGCGTATCTCGTCGAAGATTCATCACTGGAACTGGTTCTCTTCTTGGATCGGCGGCGCTCGCCGGGCAGATGATCCCGGCCCATGCCGCGACCGCGACCCCCACCGCGGTGATCGACCCCGGCGCCCATGTCCCCGTCCTCGTCATCGGCACCGGGTACGGCGGTTCCGTGGCCGCCCTGCGCCTGGCCCAGGCCGGGGTCGACGTGCACATGGTCGAGATGGGCATGGCCTGGGACACCCCCGGCCCGGACGGCAAGATCTTCGCCAACACCACGAGCCCCGACTACCGGTCGTACTGGCTGCGCACCCGGACCAAGCAGCCGCTGAGCAACTTCCTCGGTTTCCCCCTCGACAAGAACGTCCCGCGCTACACGGGAATCCTGGACGCCGAGGAGATGGGCGGCATCATCGTCTACCAGGGCCGGGGCGTCGGCGGCGGCTCACTGGTCAACGGCGGGATGGCCGTCACCCCGAAACGGGAGAACTTCGGCGCCGTCCTGCCGTCGGTGGACGCCGACGAGATGTACTCCGTCTACTACCCGCGCGCCAACGCGGCCCTCGGGGTCGGCACGGTCGACCCGGCCTGGTTCGAGACCGCCGACTGCTACCAGTACGCCCGGGTCGGCCGCAAGCACGCCCAGCGCTCGGGCTTCCCGTTCGTCTTCGTGCCCGACGTGTACGACTGGGACTACATGAAGCAGGAGGCCGCCGGTACGGTCACCAGGTCCGCGCTCGCGGGCGAGATCCTCTACGGCAACAACCACGGCAAGAAGTCCCTCCAGCAGACCTATCTCGCGCGGGCGAGGGCGACCGGGCGGGTCACCGTCTCCGCGCTCCACAAGGTCACGTCGGTCGCCCCGGCGAGCGGCGGCGGCTACACGGTCGTGGTCGAGCAGCTCGACACCGGCGGCAACGCCGTCGCCGTCAAGACCGTCACCGCGGACCGGGTGTTCTTCGCGGCCGGCAGCGTCGGCACCAGCAAGCTCCTGGTCAAGCTGAAGGCGACCGGCGCGCTGCCGGGCCTCAACGGCGAGGTGGGCAGGGGCTGGGGCGACAACGGCAATGTGATGTGCGGCCGCGCCAACCATCTGTGGGACCCCACCGGGTCCCTCCAGTCGTCCATCCCCTGCTCCGGCATCGACAACTGGGCCGCGGGCGGCGCCTTCGCCGAGGTCGCACCGCTGCCCACCGGCATCGAGACCTTCGCCTCGTTCTACCTGTCCATCACCAAGAACCCCCACCGCGCCCGGTTCACCTGGAACGCGGCCGCCGGGCGCGTCGACCTCGACTGGCAGACGGCGTGGAAGCAGCCGTCCATCGACATGGCCAAAACCATCTTCGACAAGATCAACGCGAAGGAGGGGACGATCTACCGCACCGATCTGTTCGGCGTCTACAAGATCTGGGGCGACCACCTCACGTACCACCCGCTCGGCGGCGCCGTGCTGAACCGGGCGACCGACAACTACGGCCGTCTGCACGGGCATCCGGGCCTGTACGTCATCGACGGCGCGCTGATCCCGGGCAACACCAGCGTCAACCCGTTCGTCACCATCACCGCCCTCGCCGAACGCAACATCGAGGCGATCATCGCCGCGGATCTCTAGCGCGACCCGCTTGTCCCCACCTGTGCGTGCTGACCTGTGCGTGCTGACCGGCTCAGTGCCCCGGCAGCACGCACATCGCGTCGAGACCCAGCACCCGGTTGAGCCGCCCGAACGCCAGCCACGAGCCGAGGCTCATGGTCAGCTCCACGATCTCGGCCTGGCTGTAGCGGGCGCTCATCCGGTCCCAGAACTCCTCGTCCAGGTTGTGGTGGTCCAGGGCGTACCGCTCCGCGTACTCGGCGGCCAGCCGGGTGCGCTCGTCGAAGGCGTCGGTCGTCCGCCACTCGGCCACCGCGCCGGCGAACTCCTCCTCGACCTTCAGACCGTCCCGCTCGGTCCGCCAGTCCAGGCAGAACAGACAGCCGTTGATCTGCGCGATCCGCAGCCGCGCGGCCTCGAACTCCCGCAGTCCCAGGGTCGTATGGGCGTAGACGGCCAGCGAGAAGTTCGCCGCGGCGGGACCGATGCCGGGGACCATGTCGCCCCAGACGTGCTCGATCGGGTGCTTGCCCTCGGGGATGTCGAGGTTCATCCGGAACTCCCTCCTCCAGTGGGGACGACCGTGTCACTTGGTACCGAGCCGGCCGACCGCCGGCCGCAACGGCACGTCGAGCGCGTCGTACAGCCCCGGTTCCGCCCCCACCAGCCAGTCGATCGCGCCGACCAGCCGGCCGACCGCGGTGGCGTTCCCGCCCGCGGACCGGTTCTCGCCCTCGTCGGTCGCCTCGACGGTGACCTCGATGCGCGGACGGCCCTCGATGATCACCCGGTGCGCCCCGTCGCCATGGGGCGGGGACGGCCAGTCCGGGGCGCAGGACGGATGGATCCGGGTGATGTGCTCGATGACCAGGCGGGGTTCGCCGTCCACGATCCCCTGCACCTCGAACCGCACCGCGCCCTGGGTGCCCGCCTCGAACACGCCCATGGTGCGGGTGCTCACCGTCGCGTCCAGCGCGCGGCGCCGCACGGTCTCGCGGATCTCGTCGAGTTCGACCCCGAGCGCCCTGGCCATCAGCCGGATCTGCCCGCCCCACACCATGGTCGGGACCGTCGGGGCGAGCATCAGCGGCTCGTAGTCCAGCGGCTGCCCCATCCCGACCAGGAACCGCACCGACTCCTCCTGCTCGTACGTGGAGTAGTCGAAGATCTCCTGGCAGCGGACGGCGTCCACGACCGTGCCCAGGCCGCTCATCAGCAGCGGCAGGACGTCGTTGCCCCAGCCCGGGTCGACGCCGGACACGAACAGCGAGCCGCCGCCGTCGGCTATCGCGGCGAGCACCGGGTCCCGGAACTCGGGCGGCGCGTTGCGCTGGTCGTAGAGCGGATACAGCGACGGCGTGACGACCACGGCACCGGCGCGGATCGCGGCGCCGATGTCGGCCAGCGCCTCGTCGGGCCGGATGTCGCCGGACGCGGCGTAGACCACGGCCCGGGGACGGGCGGCCAGTACGGCGCCGGTGTCGTCGGTCGCCGGGAGGCCCAGCACCCGGCCCAGACCGCCGAGTTCGCCCGCGTCCCGGCCGACCTTCCCGGGGGTGTGGACGAGCACGGCCACGAGATCGAGCGCCGGGTGCGCCTCGACCGCGCGGATCGCCGCGCGGCCGACATTGCCGGTACCCCAGACCACCGTGGGAATCATGCGCGGAGCTTAACCTGACGGACCGTCAGTTTCTATAGTCCTGCGCCTTCTTACGGCACCCCCTCAGCTCTCCATCCCCTCCACCCTGATCCCCAGCCGCGCCGCCAGCACCGGCGCCAGGTCGAAGAGCTGACCGGCGCTGATCACCGCCCCCGCGAGCCGGTCCGCCCCCGCCGCCAGGGTGAGTTCCGTCGCGCCGCGCAGGTCCACGTCGGTCAGGGTGACGCCGGTGAGGTCGACGGATCTCAGGGCGCAGTCCACGAACTCGACCCGCTCCAGCCGGGCCCCGCCGAAGTCCGGCTCGACCAGCACACAGGACTCGAAGACGACGTCCCGCAGCCGCGCCTGCCGCAGATTCAGGTAGTCGATCTTGCCGCCGCGGACCACCACCCGCTCCAGCACGGCGCCGTGGAGCTGGGTGCCGCCGAGCCGGGCGTCCACCAGCTCGACGTCCCGCAGGGTCGCCTCCGCCAGCCGGGTGCCGACGCCCCGGATGCCGGTGAGGACCGTGTCGAGCAGCCGGGCGTGGTCGAGCCGGGTCTCGTCCAGCGCGCAGCCGGTCAGCGCGCAGTCCATGAAACGGGCGCCCCCGCCGTCCTGCCCGGCCAGGTCCGTCCCGCCGAACTCCACCCCGTCGTAGTCCCCGTCGGGTTCGAGCCCGCCGCCCCCGAACGGCTCCAGCGCCGGCAGCCGCACCTCGGGCCGCCGCGCCCTCTTCACCCCGGCCGCCCTGCCCGCCCCGCCGGTCCCACCAGTCCCGCCTGCCCGTGTCCTCGCCATGCCCCCATGCTGCACCCCGCCACTGACAACGCCGGACGCACCCGCCCCTCACCTCTCTCACCCTCTTGACCTCAACCAAGGTCGAGGTTGAACAGTGGGAACCCTTCAGAGCCCTTCAGAGCACACCCACCGCTGCCGGACCACACCCACCACAGGGGGACCCCCATGCACGCCATCCGTCTCCACACCTACGGCCCGCCCGAGAACCTCACCTACGAGCGCGTCGAGGACCCCGCCCCCGCCCCGGGCCAGGTCAGGATCGCCGTGGAGGCGGCCGGGGTGCATCTGCTCGACGCCGCCCTGCGCGAGGGCGTCAAGGGCGGCCCCGCCCCCGAGCCGGCGCCGCTGCCGACGATCCCCGGCCGGGAGGTCGCCGGTGTGGTCGACGCGCTCGGCGAGGGCACCGACCGTTCCTGGCTCGGCAAGCGGGTCGTCGCCCACCTGGGCTTCGTCCCCGGCGGCTACGCCGAACTGGCCGTCACCGACACCGCCCGGCTGCACGAGATCCCGCCGCATCTGGACGCGGCCCACGCCGTCGCCATGATCGGCACCGGCCGGACGGCCCTCGGCATCCTCCGGCTCGCCGAGCCCGGCCCGGACACCGTCGCCGTGGTGCCCGCGGCGGCCGGCGGCATCGGCACCCTGATCGTGCAGTACGCCCGCGCCGCCGGTGCGACCGTCGTCGGGCTGGCCGGCGGCCCGGAGAAGACGGCGCTGGTCGCGGCGAACGGCGCCGATCTCGCCGTCGACTACAAGGACCCCGGCTGGCCGGACAAGGTGCGCGCCTTCCTCGGCGGCCGGGCCGCCACCGTCGTCTACGACGGGGTCGGCGGGGACGTGGCCCGCGAGTCGGTCGCCCTGCTCGGGCCGGGCGGGCGGCACCTCGTCTTCGGCTGGTCGTCGCAGGGGCTCGGCGCCGGACAGGGCGTGTTCGTCGAGGGCGTCTCCGAGTCGGCGCTCGGCCCGGCGATGCTGGAGCGGTCCGGCGGTCTGCGCGCGCTGGAGGTGCGCGCCCTCGCCGAGGCCGCCGAGGGCCGGCTGACCCCGGCCGTGCACCGTTTCCCACTCGCCGGGGCGGCCGCAGCGCACCGCGCCCTGGAGAGCCGGGGCACCACGGGCAAGGTGGTGCTGGAGCCCTGACCACGGGCCCCGCACGGGGATGCGATACGCCCCGTTTCATGGTCTTCTGGCCCAATGAGTGTCCCCCGGACAGGTGAACGCACGGGCCCGGCGGCGGACCCCGATCCCCGCCGCTGGTGGGGTCTGGTGATCATCGCCCTGGCCCAGCTCATGGTCGTCCTCGACGCGACGATCGTGAACATCGCCCTGCCGTCCGCACAGCGGGCCCTGGGAATCTCCGACGGCAACCGCCAGTGGGTCATCACCGCCTACACGCTCTCCTTCGGCGGGCTGCTGCTGCTCGGCGGCCGGGTCGCCGACCTGGTGGGCCGTAAACGGACGTTCGTGTTCGGGCTGATCGGCTTCGCCGCCGCGTCCGCGTTCGGCGGCGCGGCCACCACCGCGGGCATGCTGTTCGCCGCCCGCGCCCTCCAGGGCGCGTTCGCCGCCGTCCTCGCGCCGTCCGCGCTGAGCCTGCTGACGACGACGTTCACCGACCCCAGGGAGCGCGGCAAGGCGTTCGGCATCTACGGCGCGCTGGCGGGCAGCGGCGCGGCGATCGGGTTCATCGTCGGCGGACTGCTCACCGAATACCTGAACTGGCGCTGGTGCCTGTATGTGAACGTGCCGATCGCGATCGTCGCCGTCCTCGGCGCGCTCACCCTGCTGCACGACAGCCCCGGACACCCCGCCCGCCTCGACGTGCCCGGAGTGGTGCTGGGCTGCGGCGGCCTGGTGGCGATCGTCTACGGCGTCAGCGAGGCCGAGCCGCGCGGCTGGACCGATCCGCTGGTGCTGGCCCTGTTCGCGCTCGGGATCGTGCTGCTCGTGGCGTTCGTGTGGTGGCAGCGGCGGGCGCCGGTGCCGCTGCTGCCCCTGCACATCGTCAGGGACCGCAATCGCGCGGGCTGCTTCCTGACCATGGGCCTGGCGGTCATCGGCATGTTCGGCGTGTTCCTGTTCATGACCTACTACCTCCAGGTCATCCTGCGCTACTCCCCCGTGAAGACGGGCCTGGCCTTCCTGCCGCTGACCGTCGCGATCATCGTCGGCTCGACGCAGATCTCCGCCCGGCTGATCAACCGGGTCGCGCCGCGCATGCTGATGGTCCCGGGCATGCTGCTGGCCTCCGGCGGCATGGTGATCCTCACGCAGATGACGGTCGACTCCGCCTACGCGAGCGAGATCCTGCCCGCGCTGCTGCTGCTCGGCCTCGGCATGGGCCTGACGTTCATGCCGGTGTTCGCCACGGCCACCGCGGGGGTGGCGCCGCAGGACGCGGGCGTCACCTCGGCCACCGTCAACACCTCGCAGCAGGTGGGCGGTTCGATCGGCACGGCGCTGCTCAACACGATCGCCACCACCAGCGGCACCGCCTATGTCGCGGCCCAACTCACCGACCCGGGCGGCCGCGACCTGGTCACCCGTGAGGGGATCGTGCACGGCTACACGGTCGCCCTGTGGTGGGCCGCGGGGATCATGCTGCTGGCCGGTCTGGTGGCGGGCCTGATGGTCACCACCCGCCCCCCGCAGCACGGCGTCGCGGCCCGCTCCACGGTCCCGGAGTCGGTCGCCTGACGCCGAGCCCGGCTTCCTCCTGGGCTTCTGGGCTTCTGGGCTTCTCGGCTCCTACCGCCCCGCCACCCGGTCCGCGATCCGGGCCAGCCGTGACGACCCGGCGCTGTGGCGTTCGGTCTCCCGGCGGTCGGCGGCCCGGTAGGTGGCGTACATGCCCTGCACGCCCAGCCAGCGCAGCGGTTCCGGTTCCCAGCGGCGCACCTTGTGCCCGACCCACGGCAGTCCGGTCAGCTCGGTGGGCCCGGCCGCGCCGGAGTCCAGCCGGACCAGGTCGCTCAGGGTGCGTCCGGCGAGATTGGCGGTGGCGACGCCGGAACCGACGTACCCGCCCGCCCAGCCGAGGCCGCGGGACCGGTCCAGGGTGACCGTCGCGCACCAGTCGCGGGGCACGCCCAGCACCCCCGACCAGGCGTGCGCGATCCGGACCCCGGCGAGCGCCGGGAAGAACCGGACGAGGATCTCCCGCAGCGCCTCGACCGTCGCCGGCTGCGTGCGCCCGTCGTGGTCCGTCCGCGAGCCGTAGCGGTACGGCACCCCGCGCCCGCCGAGCGCGATCCGTCCGTCGGCGGTGCGCTGGGCGTACATGTAGGCGTGCGCCATGTCGCCCAGCGTCTCCCGCCCGTCCCAGCCGACCTCCGCCCACTGCGCGCCGGTGAGCGGTTCGGTGGCGATCATCGAGGAGTTCATGGGCAGCCAGGTCCGCTTCTCGCCCTTCAGCGCGGCGGTGAACCCCTCGGTGCAGCGCAGCACGTACGGCGCCCGCACGGTCCCGTACGGCGTGACGGCCCGCCCCGCATGGATCTCGGTCACCGGCGTCGACTCCCGGATCTCCACGCCGAGCGCCTCGACGACGGCCGCGAGCCCCTTCACCAGCTTCACCGGATGCACCCGGGCGCCGTGCGGCGTCCAGCTCGACCCGACGGCACCCGCGACCCGCACCCGCCCGGCGGTCTCCCGGGCGCCGTACAGCTCACGGTCCCGCTCCCCGTAGGTCAGTTCGTGCGCGTGGAAGTCCTTGAGCCGGGCGAGCTGCGCGGGCGTCCGGGCGACCTCCAGCACGCCGCCCCGGTGGACGTCGGCGTCGATCCCCTCGGCCTCCGTGACCCGCACGACCTCGCCGACGGTGTCGTTCATGGCCCGCTGGAGCCGTACGGCGGCGTCTCTGCCGTGCAGCGCGGCGTACCGGTCGCGGCCGGCGATGCCGTTGTAGAGCCAGCCACCGTTGCGCCCGGACGCGCCGTAACCGCAGAACCGCTGCTCCAGAAGGGTGATCCGCAGCCCGGGGTCGGCCTTCTTCAGGTAGTACGCGGCCCACAGCCCGGTGTACCCGCCCCCGACGATCACGACATCGGCGTCGGCGTCCCCACCGAGCGGCTCCCGCACCGCCGGAAGCCCGTCGTCCGCGTACCAGAAGGAAACCCCACCGTTGACGACCTCATACGCCGAGCTGCTCATGATCGGACGCTAACCCGGCCCGACGGCCCCTGTCTCCTTCGGATTCCGTACTCTTTCCCGTCCTCCGGCCAGCGGATGACAGGCGAGTCCCACGAGTACGGCGACGAAGTGACCGAGGTCGGTGAAGGTCGCCCCGGCGGTCAGCGGGTAGGTGACGAAGAGCAGCACGGCCGCGAGATACGGGTACCGCCACGGCGCCGGGATCCGGTACGTGAGCACCCCGACGACGCCCGCCAGCGCGTAGCTGACGCCGACGTCGAGCGTGTGGACCGCCGACGCGGGGGCGCGCCCGTCCGCTATGGCCAGCGCCAGCGCGCCCTCGCTGATCAGCGTCGCCAGCACATGCGCGGCCCCGCACACCACGAGCCACCGCAGCGTCCCCAGCCGGCGCTCCGCCTGCGCGTGGAAGACGGAGTAGAGCACGGCGTACGGCAGCCAGGACCCGCCGCCGGTCCACATCGCGCTGGCGACCAGCACCCGTACGGGGTGCGTGGACAGCTCATGGATGTTGGTGGACCGCCGCCGCAGGAACTCGTGTTCGAACGCGGGGGACATGTGGTGCAGGGCGACGGTGGTGACGAAGAGTATGCCCAGCCACAGGTAGGTCCCGGGGGCGCTGCGGACATAGGCCCACACGGCCGACCGGGCCTGGGAGATGCGGGGCCCCTTCACACCGGCCAGTATCCGTCGGGCGCCCGCGGGTCACCTGCGCTCAGCCGAGCCGCCGTCCCAGCTCCAGCGGGTCCGATCCCCGGTTCCCGAGCCGGGTGTACAGGGCGAGGGCGCGTTCGGGCGCGGCGAGGAGGGCCTCGCCCGCCGGGTCGCCGGTGGCGTGGGCCGCCAGGGCCAGGCCCGTCCAGCTCTCGGGGTCGCCGTCGCCGCGGACGATACGGTCCCGGAACGCCTCCAGCGCCTCCGCCGTACGGCCCGTGACCAGGGCGACGTCCTCGGGCCGGGCCCCTTCGACGACGGCGCCCGGGTCGTCGTCCAGCCCGGTCAGGCCCTCCGGATCGGCGAGGAGGCGGCGCAGCAGGACCGCCCGGGTGTCGAGCCCTCGGGTGGGCCGGCCGGGCACGAGGGCGGGCGTGCCGTGCTTCAGGGACTCGGTGTGGACCGTCCCGGGGTCGGGGTGCAGATGGTAGGCGCGCCAGGTCGCCCGGTGGTCCCGGACGGCGAGATCGGCCGCGGCCTGAACCCGCGCGTCGACCGGTTCGGCGAGCCAGGGCGTGAGCCGCTCGGTCAGCTCGGCGACGAGACGCCGCCCGAGATCGGTCAGACCGCCGTCCCCCGCGAGCGCCCTGAGCGCGTACGCCGTCTGCGTCCGCCACAGGGCGAACTCGAAGCGCCCCAGCGGGTGTGCGCGCCGCCGCCAGAAGCCGGTGACGCCGTGGAAGGCGTACACGCCTTGCAGCAGCCCCCCGAGCGGCCGTGGATCGTCGCGCCAGGGTGCGTAGTGGAGGCGAGTGCCGGGGTCGTCGTGGAGGGTGAACAGGTGCATGAGCGCGCTGAGTTTGTTGTGCTGGAACTCGTGCACCAGGGTCGAGGCGAACTGCTCGGCGTCGTCCGGGAGCGAGGCCAGCGCGGCCCCGAAGGCGTCGCCGGAGGAGGCGCTGTGCGGCCGGAAGCGTTCGGCGCGCGGCCGGGGTACGACCACGGACAGCCCCCGGGCCAGCGCGTCGGCCTCCTCCGCCCCGGTCTCCCGCAGCACCCGCCAGGCCCCGGCGAACAGGTCCCGCCAGTCGTCGGCGGAGCCGAGCGGTTCGGGCGCGGCGGGTCCGCGCAGCGCGCGGTAGGGGTCGAGGTCGTCGAGGAGCAGTGCGCAGCCGTCGGCGCGCAGGGCGGTCGGTGTGTGCCAGCCTGGCCCGGGGACGTCCCGCCCGGCGACGGTGACCCGCCCGGCGCCGTCACCGGCCACCCCGGCGACACCCCAGCCGCGCCCGCCGCCCTCCTCGGGCAGCCGCAGCGCCCCGACGAGCGGCAGGACGACCCACCCGTCCCGGACGGGGACGTCGGTGCGGAACGGGATCCCGGCGAGGACGGCCGCGCTCGCGGCGAGGGCGTGCAGATGCCCGGTGTGCACCCACAGCGGCGCCTCGTCCGTGGCGCTGCCGCGCAGCCGGCGCAGGGTGTGCGCGGCCCAGACGCCGACCGCCGGATACGCCAGCACCCGTTCCGCCGCCCGCGCGTCGGCCGACCAGGCCCGGGTCAGCAGCCGCCAGCCGTCGCCGGGCGGCGGCAACGGCCCGGCCCGCTCGGCGGGCGCGGCGTCCAGCACGGCCCGTACGACGAGCAGCCGCCAACTGCGCTCCCCGGCCCGCAGTTCCTCGACCGCCGTGCTCCCGCCCCCACCGCCGAGCAGCGCGGCGAGCGTCTCGGGGGCGAGGGTGTGGGACGGCGTCCGCATGTGCCTACGCCTCGCGCGGCGGCTGGTAGCCGCCGAAGCTGCCCTCGGGGTCGTCGATCCGGCCGAGCAGCCGCCGCAGGGACGCGTCGGCCGACGGAAGGTCCAGGGTGGGCCAGGCATCCAGCGGGACGCCGCCGAGATCGACCAGCTCGGACTCGACTGCCGGCTTCTGCATGCGCTGCCCCTGAACTCTGGAACCCTGAAACACCTATGCACAGCGTAAATATGATGGAAAGCCACCTTTTCGGCGGTTTTCAGACCACTTGATCGACTCTAGTGCATCACCGGCATCCGGCACCGCAGCCGCACGGAATCCGCCCGGATCGGATGACCGGATGCCCGGGGCGGGTAGAACCTGCCCGTGACGGAACGGGATCGACTGGAGCGACGGGATCGACTGGGTCGGCCCACGGGGAAGGCGCACGACCGCCCGGCGGGACTGGACCCCCTGCGCGTGGCGGAGGTGATAATCCCGGCCGCCCCGCGGACCGGCGCCCCCGGCCGCCGCGGCTCCGGCTACCGGGTCGGCACCCGCTGGCTGCTCACCGCCGCGCATGTGGTGCGCGGTCCGGGCGCGGACGGCGTCCGGGTCCGGTTCGAGGCCGACCGCGCCGACGAGTGGACCGCGCGGGCCAGGGTCGTCCTCGCCTCCGACCCGGCGGACGTGGCCCTCCTGGAGATCACCGACGCCCCTCCGCCCGGCCCGCACGCCGCCCCCGTCGCCCCTCCGGTCTACGGCGATCTGCCGGACGCGGACGTCCATCTGCCGTGCAGCGCGCTGGGTTTCCCCCGCTTCAAGCTCCGCACGGACCGTGCCCGCCCGGCGGACGACGGCTCGCCGTCCCAGTACCGGGACTCCTGCCACGTGTCCGGTCTGACGTCCGTCCTGTCCAACCGCCGCGAGGGCACGCTGGAACTGGCCGTCCCGCCGCCCGCCGCCGACCCGGACCCCGAACGCTCGCCCTGGGAGGGCATGTCGGGCGCGGCCGTCTGGCACGACGGCACGCTGATCGGCCTGGTGAGCGCGCACCACCGCGCGGACGGACCGGGCCGGCTCGCCGCGGTCCGGGTGAGCCGCTGGTACACCCTGCTCGACCGGACCGCCCTCACCACCCTGCACACCCACGCCGGACTCCCCCTCACCCTGGCCGACTTGACCCACCCGACCCCGCACCACGACACCCCGACCGTCCGTCTCACGGACCTCCCCGACGACCTCCCCCTCTCCGAACTCCACGGCCTGGTGGGCGCGTTGACCGCTCTCCCCACCGTCGCCCGGCGCACCACCCTCGACCTCGTCCTGTCCGGCATCGACCCGTCGATCGCCGCGATGAGCCCCCGCTCGGACTCCCTGCGCCCCGACGTCTTCGGCATCCTGCGCACCTGTCTGCGCTATCCGGGCACCCTGGATCAACTGCTGGAGGCGATACGGTTGTTGGAGGGCGACTCCGCCGGGGTGGCCCGTATGGACCGGGAGACGGCGGCACTGTCCCGGCGCAACCGCCGCGCCCCGGACCCACGATGACCTGATATCGCGCGCCCGGCGGGACCCGGGGTTTCATCACCCGTGCGGTGGGTCATCATCAGGAGGATGTGAGCAGCCAGCATCCAACGAGCCGGGGGGAAGGGGTTTGGCCGTCATGGAGCCGACTGTGGCCGCCGTCGAGTCCAGCCTGGTCGATCTCGCGGGGGTATCTCTTGAAACGCTGCGCTCCATTGACGACCGGATCCTCGCCGCCTCGGTGCGGGAGCTTCTTCCGGAGATCGACCGGCAACTGGCCAGTGTCAGCACCATCGACGGCGGTTCCATGCGCCGTGAATGACCCGTTCCGGGGCCGCTCGTGAGTGCTGAGCCCTCCCTGCCGCATCATCGCCTGCCCCTCGGTGTCGTGAGCGAGCTGATGCGGGGCGAGGGAAGCCCGGACACCCTCGGTCTCCTGCTGGCGGCCGAACGCAGCCGCCGGCTGCTGCTGTTGCGCATGCTCGACGACTCCATCGACCTCGGCCCCGCCTGGGAGCTGCTCAGCCGGGCGCAGCGCCACGCCCCTCAGGTCGTCGAGGACCTCATGATGTACCCGCAGACGGGCATGTGGCTGGCCACCGCCCTGCGCCGGCTGCGCGGGACGGCGCAGGGGGACGAGCCGCCCCTGTGGGTGGTCCTCGGTCATGTCCGCTCCCTCGCCGCCGCGGCGGGACTGCGCGCGGGACTGGACTTCACGCTCGACGACGTGCCCGTACGGCACGGCAGGGTCCCCCTGCCCACGCTCGGGTGCGCGGTGCTGCCGGTGACCGAGCCGTGGGCCACGGCCACCGTGCGGTCCGAGGGCGGCAGCGCCGTAGTGGAACGCGGCGCGGCCGCCGTCCCCCTGCTCGGTCCGCCGGGGCCGCGCTGGCATCCGGTGCGCCGCCTCACCGTCGGCCCCGAGGACCGGCGGCTGTCGATCACGCTGGACGACGCGGACCCCTACCGGACCTACCCCCGGCCGACCGAGCCCCGCCCGCTGTCGGACGAGGCCGCGGCCCACTGGCGGGGGCTGCTGGAACGCGCCTGGGCGGTCCTGCTCGACGAGCAGCCCGCCACGGCCGACGCCATGCGGTGCGGACTGCTCTCGCTGACACCGACCGTGGCAAGGGAAAGGTTTCGGCCGCGAAGTGTGACGTCGGGGGACGCCTTCGGAGGCATCGAGGCATCCGAACCGGACGACGCCCTCCAGCTCGCCGTGACCCTCGTGCACGAGTTCCAGCACACCAAACTCGGCAGCCTGCTGCACCTCGCGCCCCTGCTCACCGACGACACCGGCCCCGCCTCGCCCGAGGCGTGGTACGCCCCCTGGCGCGACGACCCACGGCCCCTCGAAGGACTGCTCCAGGGCATCTACGCCTTCGCCGGGATCACCCGCTTCTGGCGCGAGCACCGCAAGGCCGCGTCCGGGCCCAACCGGCTGGCCCATTTCGAGTTCGCGCTCTGGCGCGTGCATCTGACGAGGGCGATGCGGCAGATCCGCCGGCATCCGCGGCTCACCCCGCTGGGCACGGCACTGCTGGACACCCTGCGCGAGCACGGCGCCCGCTGGCTGACGGAGCCGGTCCCCGAGGAGTGGCTGACGCTCGCCCGGCTCTGCGCCGACGACCACGCCGCCCGCTGGCGGGCCCACCACCGCCGGCCGACCGCACCGGCGGTCGACACCGCCGTACGCGCCTGGCTGGAGGGCGCCAGCGAGCCGCCCCGCGCCTCGGTGTCCGGCTCCCCGCTCGTGCCCGACGCCTCGGCGCGCTGGCTGGACAGCCTGGCGGTCCTCGTCCGCTACCGCCTCAGCGGCACGGACGACGACCGGATCGCGCTCGACGGGCCCGAGAAGACGGCGGCCCGGGTCACCGGAGCGCTGACCGGCGACGCCCTGCTCGCCATGGGCGACCCCGAGGCCGCCCGCACCGCCTACCTGACGGACCTGGCCGCGGATCCCGGGCCGGCCGGCGCCTGGGCGGGGCTCGGCAGCGCCCTGACGAGGGCGGGCACCGACCCGGGGGCGGCCCGTCTGCTGCGCGGCCGCCCCGAACTGGCCCGCGCGGTCCACCGGGCCCTGACCGACGCCACGGGCACCGCGCCGGACCCGGTCCGCCTGGCCGCCTGGCTCGGACCGCTGGAGAGCTGACCCCGCGAGGTCACCTCACATCGGCATCGGATCGATGTCGCAGTCGCTCCGCAGCCGCGCCCTGGCCTGCGCCGTCGCCGGGTGGGGAGCGGACTCGACGGAAGCCAGACGCGGCTCGTCCAGGGCCCGTTCCAACCGGTCCAGGGCGTCCGCGCGCAGCGCCTCCCCCTCGGCCTCCGCACCGAGCGCGAGGAGATCCAGGGAGAGGTTCGCCGCGCCCACCAGGGTGGTCGGGTGGTCCTCCCCGAGCCGCGCCCGGCACAGCGCCACCGTCCGCTCCCCCAGCTCCCGGGCCTCCGCCAGCAGACCCAGCGCGCTCAGATCGCTCGCCAGGTTGATGGCACAGGCCAGCACGATCGGATGGCTCTCCCCGAGCCGACCGGTCAGCGACGCCAGCGCCGCCTCGTCCAGCTCCCTCGCGTCCCGCACCCGGCCCAGCAGCCGCAGCGTCACCGCGAGGTCGACATCGGCCGCCATGACATGCGGATGATCCGGCCGGAAGATGCCGCGGAAGCCCTCACACGCCTTCTCGCCACGCGCCAGAGCCCCTTCCAGATCGCCGTTGTGCCGCAGCGCCACCGACAGGGCGAGCGCGGCGGTCAGCGACTCCGGGTGGCTGTCGCCGTACCGGCGGGTGAACTGGTCGAACGTCTCACGCGCCAGTTGCAGGGCGGTGACCTGGTCGCCCTCCTTGCGGCACGCCTCGCTCAACTGGCGCATGCTCCGCAGCGTCGTGGGGTTCTCCGGTCCGAAGGTCGCCCGGTACCCGTCCACCACCGCCTGCTGGAGCGACCGCGCCCCGACGTAGTTGCCGGTCTCCCGTACGTCGACGGCGACGCTCGCCTCCGTCACCAGCGCCTGCTGGTGGTCACGGCCGAACAGCCGCACCTTCATCTCGTGCGTACGGCGGTCCAGCTCCAGCGCCCGCTGGAACTCGCCCATCAGCCGCAGGCTGACGCCGAGGTTGTGCGAGGTGATCAGCGTGGTCGGGTCGTCGTCGCCGAAGGCGCGCCGGGCCCGCTGGTAGGCCGTCTCGTCCAGCTCCGCACCGGCCTCGAAGTCCCCCTGGTGACGGCGCACCGACGCCTCCAGGTTCAACGCCACCAACGCGTCCTCCCGCGTGTCCTCCTGATCCGCCGGAGCCGTGCGCGTGTAGACGTCCTTGAGGACCGAGACGACCGCGGACGCCTCGTCGTGGCGCCCCACCATCAGGTACAGGAACCCCAGCCACCACCCCATCAGCAGCGTCTGCTGGTCCTCCTGGCCGAACAGCCGCTGCCATGTCTCCCACGCCTGCTCGGAGAACTCGATGGCGACCCGGTGATCACCCCAGTACCAGAGGTACTTGGCGACGTTCATCACCAGCGCCCGCACCCACGGCTGGTCGGACTCGACGGCGGTGGAGGCGATGACATGGCCGTAAAGCTCCGCGTACCGGGGCCAGTTGGCCGCCTGGTTGGGTCCCTTCGGGTCGGCGGCGGCCAGCAGCGTGTGAGCCCCATTGCGCATGCGTTTCTGTTCCTCGGGGGTCATCCGGTGGATCAGCACGGCCTGCACGAGGCGGTGCATCTCGATCGAGTTGGTCCGGTGGTCGATACGGGCGAGCGAGTAGCGGTTGATCTCCCGTATGGCCCGGGCCAGCCGCATCGGGTCGTTGAGCGCCCGGTCCAGGTCGGGGTCGATCCGGGAGCCGCCGAGGCCGGAGAAGATCGACCGCGAGATGGGGTCGGGCGCGAAGTAGGAGCACAACTGGAGCAGCCGCAGCGCGGTGGGGCTGCGGGTCTCCAGATGGTCGAGGGAGACGTTCCAGGCGGCGGCGACCGGAAGCTGGTAGTCCGGCGGCGGCGAGACCTCCAGCAGTTCGCTGCGCTTGTGCTCGAACAGCCGCAGATACTCCGACACGGGCATCCCCGTCTCGGCCCGCCAGGCCGCCGCCTGCTCCAGCGCGAGCGGCAGGTCGCCGAGCGCCTCGGCGAGCAGATCGGCGTCGGTGTCGTCGAGTGCCTCGCCGTAGGCACTGGAACGGCGCAGCAGTTGCTTGCTCTCCTCGCGCGTGAACACGTCCACTTCGAGGGAGGGCCCTACGACGCTCCAGCGCCGGTTGCGGGAGGTGACGAGGATGGTGCCGCTGCCGCCGGTGGGAAAGTAGTCGCGCACCCGCTCCGGGCTGTCGGCGTTGTCGAAGATCAGCAGCCAGCGCGAGTACGGCCGCCCCTCGCGCAGCGCCTCCCGTACGGCGGGCCCGGCGATGTTCGCCTCGGCACTGCTCACCAGGCCGAGCCGCTGGGCCAGTTCCACCAGCGCCTGGCCGATCTGACCGGGCCGCTCGGCCGGGATCCACCACACGATGTCGTACTCGGACTGGTGCCGGTACGCGTACTCGATGGCGAGCTGGGTCTTGCCGACACCGCCCATGCCGTGGATCGCCTCGGGCAGCACGGTGGTCGTACCCTCGGCCAGTCGTTCGCCCAGACGTTCGAGAAGGTCCACCCGGCCGGTGAAATTCGGGTTCCGGGGCGGGATGTTGCCCCAGACGCGCGGCGTCGTCGACTGCCCGCTCTCCACCGAGGGCTGCTGCTGGGTGGTCGCCATGTCCGTGGCTCCTTCTGAAGTTGTCCCGGACCGCCTGGGGGTCGGTGCGGACACGTCGTGTCCCTGGTGCGAGGCGGTCCGCGGGGCCGGGCCGCCGCCTCGATGAGCCGGCCCCGCGGACCGCCGCCGGGTCCCGTCCTTGCTCAGACTCACGCTGTGCTGCCGGTCGTACTCCTCCAGCGCCCGCGCCAGGCGCCCGGCCCGCGCGAGGAACCGCGGCCCGGAGAGCGCCGACAGGGCCGCCAGCTCGACCCGCAGAAAGGCCACGTTGCCCACGGTCACCCGCGGCACGCCGTCGCCGTCGCCGTCGCGCTCAGGATCCTGATCCCGTTCCTGATCGGGGTCCGGGTCCTCGTCCTGCGGCTCGGCCGCCGTCGCCGTAGCCGTCGCGGCCGTCGCCGCGGTCAGCGCACGGACGTCGTGCAGGACCCGTACGGTGTCCCGTCGCCGGGACAGGGCCAGTAACTCCGCGCGGATGTTGGGCCCGAAGGCGAACGCCACCCCGGCCGCCAGTTCGCCCTCCGCGCCCGCGGGCCGCACCAGCCCGCTCATCAGCAGCTCGCTGAGATGCGCGGGCCCGGCGCCGGGCGTGGACGCGGTGACGGCGTTCATCACGGGCAGCGTCAGCGGGGCCGCCGCCAGCCGGGTGGCCAGCGCGAACGCGGTCGGCGAGGCCGCCGCCCGGTACTCCGAGACCCGCTCCCAGGGCGGCACCGCGCTCGCCGGATCGGGCACGTCGTCGATCCACGGGACGGCGCGCGCCGCGTCCGCCCGCCGCTTCCACGCGCGGGCGCGCAGCCCGGACATCTCCGTCCAGCCCCGGCAGCGCCCGGTCACCAGGCCCACCCAGCCGGACAGGGATCGCTCGGTCAGCTCCAGGACGGGGACCGGCATCACCCCCGTACGGTCGAGGCCGTCGTCGGTGGCCTCCAGCGGGGAGGTGCGCAGCTCCCAGCGCAGCGCGGCGTTCGCGGCCCAGGGGCGGTCGGCCCGCAGCCGCATCCGCAGGACCTCGGGACCGGTGCGGAACCACAGCCGCTGCGGCGGGAGTTGGAGCAGGGCGACCGGTTCGGTGCGGCCGAGTTCGCGCAGCAGCGGCAGGACGGCGTCGGAGCGCCAGCCCGCCGCGAGGCCGTCGGTGAGGATCAGGACGACCCGGTGGGGGGCGTCGTCGGCGGGCAGTCCGGCGAGCCGGATCCGGGCGGGTTCGGTGTCGTCGGAGCAGAGCAGCCGGGTGGTGGAGACGGGGCCCAGGGTGCCCGCGGCGGCGACGGCGTCGACCAGCCGTGCGATGCGCGCGTCCCACACCCGCATGGTGACGTGGTCGTCCACGACGAACAGGACGGCGGGGCGCTCGGCGGGGTCCGCGTCCGGGGCGGCGAGTCCGTTCAGCGCCTCCAGCGCCGCGCGGAGGGATGCCTCGTCAGAAGTCGGTGCCGTCGCTGATCGTGAATCATCGTCACACCGCATAAGCACTCTCTGAGCGTCCAGGGCTGCTGGCCGCCGCGGAAAGCGGGAGGAGGCCCCGCATTGCGCGGGCATGCGTGACATCCACGCGCCCAGCCTGTCAGCGGTCTGCTCGGGGTGCAAGGCGGCAGGCCACAAAGGGTGGGACAACGGGGAACGGACACGCGGTCGTACCAACATGACACCGCGCCAGGGCGGACGCAAGGGTGCCTCGGGCGGGCCGGAAGGGGTGTCGGAAGGCGGGCCGGGAGGGGTGCCTAACGGACCGTCGGACGCGGGGGCGGGGGCGGGCGCCCCGCCACGGGCGGCCATGGCGGCCACGGCGGCTACACCGGCCCGGGCGGGGTCGGCTTGCGGTCGGGGTCGTCCAGCAGGATGGCCAGATGCCGCCCCACATGGTCGTGCCAGCCCTCGGGCCCGAGCGCCAGCGCCTCCTTCCGCCACTGCCGGATCCGGTCGGCGAGGCCCCCGAGCGAACGGTCCTGGAGGATCTCCCCGACGGCGTCGTGGAAGGCCGCGTCGGAACAGTCCTCCCGGTGCCAGATCATCGCCGGCACCCCGGCGCGCAGCCCGGCCAGCATCTCGCGGCGGCCCGCGCCCGCGTCCTCGCCGGGCGGCTCGCTGAGCACCAGGCAGACGGCGTTGCGGTCCTCCTTCAGCTCCCGCTCCAGATGGAAGAAGTACGCCCCGTCCTGCGCGGGCCGGCTCCAGTGCGAGTGACTGTCGGCCGGCCGCTCGCTGAACTGCCGCCACTTGGTGTGCCAGGGCCGGTGCCAGGCCGCCCGCTGCAACCGCTCCAGGGACCGCACGACGACCGGATAGTCGAGGGCGAGCGGAGTCGGGGAGGGAGAATCAGATTCCTTGGACCACCACTCGACGGGCTCGTTGAGCAGCTCCCAGGGCAGCACGAACTCCAGGATCACCGGCTGGCGCAGATCGGCCCACCGGCTCTCGGTCTCCTCCACCAGCCGCTCTACCGCGCCGGGCAGCTCGTCGCGCCGCAGATGGTCGGTCTCGCCGCGCACCGGGTGCCAGCCCTCGGAGTCGGACTGCCGCCAGTGCGAGAGGTAGTAGCGGTCGGCCTCGACCCGGTCCGGCTCGAACTGGATCAGCAGATACGCCGGCACCAGCGAGGGCTCCGGCCGCGGGAACTCCGAGTGCTGCCAGTCCGCGAGCAGCGTCTCCACCCCGAGCGGCCCGGCCTGCTCCCGGTTGAAACGGCGCAGCAGCTCGGCGGCCTCCGCCCGGCCGTCCTCCACCAGCCACTCCGCCGTCAGCGACAGGAACGCCATGCTCGGCGGCAGCTCACCGCGCGGGGTGTTCTCCCCCGCGAGCCGGAGGAACACCTGCCACGCCGTACGGCACCAGGCGGGCAGCTCCTGCACCCGGGACCGGGTGGCGCGGCGGGCCATCGCCGAGATGTCGGCGGCGCCGATCGACTGGAGGACCGGCTGTAACCCCCGCAGGTCGGCCTGGCCGAAGAAGTCGACTGCCTCCCACTCGTCCACCAGCGGCCACAGCTCGGCGACCGTCGCGGACTCCCGCTCCACGTACTCCAGCGACCGCACCAGACAGGCCAGCCCGTCACCGACCGCGGTGCACTCCCGCACCACCGTCAGCAGCCACGGCCGCAGCCGGTCCCCGGTGAGCGGCTCCACCCGGGCGCCCAGCTCACCGGAGAGCATGTCGCGCCAGATCTCCCGACTGGCCGCCTGCCCCACGGTCCCCGACCGCTGAAGCGCGTCCACGACAGCCGCGACCAGCTCGTTCCGCACCCGCTCCGGACTCCGCTCTCCCACCCCGTTACCTCCAGACAGCCTGCACGGTTCCCTGACGGTGCCGCCCAGGGTAGGCCGCCGGGCGGGGCGGGGGCAGCAAGTACCGCAGAAAGCGGAGAGAGAGGACGTGAGGGGAGAGGAGACCGCCGGTGACGATTCGGAGCCCCCTGTCGGACTCGAACCGACGACCTTCGCTTTACAAGAGCGGTGCTCTACCAACTGAGCTAAGGAGGCGCGCGTGCGTGGTCACGTACGTGCCCGTGCAGTGTACCCAGGTCGTCGGGGCGGCCCGTCGAAAATTTCCGCGAAGTTCACATGCCGCCGGGTACTGACAGATCGGGCGGACGGCAGGTAGCGTCTCGGGAAGTTCACTCAGGTGGACTACACCACACCACCTTCCTACAACGGATCGTCCGGCACGTTCCTGCCGGTAGAAGGGGGCCTCTGAGCCATGGCCACTGTTACGTTCGACAAGGCGACCCGGATCTACCCGGGTTCCACCAAGCCCGCGGTCGACGCCCTGGAGATCGACATCGCGGACGGTGAGTTCCTCGTCCTCGTCGGCCCGTCCGGTTGCGGCAAGTCCACCTCCCTGCGGATGCTCGCGGGTCTCGAGGACGTCAACGGCGGCGCCATCCGCATCGGCGACCGCGACGTCACGCACCTGCCGCCGAAGGACCGGGACATCGCCATGGTGTTCCAGAACTACGCGCTCTACCCGCACATGTCGGTCGCCGACAACATGGGCTTCGCGCTGAAGATCGCCGGCGTCAACAAGACGGTGATCCGCCAGAAGGTCGAGGAGGCCGCGAAGATCCTCGACCTCACCGAGTACCTGGACCGCAAGCCGAAGGCCCTCTCCGGCGGTCAGCGCCAGCGCGTCGCGATGGGCCGCGCCATCGTCCGTGAGCCGCAGGTCTTCCTCATGGACGAGCCGCTGTCCAACCTGGACGCCAAGCTCCGCGTCTCGACCCGTACGCAGATCGCCTCGCTCCAGCGCCGGCTCGGCATCACCACGGTGTACGTCACCCACGACCAGGTCGAGGCCCTCACCATGGGCGACCGGGTCGCCGTCCTCAAGGACGGTCTGCTCCAGCAGGTCGACACCCCGCGCAACATGTACGACAAGCCCGCCAACCTCTTCGTGGCCGGCTTCATCGGCTCCCCGGCGATGAACCTCGTCGAGGTCCCGATCGCCGACGGCGGCGTGAAGTTCGGCAACTCCGTGGTGCCGGTGCAGCGTGACGCGCTCTCCTCCACCACCGACAAGACGGTCACCGTGGGTGTCCGCCCCGAGCACTTCGACGTGGCCGGCGCCGACTCCGACCAGGGCCTCGCGGTCACCGTGAACGTCGTCGAGGAGCTGGGCTCGGACGCCTTCGTCTACGGCACCGCCCAGGTCGGCGGCGAGGCGAAGGACCTCGTGGTCCGCGTCGGCGGCCGTGACGTCCCGGAGAAGGGCAGCACGCTGCACGTCGTCCCGCGCGGCGGCGAGACCCACGTGTTCTCCACCTCGACGGGCGCCCGCCTGTCCGACTGACCCCGTCCCGGACGACCGGAACGGCGGCCGGAACGGCGGCCGGAACGGCGGTCGGACGACGATTGACGGAGAGGGCCCCGCGGACTGCCGCGGGGCCCTTCCCCGTTCCCCTCACAAACCCCGGCATCCGCGCCGTTTTCGACCCGTACGGCCCCTTGTCCGTCAACGCCCTACCCAAAAAGAGGCACCACTTCATCCCCCGTCCGGGTGACCAAATGTCGCCGGATGATTACCGGGCGCTACCCTCTCACGCGTGAAGCACTCCGCGAACCACTCCACCACCCAGCGCACGCGACGCGGCCAGGGCGGCCCAGCCCGCCGGATCGGCCGCTCGCTCGCCCTCGTCCTGCCCGTCGTCATGGTGCTCTCGGGGACCCTCGCGGTCACCCGGGTCAACTGGTCGGGGGACCCCTCGGACTCGGTGCTCACCGCCTCCGACGTCTCCACCGCGCACCAGGTCGCCCACAACGCCGCCAAGGCCCCGCAGGACGTCCTGCGCGACCGGTTGCTGACCGAGCTCCAGGAGAAGGACCCGGGCGTCGCCCTGACCCACCTCCAGGAAGCGGTGAACGGCAAGCCGTCCCTCGCCAAGCACTGCGCCTCGATCGCCCGCGCCCTGGGCCGGGCCGCGGTCCGCGCGTACGGCCCCTCCCGCGCCCAGTCCTACGCCCGCCCGGTCTGCGACACAGCCTTCGCCTCCGGCGTCCTGACGGCCAACAGCTAACCCCCACCCCGGGGGCCCGACCCCCGGGGCCCGGCCCCACCCACCCCCCCCTGGGCCATCCGGACGAGACCGAACACCAACGACAACACGGGCCACCGACGGCGGCCACCAGCACACCGCGCCCCCGGCAACCCCCTTGCCCCGGTACGGCACCTCACCGTCCCCGACACCGCCCGCGCCACGCACCGCCGACGACCGCACGCTTCTGGGCGGACAACCCCTGCCGTGGGCTCGCGCTGCCCGACGACCCGCACGACACCGCCCGCGCCGCGTGTGCCGTCGACGACCGCACCTTGGCCGGGCGGACGGGCCCCGCTGCTGGCCTCAACCCGTCCAGCGGCCTTCGCGGCAACTCCGCTGTACGGCGCCGCACGCGCCGCATGCCGTCAGCGACCGCCCACCTCCGCGCGGACGGGGGGCCTGCCACCGACCTCGCCCTGTCCGGCAGTCCGGGCGACACCACCTGCCCCACCCGAACCCGGGTCCTGCGGCCCCCGAACACGGCCGACTCCCGTGCCACGTGCCGTGGGCGTCCGCACGCCTCCAGGCGGACGGGCCCCTGCCACGGGCCTCACCCCGCCCGACGACCCGCACGACACCGCCTGCCCCACCGGCCCCGGCCCCCGCAGCAACTCACCGTGCACGACACCGCCCGCGCCGCATGCCGTCGGCGACCACACTCTTCCGGGCGCGGGCGCCTCCCGCAGGCCGCGCCCTGTCCGGCCACCCGCGCGGCGGCACCCGCCCCGCCGGACCCCGGCCCCTACGGCACCCCGAACACAGCCCACCCCGGTGCCGTGTGCCCGCCGCCCGCGGCACCTCGCGCACATCCCCACGGGGGCAGGGACCCACCCAACCCGACACCAGCCACCCACCCCTCCCGTAACACCCACCACGTACAGTTCCGCCATGACTCACCCGCACGCCGCCTCCCGTCCCACGCAAGCCGTTGTCCTGGCCGGGGGCCAGGGGTCGCGGTTGCGGCCGTACACCGATGACCGGCCCAAGCCGATGGTGGAGATCCCCGGGACGGGGACGCCGATCATCGGGCATCAGCTCGGCTGGCTCGCCGAGGAGGGCGTCACGGACGTCGTCGTCTCCTGCGGGCATCTCGCCGAGGTCCTCCAGGAGTGGCTGGACTCCGCCGACCTGCCCGTGAAGGTCACCACGGTCGTCGAGACCGAGCCCCTCGGCCGCGGCGGCGGTCTGCGGTACGCCGCCGCCCACCTGCCCCACCCGGACCGCCCCTGGTACGCCACCAACGGCGACATCTGGACCCGCTTCTCGCTGCGCGAGATGGCCGACTTCCACACCGAGCGGGACGCCGTCGCCACCCTGGCCCTCGCCCGCCCCCGTATCCCCTGGGGCGCCGTGCAGACGGACGGCTTCGGACACATCACCGACTTCATCGAGGCCCCGCCGACGACGTACGAGATCAACGCGGGCGTCTACGTCTTCTCACCGGAGTTCGCCGCGCTGCTGCCCGAGCGCGGTGACCACGAGCGGACCACGTTCCCGCACCTGGCGCGCGAGCGCAGGCTGGCCGGGTTCCCCATCCCGCAGGGCGCGTACTGGCGGGCCATCGACACGGCCAAGGACCTCACCGAGGCCGCGAAGGAGCTGGCCGCGCTGGGCCGTTGAGCCCACCCACGAAAAACGGGGGTGCCTCCGCGAGGCACCCCCGTTCCCATGCTCACCCGGAGACCGCTACCCGAGCAGGCCCCCCACCAGCCCCGGCTGCCCCGTCGAGGACGACGAACCGGAGTCCGAGCCACCGCTCGTCGCACCCCCCGTGCCGGTCGAACCGCCGGACGTGGGCCCGGAGCTGGTGCTCGGCGCCTGTTCGACCGGTTCGGGCTGCTGCGGCGGGGCCTCGCCGGCCGTGCCCTGGGTCTGGCTGGGCGCACCGGCCGTGCTGCTGCCGGCGTCCGTGGCCGGGGCGCTGCCCGTACCGGAGGTGCCGGACGTGCCGGCCGTGGGCGCCGCCGAGGTGGCCTCCCGGGTCGGCGAGGTGGACGCGGCGGGGCTGCCGCTCGCCGGGTGGGAGCCGGACTCCTCCGGCAGCGGCGTGCCGGGCAGTTCGTTGCGCGGGGCCTCGCCCGGTCCCGGTACGACGACCCGGTCCGCGTCCCGCACGGCACCGCCGAGCAGCGCGCCGGTCAGCAGGGTCAGACCGACGACGATCGCGGTGACCAGCGCACCCCGCCGCAGCACGTACCGGCGCAGCTCCCACAGGTCGGAGCGCGGGCCGAGCCGCCGCCAGGCGCTCGCGGCGAGCCGACCGTCGACGGAGTAGACGGGCGCGCCGGCGATGATCAGCGGCGACCAGGCGGCGAGGTAGATGATGTCGGGCGTCTGGTAGACCGGGACGGTCTTCCAGCTCACGGTGACGATGAGCGCGGCGGACAGCAGCGCGCCCACGCTCGCCGCGACCCGCTGCCAGCAGCCCAGGACGGTCAGGACGCCGACCACGACCTGGAGGAAGGCGATGACGAGCCCGGAGCCGACCGGGTGGTGCAGGGCGAACTGCCGCAGCGGCTCGGCGACTTCCCACGGGTGCAGGGTGTTGAGCCACTTCACCATGGAGCCGCGCTCGCCGCCGTCGAAGTAGACGGGGTCGCACAGCTTGCCCATGCCGGCGTACACGGACATGAAGCCGAGCAGGATGCGCAGCGGGAGGAGGACCACACCGAGGTTCATCCGGCGGCCGGGGAAGTAGGCGTGCCGGGCGTCGTCGTCGGCGTGCCGACGGCCACCGCGCGGCGCGCTCTCGGCGGCGGACGGTTCCTCGAAGTCGTCGAACTGGCCGTCGTCGTAGGCGGGTTCGTCGTAGGCGCTGCCGACGGGGCGCATCTGCGGCAGCAGTCGGTGCTCGCCGGCCACGGGCGCGCGCTGGGCGCCGACGATCGGGGTCTCGAGGGTCTGGGCGGTGAGGTCGGCGTCGTATCCGTCGTAGCCGGACCCGGTGTGCCCCTCGTAGCCGTCGTAGCCGCCGACGCCGACGCGCGGGATGACCTGGGTGGCTCCGGCGTCGGCGGCCGCCGGGTCGCCGTGGCCGACGCTGCCCGCCCGCACGGCCTGGAGCAGTCGGTGCGCGCCGGTGTCGTCGGGGGCGGTCTGGCCGCTCCAGACGACGGGCCGGCGGCGGGCACCGGCGGTGGCGCCCGCCCGGCCCGCCGTCCCGGCGAGGGGGACGCGCGGGGCGTCCTGAAAGGCGCTCATGTGCCGGGCGATCCGCGGGGATTGGCTGCGCCGCGCCGACGCGCCCAACTGCACACGGAAACTCGCGTGCGTCACGATGACCTGCGCCGGATCGCTCGGCACCTTCACCATGCTCAGCGCGGGAACGTCGTCGAAGCCCGACGAGCGGTCCCCCGTGGGAGTGCGGGGTGTTCTGGTGTCCACACTCATCTAACCGAGTGACGTGTGGTTAGGACACTGCTTTGACCCACCGGATGTGTCCGGACCGCGTCAAGGTTGCGCGACACGACGGAATTAACCCGTGTGGGTGAACCCCCAGGGCCCTCAGGACCCTCAGCGCCCTCAGACCCGGCGCCGAGCCGCCTCGTACAGCACGATGCCCGCCGCCACACCGGCGTTGAGCGACTCCGCGCCGCCCGGCATCGGGATCCGCACCCGGTGGTCGCAGGTCTCGCCGACCAGCCGGGACAGCCCCTTGCCCTCGCTGCCCACGACGATGACGACCGGCCCGTCCAGCGCCGGCAGTTCGCCGATCTCGGCCTCGCCGTCGGCGGCCAGACCGACGACCACGATCCCCGCCTTCTTGTACGCCTCCAGGGCGCGCGTCAGGTTGGTGGCCCGCGCGACCGGCGTACGGGCCGCCGTGCCCGCCGAGGTCTTCCACGCACCGGCGGTCATCCCGGCCGCGCGCCGCTCCGGGACGACGACGCCGTGGCCGCCGAACGCGGAGACGGACCGCACGACGGCGCCCAGGTTGCGCGGGTCGGTCACCCCGTCGAGGGCGACGATCAGCGGGTCCTGGCCCTCCGCGTAGGCGGCCTCGGCGAGGTCCTCGGGGTGCGCGTACTCGTACGGCGGGACCTGGAGGACGAGCCCCTGGTGGTTGAGGCCGTTGGTCATCCGGTCCAGCTCGGGACGCGGGGCCTCCATGAGGTTGATGCCGCCGCGCTCGGCCGCGAGCTGGAGCGCCTCGCGCACCCGCTCGTCGTTGTCGATGAACTGCTGGACGTAGAGCGTGGACGCGGGCACGCCCTCGCGCAGCGCCTCCACGACCGGGTTGCGGCCGACGACCAGCTCGGACGTGCCCTTGCCGCCGCGGCCGCGGGGCGCCGGACGGCGCTGGGTCTGCTTGGCCTTGGCCGTGGCGAGGCGGTTCTTCTTGTGTCCCTTGCGCATCTCGGCGGGCGGGGTCGGACCCTTGCCCTCCAGGCCCCGGCGCCGCTGGCCGCCACTGCCGACCTGCGCGCCCTTCTTGCCGGACATGCGGCGGTTGTTGGCTGCCATGACCTACCTGTCTGTGTGAGGCGCGCGGAAGCGCACGCCGTGCGTACGTACATGCAGTGTGCCGCCCGGACGGCCGGGCGGCACAATCGATCAAGAAACGGCGGCTACCGGGGGGCGAGCGACCAGCGCGGCCCGGCGGGGCTGTCCTCGATGGTCAGCCCGGACTGGTTGAGCTGGTCGCGGATGGCGTCCGCGGTCGCCCAGTCCTTCCGCCCGCGCGCGGCCTCCCGCTGGTCCAGGACCAGTCGTACGAGACTGTCGACGACGCCGTTCAGATCCTCGCCGCGGTCGCTCTCCCCGGCCCAGTGCGGGTCGAGGGGGTCGAGACCGAGGACGCCGAGCATGGCGCGCACTTCGGCGAGGCGGGCCACCGCGGCTTCCTTGTCGTCGGCGGCGAGGGCGGAGTTGCCCTGCCGGACGGTGGTGTGCACGACGGCGAGGGCCTGCGGGACGCCCAGGTCGTCGTCCATCGCCTCGGCGAAGGCCAGCGGGACCTCGGCGGCGGGCTCGACGACGTCCCCCGCCAGCTCGGTCACGCGCTGCACGAAGCCCTCGATCCGCGCGAACGCCGACTCGGCCTCGCGCAGCGACTCCTCGCTGTACTCGATCATCGAGCGGTAGTGCGGGGTGCCGAGGTAGTAGCGCAGCACGATCGGGCGCCACTGCTTGACCATCTCGGAGACCAGCACCGAGTTCCCGAGGGACTTCGACATCTTCTCGCCGCTCATGGTGACCCAGGCGTTGTGCACCCAGTACCGCGCGAACTCGTCGCCGTAGCCCTTGGCCTGGGCGATCTCGTTCTCGTGGTGCGGGAAGATCAGGTCGAGGCCGCCGCCGTGGATGTCGAAGGACGAGCCCAGGTACTTGTGCGCCATCGCCGAGCACTCCAGGTGCCAGCCGGGGCGGCCGCGGCCCCACGGCGTCTCCCAGCTCGGCTCGCCCGGCTTGGCCGCCTTCCACATGGCGAAGTCGCGCGGGTCGCGCTTGCCCGTCTCGCCGTCGCCCGAGGGCTGGAGCAGGTTGTCCAGCTCCTGGTTGGAGAGCTGGAGGTACTCCGGGTAGGAGCGCACGTCGAAGTAGACGTTGCCGTCGGACTCGTAGGCGTGACCGCGCTCGATGAGACCGCGCATCATCTCGATCATCTCGGGGACGTGCCCGGTGGCGCGCGGCTCGTAGGTCGGCGGGAGGCAGCCGAGGGCCTGGTAGCCGTCGTTGAACGCCCGCTCGTTCTCGTAGCCGATGGACCACCAGGGGCGGCCCTGGTCGTGCGACTTGGCGATGATCTTGTCGTCGATGTCCGTGACGTTGCGGATGAAGGTGACGTCGTAGCCCCGGTGGGTGAACCAGCGGCGCATGATGTCGAAGTTCAGGCCGGAACGGATGTGCCCGATGTGCGGGGCGGCCTGCACGGTGGCACCACACAGGTAGATCGAGACACAACCCGGCTGGAGCGGGATGAAGTCACGGATCTGCCGGGCGCTGGTGTCGTACAGGCGAATAGTCACCACTCCAGGGTAGTGGGCGCGAGGCGATGCCCCGAGCCCCTTCCCCCCAAGGGCCACACTTTCGTGACATGCGGTGCCATGGGGCCCGTCCGGGCGATGCCACCAGGCCCGATACGGCCGTGCCGCACGGGTCAGCCGGTACGGGCCACCAGTGCCGTGGCGATCGCCATGAGCCCCTCGTCGCGTCCGGGGAAGCCGAGCCCGTCGGTGGTCGCGCCCGAGACCGACACGGGTGCGCCCGCCGCCTCCGACAGCAGTTTCTGCGCCTCGTCGCGGCGCTTGCCGATCTTCGGGCGGGGTCCGACCACCTGGACGGCGATGTTGCCGATGGTGAAGCCGGCCGCGCGCACGATCCGGGCGGCCTCGGTGAGCAGGGTGACCCCGGCGGCGCCGGACCACTCGGGCCGTCCGGTGCCGAAGTGCTGTCCGAGGTCGCCGAGCCCGGCGGCCGAGAACAGCGCGTTGCACGCGGCGTGCGCGACGACGTCCGCGTCGCTGTGCCCGGCCAGGCCGGGACCCTCGCCCTCCCACTTCAGGCCCGCGCACCACAGTTCGCGGCCCTCCTCGAAGGCGTGGATGTCGGTGCCGATGCCGACCTGGGGAAGCAGCACGCCGGCCACGGGCTCAGAAGCCATCGTTGAGCCTCCTGCGGGCCAGGACCGCCTCGGCGAGGACGAGGTCGAGGGGCCGGGTGACCTTGAACGCCTCCTCGTGGCCGGGCACGACCACGACCGCCGGGCCGAGCCGCTCGACCATGCTCGCGTCGTCGGTGACGTCCTCGGTGACCGTCTCGTGGGCCCGCACCAGCGTGGCCCGGTCGAAGCCCTGCGGGGTCTGGACGGCCCGCAGCCGGGCGCGGTCCGGGGTGGCGACGACCGGCTCGGGGTCACCGGGCACGGCGGCCGGCTCGACCTCCTTGACGGTGTCGGCGAGCGGCAGCGCGGGCACCACGGCGGCAGCGCCGTCCCGGACGGCCTCGATGACGGCGTCCACGGTGTCCACGGGGACGAGCGGCCGGGCTGCGTCGTGCACGAGGACGATGTCGTACTCCGGCGGCAGCGCGTCCAGGCCGAGCTTCACGGACTCCTGGCGGGTGTCGCCGCCGGGCACCACGAGGAAGTCGGTGCGCTCGGGCAGGGCGTGCGCGTCGAGCAGCGACTTGACCTCGGCGGCGCCGTCCGGCGGGGCCACGACGACGACCAGGGAGACGGCGCGGGAGGCGGCGAGGGCGCGGACCGCGTGGATCAGCATGGGCGTGCCGTTCAGCGCGCGGAGCGCCTTGGGGGCGCCCGGACCGAGGCGTACGCCGCGTCCGGCGGCCGGGATCACGGCGGCCGTACGGGCGGACGTGCGGGCGTCCGTCGGGATGCCGGGGCGGGCGTCCGCGGTCGAGGGAAGCGAATCGTCAGACATCGGTTCCTGTCAGGTTTGTGTGCTCGGCCATGTTGGGTACGGACACAGCGTGCCGGGCGCGACGCCTTGACCGGACCCTTCCGTGACGTTCCGGTCGAGCCAGCGCCCCGGGCCCGGCACGCCAAGTATCGGGGTTTCCCGAGGCGTTTTCCCGAGAGGGTCCGACGCGACGTGGTGACCGCGACGTGGTGACGGGTCGACCTGGTGACCGCGGCGATGCGGACGCGAACATGCCGCAGCGCCCGGCGACGAGAAATACGTCATCGGGCACCGCGGCATTTCAGTGTTCTTCAGAGCGCTCTTCAGTGCTGAAGTCGGCTGGTGCCGGCGTCAGGACGCGAGAACCTCGTCGAGCAGGGCCTCCGCCTTGTCCTCGTTGGTGTTCTCCGCGAGGGCCAGCTCGCTCACCAGGATCTGGCGGGCCTTGGCGAGCATGCGCTTCTCACCTGCGGAGAGTCCACGCTCGCGCTCACGACGCCACAGGTCACGCACGACTTCCGCGACCTTGATGACATCGCCGGAGGCGAGCTTCTCCAGATTTGCCTTGTAACGACGCGACCAGTTCGTGGGCTCCTCGGCGTACGGCGCGCGCAGCACCTCGAAGACCCGGTCCAGCCCGTCCTGACCGACCACATCACGCACGCCGACGAACTCCGCATTGTCCGCTGGCACACGTACCGTCAGGTCACCCTGGGCGACCTTCAGCACCAAGTAGGTCTTGTCCACGCCTTTGATCTGGCGAGTTTCGATGGCCTCGATCAGCGCGGCCCCGTGATGGGGATAGACCACGGTGTCGCCAACCTTGAACGTCATGTGACAGGTACCCCTTCCGTGGCTATCCAGAGTAACACGGAAACTGCCGTTCCTGAATGGCGTTTTCGCAGGTCAGGGCATATCTCGGGGCTTGACAACAGCGACAGGGACGTGCTTCGAAGGGCTCGCGGAAGCAGGTATTCGCAGGTCGGAGGCGCTCTTCGAGGGGGGTGAAACGCGTACGTTACACGCATCCGGAGGCGGGGCCGAACGGTCGAACGTCCACATATGTCCGCTTCCAGGTGTGCGACTTCCGCTACTCCGTTCGGCGGCCCCTGGCCTGATACCGATCGTTTCCGGAATTGATCATCGGCCCTTCGCTCGCGCCCGTGATCAATTTCCGGGACGGCCCCGCATTCCTTCACGGAAAATCCGTGAACCGGCCTCCGCGGCGGTTATCCGAATGACGGACGAGCCGCGCCACGGCACAAGAGCCGGAGTGAAACGGAAGTGACTCACGAGTCACTTGTGGGTGAACGAGGTGGTCCGGAAGAGCGGGGGACAGCGGTGCACCGGGGAGCCCGGAAGGCGCTAGAGGCGGGTCGGGTGCGGCCCCGTGGGAACGGCTCGGTAACCTAAGGCCGCTGACAGACCCTTAGGGCGGCTTTATCACCAGGTGAGCTGCCCCTGTGCGTTCAAGGAGATGCCGCCGCCGTGAGCAGCAGCCTTCGACGCGGCGCCCTCGCCGCATCCGCCCTCGCGTTCTCGATCGCCACGCTCGCCGCCTGCGGCGCCGGCAACAACAGCCAGACCTTGGAGATCAAGCCGGACAACGCCGCGACCAGCGTCGGCGTCATCAAGGTGCAGAACGCCGTCGTGATCACCCAGCCGGCCCCCGAGGGCAGCGGCCCGGTCGCCGTCTCGGCCACCCTCTTCAACGGCGGTGACACCGACCAGACGGTGGAGTCGATCGAGGTCGAGGGCCTCGGCACCGCCAAGCTCACCCCCGCCGGGGGCAAGGGCAAGGTGACCGTCCCGGCCTTCGGCTCCCTCGTCATCGGCGGCGACGGCAACGCCTCCGCCGTCCTGGAGAGCCCCGGCGAGGACTCCCTCGACGGCAACGCCCAGAAGACCACCTTCACCTTCAGCGAGACGGGCGCGGTGACCCTGCGCGCCTTCGTCGTCCCCGCCGAGAGCTACTTCTCGAGCTGGGGCCCCAGCGACATCCCCTCGGCGCCGCAGCCGAAGCCGTCCGAGAGCGCGAGCGCCCCGGCCGGGTCCACCGAGTCCCCGGCGGCCGGCGAGAGCGCCGAGGCGAGCCCGTCGGACACGGCGTCGGCCCCGGCGGCGGGCGCGGAGGCCGGTACCGAGGGCACGGAGGAGGGCTCGGGTCACTGACCCGGCCCGACGGCAGCGGAAAGGGCGGCACCCCTCACGGGATGCCGCCCTTTCCTCACATACGGCCTACGGCTCGAACTTGTACCCCAGCCCCCGCACCGTCACCAGATACCGCGGCGCGCCCGGGTCCGGCTCGATCTTGGCGCGCAGCCGCTTGACGTGGACGTCGAGGGTCTTGGTGTCGCCCACGTAGTCGGCGCCCCAGACCCGGTCGATGAGCTGCATCCGGGTCAGCACCCGCCCGGCGTTGCGCAGCAGCATCTCCAGCAGGTCGAACTCCTTCAGCGGGAGGTCGACCTTGGAGCCGGAGACCGTCACCACGTGCCGGTCGACGTCCATCCGCACCGGCCCCGCCTCCAGGGCCGCCGGGGTCACCTCCTCCGGCTCGCCGCGGCGGCGCAGGACGGCCCGGATGCGGGCGACCAGCTCGCGGGAGGAGAAGGGCTTGGTGACGTAGTCGTCAGCTCCTATCTCCAGCCCGACGACCTTGTCGATCTCGCTGTCCTTGGCGGTCACCATGATCACGGGGACGTTGGAGCGGCCGCGCAGTTGGCGGCACACCTCGGTGCCGGGCAGCCCCGGCAGCATCAGGTCGAGGAGGACGAGGTCGGCGCCGTTGCGCTCGAACTCGTCGAGGCCGTCGGGCCCGGTGGCCGCCACGGCGACCTCGAAGCCCTCCTTGCGGAGCATGTACGACAGGGCGTCGGAGAAGGACTCCTCGTCCTCGACGACGAGCACACGGGTCACGGAAGGACCTCCGGGGCGGAAAGCGTCTGGTACGCGGTTGACTCGGGGGGTGTCTGGGCGGACGGCCCGTCCTCTTCGTCATCGTCGAGGTCGGGGTGCTGGAGTGCCCGGTCGCGGTCGCGGGCGGCGCCCGCCTCCGGCAGCCGCAGCGTGAAGGTGGAGCCCTGTCCCTCGGCGCTCCACACCGTGACCTCCCCGCCGTGCGAGGCGGCCACGTGTTTGACGATCGCCAGCCCGAGGCCCGTACCGCCGGTGGCACGGGAGCGGGCCGGGTCGACGCGGTAGAAGCGCTCGAAGATGCGCTCCTTGTCCTTGTCGGATATGCCGATGCCCTGGTCGGTGACGGCGATCTCGATCAGGTCCCCGCCGGGTGCGGTCACCCGGCGGGCGGCTATCCCGACGCGGGTGCGGGCGGGTGAGTAGTTGACGGCGTTCTCGACCAGGTTGCCGAGGGCCGCGGCGAGCTGGCCGCGGTGGCCCCAGACGCGCAGGTCGGCGGTGCCTCCGGCGGCCATGGTGATCTGCTTGGTGCCGGCCTGGTGCCGGCAGCGGTCGACGGCCTCGGCGACGAGTTCGTCGATGCCCACCGGCTCGGCGTCCTCCAGCGGGTCGTCGTTCTGGACCCGGGAGAGGTCGATCAGTTCCTGCACCAGGTTGGTGAGCCGGGTGGCCTCGATCTGCATCCGGCCGGCGAACCGCTGCACCGCCTCCGGGTCGTCGGAGGCGTCCATGACGGCCTCCGAGAGCAGGGAGAGCGCCCCGACCGGTGTCTTCAGCTCATGGCTGACGTTCGCCACGAAGTCGCGGCGTACGGCCTCGATCCGGCGGGCCTCGGTGAGGTCCTCCACCAGCAGCAGCACCAGCCGGGAGCCCAGCGGGGCCACCCGGGCGGACACGGCGAGGGCCTCGCCGCGCCCGGTGCCGCGCCGGGGGAGGTCCAGCTCGACCTGGCGTATCTCGCCGTCACGACGGGTGTCGCGGGCCATCTGGAGCATCGGCTCCACGGCGAGTTTCCCGCCCCGGACCAGGCCGAGGGCGTACGCCGCCGAGCTGGCCTTGACCACGGCGTCCGCCTCGTCGAGGACGACGGCCGAGGAGCGCAGCACGGACAGGACGGTGTCCACGCCCGGCGGAAGTACCGGGTCCGTGTGCAGGGAGGTGCGGGTGGGGCGGGCCTGGTCGCGCTCGCTCCAGCGGAACGCCAGCATGGCGATGACACCGGTGAGCACCCCGGCGATCGCTGCCGCTGCGGCGACCGCCGCGTTCACGTCCATGCGTCCAGGTTAGGCACGCGATCCGGCCTGGCCACAGCCATCGAGGTGCGACCTCGAACACTCGTCGCCCAGAGTTCACCTGGGAGCCAGTGGTGGTTCATTTGGGGTGACGCAAACCGACGCGTGCGGGGCCGACCGTGGCACCGTGGGGTTCCCGGCCCCCCGGAACTCCGGGATTCACGTGAGAACGACGTACGAGAGGGAAGCCTGATGCGGGACGCGTACCACGAGGAACTTGACTCGATCGGCGACAGCCTGGTGGAGATGGCCCGGCTGGTCGGGTCCGCGATCGGGCGCGCCACGACCGCGATCCTCGACTCCGATCTGAAGCTCGCCGAGAGCGTGATCGAGGCCGACCAGAAGGTCGACGAGCTCCAGCACGACCTGGAGGCCAAGGCCATAGCGCTGCTGGCGCGGCAGCAGCCGGTGGCGACGGATCTGCGGATCGTCGTCACGTCGCTGCGGATGTCCGCCGACCTGGAGCGCTCGGGCGACCTCGCCCAGCACGTGGCGAAGCTGGCGCGGCTGCGCTTCCCGAACCGTGCGGTCCCGCAGGACCTGCACGCCACGATCCTGGAGATGGGCCAGCTCGCGCAGCGCCTGATGGCGAAGGCGGCGGAGTGCATCATCACCAAGGACGTCGATCTCGCGCTCCAGTTGGAGACGGACGACGACGCGATGGACCTGCTGCACCGCACGCTGTTCCAGCACCTGATCGACGAGCGCTGGAAGCACGGCATCGAGACGGCGGTCGACGTCACCCTGCTGGGCCGTTACTACGAGCGGTTCGCCGACCACGCGGTGGCGGTCGCCAAGCGGGTCGTCTTCCTGGTCACGGGCGAGCACGCGGACGAGTTCCAGCCGGACATCCAGCCCGACATCCAGCCGGTGACGGGCACGGGGACGGACGGGGCCTGAGCGCACGGGACTGCTTTCGGGGAGTGCGCGAGCCACTGTGCGCCGTTGATGCGCCGGACGCAGCGGGCATGAAATGGGCACAGGCCCTACGCGTCCGGGAGGAACCCCATGGCCGAGTCCCCCAGTGTTCCCACGCCCGACCCGACCCAGGAACGCCCGACCGAGCAGCCCCCCGAGCCGAGAAGCCTCCCCCTCCTGGCCGCCTGCGGCTGCGGCTCCGGCTGCGGCTGCGGCTGCCAGTCGGGCAACCCTTGCCAGTGCGGCTGACCCTTCCGCCAACCCGGGACCCGGCGCCTTCCGGCACCGGGTCCCGCGGGGTCCCGCCTCACTCGCTCTGGGCGTCGCGCCGGCCGGTCAGGGAGTCGGGGCGCGGGAAATTGCCTTGGGGCCGGGACGCCGACGGCCGTTAAGGTCAGCGGGTGTCTCCGGCTCGTCGTCGACGGGACGGCCTACCGCCGGCGGCTGCGTCGCCGCCCGACCTCGCGGAGTGGGTGATGGCGGACGAGTCCTTCTTGCTGGTGTGCGACGCCGTGCCCCATGAGGTCGTGCTCACGGACCCCGGTGTCGATGTGCTGGGCGTCGTTCAGGTCGTGCGCCGGCTGGCAGGGCTGAGTCTCTGGCACAGCAAGGTCCTGGTGAGGCAGGCTCCTGTCGTGGTCCTCGTCGGCGTGGCCGAGGAGGAGGCGGTGGCAGCCGTGTCGGCTCTGCGGGACGCGGGGGCCCGGGCAGAGGCTCGCGAACAACCAGGGGCCTAGGCATGGCGTCCTCGATCGCGTCGACCGGCCGCCGTTCATGGACCGTTCATGGACCGGTCCCGGCGCTGCCTCGGTCGCTGCCCCGTTGCGCCACCTGGCTGCCCGTCCCCTGACCTCACTCCGCCACAGGGCTGTGTTCCCCTTCCGCAGCGCAGAATCACGCAGCGCAAAGACGACACCTCAACCGACGACAGTCAGCCACGCTGTGCCGTGCGCGTATCGGTCAGAAGGGAGGTTCGAGATCGCCGCGGCCATTGCTGTGCGGCCCCTGGTCCTCGGCCTCCTCGGAGAGAGGCTCTGGGCCGGGCGGATTGTGGCCCCATGCTTGGAGGGCTCTCCACGCGACACGACGGTTGGGGTCGTTGCTGCTGGTGTTCAGGATGCGGCGCGCGTGCACGGCGAGGTGAGCACGGTGCCTGGCGAGCGCGGGGTGTTCGGCGAGGAGGAGCGCGGCGATGACTGCGGCTTCACGCACATCCTCATGGCTGTCATGCAATAAAGGCGCGACGGCCCCGTAGAGCATCGGGCGCAGGTCCCGGAAGGCCGCCACGGTGGTGCTGCGGGTGAGGAAGCCGGGGAAGTACTCCTCGTTGCGGGCGACGACCTCGTCGGAGGCGTCGTGAAGCGTGGCGGCCAGCCAGCCCAACAACGTCGCGCGGATGGGGCTGTCGCGATAAGGCCGTCGCGTCATGGCCGCCGGGTGGGTGAGGATGCCGGCGACGTACATGACGGTGGGGGCGGTGGCTTCGTAAATGGTGTTCTGGTGGCCGACGAGCTCACCCAGCTCCCACAAGGTGGTGACTTGGACCTTGGGGTCGGGCTCCAAAAGTTGCGTCAGAACCTTGGGAAGGTTTTCACCGGACCCGAAAGCCGTCTGGAGCGAACCCCAGTCGGTCTCCGCCAGGACAACCTGGTGGGGCGGCAAGCCAGGCTCGCAGGGCGCCCCTGCATGGGAACGACTGTGGGTCACGGGCCAAACCTAGACCAGACTTCTGACAGCATCCCTTCCAGACCAGTCACGGTCTGCGGTCCTGCCACAGGCCGCTGCTGTACCGCTCAGTCGTTCGATCCTGCCGTATGACGCCCGACCAAGCATCTGAGGCCCCAGAGACGGCTCCAGCACAGCGACAAACCCCCTACCAACGGCAAACCGAAGGCAGGGGGCTTGATCAGTGCGTGTTACTTCTTCTTGCCCTGGGTCTGGCGGGCCCGTTTTCCGCCCCTGGTCAGCGGGCTGCGTACCCCAACTGACCTGCGGTTGGGCCGTCGTTGTTGGTCGTTGTTGGTCGTCGTCGGTCGACCTCGGAGGGCCCAGCGGGGGCCCAGGGAGGGCCCGGCGATGTCGCCACCGGACCTCACTCACGAAGAGGAGCAGCCTCACCAGACGTGCGAGAGCAGCCATCTCTTATGTCTCTACCGTGGGTGATCAACTTCTCTTGCGGCAGCGCCTGTTGTCAGTGGGGGCTGCCAGAATCAGGGCATGACCGCAGCTTCCGTTCCGTTCCAGGAGATCCTGCAGAACCCCGACAACTACTCACACGATGACTTCGCCCGCGCCCGTGCTGAGAAGGTTCTGGCCGTCAGCGCCACCCTTCTACATCAGCGGGGGCACGAGGACATCGCTGCTCTGCTGGCGCAGGCCGAGTTCTGCGACTTGGAGTACCAGGAGGAGGACTGGGGGAAGTCTTGGTTCGAAGTCGTGCTCGACTTCGACCACCCCCAGCTTGAGCGCTTCACCGAAGAGGTGCAGCAGCGTGCGCTGTCAGCCATGCAAGAGGTCTGCGACCGGGAGAACTTCGGCATCTCGGGGCTGCGAGCACGCGCCATCCTGCCCGAGGTGGGGGCCAACTGGCGGGAGCAATTGGCGGCCGGTGGCAAAGCGCGCCCTTCCAACCACGCCCGCAAGGTGCGGATTGGGCCAGCTCACCCGCAAGCTGACGGTCTGCACCTCACAAACGAGTGGGAGTGGCGTGTCTACGCTGTCCTGCGCGAGCGACAGCAGGAACTCCCAGACAACGACACCATAGGAATCGTCCCTCTCAGCGCGATGAAGGTGCGTGATCACGTTTTCGAGCCGGACCTGCTGGTCACCTACAGGGGATACGTAGGAGTGATCGAGGTTGACGGGCCGCATCACAAGGGCCGTAGCTCTGACGACAAGAGCAGGGAACGGCTTCTTCGGCACGCAGGGGTCAAGTACATCGACCGCATCGACGTCCGCGACGCAAGCGCGAAGGAGGAGGTCGAGAAGTTCGTCACCGACTTCCTCCGCCACCTCATCGGGTAGGCCGGGCAGCCGTGCGACTCCTGTTTAAGCCGCGAACGGGAGTCGCGCGGGCGCGGGCGTACGGTCCGTGAACCCGTGGTCTGCCGGCCGTGCGGCTCGCTGAGCAAGCCAGCCTGAGACACGTGGTCCGCCGTTCACCGCAGTGCCCTCCCGGACCGTACGGACGTACGTGAAGCCTTGGGCGAGGTAGTACCGCTGGAGCGCCCCGTTCGTCGTCCACGCGTCCAGCCGAACCCATCGGGCGCCCGCACGGTACGCACGTTCACCTGCCCAGTCGAGCAACCTGCCGCCTATGTTCTGGCCGGCGTACTCCCGCGCAACAGTGAGTTTGTTGACGAACATCGCCGGTTCGGCCAGTTCCTCGTCAGTCCACAGCCCGTCTTCGGCGTCTGGGGTCAGGGTGATGGTGCCGACAGTAGTGTGCCCGTCGCGGAGCATGAACACGGTGCCCGCTTCGATCGTGGCCAGCAGCTTGTCAGCCGGGTACGGACGGCTCCACTGATCAGATCCGAGACCGCGCAGCCAAGCTGCGGCTTCCTCACGGAAGGCCAACAGCTTGGATACGTCGTGCGGCTCTGCGGGGGTGATGATCACGTGTCTTCGCTCCGGGCGGCTAGGTTGCCGATCTCGTAGTTCATCCGGTTCAGGTCGCCCCGGAACGTCGTGATGGTGCATCGGATGGGACGGTCCACCGAGTAGCCCGTCCGCGTCCAGAGCATCACCGGAACACCCGCTCCGATCTCCAAGAGCCGCGCCTCCTCCGGGGTGGGCATTCGGGCCGCGATCTCGTCGAAGTACCCAACCTGCTCAATGCCTTGAGCAGCCAGGTACCGCGTTGTGCCCTCTTCGATGTCTCCAGGCTCAGCAAGTCGGGGCGACGCGTCGACCAGCCACGACGGATAGTAGGTGGCCTGCGTGGACCAAGGAACGTCGTCCACGTAGCGATGACAAAACCGCAATACCGTCTTCGTACTCTGCTCGACCTTGAGGCGCTCAGCGATCTCCTGCGACGCAGGCAGCATCTCGACACGGAACGTCTGGTGCGGCCGGCGCCCCGCGTTCGTGACGTCCGTGTTGTACGCGTCGCCGTTCTGCGGAAACGTCAGGTTCTCGAAGCGGGACGCGTTGAGCTCGAACACCTCGTGCGACTTGACCTCGTACCCGAGTCCCTGACTGGACGAGATCAGCCCCTCACTGACCAGCAGACTCAGCCCGTTGCGGATGGTGTTCCGCGACGCGTCGAAGCGCTGCTGTAGGTCGTTCTCAGAGGGCAGCCGCGATCCAGGCGCATGGGTGCCGTTGACGATCTCGCGGCGCAGGACGTCGGCCACTTGCCGGTACTTCGGCTGCTTGTTCATGGCCCCATCATGACGCACTCGCGCAACTTGTTGGTACATGCAGCCCCTAACCCCTTGACGCATCACTGTCCGTCAGTGCAGCATCACTGCATCAGCTTGTACCAACAAGCTGAGCAGGTGGTGTAACACCCCCAAGTGTGCCCGTCTGCGCCGAAAACTCAACAGCGTGATCCGCCACAGACACGACGGCCGTGACCATGCCGGCCGAGGTGAGCGGAGACCAGTCGGTCATCTCCCGTCAGGGACACGTGCCGACTCAAAAGAACGGATCTGCCCAAGGGCACGCACGCCGCGCGACGAGACCGGGATGCGATTCCTCGGAGGAGCGGGACTGAGGCACAGATCCATATCGCGCAGTACGGGCCGTCACCTCCCGCAAAAGGTGTCCGGCGCGGCTCAGGCCCGCGCATCTCCGACTTCCGCCGCATCCCTACGGCGGCCGGTTGCCTCCGCTGCACGTCTCGCACGTGCAGCGCTGAGGGGAGCCGGATGTTCCGACTTCAACGGCGCGCGACCCCGGTGCTCGAACACCGGGGCCGCTGTTCGGGCCGTTCCTTCGTGAGAGGAACTAAGACCCATGAAGCACATCGGTGCTGCTCAGGTGGTTGTTACCGCCGACGTTTTCGACCGTGAGCCGACGCTTGCGGAGCTGGACGCGATCGAGCTGGAGTCCCCCGTCATCCTGGCGGAGGTCGAGTTGCTGGACGCGCAGATCAAGACCCTGGACCGTCCCGTGAACGAGATGGACGCCCGCCGGATCCGCCGGGCCCGTCACCGGGTGCTCGCCGCGCGGCGGGACCTGGTCAACCGCACGGCCGGCGTGATGCTGCCGGGGGGTGCGGCGTGACCGGCACCGTCCGTTGCCCGGCCGCTCACCCCGACGACCCGACCGCGTGCGACGGCCCGGCCGTCGTGACCGTGCTGGATCAGTACAACGCCGGCGCGGACGGTTGCGAGCACCACGGTGCCCGGCTGCTGGCGTCGTTGGAGCGGGGCAGGGTCTACGCCCTGCCCGACGCCCCGTCGGGGGCGGCCATCCGCGTGTTCAAAGCCGCTGACGGCATCCCGCCGTTCGCCTGGTACGAGGACGCTCCGCGCACCCAGCCGAACCAGCGCAGCCACGCCGAGAACCGCCGCAAGGGAGGTACGGCATGAACGCC
This sequence comes from Streptomyces sp. CAI-85, assembly GCF_013363615.1. NCBI lineage: Bacteria > Bacillati > Actinomycetota > Actinomycetes > Kitasatosporales > Streptomycetaceae > Streptomyces > Streptomyces sp. CAI-85. The sequence continues at coordinate 91,764 of NZ_JAANNX010000002.1, read as the reverse complement.
AAGACCGTTCTTCCCGCCGTCGCGATGACGGCGGTGTCCATGGTGCTCACCCTGGCCGTGGTCGTGATGTGGCTGGGCACCGCGATGCCGTGGCCCGTCGCGCTGGTCGTCGGTCTGGGAATCGACGGCGGATGGCTGGCCACCCTCGCCTATGAGCGTCGGTTGGCCGCGCAGGGCGACCACAGCCACGGCGTGACCGCCGTCGGATGGAGCTTCGGCCTGATCGCGACCGGGGTCCTGATCGCCCACGCCCTCACCGCCGAAGAGTCCACCGGGGCGTGGCTGGCCGTCGCGTGGCTCCCCGTCGCGGCCAAGGCCCTGTGGCTGGTGCACGGACTGTGGGAGCGCACCGCCCTGACCCCCGGCGCCCTCGGAGCGATCCGGGGAATCCAGCAAGAGGCCCGCGACGAGGCGGCCGTGGCGCGTGCCCGGCTGCGGGCGGACGCGGCCACCGAGGAGACGCGGCTGACGGCCGTGACGGCGGCCGGCGCGCGCGTCGCACGCGTCCAGGCCAAGACCGCCGCCACCCTCGCCGGGGCGTGGTCGACGCTGGAGACGGCGCGGCAGGGTGAGGACACCGGCAGGGCGCTGACCAGCGTGACGACCCCCGTCACGCCCGGCGTCACACCGGGCGTCACGCCCCGGTGGGAACTGCCGGTCTGGGGGCCCATCGAGCCGGTGTCCTCGCTCGCGCTGGAGTCTGCTCCCGCGCTCACGGACGCTCAGCTTGACGCACTGGTGGACGAGATCCGGCACAGCGAGACGCCCGCCCTGTCCTACCGCGAGATGGCCATCCGCTTCCGCGCGGCCGGCCACTCCGCGTCCGAGGTGCGCTTGCGGGCCGCGTGGAAGCGTGTCGTGGCCTGATGGGTGCGCTGCCGGTGTTCCGGTGGCATCTCGCCCCGGACGGCTACGCCACCCGCCGCCAACTTCGGGCGCGTGGCCTGCGCCCCGGCGGTCAGGACGTGGCCGCTCAGCTCGAACGGCCACGCCGCCGCCGGGGCCCGCTCATCGCCTACCTCTACCGCGTCGACCTGGCCAAGCCGGTACGTCCCATGACCCCCGCCCGGTGGGCGGCACTGGCCAAGGCCAATGCCGCCCGCCGCACCTGCCCCGCCTGCCGACGCGACGCCGGATACGTCATCCCGCCGTCGCTCGGCACGTGCGCGCCCTGCGCCTACCCCGACACCTCCCACTCCCCGAGGAGCGCCTGACCATGGGCAAGCCCGACACCCGCGCCATTGACCGCGAGATCACCAAGACCACGCGCAAGCTGGAAGCCGTCCGCCGGGGCGAGATGTGGCCCCTGAACAGCAGCGAGCGCCGCGCCGTCCTCGGGGCGCTCGCCGGCGGCTCGTACCGGGTCCTGCGCAGCAAGAGCACCACTCGGCAGGAGAACCGGCTGGAGTCCGTCTCGGAGCAGGCGGTCACCCGGCTGACGGCCGAGATCACCGCGCTGCACATCGAGCGTCAGCGGATCGTGCGCGAGTACGCCGCCGCCAGGGCCGCCAAGAAGTCGTCCGGCTGGTGGTGACGCCCCCGCCGCGCAGCACGTGAGCCACTCGCCGGGACGGCCCGCACCCGTCCCGGCCCCGCACCCTTCCCGCATGCCCTTTCCCGCCCCGCATGGGGGCGTTGAGGAGACGTCACGCATGTCCGAGAACGTCGTTCACCTGCACAAAGACACCACCCCCACCGTGACCACCCTGACCGTGGTCCCCGACCCCGCCCCGTCGGCACTCCCGCTGTGGGTCCGCTCCGGTCGGGCCGTGAAGACGGCCGTCACGCACGAGAACACCAAGACCGCCGCCCGTGCCGTCGCCCGGCACGGCCTGTACGTCGTCGGCGGGGCGCGGATCGTCGGCCGCCGCACGTGGGACGGCAAGACCGCCGCCCGCTACGAGCGGTTCATGCGCGCGGCAGAAGCCGCGGGCGACATGGACGCGGCCATGGAATGGGAGGAGCGGGCCCAGCGCTACCGCGACGCCCGGCACCGCCGCCGTATGGACCTGCTGCACTCGCCCGTCGACGCGGCCAAGGGCGTGGCGGTCACCGCCGGCATGGGCATCGGCTCCCTCGTCGCCCTCGGCGTCGTCATGGCCATAGCGACGAAGGACGTCACCGACGTCGTCACCCCGCTCATGGCCACCGTGGAGTTCATCAACCTCCTGATCACGATCGTTCAGGTGGTGTGGGGGCCGCTGGTCACCCTGGGCCCGTTCCTGGCCCTGCTCGCCCTGTGGGCGGTCGGCAGCAAGCAGCAAGCCGCACCCCAGTGGGCTCTTCCCGCCCACGTCCGCAGCGGCGAGGGGGAGCCGATCACCCCGTCCATCGTGGTCAAGGCCCTGCGCGACCTCGGCGTTCCCGCCCTGCGCAACGCCATCAAGGAGATGGGCGACGCCGGCGCGTCGATGCTGTCCCCGATCGTGATCGCCGGATGCGGTGTCGAGGTCGACGTCACGCTTCCGTCCGGGGTGTCCACGAACGAGGTGCAGAGCAAGCGGCGCAAGCTTGCTGAGAACCTGTCCCGGCACGAGCACGAAGTGTTCATCACCATCCCGCAGGCTGCGCGCACGGTGCGGCTGTGGGTCGCCGACTCCGGCGCCCTGGACGAGCCGATCGGCCCCTCTCCGCTGGTCACCGACGAGACGATGACCGCCAACTACGCCAAGGGCCGCGCACCCTGGGGTCAGGACCTGCGCGGCGACGCCGCCGCCTTGAGCCTGTATCAGCGGCACCTTCTGATCACGGGTCTGTCGAACCAGGGCAAGACCGCCGCCCTGCGCTCCCTCGCTCTGTGGGCGTCGCTGGACAAGCGGGTGGAGTTCCGGATCGCCGACCTCAAGGGCGCCGGGGACTGGGCCATGTTCGACGGTCTGGCCACCGTACTGATCCAGGGGCCGACCGATGAGCACGTGATCGAGGCGACCGAGATGGTCGAGGGCCTGGTCGAGGAGATGAACCGCCGCATCGCGGCGCGTCAGGCCGACCCCACCGTGGTGTTCGACCCGCTGATCGGCATCGTGGACGAGGCGCAGGTGGCGTTCATGTGCCCGGCCGTGGACGACGACAAGCGCCCCTACGGCGGCTCCAAGGCCACCTCCCGCTACTTCATGGCCGTGCGCAAGGTCCACAACCAGGGCCGTGTGGTCGACGTGCTCATGTACGAGGGGACGCAGGACCCCACCGACCAGAACCTGCCCAAGCTCGTCCGCGAGGGCGCCCACACGCGTGCCTCGCTCGCCCTGGGCACCGAAGCGCAAGCCGTCATGGCCCTCGGCGAGAAGGCCGTCAACGGCGGCGCCGCCCCGCACCTGCTCCGCCAAGGCCTGGACAAGGGAACCCTGGTCGTCGCCTCCGACGGCATCGAGATCCCCAAGGGACAGTCGTCCATCACCGTGCGCACGCACTTCATCGGCGACGACGACGCCAAGGCCATCACCGCCCGCGCCAAGGCCCTCCGCGCCGGCGTCACGACCCTGCACGCGGTGAAGCGGGACGAGGAGCGTGACCCGCTCGCCGACATCCTCACCGTCCTCGGCAACGAGAAGCGGGTGTTCACCCAGGACGTCATCAAGCGGCTGTCCGTGCTCAGCGAGGACGCTTACGGCCGCTGGTCGTTCGGCGACCTCACCCGCGTCCTGGACGCGGCCGGCATCGAGCCGAAGAAGTCCCACGGCCGCATGGTCGTCCGCGCCGAAGACGTCACCCGCGCCCTCGCCGACCGCGACGCCGAGGGTTCCGCTTCCGCCGCCGAGTAGCGGGGAGGCGCACCCTCCCGACGCGGGGAGGCGGGGAGAACTCCCCAACCGCCTCCCCCACCCGCCTCCCCCACAGTGATCAGCGAAAACACCGTTCCGGGGAGGCGGGGAGGCACCCCAGCTCAGACCCCGAAAACCCCCTCCACAGCGCCCCCGGCAAGGGGTGTCTCTGCCTCCCCAACCGAGCACCGGAAAGGATTCCGCATGTACCCCGAGACCACCCCCAACGCACCAGCCGTACGGACCCCGGAAGTCCACCACCCCACCCCGATCACCCCCGCCGCGCCGTACCCGGCGCCGCTCATTCCCGTCCAGCCGCACACCGTGCCGACGGTCGCAAGCGTCGTCCTCCCCGACGGCCGCGTCGTCACCGGCTACGCCGTCACCCCCATGCAGCCGGAACCGGTCGTCGCCAAGCCGGCCGTCTCACGGGCGGCGGTGAACGTCGCCCTCGGGGGCGTCGGGTTCCTCGCCGTGTGCGGGGGCCTGCTCCTGCTGACCACCTTCATCACGGCCCTGACCGCACTGGTCACCCAGCTCATCACGCTCGCTGCCGTCGTCTTCGGCGGCTGGATCGCCGTGCAGGTGCTCGGCAGCAGCCGACACGGTGCCGGGACGACGGTCAACATCCGCAAGGCCGTCATCAAGCGCAACCGCTTCTACCAGTAGCTACGCCAAGGGCGGCCCCCGTCTCGCCAAAGTCCGGGGCCGCCCTTGCCAACCAGCCAGCAACTGACCTGTTGGAGGTCTCCCAGCATGACGCAACCTGCTCTCTTCCGGCGAGTGCACGGCCGCAGGCCCCGCTTACTGGATCTGTTCTGCTGCCAGGGCGGCGCGGCCAAGGGCTATGCCGACGCCGGGTTCGAGGTGACCGGCGTCGACAAGGACCCCCAGCCCCGCTACCCGTACCGGCTCATCCAGGCAGACGCCATCGCGTTCGTCCTGGAACACGGCGCCGCGTTCGACTTCATCCACGCCTCTCCGCCGTGCCAGCACGACACCGAATGCCAGCGCATCCAGGGCAACGACCACCCCGACCTGATCGCCCCTACCCGTGCCGCGCTGGAGACGACCGGGCGGCCGTGGGTTATGGAGAACGTCCGGGGTGCGGTCCCGAAGCTGCGTGAGCCGGTGATGCTGTGCGGGCAGATGTTCGCCCTGGAGAACTACCGCCACCGGTTCTTCGAGACCGGCGGAGGCTTCACCCTCGACCAGCCCGGCCACCCCGCGCACCTGGTGCCGCAGGCCAAGATGGGGCGCCCCGTCCCGCCCGGGCACTACGGGCAGTTCGTCGGCAATTTCTCCGGGGTCCCCCTCGCCCGCAGGGTGCTCGGAGTGCCGTGGATGAACCGCGACGGCATCCGCGAGTGCATCCCGCCCGCCTACGCCGAACACATCGGCCACGTCGCCCTCGACCACCTCACCCCGTCCGGGCTGGAGGTGGCCGCGTGACCGCCGCCCCGAACCTGCTCGACACCGCGCTCATGCTGGCCTCACACGGCATCCCGCCCCTGCCCCTGCGGGCGGGGAAGGTGCCGTTCGGCAACTGCCCGGACTGCACCAGCAACGCGTGCGGCGGACGGCCGAACATGAAGACCCCCGGCCCGTGCCGGTGCCCCGGCGTCTGCCACGCGTGGGCCGCCGCCACCACCAACCCGCACATCCTCACCTCCCCACCGTGGGCCACGGCGTGGCGTCGGGCCGCCGCCGTCGCGTACCACCCCGGCGGCGCCGGCGTGACCGTCGTTGACCTGGACGACGCGGCGGCCGTCGCCTGGGCCCGCGCCACCCTGCCCGCCACGCTCACCGTGCCGACGACGCGGGGGGAGCACTGGATCTACCAGGGCGCCATGCGGTCCGTGAACGCCGTCCGCCCCGGCGTCGACATCAAGTCCCTTATGGCGTACGCCCGTTGGCTCGGCGGGGGCACGGGCGCCAGGGCCCCTCTCCCGGACGCTGTGCGTGCGCTGGCAGTAAAGGAGCCGTCCACGGCTCGCAGGGCGTCACAGAGCCTCACAGTGCCTCTGAGTGGTCACGGGGGCGAGTGCAGGCACCGCACGCCTACCTATCTGGACCGGGGGATCGCCATGGCCGAGCAACGCATCACCGAAGCCTCCAGCGCGGTGCACGCCACCGTGTACCGCACGTTCCTTGCCGTGCTGTCCACGCACGGCCGGTGCGGCTGTCTCACGGATGCCCATGTCGCGCGGCTGTTCACCGCCGCACAGGCCAAGGGCGAATCGCCCCGGCACTGCACCGATGCGTGGACCAACGCCCTGACCACGTTGGGACTGTGACCATGGCCGACGACGAGAAGAACCCTGCCCGCGAGATCATCACCGACTACGCACAGGCGCACTTCCGCTACTTCCGCACCGCCGACGGCACCGTGTACGCGCAGCGCACCGGCCACCCCGTCGCCCGCCCGATCCGCTCGCAGGGCACGACGGGAAGCCACCGGCAGGAACTCATGGTCGGCCTGTTCAGGGACGGTCTTGGCGTGTTCAACGGGACCGCGCTCAAGGAGGCACTGGACTTGATCGAAGCACTCGCGCTCACCGAGGAGGTGCAGCCCGTGCACATCCGCGTGGCCCCGGGGTTCGACGGGGCGACGTGGCTGGACCTGGGCCGCGCCGACGGGCAGTCTGTCCGAATCCACCCCACCGGCTGGGACATCGCCGTCCCGGACCCGCGTGAGGTGTGTTGGCGGCGCACCCAACTCACGGGCGAACTGCCGCTGCCGGTCAAGAACACGGACGGTAAGGGCATCGATCTGCTGCTGCGTCTGTGCAACTTCGCCAACGCCGAGACGGAGTGTCTGGCCATCGCGTGGCTGGTCGGGTGTCTCGGGCCGTCCGTGCCCGTCCCCGCCCCGTTCCTCACCGGGCCACAGGGCGCCGGCAAGTCCACCGGCGGCCGGATGCTCGTACGGATCATCGAGGGCATGACCGGGGACCTGCGCCGCGCCCCGAAGGACGAGGAGAACCTGCTCGCAGCCGTGGCGGCCGGATGGGTCACCGCCCTGGACAACCTCTCCCACATGAGCCCGGACCTATCCGACGCCATGTGCTGCATCGTCACCGGAGCCGAGAACGTCAAGCGCGCCCTGTTCACCGACGGGGACGTCTTCCGCGTCGGCTACCGCCGCCCCCTGCTCCTGACCGGCATCGACGTGGGCGTAATCCGCCCCGACCTCGCCGAACGGCTGCTGCCGCTGCGGTTGGAGCGGCCCCGGGTGCGGCGCACCGAGGATGAGCTGTGGACGGAGTACGCGGAAGTGCTGCCGGTCGTCCTCGGCTCGCTCCTGGACCTCACCGTCAAGGTCCGCGCGGCGGAGGCGGAGACCCCGACCGACCTGCGGATGGCCGACTTCGCGCACCTGTGCGCGCAGCTCGACGCGGCCACCGGGCTCGGAGCGCTCGCCGCCTACCGGGCCAGCCTGGACGACCTCAACGACGACGTCATCGAAGGTGACCTGCTGGCACAGACCGTGTTGCAGCACGCCGCCACTCTCGACGCGGGGGCGGAACAGCGGATGACGTCGACGGAGTGGCTGCACTGCCTCAGCCGCGTCTACACCGGCGAGGACTTCCGCCCCCTGCCCAAGGGCTGGCCGACCACGGGCAAAGTGCTCTCCGACCGCCTCAAGCGGCTACAGCCGACCCTCGCCGCCCGTGGCGTCCTCATCGACTCGGGCCGCACCCGAGAAGGCCGCTTCATCCTGATGACCCGCTCAACGGCCGCGCCCCCGCACGAACAGCAGGCGTTCTGACCCGCGCCGCCCGTACGAGCAAGAGGAGCACCACCGGGCATGCGTGCTCCTCTTGCTGTTCGGCGGCACCGCCGCCCTGCGATGAACGCGCCGCGAAGCGGCTCCGCATTCACTCCCTGACGCGCCACACCACCACAGACACCCCCCTCTTTTTTTCCTAAGTAGGGGGACGCTGCGTCACAGCGTCACACGATCTTGGAAAACGGCGGGTGACCTGCGCAGACGAGCGTGACGCAGACGCTCCTGGCTGCGTCACGCCGCGTCACCTGCGTCACGCGTGACGAACGGCCTGCGTCACGCGTGACGCACCCCCACCCGTCTGCGTCACGCGAAAACCGCAGGTCAGAGGCCTGCGTGACGTAGGTGACGCTGTGACGCAGAAATCCGCACCTCGGACACACACGGAGGCCGAGAGCCCCCGAAGCCAACGCGACTCAACTTCTGAGGACTCCATGAGCCGAACCCTTTCCGCTCAACCCGACCCCCGCGCCACACTCCGCAGCGGCTTGCCTGACCGGTACCTCACTCCCGACGACATCGCCGAGATCTTCGGCGTCCCCCTCGAAACCGTCTACCAGTGGCGCAGGAAGCGCACCGGTCCTCCCGGCTTCCGCGTCGGCAAGCACGTCCGCTACGACCCCGCCGAAGTGGGGGCCTACGTCGCTCAGCTCAAGAACGTCGACCGCGTCGCGGCCTGACGCAACCTCGCACACCGCCAGGGGTGGCCGTTGAGCGGCCACCCCTGATCCATGCCGAGAAGGGACTCCGCCTCCAATGGCAGGCAGCATCCAAGACCGCTGGTACAAGACCGAGACCGATGCCAACGGCAAGACCGTCCGCGTCAAGACCGAGCGCTACGGGACCGGGCTGCGCTACCGGGCCCGCTACTTCGCCCCCGACGGCAAGCGCAAGGGCAAGTCCTTCCCCGACGGACAGAAGCGGCTCGCTGAGCAGTGGCTGAGCAAGGTCACGGCGGACGTGGCCAGGGGCGACTACATCGACCCGAACGCGTCCCGGACGTCGTTTCAGGAGTTCGCCGAAGGCTGGCTCGCGAGCCAGAGCGGGGACCCGAACACCCGCGCGTCGATGCAGTCTCAGCTCAAGCTGCACGCCTTCCCCCGCATCGGGTCGCGGCCCCTGGGGTCCTTCCAACCCAGTCACATCCGCGAGTTCGTGACGCAGCTCGAAGCGTCCGGCATGTCCGGCGCGTACGCCCGCGTGATCTTCTCCAACGTTCGCGCCGTCCTGAGCGCGGCCGTGGAGGACGGCTACCTCCGCCGGAACCCGTGCAACTCGCGCACGGTGACGCTCCCCGAGATGGGCATGCGCCGTGTCGTTCCCTGGCAGCCGGACCGCGTCTTCGCCATGCGGGCCGCCATGGTCGAACGCTTCCGGACCATGGTGGACATGGGCGCCGGCTGCGGCCTACGGCAAGGCGAGATCCTCGGGCTGTCCGTGGATGAGCTGGACTTCGACAGCGGCACCCTGCACGTGGTGCAGCAGCTCAAGCTCAGCCTGAGCAAGGCTGTGTTCGCGCCCCCGAAGGGCGGCAAGCTCCGTGACGTCCCTCTGCCCGACCCCGTGGCGGAAGCGCTCAAGGAGCACATCAAGCGGTTCCCGCCTGTTGAGATCACGCTGCCTTGGATGCGGGCGAACGGCCGGCCCGTGACCAAGCGTCTGATCTTCACCGGGCCCAACGGCGGCCACGTCTGGCGTACCTCGCTGAATGAGGACCACTGGAAGCCTGCTCTGGCGTCCGTGGGCGTCATCCCCAAGGCCAAGAGCCGAGAGCACACCGCCGCGCGCGAGCACGGCATGCACGCCTTGAGGCACTTCTACGCGTCGGTGCTGCTGGACGCGGGCGAGAGCATCAAGGCCGTCAGCGAGTACCTCGGGCACTCCGACCCGGGACTCACGCTGAAGGTGTACGCGCACCTCATGCCGAGCAGCCGCGACCGGGCCCGGAAGGCACTCGGTCAAGCACTCCGGCCGCCGCAGGACCCGCCGCGCTGAGGTCCCACAGAGGGCCCAGGCCGCGAAAATGCCCCTGAGTCGCGCCATCTGCGCAGCTCAGGGGCATGATCATAAAACCTACTTCTTCTTGCCCTGGTTCTTGACCGCCTCGATCGCTGCCGCTGCCGCGTCCGGGTCGAGGTAGGTGCCGCCCGGGTTGAGGGGCTTGAAGTCGGTGTCCAGTTCGTAGGAGAGGGGGATGCCGGTGGGGATGTTCAGGCCCGCGATGTCGGCGTCGGAGATGCCGTCGAGGTGCTTGACCAGGGCGCGCAGGCTGTTGCCGTGGGCGGCGACGAGGACCGTGCGGCCGGTGAGGAGGTCGGGGACGATGCCGTCGAACCAGTAGGGGAGCATCCGGACGACGACGTCCTTGAGGCACTCCGTCTGCGGGCGCAGCTCCGGCGGGAGGGTCGCGTAGCGCGCGTCGTCGAACTGGGAGTACTCGGCGTCGCGGTCGAGCGGCGGGGGCGGGGTGTCGTAGGAGCGGCGCCACAGCATGAACTGCTCCTCGCCGTACTCCGCGAGGGTCTGCGCCTTGTCCTTGCCCTGGAGGGCGCCGTAGTGGCGCTCGTTCAGGCGCCAGGAGCGGTGGACCGGGATCCAGTGGCGGTCCGCGGCCTCGAGGGCGAGCTGCGCGGTGCGGATCGCGCGCTTCTGGAGGGACGTGTGCACCACGTCGGGCAGGAGGTCGGCGTCCTTCAGGAGTTCGCCACCGCGGACCGCCTCCTTCTCGCCCTTCTCGTTGAGGTTGACGTCCACCCAGCCGGTGAACAGGTTCTTCGCGTTCCACTCGCTCTCGCCGTGGCGGAGGAGGATCAGCTTGTACGGTGCGTCGGCCATGGGTCCGAGCGTAATGGACCGTCCTGGTGGCCCGCGTCCGCCGCTCATACCCCGGACTCCGCTCCCGGACTCCGCCGCTCACGCTTGACGGGATCTGTTAATTGAGTGGTGCTCCCCGCGGCCGCCTCCGTAAGTTGCCGTTGCCGCCTTCGCCACTTACACCCTCGGGGGGACTCCGCCATGTCCGTCGCCGTCGTCCGACGTGCCGCTCGCGAGACCCTCTCCGGTCTCCCCCGGGAGTTCTGGTGGCTGTGGACCAGCACGCTCGTCAACCGTCTCGGCGCCTTCGTCGCCACCTTCATGGCGCTGTATCTGACCCTCGACCGCGGCTACTCCGCCTTCTACGCCGGTCTCGTCGTCTCCCTGCACGGCCTCGGCGGGGTCGTCTCCTCGCTGGCCGGCGGCGTGATGGCCGACCGGATCGGACGGCGGCCCACCCTGCTCGTCGCGCAGACCGCCACCGCGCTCTCGGTCGCGCTGCTCGCGTTCATCACCGACCCCGTCGCCATCGCCGGCGTCGCCTTCCTGGTCGGCATGGCCTCCAACGCCTCCCGGCCCGCCGTGCAGGCGATGATGGCCGACATCGTGCCGCCCAAGGACCGTATCCGGGCCTTCTCCCTCAACTACTGGGCCATCAACCTCGGCTTCGCCGTCTCCTCCATGGCCGCCGGTTTCATCGCCGAGGTCAGCTACCGGGCCGGGTTCCTGCTGGAGGCGGGGATGACCCTCGTCTGCGCGGTCGTCGTCTTCCTCAAACTGCCCGAGTCACGGCCCGAACGGCAGGAGAAGGCCGGCCGGGAGGACTCCGTCGGGCTCGGGACCGTCCTGCGCGACACCCGGTTCATGAGCGTCGTGGGGCTGTCCTTCCTCGTCGCGTTCGTCTTCCAGCAGGGGGCGGTCGGGCTGCCGGTCGCGATGGGCGAGGCCGGGTTCACCCCCGCGGACTACGGCATGGCGATCGCCGTCAACGGCGTCCTGATCGTCGCCCTCCAGATCCCGGTCACCCGGTTCATCGAGCACCGCGACCCGCGCCGGCTGCTCGTCATCTCCTCCGCCCTCGCGGGGTACGGCTTCGGACTCACCGCCTTCGCCGGGTCGGTCGGCGTCTTCGCGCTCACCGTCTGCGTGTGGACGCTCGCCGAGATCGTCAACGCGCCGACCCAGACCGGGATCGTCGTCCGTCTCTCCCCCACCCACGGCCGCGGCCGCTACCAGGGCATGTACACGATGTCCTGGGCGGTGGCCTCGCTGGTCGCCCCGGTGATGTCCGGTTTCGTCATCGACCGGTTCGGCGCGGAGTGGCTGTGGGGGATGTGCGCGGTCGTGGGCACGGTGGCGGGCGCCGGGTACGCCGTCCTCATGCGGCGGCTCCCGGACGAGGAGGGGGACCAGGAGGGGCGGGCCCACGCCGACCGGACCGACGGGGAGGCTCCGGTGGTGGAGGCGAAGGGCGCCGAGGTGAGCGCCGCACCCGCCGCGCCCTGAGCCCCCGCCCGGCCCACCTGGCGGACGAGCTACGGACTCACCCGCCCCTACGGGTGCATCCGCGCCCCCTTCAGCACCTTGTCCACCGCGTTCCGCGGCCCGTACACCGCCAGCCCGACCAGATCCAGCTCCGCCGTCGGCACGGCCCGCACCGCCGCCCGGTTGTCGCGGTCGTTGCCGGTGGCGAAGAGGTCACCGGTGAACACCGCGCGCGGGAGCGAACGGGCCAGCACCCGCGCGTGGGCGGCGGTCAGCGTCTCCTTCGTCCCCTCGAAGACCAGCACCGGCTGCCGGAACATCGGCAGGCTCACCACCCCGTCCGCGTCCTCGTACGGCTCCCCGATCACCTCGGGGGCGGCCGTCCCCAGGCCGCTGACCAGGAACGCGGTGACGTTCAGCCGCTGCCAGGACTCCAGGTCGTCCCGCAGCAGGACGGCGATCTTCGTGTCGAAACGGACGGGGGCCTCGGGGTCCCCCACGCTCACAGTGCTCACGGTGCTCATGACGTGAGACTCCCGTCCCGCCCCCGGCTCGGTCTTGTACGTTCTTTGCATGGCCTCCCGGCATCCCCGGCATCCCCGGCCCTCCCGGCCCTCCCGGCCCCGGCAGGAAGTCTCCGCCTGGCGCCCGCGCGTCCCGGGCGTCGTCGAGGTCTTCCACGCCCGCTTCACCGAGTACGCCTACCCCATGCACGTCCACGACGCCTGGACGCTGCTCATCGTGGACGACGGCGCCGTACGGTACGACCTCGAACGCCATGAGCACGGCACCCCGCACGACACCGTGACCCTGCTGCCGCCGCACGTCCCGCACAACGGCTCCCCCGTCGACCCCGGCGGCTTCCGCAAGCGGGTGCTGTACCTGGACGCGAGCGTGCTCGGCGAGGAGCTGATCGGGGCGGCCGTGGACGGCCCCGACCTGCGGGACCCGGTGCTGCGGCGGCGGGTGGGACAACTCCACTCCGCGCTCGCCCGCCCCGGCGACGAACTGGAGGCGGACAGCCGGCTGACGCTGATCGGCGAGCGGCTCCGGGACCACCTGGGGCGCACCGAGGGTCCCTCGCGCCCCGCCCCCTCCTCCGACCCGCACCTCGCCCGCCGGCTGCGCGAACTCCTCGACGCGTACGTCGTCCAGGGCATCGGTCTGGAGGAGGCCGCGCGGGTGCTCCAGGCGCATCCGGCGCATCTGGTCCGGGCGTTCAGCGGGGCGTACGGCATCGCGCCGCACCAGTATCTGACCGCTCGCCGGATCGACCGGGCCCGCCGGCTGCTGCTGACGGGCCGTCCGGCGGCCGAGGTCGCGACGGACACCGGCTTCTACGACCAGGCCCATCTCACCCGGCACTTCCGGCGGTTGGTGGGGGTGCCGCCGGGGCGCTACTCGGGGTCGGCGCGCATGCGGTGATCACCTCACCTGGGGTGACTCAGTCGGCGGACCGCCGGGTCAGGTGGGCGAACGCGTCCAGATTGTGGGTGGGTTCGCCGCGGGACACCCGCCAGGCGTACTCGCGGCGGATCGCGGAGGCGAAGCCCAGCTCCAGCAGGGTGTTGAAGGCGCCGTCCGCCGCCTCCAGGACCTGGCCGAAGATCCGGTCGGTCTCCTCGGCGGTGACGGAGGCGAGCGGGAGGCGGGCGGTGACGTAGATGTCACCGAGCTGGTCGACGGCGTAACTCACGCCGTACAGCTTGAGGTTGCGCTCCAGGAGCCAGCGGTGGACGCCGGGTTCGTTCTCGTCGGGGTGGCGGATGACGAACGCGTTCAGCGACAGCGAGTGGCGGCCGACGATCAGCGAGACCGTCGTCTTCAGCTTGCGGGTGCCGGGGAGCTGGACGACGTAGGTGCCGGGTTCGGGGCGCTCCCACTCCAGCTCCGCGTCCGTGAGGAAACCCTCGACGATCCGCGCGGCCGCCGTCTGCTCCGTGTCCTGGCCGGAATCCCTGTCACCCATGCTGGGAGCGTACGCGACGGCGATGGGCCTGGGCGGCGGCCGTGTAGACGTCGGCGGTGGCGGCGGCCGCGGTGTCCCAGCCGAACGACCGGGCGTGCCGGGCGGCGGCCGCGCCCATCCGGGCGGTGAGTTCGGGGCCGTCGGCGAACCGCTCCAGCACGCGCGCGTACGCCGCCGGATCGTGCCCCTGGACCAGGAAGCCGGTCTCGCCGTCCCGTACGGCGACCGGCAGGCCGCCCACGGAGGCCGCGAGGACCGGGGTGCCCGCGGCCTGTGCCTCTATGGCGACCAGGCCGAAGGACTCGCTGTAGGAGGGGACGACGAGGACGGACGCGGCGCGGAACCAGTCCGCGAGCTGGTCCTGACCGACCGGCGGCCGGAACCGTACGACGTCCGCGACACCGAGCCGCGCCGCCAGCTTCTGGAGCCCCTCCGGCTTGGCGAGGCCGCTGCCGCTGGGGCCGCCGACGACGGGTACGACGATCCGCGACCGCAGCTCGGGGCGGTTGTCCAGCAGCTCCGCGACCGAGCGGAGCAGCACGTCGGGGGCCTTCAGGGGCTGGATACGGCCCGCGAAGAGGGGGATCAGAGCGTCCTGCGGGAGGCCGAGGCGGGCGCGGGCGGCGGCGCGGCCGTCGGCCGGGGAGAAACGGTCGAGGTTGACGCCCGGGTGGACGACGGCGACCTTGCCGGGGTCGGCGCCGTAGTGCCGTACGAGTTCGTCGGCCTCCTCCGCCGTGTTGGCGATGAGGCGGTCGGCGGCGGAGACGATCTGGGTCTCGCCGATCACGCGCGCGGCGGGCTCGGGGGTGTCGCCGTAGGCCAGGTTGGCGTTCTTGACCTTGGCCATGGTGTGCATGGCGTGCACCAGGGGGGCGCCCCAGCGCTGGGCGGCGAGCCAGCCGACGTGGCCGGAGAGCCAGTAGTGCGAGTGGACGAGGTCGTAGTAGCCGGGGCGGTGGCCGGCCCATGCCTGCATCACACCGTGGGTGAAGGCGCAGAGCTGGGCGGGGAGGTCCTCCTTGGCGAGGCCCTCGTAGGGGCCGGCGTCGATGTGCCGGACGAGGACGCCGGGTGCCATCTGGACGGTCGGCGGGAGCGCGGCCGTGGTCGCGCGGGTGAAGATCTCGACCTCGATGTTGATGGCGGCGAGGCGCTGGGCCAGCTCCACGATGTAGACGTTCATGCCACCGGCGTCGCCGGTGCCGGGCTGGTGGAGCGGTGAGGTGTGCACGGAGAGCATCGCCACCCGGCGGGGGCGGCGGTGGAGCCTGAGCCGCGACGGGGCCGCCGGTGAACGACGCCCGAGCCTGCTGACGTACTGGCTCACGTGGCCTTCCTCCTTGCTGCGGGCATGCCGGACGGAGGGGTGTGGGGCTCCCTCCACTGGGCGGCAACGCCGGAGGGCGCGATTCCCATTCCGGGCGGGTGGCGGCGGAGGGGATTTTTGCCTGAGCGTTACCGGGTATCGCTCAACCGTTCGAGACGCGGGTGCGTCCCTCTGCGGCCGCGTGCCTCCCGTGCTGTCCGCCTACCCTCTTTTCATGACCCCCCGCGCGCATCACCCCGTGGGCACCGTCACGCGCGGGACCACCAACCCCAACCGGCTGCGCCGCATGGACCGCTGGATCGCCGCGACGCACGGCGCCGAGCTGCGCCGCGCCGCCGACCCGGTGGCGGTCGACCTCGGCTACGGGGCGGCGCCCTGGACGGCCGTCGAGCTGCTGTCCCGGCTGCGGACCGTGGCGCCACGCACGCGTGTCGTCGGCGTCGAGATCGACCCGGCCCGGGTCGCGGCGGCCCGGCCGTACGAGCGGGAGGGGCTGGTCTTCCGGCACGGCGGCTTCGAGATCCCGGTGCCGCAGCGGCCGCACCTGGTCCGCGCCGCGAACGTGCTCCGGCAGTACGACGAGGACCAGGTCGCCGAGGTCTGGCAACGCCTGTGCGCACGGCTCGCGCCGGCGTCCGGGGGGTCGCGGGGCGGGCTGCTCGTCGAGGGCACGTGCGACGAGATCGGCCGGCGGCACGTCTGGGTCGCGCTCGGCCCCGAGGGCCCGCGCACGGTCACCTTCGCGACCCGCCTGGGCTCCCTGGACCGCCCGTCCGACCTCGCGGAACGACTCCCGAAGGCCCTGATCCACCGCAACGTCCCCGGCGAACCGATCCACACCTTCCTCCACGACTTCGACCGCGCCTGGGCGGCAGCCGCCCCCTACGCCTCCTACGGCGCCCGCCAACGCTGGCTCCGAACGATCCGCACCTTGACAACCACCTGGCCGGTGACGGACGGCCCCACGCGATGGCGCCAGGGCGAAGTGACGGTGGAGTGGGGGGCGGTGGCGCCTCGGGGGTGAGGGGGTGTCAGGCATACGGCTCCTGAGGCGCCGGCACCGGCACCGGCACCGGAGGCCCGCGCCGTCGTTCACCCGTTCGTGGAGGGTGGAACGATCTCCGTGGGCCGTTCGTCACATGGGCAGGGCGGTCGGCATGCCGTCGAGGGTGTGGGGGGGGGAGGAGTGGTCCCGTCGGGTCACGGCCTCTGTCGTTTTCCACCGTGACGTGGCACGATCCCCCGGGCACCGTAAGTTACTGACGGGAAATCAGTCGAGGGGACGGGGTATGGGGCGGAGCAAGCGCAGCGTGTACGCGGTGGCGGTGGCCGTCGTCTGCGCGGTGACCGTGCTGGGCGCACCCGGCATGGCGTTCGCGAGTCCGGCCCCGCCGGCCCCGTCGTCGGCGCCGACCACCAGCCCGGACCTGACCCCCGCCCCGAGCACGGACCTCGAAGCCGTACGCGAGAAGCTCGACGCGCTGTATCACGACGCCGCGGTGGCGACCGACGCCTACAACGCGGCGGAGGAGGCGGCGGAGAAGCAGTCCGCGGAGATCGTCGCCCTGGCGAAGAAGATCGTCGAGGGTCAGAAGAAGCTGGACGACCTCAAGGACCGCGCCGGCGCCGCGGCCCGCTCCCAGTACCGCACCGGCGGCCTGCCCGACGAGGCCCAGTTGATGCTGAGCGACGACCCGGGCGACTTCCTGGACGGCGCGGGCCGGGTCATCCAGGGCCAGCGCGCCACGAAGGGCCTGCTCGGCGAACTGACCCGGACACAGGAGGACTTGGAGCAGTACTCCCGGGACGCCTCGGCCCAGTGGCAGCAACTGGAGGCCAACCGCAAGGTCAAGGCGACCGCCCAGAAGCGGATCGAGAAGCAGATCGCCGCGGCGAAGAAGCTCGAATCGCAACTGGAGAAGGAGGAGAAGGAGCGCCTCGCCAAGCTCCAGGAGCAGGCCGCCCTGAACGCCCAGACGGCCTGGCTGGACACCGGGATACTCGACGAGATCGACGGCAAGGCGTCCGCGCAGGGCAAGAAGGCGATCAAGTACGCCACCGCGCAGATCGGCAAGCCCTACGAGTGGGGCGCCGAGGGCCCCGCCACCTACGACTGCTCCGGGCTGACCTCCGAGGCGTGGAGAAGCGCCGGCACCGCCATCCCCCGTACCTCGCAGGAGCAGTGGAAGCAGTTGCACCGGGTCGCCGTGAAGGACATGCGCCCCGGCGATCTGATCATCTACTTCGACGACGCGAGCCATGTCGCGCTGTACGTGGGGGACGGCGCGATCGTCCACGCCCCGCGCCCCGGCCGCGACATCACCCTGGCGGGGGCGGGCACGATGCCGATCCTCGGTGTGGTCCGCCCGGACGCGTAAGCCGAATCCGTACGACAGACGCGCAGGGCAAAGCAGCCGAAAGGGGTTAACTCTCTTGCCCGGCCCGCCGCGAGGCCGGGCAGGTGACCCCCACCACGTGACCCACGGCACCCCGGACGGCCGCCAAACTCCGTACGGACGTGACGTTCGTCATCCCCGCACCCGGCCCGCCCTGCCCAACTGCGGTAGGGATCGCGGCATATGACAGCGGCCTGAGATCAAGCTGGGTGTCGCACACCATTCCGCTGCGGCGCCTTCTGCCGCTATGGTCCCCGTCGGTGGGTCGAGGTCCCTCGCCCCCGCCATGCCCTCGGGGGGAGGGAAGGAACCAAGACGATGCCCGTACCCGTACCGCGGCAGAGAGCGATCCCGGCCGTGGAGAGTGGTCAGGCGCCGGCCGCGCCCACAGTCGGCGGCCCCTCCGAGGCAGCAGCCCCGCTCCACCGGGACCCCGCCCGCAAGGAAGAGACAGTTCGCAACGACGCGACGGCCGAGGACGACAGCGCACGCACCGCCACGTCCACCGCCACGCCCGCCCCCGCACCCACCACCGTGCCCCCGGCCGCCCCGCGCCCGGCGCCGCTCGGCACCTCGCACACCACCGCGCTCACCCTGCTGCTGATCGAGGACGATCCCGCGGCCGGCCCGATCGTCCCCGACCTGCGGGACTCCGACGGCAAGCCGATGCGCGTCCGCACCGCCCGCAACCTCACCGAGGCCGGCCGGCTGCTCACCGACGACGTGCACTGCATCCTGCTCGACCTGACGCTGCCCGCCCCCGGCCGCGCCGCCGACGGCGACGAACTCGCCGTACTCCGGCACGTCCTGGAGCTGGCCCCCCGGCACGCCGTGCTCGCGCTCACCGCGTCCGGCGACGCCGAGCGCGGCGCCGAGGCGGTGCGCGTGGGCGCCCAGGACTATCTCTTCCGCGACGAGCTGGACAGCCGGCTGCTGAGCCGCGCGATCCGCTACGCCGTGGAGAGGAAACGTTCCGACACGGCGGAGCGACGGCTGGCCGAGGGCCGGCTGCGGGCGCAGGAGAACGCCCGCCTGGAGCGCGGCCTGCTGCCCACGCCCCTGCTGGAGGGCTCCCCGCTGCGGTTCGCCGCCCGCTACCGCCCCGGCCGCTCCCGCGCCCTGCTCGGCGGTGACTTCTACGACACGGTCCGCACGCCCGACGGCACCGTGCACGCCATGATCGGCGACGTCTGCGGCCATGGCCCGGACGAGGCCGCGCTCGGCGTGGAGCTGCGGATCGCCTGGCGGGCGCTGACCCTGGCCGGGCTGTGCGGCGACGAGCTGCTCAACACGCTCCAGCAGGTGCTGGAGCACGAACGCGACGACGACGAGATCTTCGCGACCCTGTGCACGGTCGACATCGCACCGGACGGCCGCCGCGCGGGCCTGTGCCTGGCCGGCCATCCGGCACCGCTGATCGCCCGCCCCGACCGGCCGGCCCGGCTGCTGCCGTACGAGAACAACGGCCCGGCGCTCGGACTGCTGCCGGGTGCCCGCTGGCCGCGGATGCAGGTGGAGCTGGGCGCGCGGTGGAGCCTGATGCTCTACACCGACGGGCTGATCGAGGGCCGGATCGGCGACGGCCGCGAGCGGCTCGGCCAGGACGGCATGGTGGAGATGATCCGCCGCCAGATCGCCGAGGGGCTCAGTGGCGAGGAGCTGCTGCGGGCCGCGGTGAACGAGGTGCGCGAGCTGAACGGCGGCGAGCTGACGGACGACGTGGCGCTGGTCCTGCTGGACCGGGTGCCGTAAGCCGTACGCCCGCACACCCGCCTGTCAGGTCAGCCGGGGTGGGTGCTTACCGCCCGCCGTTGTACGGCCCGTACGGTCCGTCGCTGCTGGAGCCGCCGCCGCGCTGGCCGCGCCCGCCGCCGGGCAGGGAGCGCAGGGCCGGGCGGACGTCGACCATGTAGACGATCGTCGCGATCAGCCCGATGATCGGCAGGAACGAGAAGATGTTGAAGATCAGGTTCACCACGAAGGCGAGCCCGAGGACGATCAGCCAGAAGGGCTTGGTCTGCTTGTCGGCAGCCCGGTAGCCGTCCTCCCGGCGGATCGCGGCGTCGATCAGAGCGAAGCCGCTGAACACGATCAGAGCCAGGCTCAACAGCGCCAGGAAATTGTCGAACCCCTGCATCAGCACTACGTCCACCACCCGATTCGGCACGTCCCGGCTCGTACTTACGCGGTCACCGTACCCGCAACCGCGCCGCTCCTACCCGTTCAGTTCGTACAACGGGCCGGGCACCCGATGAGTGCCCGGCCCATGACCGTATGTCCACGTCCTCCGCGCCCAGCCGGGCCGCCGGTCTCACTTGGCCGGCGGAGTGGGCTTCTTCGCGGGGGCCTTGCGGGCGGCCGGGGCCTTCTTGGCGACCGGCTTCTTGGCGGCGGGCTCCGGCTTGACGGCGGCGGGCTCGGCCTTGACCGCGGCGGGGGCCGGCGCGGGGGCGGGCTCCGGCTTCGGCTCGGCGCTCGGCTCGACCGCGACGGCGATCTCCTCGATGCCCTCGGCGGCCTCGCCGCGCCAGGTCTTCACGGCCTGCTCGCCGTGCTCGGCGACCTTCTCGTAGGTCTCGCGGGCCTTGACGGCGTACTCGGCGGCGACGCCGACACCGCGCAGCGCGAGGTCCTGGGCGGACTCGCCGAGCTTCTTCAGATCGGCGTCGAGGGTGCTGCCGAGCTTCTTGATGTCACCGTCGAGGGTGGTGATGAAGTCGTTGACCTTGGCCTGGAAGGTCTCCTGCGCCTCCTTGGCCTTGGCACCGGCCTCCTTGGCGCGGGCAGCGGCCCTCTCCTGCACGGCCTTGGGGTCGGTGTTGCGGACGGCGTCGATCCGGGCCGGGGCCTCGGAGCGGAGCTGCTCGACCAGACCGGGCACCTTCTTCGCCTGCTGGAGGGCGAGGTCGGCCGTACCGGCGGCGAAGTAGAGCGGGGTCGGGTCGCTGAAGGTCTTGCGCAGATCGTCGGTGATGGCCATGGTGAAGCGTCCTCCCGGATGCGTGGGTCGTTCGTCGTGCTCTTCGTGTGCGTCGTGCTCTTCGTGCTCTTCGTGCTCTTCGTGTTCGGCTGAGGGTGGTACAGGTCCGCGGCGGGACGGCCGGTCCCCTGGTCCGGTCAACTGGCCGTCTGCTGCGGGCCGGTGTCACCGCCCGGCTCCGGGATGTCCGTCCGTCCGTCGTCCCGTCCGTCGCCGTCCGCGTGGCTCTCCCGGACGGTCTCGAATCCGTTCTCCTTGCGGAAGGACTCGTAGATCTGGAGGAGCGCCTGCTTCTGGGCCTCGGTCAGGGTGGGATCGGCGAGGATGACCGCGCGGGTCTCGACCTCGTCCCGGTCCCGCTCCGCGTCGAGGATGCCGGCCCGCACGTACAGCGTCTCCGCGGAGATGCGCAGCGCCTTGGCGACCTGCTGGAGCACCTCCGCGCTCGGCTTGCGCAGCCCGCGCTCGATCTGGCTCAGATACGGATTGGACACCCCGGCGGCATCGGCGAGCTGCCGAAGCGAGAGCTTGGCGTTCCGCCGCTGCTCGCGCAGGTAGTCACCGAGATTGCCGACGTTGAGCGATGCCATGCCTCCACCTTGCCCCACCCCCGCTAACTTTTGCAAGCACCTGCTTGCAAAAGTGTGTCGGGCGGGCGGGCGGGTGCGGGGCGGGGCGGGCAGTGTGTGTCTGTGTCGTTCAGCGCGCGATGATGCAGAAGGGGTGCCCGGCCGGGTCTGTGAGGACGCGGGCCCTGTCCCCGTGCGGCTGGTGGTCGGGCTTGGCCGCGCCCAGTTCCAGCAAGCGCGCCTCGGCCGCGTCCAGGTCCTCGTCGACCTTGAAGCAGATGTGGAGCTGCTGAGGGACGGTCTGGTCGGGCCAGCTCGGAGCGCGGTGGTCGTCGACGCGCTGGAATCCGATGAAGAGCCCGTGCTCACCGTTGAGTCCCGCGAAGTCGGCGTCCGACCGGGGATGCGGTTCGAGGCCGGTGGCCTGCTGGTAGAACGCGGCCAGGGCCAACGGGTCGGGGCAGTCGAGATTGATCGCGATCAACTTCATCGGTTCGGAGACTACGCGGCCGTGTCGGTGAAGCGGATCCGTACCGCGACCAAGGCGCCCCTCGCGTCCAGGTCGGCCGACACGGGGAAGTAGCCGTCGCCCCAGGTCGTCATCGCGCAGAGGAGGCGGGCGTCGCCGATGTCCACGGTTCCGGACTCGGTCTCGGAGGCGCGGACCTGGCGCATGACCTGCCAGTGGTGGGAGTGGGGGCGGAAGTCCACCATCAGGCCGCGCCCGGGCCGCTCCTCCTTCCACTTCTGCACGGCGAGGGCCTTCTCCACCGCCTCCGTCACGGCCAGCCCGGTCCATCCGCGGACACCGTCCTCGCCGGGTTCACCCAGTTCCGGTGCCGCGAACGCCTCGGCGGCCTCGTCCGCGGCGGCGCCCCAGAACGCGACGTCGGCCAGGCCGTCCACCGGATCGTCGTGCCGCCAGGCATTCAGGGCGTCGGCGTCACCGAAGAGCACGCGGCCCCAGTCGACGCCGATGTCACCCAACGGCACGGACGACTCCACCTCGGCGTCGCTCACCCGGACCGACATCTCCACCCAGCGCACACCGTCCCCGGCGTCGACCCGCGACGCCAGCACCGGCAGGTGCCGGTCACGGGGCACCCCGCCGACCACGACGACCGGCACCCCGAACATCAGAAAACTCCCCCCGCCTTCGGCGGCGGTCCGCCGCACGCGCTGCGCATGCGGCTCACGGCCCGGCAACGCCTCCAGCCGGGCATCCAGCCCGGCACCACGGCAGTGCTCCTCGAACATCGCCGTCAGCTCCGCCGCCCGGGAGGCGGGGATGTCGTGCAGCACCCGGCCCGGCTGCCGATCAAAACCACGGACCGCCTCCGGCGCATCCGGCCCGACCCCGACGAGATCGACCGAACCGAGCACGTCGGCGGCCATCGCCGGATCGTCGACGCCGAGCAGCGCCGGGTCCGTCTCCGCGGGCGACCGCTCCCCACTCCACAGCCCCAGATGCCCACCGTCCACCAGGACGAGAATCCCCGCCGGACAACTGATCTCACCGAGCCTGTAGATCGTTTCCATGGCGCGGGAGTCTACGGTCGCCCCTCCGTATGTCAGTGGCACCTGTGATCGTTGGCTCGTGGACGAGTTGATCGAGCGGGTCGACGAGCGGGACCGGGTGCTGGGCGTGGTGCGTCGTGACTGGGCTATTCGGCATGGGTGGTTGCACCGTGTCGCCGTCACGGTGTGCCGTGACCGGGACGGGCGGATCCTCGTCCATCAGCGCTCTCGGCACGTGCCCCGGTTTCCCGGGTGCTACGAGGTTGCGGTCGGCGGGGCCGTAGCCGTCGGGGAGTCGTACGAAGAGGCTGCGCGCCGGGAGTTGGGCGAGGAGATGGGCGTCGGCGCCGCGCGCGTCCGGTTCGTGGTCAGGTTCCTGAACCGGAGTGGGCTCAGCCCTCACTGGCTCGCCGTGCACGAGGCGGTCGTTCCCGACACTCTCGCTCCCAGCGCCGAAGAAGTCGCATGGCACGGGTGGTTGGAGGAGTCCGAGTTGTTCGCGTTCATGCGGCGGCAGGCCTTCACACCGGACAGCAGACCGATGCTCGACCGGTATCTCCGCGTGAAGGCGTCGACTCCGCCGTCCCAAGCGACGTTGACGAAGCCGATCTGATCGTCATGGCCCGAACCCAGCCGTCCCTGTCCCCGTCGAGCGGCTGGGGCAGGATGGGCTCAAGGCACTGCTGTGGCGGCGGGAGGAAGAGGGGGATCTGGGGCATGTCCGCAGGCGACGACTGGTATCTCACCGAAGACGTCGACGACTTTCTCGCGCGTGCCGGAGGGTTTCTGCGTTCGCGGCCCGGGGCGCACGTCATGCAGCTCACCTGGGCCGAGCGGGTGCGGGTGCGGGGTCTGGCCGCTCTCTTCGGTGTGCTGGAGCGGGGGAATGAGGTTCACGGCACCTTCTTCCGGCTTCAGGGCCGTGGTCTCGGCCTTTCCCCCCTCACCCCCGAGCACGCCGACTCCCTCGCCGCCCGGATGGCCGCCCAAGGGCACACCGTGCCGTCCGTCAGCGCGGACGAGCGGACCGCCGTCGCCTTCGCCGAGGCGTGGCGGCGGCACAGCGGGGCCGCGGCGACACCCCGTGACCTGCGGCTCCGTCTGTACCGGCTCGGCACGCCCACCCCGCCGGAGCCGCTGCCGGCGGGCCGGGCCCGTGTCCTGGGCGAGCAGGATCTCGACCAAGTCATCTTCTGGTGCGGCGAGTTCGCGAAATCCGTCGGTGAGGACGTCTCCCTCGACGCCGCCACCTGGGCCGGCAGCCGCTTCGCCGACAAGCGCTACACGCTCTGGGAGACCCCGGACGGCACCCCCGTCTCCGTCGCCGGCGCCAACCCGCTGATCGGCGGCCAGATCCAGGTGGACGTCGTCCACACCCCGGCCCACCTGCGCGGACGCGGCTACGCCGGCGCCGTCGTCACGGAGGTCGGCCGGGCCGCGCTGGCCGCGGGCGCGCAGGACGTCGTGCTGTTCGCGGACCTCGCCAACCCCACCAGCAACGCCCTCTACCAGCGCCTCGGCTACCGCACCCTCACCGACTGGGCGGGGTACGACTTCGACGGCGGATGAGGCCCCGGGGCCGAAGCGGAGGTCCGGGGCCCGGCCGGTAGGGTCCCGGCATGGTCGTCGCCCGTTCCGTCGCTCTGTTCGCCGTCGCCGCTCTCTTCGAGATCGGCGGTGCCTGGCTGGTCTGGCAGGGCATCCGTGAGCACAAGGGCTGGGTCTGGATCGGGGCCGGGGTCGTCGCGCTGGGGCTCTACGGCGTGGTCGCGACCCTCCAGTCCGACGACAACTTCGGCCGCATCCTCGCCGCGTACGGCGGGGTCTTCGTCGCCGGGTCCATCGCCTGGGGCATGGTCGCCGACGGCTACCGGCCCGACCGCTGGGACGTCGTCGGCGCCCTGGTGTGCCTCGCGGGGATGGCCGTCATCATGTATGCGCCGCGCGGGAACTGACCGAAAGAGTCAGAGGTCAACGGGCAGAGGTCATAGGTCAGCGGTCAGCCATCGGCCTTGCCGAACCACCTCCGGAGTCCGCCGACCAGCTCCCTCTGGTCCTCCCCCGCCCACGCCACGTGCCCGTCCGGCCGGAGCAGGATCGCCGGGACGTCGAGTTCCTCGCTGACGTCCACGACGTGGTCGACCCGGTCCGCCCAGCCCGCCACCGACAACCGCCCTGTCTGGTCGAGCAGGAGGCCGCGGCCGGTGCGCGTCAGCTCGTAGAGGCGGCCGCGCTTCAGGGTGATGTCCCGCATACGGCGGCCGAGCAGCTCATGACCGTCGCCGTCGCCGTCGCCGAAGTCGTAGCGGACGCCGATGGCGGTGATCTTCTCGATCAGGTAGCGGTTGACGTCCTCGAAGTCGATCAGTTCCGAGAGCAGCCGGCGCACCGCCTGCGGGCCGGGGGCGGTGGACATCAGCTCCATCTGCGCGCGGGTGTTGTCCAGTACGGCGGTCGCCACCGGGTGCCGTTCGGCGTGGTAGCTGTCCAGGAGGTCCGGCGGCGCCCAGCCGGCCACCTCGGCGGCCAGCTTCCAGCCCAGGTTGAACGCGTCCTGGACCCCGAGGTTGAGGCCCTGTCCACCGGTCGGCGGGTGGATGTGCGCGGCGTCGCCGGCCAGCAGCACCCTGCCGACCCGGTAACGCTCGGCCTGCCGGGTGGCGTCGCCGAAGCGGGAGAGCCAGCGCGGCGCGTGCACGCCGAAGTCGGTGCCGGCGTACGCCCGGAGCTGCCGTTTGAAGTCGTCCAGGGTCGGCGGGACGGTACGGTCCTCGGCCACCCCGTCGGCGGGTACGACGACACGGTACGCCCCGTCTCCGAGCGGCCCGAGGCCGAACCGCTTCTCGGTCTCGCGGACCCGGGCCACCACGGCGGCCAGCTCCTCCTGTTCTGTCGTCACCCGCATCTCGCCGAGCAGCGTCTCGACCCGGGCGGGCTCGCCGGGGAAGCCGACGCCGAGCAGCTTGCGCACGGTGCTGCGGCCGCCGTCGCAGCCGACGAGATGGCGGGCGCGCAGCCGGGTGCCGTCGGCGAGGTCGGCGGTGACGCCGTCGTCGTCCTGGCTCAGGCCGACCAGTTCGCTGCCGCGCCGGATCTCGGCGCCGAGGTCCGTGGCGTGCTCGGCGAGCAGACGGTCGGTGACGGTCTGCGGGATGCCGAGGACGTACGAGTGCGCGGTGTCCAGCCGGTCGGGCCAACGGGTGCCGAGGCCGGCGAAGAAGCCGCCGACCCTGTGCTGGGTGCCGTGCGCGAGGAAGCGTTCCAGCAGGCCGCGCTGGTCCATCACCTCGATGCTGCGCACGTGCAGACCGAGCGCGCGGACGACCGGGGTCGGCTCCGGATCCCGCTCCAGCACGAGCACCCGTACGCCGTGCAGGCGCAGCTCGGCGGCGAGCATCAGCCCGGTCGGCCCGGCACCGACCACGATCACGTCAGTCATGATTCCCCCTTGATTTCCGCTGGTCACGGGCTCGGCCGACGATTCTCCGCCACGACGGGGGCCTTGCCGCAAGCCCCCCTCTGCGCTATACGTTGAGAGTGGCGAGGAGTCGGGAACTCCTTGCCCTTTCTCATGTCACCGGGCTTCACCCCGGCTTCTGATCCACTCGCCCAGCGCCGCGAGGTCCGCGTCCACGAGCCCGAGCCGGTGATCCACGCGGTACAGCAGCGCGCGGCCGGGGTGACGGTCGGCCACCCAGGCGCGGTCGGCAGCGCTGATCTCGTCGTCCACCCACACGAACGGCCGCCCGGCGGCCCACTCGACCAGCGCCCGCGTCTTCCAGTGGAGACCTGCGCCGCCGGGCCCGTCCGCGTCCTCGTCGGCCTCGTCGGCCTCGTCGTCCTCGTCGTCCACGTCCGGCCACCGCACGACCGGCAGCGCGGGCAGACCGAGCCAGGGGGACAGCAGGTCGTTCGCGTCGTCCAGCCACGTGGTCGCCCACACCGGTTCGGCACCCAGGGCTCGCAGCCGCGGACCGAGGGCCGGGTCGAGGCGGGGCAGCAGGGGATGCGGCGATGTGCCGTGCACGGGGTGGGGGCCGGGGCCGCCGAACGGGATCAGGGTCCCGTCGATGTCCAGGAAGAGGAGAACGGAAGTCACCACCACAGCTTCCCTGTACGGCTTGACCTCAAGCTTGGTTGAGGTCGAAGACTGCGTACACGTATCCGGAAGCAGGCGTCACGACAGGGGTATGGGCATGCACGCGGTGCAGGTGAAGGCGTTCGGTGGGCCGGAGGTGCTGGGTGTGGTGGAGGTCGGCGAGCCGGTGCCCGGGGGCGGGGAGGTCGTGGTCGAGGTCGCGTACACCGACACGATCTTCGTGGAGACCCAGATCCGCAGGGGGCTGGCGCGCGCGTACTTCCCCGTCGTGCCGCCGTACGTTCCCGGCGGCGGGGTCTCCGGTACGGTCGCCGCGGTCGGGGCGGGGGTGGACGCCGGGTGGGTGGGGCGGCGGGTGGTGTGTCTGGTCGACGGCAGTTACGCCGAGCGGGTGACCGTGCCGGTGGGCGGACTGGTGCCGGTGCCCGACGGGCTGGATCTGCGGACCGCGGCCGCCCTGGTCCACGACGGTGTGACGGCGGCCGGTCTCCTCGAACGCACCGCCGTCTCCCCCGGCGACCGGGTCCTCGTTCTGGGTGCCTCGGGCGGCATGGGCACCCTGCTCGTCCAGGCGGCCCGGGCCCGGGGCGCGACGGTGGTCGCGGCGGCCCGGGGAGCGGAGAAGCTGGCCCTGGTGGCGGACCTCGGCGCCCACGCGACCGTCGACGTGTCCGCGCCCGGGTGGGTGGAGCGGGCGCGGGAGGTGCTGGGCGGCGGGGCGGAGGTCGTTTTGGACGGGGTGGGCGGTGAACTCGGGGCGGCGGCGCTTCCGTTGACCGTCGGGCTGGGCCGCTTCTCCGCGCACGGGGCGCCGTCGGGGGGCTTCGCGTCCCTCGACGCGGAGGTGGTCGACCGCCTCGGCATCACCGTCTTCGGTATCGCCGACGTCCGGTTCGGCCCGTCCGACCTTCGCCGGCTGACGGCCCACGCCCTCGCCGAGGCGGCGGCGGGGCGGCTGCGGGTGGTGGTCGGAGCGGTGTTCCCGCTCGCCGAGGCGGAGGCGGCGCATCGGGCGGTGGAGGGGCGGGGGGTGGTGGGAAAGGTGGTGCTGGAGGCGTCCGGTGCGCTGTGATCGCCCCGGCCCTCAGGCCAGCGCCAGTGCGAGGTACGGGTTCGCCGTCGCGGGGAGTGGCAGGCCCAGGGCGGCCGTCGCCGCGGCGAGGGTGGCGGCGTAGGAGTTCACGGCGCGGCTGACGTTCGGGACGTCCAGGCTGGCCCGGGTGACCAGGCGGTCGAGGTCGATGTACGCGGAGCGGACGATCTCGATGCGCCGGTAGACACCCCAGTCCCGCTGCCAGTCCTTGGTGTGCTCGGCGCTCAGCAGGCGCTCCCAGCGGCGGACCATCCGTTCCTTGATCTCCGGCCGGGTCGGGGTCAGATGCACATGCCGGACGAGGTCGTAGAGCGGATCGCCGACGAGGGCCATCTCCCAGTCGATGATGGTGACGCCCAGACGGTCGTCCCGGCAGACCAGGTTCCAGGGGTTGAGGTCGCCGTGGAGGAGGACGGGGGGGCGGTCGGTGACCTGGTGGCGGGAGAGGAGCTGGCGCAGGCGGGCGTGGTCGGGGAGGCCGAGGGTCCGGGCCAGTCTCAGGGACTCCACCGGCAGGTCCCGCACGAGGAGGGTGAGCTGTTCCGCCAGCCAGTCGTGGAAGCGGCCCGCGCCGGCGGCCGGATCCACCGCGCGGTAGTCGACCTCCGTCAGGGCGCAGAGCTGGTCGACCAGTCCGTCCGCTTCGTGCGGGAGGAGTCCGTTGACGGGGTGGCGGGGCGGCTGACCTCCCTGCGGTCCCACGTACGTGTGGATGGTGAACCGATCCTTCACGTAGCTCTCGCCCAGTGCCAGGACCTTCGGGGCGGCCACCTGGGCCCCGGACTCCTGGATGGCGCGCAGCACGGCGTGCTCGCTCAGATAACTGGGCTCGCGCCGCGAGACGTGCGGCAGCTTGCGCCGTACGACAACGGGTCCGGGGCTGCCGGGCACCCTGACCACGGTGTTGAGGTGCGCGGTGCCCTTGAACACCTGGTCGGCCCGGGCGGCACCCTCGGCAAGCAGTGCGTCGCGGACCGCGGCGTCGGGGAAGGCCGGGTGTTCCGGGAAACGCTGGTCGCGCTTCCAGTCCAGCGCCGTCGGCGGCCAGTCCCGTCTGACCAGGTCACCGCGCGAGGCCAGCCACCGGAAGAGGGCGCTCTCGATCTCTCCCGTCGTCGGCACGCTCCGCAGCCGCAGCGGATCGGCGGCAGTCGTCAGCGCCCTGTGCACTTCGGCCGTCGCCTCGTCCAGCTTTCTCGGAGTGAACGCGTTCTCCAGGGACTGCGCGGCACGCATGACGTCCGGGAACACGGACTGCGCCCGTTCGAAGCCGAGGTAGTGCGGTAGATCCCTGTGCAGGCCGTTGAGCACCGCGGGCCGGACCCCCAGCATGGCCTCGGCCCAGGCTTCGATGACCTCGTCCCACTGGTCCGTCGGGTACCGCATCCGCACGAGATGTGTCGCAAGGTCGTGCAGCGGGTCGCCGTAGGTCGCCAGCTCCCAGTCGACGCAGATCAGCGGGGGCTGTCCGGCGAACGACACGATCAGGTTGTCCCGGTGCAGATCCGCGTGGAGCAGGCTGTACGGCCGTCGCGCCATGGCGGGCACCCGGTCGGCGAAGTCGAGCAGGGCGCGCTCGGGAATGCCGAGCGCCGTGAACAGCCCACCGAAAGCAGTCCAATTGGGCCGACGGATCTGCTGGTCGGCGCAGCGAGCCAGCATCCTCAGGAAACCCTGGCTGTCGGTGTGGCCTGCGGGCCACCCCGCCGGCAGCGGCGGCAGCGCCGAGTGCCGTACCTCGGTCATCCGGGCCAGCAGCTCGGCCAGCGCCCTCACGAGCAGCGTGTCGACAGGCTTGCCGTTTCCGCAAAGGGTGGAGAGCGGCACACCTTCCACATAGCTGTGGATCGCGAACTCCGGTAGTTTCACCAGGCATTCCGGCGCGTGTGGCAGCACGCTTCGGACGGCTGCGAGGACCGCGGCCTCGTCGTGCCAGGTCCTGATCACCACCGGCAGGGCGTCCGCCCGCGGGACCCGGACCGTCACCGTGGTGCCCACCGGGCGATGCACGAGAGCCGCCACGTCCGGTGTCAGCGGGACCACGTGGTTGCGGTTGTGGTAACCGCTGAAGGGCGTCTCTGATCGGGCGACGGCCAAGAAGTGTCGGAGAGCGACCGCGGGCTGATCTTCGGTGGCCCGGCCCCGGAGGCGAATCCAGGGGAGAGGGGGCTCGAGCACTGGCCGCTCCGGATGTGACGCTCAGTCGAATGGGTACAGCAATCGTGAAATGCCGGGTGCCGCACCGCACGACCAGGATGACCGGCGGAGTGAGCACGGGGGTGGCATGTCACTCGTCTGCGTCAGGTCGTTCGAAATGGCTGGTTCGCCGTGTCATACGTACGGGCGGAGGCGTTTGTTCGCGCGCGATGCGGGGCATGCTAGCGCACCATCATGTCGACGGGGTTTCCGCGACGCGGTCCCATACCGAGTTGAACCACCGCTGCCAACTCTCGACGAAAAGCGTGTCGGGTGAGTCGGGATCGGTGTCTTTCACGAGCCGAGTGATCGGCGCCCCGAAACCCAGGACGTCCAAGGCATCGACCACCTCGCCCGAATCCAACTTGATGCTCCGCGGGACCACCTCATACGGGGCCAACAGCGCCTGCGTTCCGTTGAGCAGGTAGAGCTTGAAAGCTGGGGTGAGAGGAGCCCTGCGGACCTCGATACTGACGTCGGGGACGTATTCGGCCAGGGACATGAACATCCGGTGCACAGCCGCCATCGACCGCTCGGAGATCAGACGTAGGCGGTCGGCCAGGCGCGGGTCCGCCGGGTCGTCCCTCAGCCTCGGATAGGGCAGCGGCAGGTCCTCGGACGGCAGGATCAGACGCAGGGCAATGCTTTGGGGAGCGACGTACTTGCCGACGATCCGCTCCGCCTGGACCGTGAGATGAGCGGCCAGCGACTCCGCGGTCAACGAGTAGACGTCCAGCGCCACTTCGGAGTGCTCGAAGGCTTCGCTCAGTAGCGGCCCGAGCGTCGGCCCACCCCGCAGACGGCCGTCCTCGGTGGAAGAGCGTTGACTGCGCGGCACCTTGATCACCCGTGACCCGCTGCCCCGCCGGGGCTCGACGAGTTCCTCCTCGGCCAACTCCCGCAGGACCCGCTGCACCGTGTCACGGGACACGTCGAACTCCGTGGCCAGATCGCGCTGCGAGGGGAGGTACGTGCGCAGGGGATACACGCCGTCGGCTATCCGGGCCCGAAGTTCCTCCAGGATCCGATGGAACTCCCGCCCGCCACCTCCGCCACTGCCACTCCGTTGCGCCTCCACAAGGCGACCGTACCGCTCCCGGTCCAGTCACAAACCAATTTCAGTCAGGTTGAGGTGCCAACTGGCCTGCCGCTTAAGGATCAGCGCGCCCGGGGAAATCCACTTCACGACAACCAGTCCAATTGGACCGAGAGTTGCTCGCTTGACGGAGAGTGGCAGGGAGGTGGAAGGAAATGCTCCTGTTATCGGCACTACAGGGACTGCTGGAGATCACCGTGGGCGTGCTCGCGCAGGCGAGACTCGGCACCGTGGGACTGATTCTGCTGTTCGGGGTGGGGGTGGGCCTGCGGGCCAGGCACAACGGCCTGGCCGTCGGCGCCGCCGTCGTGCTGATGTTCCTGATGACGCAAGCATGACAGTTCAGGCTTGACGCCTTATCACCTTCAGGACGACATCCAGTGAGCCCACCACGGCCGTGGCGCCCGCGCCCCGCAGCAGCTTCTCCTTGCGCTCGGTGCGCGCGTAGCCGAGGAAGGGCACACCAGCCGCGCTGGCGGCCAGGAAGTCGGATGGGGTGTCGCCGATCATCAGCGCGTCGCCCGGAGCGGAACCCATGGCGTTCAGGGCCCGCTTCAGACAGTGCGGGTCGGGCTTGAGGAGGTGGAGGTCCTGGGTGCGGCCGTACAGGTGGGGGGCGAAGCACGCCGTCAGCCCGCGGCCCTCCAGGTACCTGCTCGCGACCCGGGGCGAGTTGTTCGTGGTGACGGCCAGCCGCGCACCGACGGCGGTCCAGGTACGGATCAGCGGATCGGCGTACGGGGTGGGCCACGCCGAGACCACCGCCCGCAGTTCCTCCTTGGTGAGACGTTCCTCGAGCTCCGCCACGAGGTCGCTGCCCGGATGTCTGCGGTCGACGGCGCGCAGTACGACATGCGGGTCCAGCGACTCCCGCTCCGGCTCCGTCAGCAGTCCGTGCAGCCCCCGCCCCTCCAACCACTCCACCAGCCCCTCCGCCACCCCCTCCGCCGAATGCCCCGCGAACAGCCGGCAGACCGGCCCGTCGAAGTCCCAGAGGACGACGCGCGCGCGGGTGATCACTTCGTGCAGGTCCGCCGCCTCGGTGCGGGTGTCGGAGGTCGCCTTTTGAGTCTGCCGCATATCAGAGGTCACTAAGAGAGTGTCAGGTCCGTCGTGATGGTTTCCCAGAGGGCGTCGAACCACTTCTGGGATTCCTCCACGAACGCGGCGTCGCGCTGACCGGCGGCCTTCTCGAAGGAGAACAGGAGGGACTCGGTGCCCAGGACGTCGTACATGTCGAGCGTCCCGGTGTCGGTGGGCTCCTCGCGGCGGGTGACCATGTAGTACGCCATCAGCGCCTCGGAGCCGTTGAGGAGGTACAGCTTCACGGGCGGGGTGAAGGGCAGCGCGCGGAAGGTGATGTGGACGTCGATCCCGTGCGAGCGCAGGGTCTGGAGGTTGTGCCGCAGGACATGGCCCTGGGCGTTGCGCATCGCCAGCCAGCGTTCGTGCACCGGGTCGTCGTCGCCGCGGCCCTCGACCGGGACCGGGAAGGCGAGGTCGATGTCCCGGGAGGGCAGCAGGATGCGGACGTCGATGCGCTCCGGGCGCAGGCTGCCGCCGTGGATCAGCCGCAGCGGTTCGCCGAGCGCCGGGATGAGGCTCTCGGCGGTCAGACAGGCCGCGTCGATGCGCACGTGCGGGGCGGAGAAGGCCGCGGTGAGGCGCGGGGAGAGGCCCACCATGGTGGGCTGGGGCTCGTCGTGGCCCGGGGCGGGCGGCTCGGCGATCCTCGGCGGGCTGCCCTTGCTGACGTTGGTGAGCAGTCCGTCGTCCTGGAGCGCGCGCAGGGCCTGGCGTACGGCGCCGCGTTCCACCCCGAACTCGTCGGCCAGCTCGGCCTGGGTGGGCAGGCGGTCGCCGGCCCGCAGTTCGCCCGCGCGGATGCGTTCCCGCAGGACGTCGGCGATCTCCTGGGGCGAGAGCCTTCTGCTGCCGTTCACTGCCACGTTCTCCTGGGTCACGACCAAACGCTACAACTTCCACCCATCTATGGGCAGTTGTTTGAAAGTTGTTTAGTAGTTGTCACCAAGTGGGGACAACATAGCAAGAGTTGGTTGCCAACTTAGTAGAGTTGGAGGAACCACATGCCCGTCCTCGCTGTTCTCTGCGCCGTCTTCGTCTTCGTCGTCGAGCGCACCATCGAGTGGAAGTACGGCACCGCCGGCGCCGTCGGCCTGCTTCTGCTCAGCGTCGGCATCAAGGCGAAGAGCCCCGCCCTCAGCTCCGTCGGAGCCGTGATCCTCGCCCTCCTGGCCTCCGGTCCCGCGCTCAACTCGTGATCCGTGATCCATGATCCGTGATCCACCCCGGATCCTCAGCTCGTGAGCTGGAGATCCGAACTGATCGTCTCCCACAGCGCGTCGAACCACAGACGCGACTGCGTCACGAACGCCGTGTCCCGCGGCCCCGCGCCCTGTTCGAAGGCGAACAGCACCGACCGCGTGCCCTCGGCGTCGTACATCTCCAGGTGCTCCTTGCCGACCGTCTGCTCATGGCGCTGGACCGTGTAGTACGCGAACAGCGCCCGGGTGCCGTTGAGGAGGTACAGCTTCACCGGCGGGGTGAACGGCAGCGCGCGGAAGGTGACGTCGACCTCGATGCCGTGCGTGGAGCGCAGGGTGAGCAGGTTGTGCCGCAGCACCTGGCCCTGCGCGTTGCGGTGGGCCACCCAGTGGCGTCTGAGGTGCCCGGCGGCGGCCGAGTCCACCGCGGCCGGGAAGGCCAGGTCGATGTTCCGGGAGGGCAGCAGGACCCGTACGTCGATCTTGGCCGGTTTCAGCCGTCCGGCGTGGATCTGGCGGACCGGTTCACCGATCGCCGCCGTCAGCGAGACCGCGGTCAGACACAGGGCGTCCACCTGGACATGGTCCGCCGCGAACGCCTCGGTCATCCGCAACGGCAGCTCCGCCATGGCGGGCCGGGGCTCCGTCCGGAACCCGGCGGGCGGACCGGGCGCGAGGGGCGTCAGGGCGACCGTCGCGGGGCTCCCCTTGGAGACGTTGGTGAGCAGATGCTCCGACTGGAGAATGCGCAGCGCCTGGCGCACGGCACCCCGCTCGACACCGAACTCGACGGCCAGTTCGGCCTGCGTGGGCATGCGCTGGCCGGGCCGCAGCACACCGGTTCTGATCCGGGTGCGCAGCTCGTCGGCCACCTCTCGGTGCGTCCGCTCGGCCCTCCTCCGCCCCTTGACGGAGGCATGTTCCGGCTCCACCACCGCACCGTACAACTTCCCGCCATCTTTGGGCAGTTCAAAGAGAGATGGTTATAGGACGCTTCCAAGCGGACATAAGTACAGTGAAGTTGGCAGCCAACTTCACCGACATGGTCAAGCTTTCATACGGTTGGCGGTCGGGCTCCCTTCCGGAGGGGAGCCGGGAGCCCGGACGGCCGGCACCGACGTACAGCCACAACTTCACATCGCGGCACAGCCACAACCGAACATCGCGCGCACAGCCACAACTGAACAAGCAGGCACCGCGACAAGCGACAAGCGACTAGCACAGCTACGGATGAGATCGACCGTCCCGTCGGACACGGCACACGGAAGGAGCCGGCCACAGAGCCAGAGTCACAGCCAGAGTCAGAACAGGTCCGGGCACCACGGTCGCGCGGACGAACGCAGCAGGGCGTCGGCCTTCCGGGCGGCGCCCGTTCGTTCTTCCCGGACCCGGCCCAGCCGCGCGAGCCGCAGCGCCGACTCGTCGCCCAGCCACAGCGACGCCAACTCCGCCACGTCCAGCGTGAGATCGGCGCTGCGGTCCGTCGGCGTGCAGGACGCCCCGTCGGGACCGGCGTCCAGCAGATACCGCCCGCCGGCCAGTCCGGCCCCGTCGGCCACCTCCAGCACCAGCGCGCCCGCCGTGTCGTACGTCCGCGCCTCCAGCGCCCGTACGACGTCCAGGATCCGTATCCACAGCCAGTCGGCCTGGGTGGTGATGCTCGCCGCGCGCGGGTCGGGCAGCAGCAGCGGCAGCGGGTCGTCCGGGGAGCGCCAGCCCGACTTCACGCGGGTGATCCAGTCGACGGAGCACAGGTAGTGCCACAGGGCGCGCTCGGCGGCCGGGGTCACGGAGAGGAGCCAGTTGACCGACGCGGTGTTCAGCGGCTGCTTGGCGTCGCTCCAGCGGTCGTCCGCCCGGTACGACACCGCGCCCTCGACCTCGTCGTCCGCCGAGCGGTACACGGCGTAGAACGGCTCGCTCCATTCGTCGCCGTACGGCCGCAGCACACCGGTGTTGACCTCCCACCAGCTCTCGTCCCGGCTGACCGCGCCGGGCTGGGCGGGGCGCAGCCGGGCGTGCAGCGCGGGGCCGAGCTTGCGGATCTCCGCGCCGTCGACCAGGTCGATACGGCCGCCGTCGCGCGGGTCCGGGACCGGGGCGCGCCCGTCGAGGCCGGAGCGGGAGACGTCGACCGCCCACTCGGTCATCGTGGTGGCCGGGCCGAAGCCGTAGCGGCCGTAGATCCGGTACTCGGCGGCGATCAGGGTGGCGAGCACGTCACCGCGCTCCTTCGCGGCGGCCAGGTCGTCCGACATCAGCCGGCTGAGGACGCCGCGGCGGCGGTGGGTGGGGAGGACGGAGACGTTGGTGATGGCGTCGGCGGGCACCGCGGCGCCGCCGACGGCGGTCACCTCCTGCGGGAAGGAGCGGAAGGTGCCGACGCACCGGCCGGCGTCGTAGGCGCCCGAGGTGCGGGAGCCGGGGGTGGCGGCGCGCCGGGCGGCCAACTGCTCCTCGGTCACCACCGGCGACCGCAGGAAGCCCGTCTTCAGGGCCCGCATCCAGTCGGCGAGGTCGTTGTCTTCGGTCTGACGGAACTCAAGTGCGGCGGAACGACGGCTCATACGCCCACGGTATGCAGCGGACCGGCCTCACCGCGGCCCATTTTCCGCACGCCGCGTGCCACCCCGCGCGGGCCGCTCACAGCAGCAGGTCGTCCACCTGGGCCTCGCCCTCCCGGTAGCGGCGGGAGATCTCGGCGCCCGCCCCGTCCGCGGTGTGCTGGAGGCGCTGGCGGCGGCTGGAGACCTGCTGTTCGTAGCGGACGAGACGGGCCATCGCCTCGTGCAGTTCCGGGTCGGTGCGCGCGACGAGGTCGGACAGCTCGACCTCGGAGAGCATCTCGGCGGCGAGCCGGCCGTACTCCTCGCTGTGCGGGGTGCCGAGCGTGACATGGCGGGCGGAGGAGCGCTGGCGGGCCGGGGCGTCGGTGAGGATCTCCGGCAGCCGCGCCACGACGGACGCCTCGGAGGCGGGCTGCGGCACGGTCACCGGGCCGAGGGCGGCCCTGGTCCCGGGCGCGGGCGCGGGGCCGCGGCGGGAGAGTTCCGCGCGCAGGATGTCGATACGGCCCTGGAGCAGCCGCCGTACATAGCTGAGGTCGGCCTCGTCGCGCTGGGCGTCCCTGCGCAGGGTGCGCAGTTCGGGCAGGCTCAGCCGGAGCAGCTCGTGCCCGGGCGGTCCGCCGGCCGGAGCCGGTGCCGTCGCCGGGCTGTCGCCGCGCTGTGGGGGCGGCCGGTGTGTCTCCAGCCGCCCGGTACTCGGTGTGCTCATACGCCTCAACCGTCCCCTCGACCGGCGTGTGCAAGCATCGTGCCACCCCAAGTGGCTGCAATGTGACCGAGTGCCCCCGAACGGCCCTAGATGGGACGTTAAGGATCAAAGGAAGTCTCGCCCGGGAGCCCAGGAGCCACGGGCCCAAGAGCCACGGGCCCTGGAGCCCCGGGCCCTGGGGCCTGGGGCCGCCGCCGGGCCCCGCCGCGCACCCGGCATCATGGTGCGCATGCGAGCGGTGGTGCAGAGAGTGGACGGTGCGAGTGTCGTCGTGGACGGCGAGACGGTCGGGGAGATCACCGGCGAGGGACTGTGCGTCCTGGTCGGGGTGACCCATGAGGACACCAAGGAGAAGGCCGCCCAACTCGCCCGCAAACTCTGGTCGGTGCGCATCCTGCACGAGGAGCGCTCGTGCAGCGACATCGACGCCCCGCTGCTCGTCATCAGCCAGTTCACCCTGTACGGCGACGCCCGCAAGGGCCGCCGCCCCACCTGGAACGCGGCCGCCCCCGGCCCCGTCGCCGAACCCCTCGTCGACGAGGTGGTCGCCCAACTGCGCGCGCTGGGCGCCACGGTGGCGACGGGCCGGTTCGGCGCGGCGATGCGGGTGTCCCTGACGAACGACGGCCCGTTCACGGTCCTGATCGAGGTCTAGGGACCCGCAGGTCTCACGATCCGAAGACCTAGGGTTCGACGACGACTTCCTGGGCGGCGGCCGTGGTGCCCGCCAGCAGCGGGGCGTCCACCGGGACGTTCCGCTTGACCAGGGCCAGGGCCACCGGGCCCAGCTCGTGGTGGCGTACGGACGTCGTGATGAAGCCGATCTTGCGGCCGTCGGGGTTGTCGTCGGCGACGCGCAGCTCGGTGCCGGCGGTCGGCAGATGGACCTCGCTGCCGTCCAGGTGGAGAAAGACCAGCCGGCGCGGCGGCTTCCCCAGGTTCTGCACCCGGGCGACCGTCTCCTGGCCGCGGTAGCAGCCCTTCTGGAGGTGGACCGCGGTGCCGATCCAGCCCAGCTCGTGCGGGATGGTGCGGTGGTCGGTCTCGAAGCCGAGGCGGGGGCGGTGGTGCTCGACGCGCAGCGCCTCGTGGGCGAGGATCCCGGCCGGCGGGCCCGCCTTCGCGGCGTACGTCTCCAGGTCCGCGCGCGGCAGGAAGAGATCACGGCCGTACGGCGTCTCGCGCACGGCGACGCCCTCGGGGACCTCGGCGATCGAACCGGCGGGCAGGTGCACGACCGCGGTGTCGGCGGTGCGGTCGGCGACCTCGACCCGGTAGAAGAACTTCATCGACTCCAGGTAGGCCAGCAGCGCCTCCTGGGTGCCCGGTTCGACGTGCGCCCAGACGGTGGTGCCGTCGTCGACCAGGTACAGCGCGTGCTCGATGTGGCCGTGCGCGGAGAGGACCAGCGCCTCGGTGGCCTGGCCGGCCGGAAGGTCGCTGACGTGCTGGGTGAGCAGCAGGTGCAGCCAGCTCAGCCGGTCCTCGCCGGTGACCGTGACGACCCCGCGGTGCGAGAGGTCCACGAAACCGGTGCCGTCGGCGAGGGCGCGCTGCTCGCGGAACAGGTCGCCGTAGTGGGCGGCGACGCCTTCGTCCACACCCTCGGCGGGCACGGCGCCGGGCAGGGACAGCAGTGGGCTCTTCATATGCCTAGCCTACGACTCGGTAGTTGAACCCTTCAGAGCCTTCTGGGCGCAGTCCTCGCAGCGGCCGAAGATCGCGAAGTGCTTCATGTCCGTCTCGAAGCCGAACGTGCCGCGGAGCTGGGCGGTGAAGGCCGCCGCCACGTCCACGTCGGCCTCGATGACGTTCTCGCAGTCGCGGCACACCAGGTGGATGTGGTGGTGCCGGTCGGCGAGGTGGTACGTCGGGGCGCCGTGGCCGAGATGGGCGTGGCTGACCAGGCCCAGCTCCTCCAGCAGCTCCAGGGTCCGGTACACGGTGGAAATGTTGACCCCCGACGCGGTCTTCCTCACTTCCACGAGGATGGCGTCGGGGGTCGCGTGCTCCAGGGTGTCCACGGCTTCGAGGACAAGCTGGCGCTGCGGCGTCAGTCGGTAGCCGCGCTGCCTGAGGTCGCTCTTCCAGTCGGTGTTCACCACACCGACGAGTCTAGGACTACTTGAAGAAGGCGATGCCGTCGTCCGGCATGTCGTCGGGCAGGGCCTTCGCCCAGCGCTCGACGTCCTCGGGGGTGACGACCTTCTTCAGGTGCGCGGACATGTAGGGGCGCAGCTCGACCTCGGGGGTCTGCTTCTCGCCGACCCACATGAGGTCGCTCTTGACGTACCCGTACAGGCGCTTGCCGCCGGTGTAGGGGCGGGAGGCGGCGGTGCGGGCGACGGCGTCCGTGACCAGGTCGATCTGCGGCTTCTTGTCGGCCATCTCGCCGTACCAGATCTCGATGACGCCGTCGTCGCGGGTCATCGTGACCTCGACCTTGCGGGCGTCGTCGATCCGCCAGAAGCCGGACTCGGACTCCAGCGGCCGCACCTTGTTGCCGTCGTCGTCCAGGACCCAGGTGTGGGAGCGGTACTCGAGGAAGTCCCGGCCGTCGTGGGTGAAGGAGACCTCCTGACCGAAGTTGCACTTCTCCGAGCCGGGGAAGTCGTGCACGCCCGCGCCCGCCCAGGTGCCCAGCAGGAAGGCGAGGGGGACGAGGTCCTTGTGGAGGTCTGACGGGATCTCGATCATGGGTGGCAGTTCCTGGACGTAGGGGTCAGCGCTGGCCCTGGTACAGCTTCTTCACGGTCAGACCGGCGAAGGCGAGAACGCCGACGCAGACCAGGACCAGCAGGGCTTCGAAGAAGATCTCCACGGGGTGCTCCTCGGATGAGCGTGCTTCGGGATACGTACAACAGGGCCGGGCCCCAGCTTACGCGGCCGGGGCCCGGCGCTCCTTTCGAGGTCAGCTCAGAAGCTGGCTCTGGAGGACCACGGTCTGCTGGAAGGGCACGGCGGCGGCGGAGCCCTTGCGTGCCTGGACGACGAGCGCGATCGTGTCGCCGATCCGCAGCCACGCCTGCCGGACGTGCTCCGCGCCGTACGGCTTCTTCTCGTCGTAGGAGCGACGCATGACCCCCGCGGGGTCGGCGCTGGTGGGGTGCGCTTCGTCGAACTCCGTCTCGGCGGCGCCGCGCAGGGCGTGCTGCGGGGCGGCGTAGCCGGTGAGTTCCCCGTACAGCTCGTCGGCGATCGTGCCGGTGTCGAACTGGAGCAGGTAGACGGCGCTCCGGGTGCCGTCCTCGGTGGTCCAGCCGCGGGCCGCGACATGACGCAGGCCGTAGTCGGTGAGCTGCTGTCCGACGGCGTCCCTGCCCTCATCGTCCTCGAACACGGTGAGGAAGTCCTTCAGGGGCAGCCAGCCGTCGGTACCACGTAGCGCCTTGTTCTCCGTGGCCCCCGCGGGCGCAGGCAGCAGCAGTTCCCGCAGATCCGCGAAGTGGCCGCCGGACCAGTTGCCGCTGTCCTGTGGACCGGGGCTGCCGGCGGGCAACGGCGGCCTGGTGATCTCCGGGTACGCCCAGCGGCCGTCCGACTCTGTGGCGAGGCCGGGCACGTCCGTACGCTCCATCGTCGTGATCCCGTACGCCGTCCCGACCCCGAGCGCCGCGAACACGGTGACCACGGCAGTCCACCGCCCGACGGCCCGCAACACCCGACGCTTTTTGCGAGCAGCCGGGGTGACGGGGGTGTCGGAAGCGCCGGTGTCCTCGGTGACCGGGGGCACCGCGCTACCGGCGCCGTCGGGGGCGGCCGGCGTGACCGGGAGCCCGGGGGCGATCGGAACGACCGGGGGCTCGGAGGCATCCGGGGCCGGGGTCGTCGCTGCGGCCGGGGTCGGGGCCGACTCGGACGCGGCCGGGGTCTCCGCGGGCTCACAGGCACCCGGGGCCAGGGGCGGCTCGGACACGGCCGCGGTCTCCGCAGGCTCGGAGGCACCCGCGGTCTCCGCGGGCTCGGAAGCGGCCGGGGTCTCCGAAGGCTCCGGCTCGCCCCGAGTCACCGCCGACGCGGAAGCGCCCGGGCTCGCCGAGGGCCGGGGGGCAACCGAAGTCTCCGAGAGCTCGGCAACAGCCGGGCGCTCCACAGCCTCGGAGGCACCCGAAGGCTTCGCGGTCTCGGAAGCGACCTGAGTCTCCGCGGACTCGGCCTCGACCGAAATCATCCCCGACTCGGGCTGGGCCGAAGGCCCTGCGGCCTCGGACGCCAACGAAGTCACAGTGGTCTCGGAAGCGGCCGAAGTCACAGCGGTCTGGGATGCCGCCGGAGTCTCCGCGGGCTCGGGAGTGGACGTCGACGTGGGGTTCGGGGTCTCGGTCGGCTGAGGTTGCTGGGTCATACGGCCTGTCCCGGGTTGTCGATGCGGTCGAGTTGCGCGGCGAAGAACTTGCTGACCTGCGCCTTGTCCACCGGGTCGGGGCCGGCCATGATCGCGCTGACCAGGATGTCGCCCACGTACGCGGTGCAGAACGCGCCCGCCAGGTCCCCGGCCTTGCCCTTCGGCGTGAGATAGCAGCGCGCGTCCTTGTGGCCGTCGATCTTCGGGCCCTTGCGGAAGATGTCCGTCGTGTCGAGGAACTCGTTGTACGACGACGCCATCCGGCGCACCGCCGTACGGCTCTCCAGCCGCAGCAGCGTCACGTCGACGGTCATCCCGTCCGCGTCGAAGTAGCCCGGCTCGCGCCACCGGTAGCTCCGCATGGCCATGCCCTGGATGCGCTGCTTGTCGATCACCTTCTCCAGCTCCCGCTTGGTGCGGCTCGGCAGCCCGTCGAGGCTCTCCTTGCGCAGCGCGGTGGCCTCGGCGCCGTCGAACTCGACGTCCGCGCCGAGCTCCTCGAGGTCGGGGCCGCGCTCGTAGCCGTCGGTGCCGTACGGCACGAGCAGCGCGCTCAGTCCCGGCCCGGACTTCTCGCCCTTCTCGCCCTTCTCGTCCTTGGCCGTCGCCGGGAACTTCCACGTCGGCTTGCCCGGGTCCCGGTCGGCGTCCCGGACGGTCACGACGGTGTGGCCGACGCCTGCGGCCACCGCACAGGCGAGCACCACAAATCCGGCGACGGCGGCCACCCAGCCCGGGCGGAACTTCCGCGCGGGCTTCCCGGCGGCCGGTGCCGTCTCGGCCGTGTCCACCGTGTCCACCGGCTCCGCGGTTTCAGGGTTCTCGCTCACAGCTTCCCCATCTGCCTCTTGGCAAGGTCCATGATCTTCGCCTTGGAGATGGGCTTGCTGTCGCTGACCCGGACCTCCATGTAGATGTCGCCGCGCCAGGCGTGCGCCTCGGCCGTGTAGAGCGGCAGGTAGCCGGGCTCCCGGTCGGGGGTGTCGTGCACGTACACCATCCCGTTGTCCTCGCCGACACCCGGGATGGGCCAGCTCCGGGTGTGGTCCTCGTCACCGGACCACTGGAATCCGTTCTCGGCCCACGCGGACGCCCCCGCCGTGTTCTCCTGGCGGAACTGCACGAGATGGATGTCGACGTAGTACGCCTCGCCCACCCGCCAGGAGCTGACGGCGGCCCGCCGGAACTCGTCGTCGACGAGGCCGCTGAACGCCGAGCCGGGCACCTCGTACAGGTTCGCGTACGAGGCGAGGTCGGCCCAGCCGTCCTCACCCGGCGCGAACGGGTTTTCCTTCGCTCCCTTGGGCCGCTTGATCAGCAGCTTGCGCAGATCTCCGTCCGTCTTCACCCGGCGGTCCTGGGCCGCCGACAGCGGTTCGGCCTCGCCCTCGGCCTGCTTCACCACGGGCTGGGAGAGCGGCGGCAGCGCGGTGGGCTCGCGGTCGGCCTGGACCAGATAGCCGGCGCAGGTACCGGCGACGACACCGAGCACGGCGGCACCGACGATCATCAGCGTCGTCCGCCCCCGCCTGCGGCGCCGCGGCGAAGCGGGCACAGCCACAAGCGGGTCAGCCGTCTCGACCGCTCCGACCGC
Organism: Streptomyces sp. CAI-85; assembly: GCF_013363615.1. NCBI lineage: Bacteria > Bacillati > Actinomycetota > Actinomycetes > Kitasatosporales > Streptomycetaceae > Streptomyces > Streptomyces sp. CAI-85. Next base: position 49,168 of record NZ_JAANNX010000002.1, on the reverse strand, counting down.
CTCGTCCCCGCTTCTTGCGGGATCTTCCATCCCATCCCCCTCAGAACGTGAAGCGCGCCTTCCGGATCGCGCTTCACAGGAGACCGATGGCCTACGCACGGAGTTGTAAAGGAGTTGATTACGATTCGGCCATGGCGAAGAAGCTCGTGATCAAGGTGACGGCGGGGGCCGATGCCCCCGAGCGGTGCTCACAGGCGTTCACGGTCGCGGCCGTGGCCGTGGCCAGCGGGGTGGAGGTCTCCCTGTGGCTGACCGGGGAGTCGGCGTGGTTCGCGCTGCCGGGCCGGGCCGCCGAGTTCGAACTCCCGCACGCCGCCCCCCTGCCGGACCTGCTCGATTCGATCCTCGCGGGCGGCCGGCTCACCCTGTGCACCCAGTGCGCGGCCCGCCGGGACATCACCGAGAAGGACCTGATCGAGGGCGTCCGGATCGCCGGCGCCCAGGTGTTCGTACAGGAGGCACTCGGCGACGAGACACAGGCGCTCGTCTACTGAGACGGCCCTAGGTGTCACCGTCGTCGCCGTCCACCCACAGGCAGAAGGGGTGGCCCGACGGGTCGAGCAGGACCCGTACGTCGTCCTGGGGCTGGTGGTCGGCGAGGCGCGCGCCCGCGGCCACCGCGCGGGCTGTCTCGGCGGCCAGGTCGTCGACCTCGATGTCGAGGTGCAGCATCATCTGCTGGTCACCGGCCCGGCGGGTCGGCCAGACGGGCTCGGTGTAGGCGGCCTCCGTCTCGAAGGCGAGGGCGGTGCCCGGCCGGCCGGGCGGGGGCCCGATGAGGACCCAGTCGGGTTCCTCGGCCCGCACCTCGTAGCCGAGCAGACGGACGTAGAACCCGGCCAGCTCGTGCGCGTCACGCGCGTCGAGCACCACGGTGGACAGTCTCGCGGGGGACATGCCCCCTTCCTACTGGTGCCGCTTCTTGCCGTCCAGTTCGTCCCACCACTCGTCGGAGGTGGGGTCGCCGGAGGGGTCGTCCCACCAGCGGTCGTCGGGGCCGCGGCGGTTGGCGACCATCGCGGCGAGCGGCGGGATGACCATGGCGACCACGCACATGCCGACGGCGACCGGGACCGACCACAGGCGTACGACACCCCAGGCCAGGACGAAGAGGCCGATGCAGGTGCCCATCATCGCGAAGTAGATGTGCCGCCGGCGCGCGTACATACGTCCAGCGTAGGTCGGTGGCCGGGGTCCGGCGAGGCTCCGGAGCATGGCTGAGGGCCGTATCCCGGGTTGTCCGACCCATGGGATACGGCCCTCAGGCCGTCAGCCGTCCTCGGTCGCCGTAAGGCATCCGTCAGGCGTCCGTAAGGCGTCCGTCACAGACCGCCCAAGACGCTCAGACCGCGATCGCGACCTCCGCGAGCCCGCCCTGCTGGGCGACGACCGTGCGGTCGGCGGTGCCGCCGGGCACGAGGGCGCGGACGGTCCAGGTTCCCTCGGCCGCGTAGAAGCGGAACTGTCCGGTGGCGGAGGTGGGGACCTCCGCGGTGAACTCGCCGGTCGAGTCCAGGAGGCGGACGTAGCCCACCACCGGCTCGCCGTCCCGGGTCACATGACCCTGGATCGTGGTCTCACCGGGCTTGATCGTCGAGGCGTCCGGGCCGCCGGCCTTCGCTCCACACATGTCTTTCTCCAGAGGGGGTCTGACCAGAAGGTCGGGTCGGTGGGATTACTTGTTGGCGCCGAGCTCGATCGGCACGCCGACGAGGGAGCCGTACTCGGTCCAGGAGCCGTCGTAGTTCTTGACGTTCTCGACACCGAGCAGCTCGTGCAGCACGAACCAGGTCAGGGCCGAGCGCTCGCCGATCCGGCAGTAGGCGATGGTGTCCTTCGCCAGGTCGACCTGCTCCTCGGCGTACAGCTCCTTGAGCTGCTCGTCCGACTTGAAGGTGCCGTCGTCGTTGGCGTTCTTGGACCACGGGATGTTGCGGGCGGACGGGACGTGGCCCGGACGCTGCGACTGCTCCTGCGGCAGGTGGGCCGGCGCGAGCAGCTTGCCGCTGAACTCGTCGGGCGACCGGACGTCGACCAGGTTCTGCGAGCCGATGGCCGCCACGACGTCGTCGCGGAAGGCGCGGATCGAGGTGTCCTGCGGCTTGGCCTTGTACTCGGTGGCCGGGCGCTCGGGGACGTCGGTGCCGTCGACCAGCTCGCGGGCGTCCAGCTCCCACTTCTTGCGGCCGCCGTCGAGGAGCTTGACGTTGTCGTGGCCGTAGAGCTTGAAGTACCAGTAGGCGTACGACGCGAACCAGTTGTTGTTGCCGCCGTAGAGGATCACCAGGGTGTCGTTGGCGATGCCCTTCGCCGACAGGAGCTTCTCGAAGCCCTCCTGGTCGATGAAGTCACGGCGGACCGGGTCCTGGAGGTCCTTCGTCCAGTCGATCCGGATGGCGTTCTTGATGTGGTTCTTCTCGTAGGCGGACGTGTCTTCGTCCACCTCCACGACGGCGATGTTCTCGTCGTCCAGGTGGTCCTGAAGCCAGTCGGCGTCGACCAGGACGTCGCTGCGGCTCATGCTCGTTCTCCTCCGGGGCAGGTGCGGCGGGGGTGTGCAAAGAGAAGGGGTGCGCGCGGCTCCGGAGCGGAGTGGCGCACGGGTGCCCTGAGCTGGGCGGCTGGGAGACACGGTGGGCCGGGACCGGCCACTACCGCTTCAGCAGGGGCGACAGAGCATGGCGGCAACGCGGCACAGGTCTACTGCCCGCCGCTTCGTGAGATCCGCCTGTCGCTTCATGGCCTCGATCGTAGGGACGCAGATCGGGCATGTCACCAGCCAGCCGCATAGTGAGATGCGATCGTCCGGATAGTGGGATGAAGAACGCGCCCGGGCCGTCCTGCCACGGCTTCCGGGCGCGTGTGTCCGCCATCACCGTTACGGTGCGGACGGTGGCGTCTCGCCTGCCGGACACCCACCGTCCATTCCTGGAACAGCCCTACCCGGCGAGCCGGACGTTCGAACCCTTCACCGAGATCAGCACACCGGACTTGGCCGCCTCGACCTTGTCCAGCCGGATCCCGCCCGGCAGGTCGTCGATCTTCTGCTCGAAGTCGGTGATCGAGCGGACCTCGTTCTCGGCGGCCTGCACCCCGCCGAAGCTGGGCAGCGAGTCGGCGTGCACCCGCACGGTGTCGCCCTCGACGGCGACCGTGCTCAGCACGGAGAGCGGCTGGGGCAGCTTGGTGCCGAGGACGGTCGCCTCGACGGTGACCTTGATCTTGCCGTTGCCGCCGTCGGACAGACCGATCACCCGCGCGGTGACGCCCGGCGCGACCTGGGTCTGCTCGGACTTGGCCGTCTTCAGCAGCTCCTCGTAGGCGATGCTCGCGGTGCCGGTGGCGCTGGTGGCCGTGGCGGAGCTGTAGTCGCCGGAGAACTCGACGCCCTTCATGTCGGCCTTGAGGTCGTCGATCCGGATGGTCTGACCGTCCGAGCCGGTGGTCGCCCGGTAGTCCTTGATGCCGACCTCGACGTCGTCCAGCGAGCCGCCGGCGACCTGGGTGAGGAAGGGGAAGCCCTTGATGGACACGTCCGGGGTGGCGGCCAGGTTCTCCGTCGCCCTCAGCTTGTCCGCGGCCTCACCCTCGGCGAAGTGGAGCGCGACCCGGTCCGCGATCACGAACAGGCCGCCCAGCACCACGACGACGATCAGCAGTATTCGAAGCGCACGCATGCGGTAGATCCCCCACCCGGATGGCCTGAACAGTCATTTTCACTTTGGCCACCCACGGTAACCCTCTCCGGAAGAGCTTCCGCGCAATTGTCGATCACCTGTGACACGGGGGTGTCCCGCAGGCAGTCGTCAGACCAGTGCCCGGCCCAGCAGGTACACCGCCGGGGCCGCGGCCGCCAGCGGCAGGGCCACGCCCGCCGTGAAGTGGACGAACCGGGAGGGGTAGTCGTAGCTCGCGACCCGGTGGCCGATCAGCGCGCACACCGCCGCGCCCGCGCCGAGCAGCGCGCCCGACGAGCCGACGCCGGTCATCCCGCCGACCGCGATGCCCGCGCCCGCGCCGGCGAGCAGGGCCACGACCACGGAGGCCGGGGTGGGCAGCGGCAGCGCCCTGGCCAGGATCGCCACCGCGACCGCGGCCGCGCCGACCGTCACCGCGTCCGGGTCGGCGCCCAGGTGTCCGGTGGCGAGGACGGCGAGCGCCGAGGAGGCGACGGTCGCCATCAGGCCGTACATGCGCTCGTCGGGGTCGGCGTGCGAGCGGAGCTGGAGGACCAGACAGAGCAGCACCCAGACGCCGAGCGTGCCGAGGATCGCGGCGGGCGCGTGGTCCCGTCCGGCCACGAGCAGCGCCGCGTCCGAGACCAGCGCGCCGAGGAAGGCGAGCGCGATGCCCTGCCGGGCCGGCCACATGCCGTTCAGCCGGAACCAGCCGGCCGCGGTGACCGCCTGGAGCACGACGAGCGGCACGAGCAGCGCGTACGAGCCGACGGCCGCCGTTCCGGAGAGCAGCAGGCCGAGGACCGCGGTGAGCGCGGCGGGCTGCATGCCCGGCTCGATGATCGGCGAGCGGCCCTCCAGACGGGCCCGCTGGGCGTCGGTGATCCGGGCGTTCCCGGCGAGGGTGGCGGGTCCGTAGCCGGAGTCGTCCGCGGGCGCCCCGGCGGGAGCGGCCTGGCTCTGCGGGCCGTGGTGCCCGTGGTGTCCCTGGGGCTCGTGGTGCCCGTGGTGCTGCGGGGGCGGGCCGGAGGCGTACGCGGGTGCGGGAGCCTGGCCGGTCTGCGGCGGCAGGTACGCGGTCTCGGCGGGGTCCTGCGCGGCGACGGGCGGCTGGACCCCGGTCTCCCAGGTCTGCCCCTGCCACTGCTGGGTGTACTGGAGCTGCGCCTGCTGCTCGTCGTACCCCTGCTGCCCGGCGTGCGGGTCGTACCCCTCGTCGTACCCCTGATAGCCCTGCCGGCCCTCAAAGCCCTGCTGGCCCTGTCGGCCCTGGTACGGCTGATACGGCTGGTCGGTCATCGTCACCCTCCTGCGAACGGCGGGAGCACCTCGACCGTGCCGCCGTCGGCCAGCCGTACCGTCTCATGTGCGCGGGTGCCCACGGGGTCACCGTCGACCAGGAACGAGCATCGCCGCAGGACACGCGTGAGTTCACCGGGGTGTCGCTCCCGCGCGGCGTCCAGTGCCTCGGCGAGGGTGACCGCGTCGTGCGGCTCCTCGGCGACACCGGCCGCGGCCTTGGCGGCCGCCCAGTAGCGCACCGTGACCTTTGCCATCTCGTCCCTACAGTCGATTTCGGTGGTCAACAGGGTTCAGGCTAGCCCGCCCGCGGGACCGCCCGGCCCGCCCACTCCCCGATCCTGGCCAGCAGGGCGTCGTCGGCCGCGTGCTCGGCGTGTCCCATGCCGTGCTCCAGCCAGAGTTCGCCGTGGTCACCGGCGGCCGCGGCGAGCGTGCGGGGGTGGTCGAGGGGGAAGTAGCCGTCCCGGTCGCCGTGGACGATCAGCAGCGGCACGGGCGCGATCCCGGGCACCGCCTCGACCGGGGAGAGCGGCACCGGGTCCCAGGCGCGGTGGTGGATGCGGGTGCGGAATCCGTAGCGGCCGACCACCCGGCCCGCAGGGCGGGTGACCATCCAGTGCAGCCGGCGCATGGGCGCGGTGCCCCGGTAGTACCAGCGGGCGGGCGCGCTCACCGAGACGACGGCGTCGACCGTGCCGGGGCGCAGCGCCGCGTGCCGCAGCACCACCGAGCCGCCCATGGAGAAGCCCACGGTGACCACCGGAGCGTCCGGGCGCGTCCGGCGCGCCAGGGCCACCGCCGCGTCGAGGTCGAGGACCTCGCGGTCGCCGACCGTGGAGCGGCCGCCGGAGCGCCCGTGGCCGCGGAAGGAGAAGGTGACGACCGCGCCGTACCGGGCGAACGCCTCCGCCGCCCGGCGGACGTGCGGGCGGTCGACGTCGCCCGTGAAGCCGTGGGCCACGACGAACACCGGACGTCCGCCGGGTGGCGTGCGCATGTCGTATACGGCCGCACCCGGGTCGTATACGGAATCGATCGTCACACCGTCGGCGGTGTGCAGAAACGTCCGCAATCGCGGGACTCTGGGCGTCTCGGAGTGTGGACTGTCGGCCGAACGCGCCGTATGACCTGCCGGACCCGTACTCATGTGGGCTATTCTGCTGGGCAGAGGACTCGGGCAGCGTTGCCCCCGGGTCCTTTTGTGCTTTCGGAAGCGTTGTATACGAAGCGGGAAACTCCAGGTGACCGCCGGTGTACGGGCCCCCGGGAACGCAGCGCAGTGCCGCAGTGCCGCAAACGTCCTCGCAGGGACCGAGGAGGAACCAGACATATGAGTTCTCTGCTGCTCCTGACCAATGCCCTCCAGCCGTCGACGGAGGTGCTTCCGGCCCTCGGCCTGCTGCTGCACAACGTGCGCGTGGCTCCGGCGGAAGGCCCCGCACTCGTCGACACCCCCGGCGCGGACGTCATCCTGATCGACGGCCGCCGTGATCTTCCGCAGGTGCGCAGCCTGTGTCAGTTGCTGCGCTCGACGGGACCGGGCTGTCCGCTCGTCCTGGTCGTGACCGAGGGCGGCCTCGCGGCCGTCACCGCCGACTGGGGCATCGACGACGTCCTGCTCGACACCGCCGGTCCGGCGGAGGTCGAGGCCCGGCTGCGGCTGGCCATGGGCCGGCAGCAGATCGTCAACGACGACTCCCCGATGGAGATCCGCAACGGCGATCTGTCGGTCGACGAGGCGACCTACTCCGCGAAGCTGAAGGGCCGGGTGCTCGACCTGACCTTCAAGGAGTTCGAGCTGCTGAAATATCTGGCCCAGCACCCGGGCCGGGTCTTCACCCGCGCCCAGCTCCTCCAGGAGGTCTGGGGCTACGACTACTTCGGCGGCACCCGCACCGTCGACGTGCACGTACGACGGCTGCGCGCCAAGCTCGGCCCGGAGCACGAGTCGCTGATCGGCACCGTCCGGAACGTCGGTTATCGATTCGTTACGCCCGAGAAGGCGGACCGGGGCGCGGACGACGCCAAGACCAAGGCCGACCGGGCAAACCCGGCGGATCTGGACAACGCGACCCCGGTGGGTGCCGAAGAGGTCACGGCGGAGGCGTAGTACCCGCCGGTACCCGGTGGCGGGGCGTGAGAACCCGCTCGGGAAAGGCGTCGCTTCCGCAAAGGAAGCTCCAGTACGCCCTGCCCAGAGCGGGTCCATCCGCGTAGACTCCGCGCGTGGCCAAGGTGACTCGCGATGACGTAGCTCGGCTGGCGGGGACATCCACCGCCGTAGTCAGTTACGTCATCAACAACGGACCCCGGCCGGTCGCCCCGGCCACGCGCGAGCGTGTTCTCGCCGCGATCAAGGAGCTGGGGTACCGGCCGGACCGGGTCGCCCAGGCGATGGCGTCCCGGCGCACGGATCTCATAGGTCTGATCATCCCCGACGCCCGTCAGCCCTTCTTCGGCGAGATGGCGCACGCGGTCGAACAGGCCGCCTCCGAGCGCGGAAAAATGGTTCTCGTCGGCAACACCGACTACGTCGCCGAGCGCGAGGTCCACTATCTGCGGGCGTTCCTCGGGATGCGCGTCTCGGGCCTCATCCTCGTCAGCCACGCGCTGAACGACCTGGCGGCCGCCGAGATCGAGGCATGGGACGCCCGGGTGGTGCTGCTGCACGAGCGGCCCGAGGCCATCGACGACGTCGCCGTCGTCACCGACGACCTGGGCGGCGCCGAGCTGGCCGTCCGCCACCTCCTGGAGCACGGCTACCCCTACGTCGCCTGCATGGGCGGCACCGCCGAGACCCCCTCGGTCGGCGACCCGGTCTCCGACCACGTCGAGGGCTGGCGGCGCACGATGGCCGAGGCGGGCCTGAGCACCGAGGGCCGGCTCTTCGAGGCGCCGTACAACCGCTACGACGCCTACACGATCGCCCTGGAGATCCTCGCCGGGCCGCGGCGGCCCCCCGCGATCTTCTGCTCCACCGACGACCAGGCCCTCGGCGTGCTGCGCGCGGCGCGCGAGCTGCGCATCGACGTGCCGGGCGAGCTGGCGGTCATCGGCTTCGACGACATCAAGGAAGCGGGCCTCGCCGACCCGCAACTGACAACGATCGCATCGGACCGCTCCGCGATGGCCCGCGCGGCCGTGGACCTGGTCCTGGACGACGGGGTGCGGGTCGCGGGCTCGCGCCGCGAGCGGCTCAAGGTGTTCCCGTCACGCTTGGTGACGCGGCGGTCGTGCGGCTGCGTGTGAGGCTTTGTCTGAGGCTTGTCTGAGAGGGCCTCGCCAGCTGCCTGGTGCGCCTTTATATCGGGCATACGAGGTTCTGCCGGGCTTCTCAGGGAGGACTCAGGAAGCTCTCATGGTCGCGGGTCACGCTTCTTCCATGACCGAGAGCATCCGCCGCGACGGCGAGTACGAGACCCCGAACCCGTACCCCGCGAACCCCTACCAGGGGAACCCGGTGAGCCCTGTGAACCCCGAGTGGCCGCCCCCGCCGGCATACCGGCCGGCCGATGTCTACGACGGCGGAACCGCTCTCCTCCCCCGGACCCCCGATGGCCCGGAGACCCCTGAAGCCTTCGCGCAGCCCGCGCCGGAACCGCAGCCCGCACCCGAACCGAGGAAGCGGGCCAAGGCCAAGGGCCCCTTCGCCCTGCTCGCCGCCGTGGCGATCGTCGCCGCGGCCATCGGCGGCGGTACGGCCTACGGCATCCAGGAGCTGACCGGCAAGAACGAGACGGTCGCCTCCTCCACCACGACCAGCGTGGTGCCGACCGGCAAGACCGGTGACGTGGCGACCATCGCCGCCGCGGTCAGCCCGAGCGTCGTCGAGGTCTCCGCCACGCTCAGCGGCGGGGCGTCCACCGGCTCCGGTGTGATCATCAGCAGCGACGGTGAGATCGTCACCAACAACCACGTCATCGCCGGCGCCTCCTCGATCAAGGTGACGACCAGCGACGGCACGTCCTACACCGCGAAGGTCGTCGGCACGGACAGCAAGAAGGACCTCGCCCTGATCAAGCTGGAGAACGCCTCCGGTCTGAAGGCGGCGACCCTGGGCGACTCCGACGGCGTCCAGGTCGGCGACACCGTCGTCGCGATCGGCTCCCCCGAGGGCCTCACCGGCACCGTGACCAGCGGAATCGTCTCCGCGCTCGACCGGGACGTGACCGTGTCCACCGACGAGAGCCAGCAGCAACAACAGCAGCAGGGCGGCGGCGGGTGGCCGTTCGAGTTCGGCGGCCGGGAGTTCAACGGCGACACCGGCTCCTCGACCACGACGTACAAGGCGATCCAGACCGACGCGTCCCTCAACCCCGGCAACTCCGGCGGTGCGCTCATCGACGCCAACGGCAACATCATCGGCATCAACTCCGCGATGTACTCGGCCGCCGCGGAGTCCTCCTCGGACGCCGGCAGCGTCGGCCTCGGCTTCGCCATCCCGATCAACACCGTCAAGGCCGACCTGGCCACGCTGCGGGCGGGCGGCTCGGACAGCTAGGGACCCGGCTGCCCAGTGCCGAACCAGCCAGTGGAACGAGCCAGTAGGGAGTACGTCATGACCCAGCAGGTTTCGCAGGTTTCGCACCCCGTGACCGGCGCCGGCGCCTCCGACCTCGGGCTGGCCCTCGACGTGGCGGCCGCGCTGCACCCTCCGGTGACCGCGGTCCGGTCGTCCGACCGGCCGTCCGAGGTCGCGGTCCCCGAGCTGATGGGCCTGCGCACCGGCACGGCCCGCCCGCACCGCCGCAAGGTCCCGCTCAACCGCCTCACGGCCCTGCGCGGCTGAACCCGCCCCCTTTCACCCAGCTCCTCCGCCCTCGCCGGCCGGGAACCGTGCGAGGCTGAGGACGGTCATCCGATCCCGGCCTCCCGTCCCCACCGCACCCGAGGAACCCACACCCATGAGCCCCGCCGAAGGCGACCGTGACCCCCAGCGCATCCTGATCGTCGACGACGAACCGGCGGTGCGCGAAGCCCTCCAGCGCAGCCTCGCCTTCGAGGGCTACGACACGGAGGTCGCGGTCGACGGGGCCGACGCCCTGGAGAAGGCGACGGCCTACCGCCCCGACCTGGTCGTCCTGGACATCCAGATGCCCCGCATGGACGGCCTCACCGCCGCGCGCCGCATCCGCGGGGCCGGTGACACCACGCCCATCCTGATGCTGACGGCCCGTGACACCGTCGGTGACCGGGTCACCGGCCTCGACGCGGGGGCCGACGACTACCTCGTCAAGCCCTTCGAACTGGACGAGCTGTTCGCCCGCGTCCGCGCCCTGCTGCGCCGCAGCTCCTACGCGGCGGCGGCCGGGGCGGCGCCCGCGGACGACGACGAGGCGCTCACCTTCGGCGACCTGCGGATGGACCTGGCGACCCGGGAGGTGACCCGCGGCGGCCGCCCGGTGGAACTGACCCGCACGGAGTTCACCCTGCTGGAGATGTTCATGGCCCACCCGCGCCAGGTACTGACCCGTGAGCAGATCCTCAAGGCCGTCTGGGGCTTCGACTTCGAGCCGTCCTCGAACTCCCTGGACGTGTACGTGATGTACCTGCGGCGCAAGACCGAGGCGGGCGGCGAACCGCGCCTCGTGCACACCGTGCGGGGCGTGGGGTACGTCCTGCGCCAGGGCGGCGCCGAGTGAACAGGCTCGTCCGCCGGTTCCGGGTGCTGCCGATCAGGGCCCGGCTGTCGATGCTGGTCGCTGCCGCGGTGGCGTTCGCGGTGGCGGCGGTTTCGGTGACGTGCTGGTTCATCGTGCAGGGCAAACTGTACGAACAGCTCGACAACGACCTCCAGCGGGGCATGCGGGCCCCCGGGCAGGTGATCGTGGGGGCGCTCAACAGTTGCAGTGAGGAACCGGACGGCACCGCCAACCCGTTCCGGAACAACTACATCCAGGTGGTCAAGGAGGACGGGACCATCTGCGTCATCGACGACACCATCGGCACGGTCAAGGTCACCCAGGCCGACAAGAACGCGATCGAGGAAGGCGACACCCGCCGGCTGTACTTCCGCGACGGAAGCGACGGGGACGGCGACCCGGTACGGGTCATGCTCCAGCCGATGACGACGACCACCCTCGACGGCAAGACGGGCCCCAACGTCGGACTCGTCATCGCGGTGTCCCTCAAGAGCACCCAGTCCACGCTCAACGACCTCGCCCTCATCCTTCTCCTCGTCTCCGGGATCGGTGTGCTCGGGGCCGGGGCCGCCGGGCTCGCCGTGGCGCGGGCCGGGCTGCGGCCCGTGGACAAGCTCACCGAGGCCGTCGAACACGTCGCCCGCACCGAGGACCTCGGCATCCGCATCCCCGTCGAGGAGGACTCGGACGACGAGATCGCCCGGCTCTCCCGCTCCTTCAACTCGATGACCGCCTCCCTCGCCAGCTCCCGCGAGCTTCAGCAGCAGCTCATCGCCGACGCCGGGCACGAACTGCGCACCCCGCTCACCTCGCTGCGCACCAACATCGAACTGCTCACCCGCAGCGAGGAGACCGGCCGCCCGATCCCGGAGGCCGACCGCAAGGCCCTGCTCGCGTCGGTGAAGGCCCAGATGACGGAGCTGGCGGCGCTGATCGGCGACCTCCAGGAACTGTCCCGCTCGGAGGGCCAGCGCGGCGAACGCGTCCAGGTGGTCTCCCTGGAGGACACCGTCGAGTCCGCGCTGCGCCGCGCCCGGCTGCGCGGCCCGGAACTGACCATCGACGCCGACATCCAGCCCTGGTTCACCCGGGCGGAACCGGCCGCGCTGGAGCGCGCGGTGGTCAACATCCTCGACAACGCGGTGAAGTTCAGCCCCGAGGGCGGCACCATCGACGTACGGCTCGACGGCGGTGTCCTGACCGTCCGCGACCACGGCCCCGGCATCCCCGAGGACGAACTCCCGTACGTCTTCGACCGCTTCTGGCGCTCCCCCAGCGCCCGCGCCCTGCCGGGCTCCGGCCTCGGCCTGTCGATCGTGGCCCGCACGGTCCAGCAGGCGGGCGGCGAGGTCACCCTGGCCCGCGCCCCGGGCGGCGGCACGGTGGCGACCGTACGGCTGCCGGGCGCACCGGTCCCGCCGCCGGAGACCCCGCAGCCGTGAACGAAAAGAGGCGGCCGCGTCGATGACGCGGCCGCCTCCTTCGATTCCGTGGAGCGCTGTCGGCTACTGCACGATCGTGATCCGGTTGGCGACCGGCGGGACGATCGGGGCGGATGCCGAGGAGCTGGCCAGCAGGTACTGCTCCAGGGCGGTCAGGTCGTCGCTGCCGACGAGGTCGTTGGTGCCCAGGCCCAGCGTGGTGAAGCCGTCACCGCCGCCCGCGAGGAAGCTGTTGGTGGCGACCCGGTAGGTGGCGGCCGGGTCGACGGCGACGCCGTTCAGCCGGATGGAGTCCGTGACGACCCGGTCGGCGCCGGACTTCGTCAGGTCGAGGGTGTACGTCAGGTTCGCCGACGGCTGGAGGATCTTCGGCGCGGTCGCGTTCGAGCCGCTCACCTGCTCCTTGAGCACCTGGACGAGCTGGGCGCCGGTGAAGTCCTGGAGGTTCACCGTGTTGGAGAACGGCTGCACGGTGAAGCCCTCGGCGTAGGTCACCACGCCGTCGCCCTCGGTGCCCTTGGCCGCGTAGGTGAGGCCGGCCCGGACACCGCCCGGGTTCATCAGCGCGACGTCCGTCGTGGCGTCGAGCGTCTTGCCGTACCAGAGCTGGGCGTCCGCGATCAGGTCGCCCATCGGGGACTCGGTGCCCGTGTTGGGGACGTCACCGGAGATGTAGCCGATGGCGCGGTTGCCGATCGGGGCGGCCAGCGTGTTCCACTTGCTGATGAGCTGGGTCATGTCGGGCGCCTTGGCGACGGTCCGGGTGACCACGTGGTTCGCCGACTTCACCGCCGTACGCGCGATGTCGCCCGTGAGACGGTCGTAGGTGAGCGTGGTGTCCGTGTAGAGCCGGCCGAACGACGCGGCCGAGGTGACCGTGCGCGGCTTGCCCGACGGGTCGGCGATCGTGCACGCGTACGCCGCGTGCGTGTGACCGGTGACCAGCGCGTCGACCTTCGGCGTGATGTTCTTCGCGATGTCCACGATCGGACCGGAGATGCCGTCACCGGCGCCCGGCGAGTCGCAGTCGTAGTTGTACGACGACGACGCGGGCAGCCCGCCCTCGTGGATCAGCGCCACGATCGACTTCACGCCCTGGCGCTCCAGCACCTTGGCGTACTTGTTGATCGTCTCGACCTCGTCCTTGAACTTCAGGCCCTTGACGCCCTCGGCGGAGACGACGCCCGGGGTGTCCTCCAGCGTCACACCGATGAAGCCGATCTTGACGCCGTTCTTCTTCCACACCCGGTACGGGCTGAGGATCGGCTTGCCGGTCTTCTCGTTCTGGACGTTGGCCGCCAGGTAGGGGAAGTCGGCGCCCTTGAACTTCTTGTCCGTGTAGCAGCCGTCGGTCGGGTGGCAGCCGCCGCGCTGGAGCCGGGACAGTTCCTTGGCGCCCTCGTCGAACTCGTGGTTGCCGACGGACGTGACGTCCAGGTCCAGCTTGTTGAGCGCCTCGATGGTGGGCTCGTCGTGGAAGAGGCCCGAGATCAGCGGGGAGGCGCCGACCATGTCACCGCCGGCCGCGGTGATCGAGTACGCCTTGCCCTTGCGTGCCTCGCGCAGATGCGTCGCGAGGTACTCGACACCGCCCGCGTCGATCGTCTTCGTGGTGCCGTCCGCCTGGACCTCGGTGACCCGGCCGGAGGAACCGGACGGCGGCTCCAGGTTGCCGTGCAGATCGTTGAACGACAGGAGCTGCACGTCCTGGTAACGGCTCGGCAGATGCTTGCCGTGCTTGTGGTCCTTGGAGTGCTTGGACTCATGGGCGTCCGCCGGGAGAGCGGCCGCCATCGCACCGGCGGTGGCGAGAACCGCGGCGGCCGCGACAAGACGGTACGTACGACGTCTGCCGCTCGGATGCGGCTGGGCAGTGGCTGGCATGCGCTCCCCTGTGATGTCCGGGTCTTCGGTGTCCGGTGTCTTGGTGTCAGGTGTCTCGGTGTCCGGTGTGGCGTCCGGCTGTGCGGTGTCCGCGTCGCCCGCGCCGGCGTCGCGGTCCCCATGAGGCGGGTGAGGAAACCGAACCCGCCCGGCGCAGCCTAGAGTCAACGCGCGTAGCGCGACAGGGGGTTCTTGGTTACATCCTGGTTTCCCTTTGCCCTCCCCTTGCCCTCCGCCTTGCGTTTGCGCTGCTCCTTCCGCGTGCCGCCACTTTGCGCCGCCCGCCCTTTACCCTCGTCCCATGAGCAGCGACGACATCGCACCGGCCCCCGGCTCCCGATCCATCGAGACCCTCTCCTCGCTCACCCCCGAACAGACCGAGGCCGTCCTCGAACTGCTCGCGGAGGCCGCCCGGACCGACGGCCAGCAGGCGGTGTCCGAGCAGGGCCGTCTGCAACTGCGCGGCGGTCCCCGCGACGGCGTCTCCCATCTGCTGCTGACCGTCGCCGGTGAACTCGTCGGCTACGCCCAACTGGAGGACGCCGACCCGGTCGAGGCGCCGGCCGCCGAACTGGTCGTCCACCCCTCGCACCGCGGTCACGGTCACGGCCGCGCCCTCGGCTCCGCGCTGCTCGCCGTCTCCGGCAAGCGGCTGCGGGTGTGGGCCCACGGCGGCCACTCCGCCGCCCGCCATCTCGCCCAGGTCCTCGGGCTGACCCTGTTCCGTGAACTGCGCCAGATGCGGCGGCCGTTGACCGACCTCGACCTGCCCGACCCGGTGCTGCCCGACGGTGTCACCGTCCGCCCCTTCGTGCCCGGGCAGGACGACGCCGCCTGGCTCGCCGTCAACTCCGCCGCCTTCGCCCACCACCCCGAGCAGGGCTCCCTCTCCCAGCGCGACCTCGACGACCGCAAGGCCGAGCCGTGGTTCGACCCCGCGGGCTTCTTCCTCGCCCTGCGCGGCGACCGGCTCGTCGGCTTCCACTGGACCAAGGTCCACGCCGAGGAACAACTCGGCGAGGTCTACGTCCTCGGCGTGGCCCCCGGCGCCCAGGGCGGCGGCCTCGGCAAGTCCCTCACCACGATCGGCCTGCGCCACCTCGCGGCCCAGGGCCTACCGACCGCGATGCTCTACGTCGACGCCGACAACAAGGCGGCCGTCTCGGTCTACGAGCGCCTGGGATTCGTCACCCACGAGACGGACCTGATGTACCGAACGGAGACGTGACGGCGGCTCAGCCGGTCCGGGTGGGTATCGGGCGACCGATCCTGGCGGGTATCGGGCGACGGCGGACGAGGGGCTCCGGGGTCCACAGGGCGCAGGCCGCGAGGGCCGCGCACAGGACCACCGCCCATCTGATCTGGGCCGCCTGCCACCAGAGGCCGTCCGGGCCGGCCAGCAGGCCCCAGCGGTCGGGCACGACCGTCACCAGCAGGGCGATAGCGGTCAGCCGGGTCGCCGTGGTCCGGCCCACCTCCGCCCGGTCGGTGAAGCGGACGGCGACCGTGGCGAGCGCGAGCGCGGCGACGGCCGTACCCGCCGCCTGGAGCGTCACCGGCGCCGTCGGGGGGCGGGTCGCGGCGGGCAGCAGGAGAAGGACCGCCGTCCACCACAGCGCGGCGAGCGGGGCGACGAAGGCCAGCCGCAGGACCGTGCGGACCGCACGGCCGACCGGGGTTCCGGTGCTGGTGTTGCGGGCCGGGTCGTCGAGCACGAAGACCAGCCCGAACGCTCCGACCAGCGCGGTCACCCGCAGGACGAACAGGCCGAGCCCCGCGCCCGGTTCGCCGTCGGGGATCCGGGTGCTGCCCGCGAGCAGCAGCCCCGCCGCCCCGGCCGCCGCGAGCATCCTCCAGGGCACGGTCCGCCACACGGCCGGCAGCAGGGGCCGGAGCAGGGCGACTCCCACGAGCTTGTTCTCTACTCCTCGCACGTCTCCACCCCCTTCGGCACCTCGACGCCCAGCACCTTCGCGACCTGGGCCGTCGTCGTCCTCCTGGCCGTCAGTTCCTCCCAGTGGGCCTTGACCCGGGCCGTCATCTTGGCGCGGGGCTCCTTCAGCATGTCCCGGACCACCTCGGTCTGGTGGGCCGTCATGCTCAGTCCGTTCGTCGGGGCGAGGACGAGGCCCGAGCCGCTGACGCGGTCGTCCAGCCGTACGTGCTGGAAGGTGTCCAGCGGGTCCCGCTCGGTGCCCAGGACCAGCCACATGACCACGACCGTGCGGCCGTCGCACCCCTCGTCGAGGGTCATGTCCTCCCGGCCGCTGACCAGGACCGAGGCGGCGCCGACCGCGAACTCGGGGACGCGGTTGCCGCCCCAGCGGGTGCCGACCGTCACCTGGCCGGGGGTGGAGGAGGGCCACAGGGCGCCGTCACCCGACTCGCCCACGGAGGCGTCGACCCGCTGCCGGATCGTGAGCCCGGCCCGCGCGGCCGAACCGCCGGCCGCGGACTGGAGCCGGTCGACCACCTCGGCCCATTCGGACCGCACGACCTCCCATTCGGGGAAGGAGCAGTACCGCGACCGGCCGTACGTGGTGCACGACTGGGCCTCCTCGGGCGTCTCGGAGGCCGTCTTCCGGGCCGCGTCCAGGGCCGCGCCGTGCGGAAGCTGGCCGATCGCACCGGCTGCGGTAACCACGAGGGCGAGAACGGTCGCCGCCCTGACGGCCCGGGCGCGGCCGCCCCCGGCGAGCAGCAGCACCGCGCAGGTCAGTACGGCACACAGGCCCGCCATGTAGAGCGCGTGCCAGCCGGCCGGGCGTCCGATCAGGTCGGCGGGGATCGGGTCGCCGCTGGTGTCCGGGCTGAGGACGACCGGGGAGAGCCAGCCCGACCAGCCACCGCCGTCCGCGACCCACGAGGCGAACATGAAGGCCAGGTACGCGCCGATCGAGAACAGCACGGGCCCGAAGGTCGTGGGCAGCACCCGGGCCAGCAGCACGCCGAGGGCCCCGGCCAGCAGCACCGTGAGCGGGCCGACCGCCAGTTCGCCGAAGGAGCCGTGGCCGATCGCGCCGGGCTTGAGGGCCTCCCAGACGTACTCGGCGACGACGAAGAGCGCGGTGAGCGCCGCGTAGGGGACCGCGGAGAGGACATGGGCCAGGGACCGGCGCCAGGGCTCCATCGGCAGGACACCGAACTGCTGGACCGTACCGCCCTTGCGCGAGCGCAGCGCCGCCGCGTTGGTGCAGATCAAGACGGACAGGGCGACCAGCAGCGGGAGCGTCTGGGTGCGGCGGTCGACGGTGTTCAGCACCGGATAGGCGTCCATGCCGTCCGTGGGCACCAGCCGGGTGATGACGATCAGGGCGTAGAACGCGAAGACCAGCAGTACGGGTGCCTGGAAGAGCAGTTCGCGGGCCTCGAAGCGGGTCAGGGCGAGGACGGCTCCGGTCCTGCGCGGGTCACGCGAGGGTTCCGCCGGGGTGGGCGGCGGGGCGGTGTGCGGAGTGGTCGTGGCGCTGCTCATGCCGTCACCTCCGCGGACTCGCCGTCGAGGGCGAGCAGATAGCCGTCCTCCAGGGTGGGTTCGAGGAGGTCCGCGCCGGACGGCGGAGCGCCGATGTTGCGGAAGGTGCCGACGCCGGTGCGCCAGCCGGCCAGGGCGCCCGGGTCGCGCTCCGCGCTGCTCCAGACCCGGCCGGCCGCGCGGGCGGTCAGCTCGGCGGGGGTGCCCTCGAAGCGGACCCGGCCGGCGGCCAGGACCACGACACGGTGGCAGAGCATCGCCACGTCCTCCGTCTGGTGGGTGGACAGCAGGACCGTGCGCCCCTCGCCGGCCTGGGCGATCAACTCGCGGAACCGCATGCGCTGTTCCGGGTCGAGGCCGACGGTCGGCTCGTCCAGCACCAGGAAGCCGGGGTCGCCGACCAGCGCGGCGGCCAGGGCGACGCGCTGCCGCATCCCGCCGGACAGATGCTTGAGGCGTCGGCCGCGCACGTCCGAGAGGTTCACCGCGTCCAGCACCCGCCGCACCTCGCCGTACCGGGCGGTGCGGTCGGTCAGCTCCTTGAGGATCGCCACGTACTCGACGAACTCGAAGGCCGTGAAGTCCTGGTGGAATCCGGGGGTCTGGGGCAGATAGCCGAGCGTGCGGCGCAGCTCCAGCCGGCCGGCGGAGGTGCGCGGATCATGGCCGAAGACGGTGAAGTTCCCGCCGTCCGGCGGCACGGCCGTGGCCAGCACCCGCAACAGGGTCGTCTTCCCCGCGCCGTTGGGGCCGAGCAGTCCGGTCACGCCCCGGGACAGCCGCAGCGAGACCCCGTCGAGGGCGCGGGTGCCGCCGTAGCGCAGGGAGAGGCCGGTGGCCGTCAGGGTCGCCGGGCCGGCGGGGGACGCGTCGGTCATCTGGGGCTCCTGGATCGAGTCCGGTCGAGGGGTGGGGCTGGTGGAGGGGAGCGGTGTCATCCCGCGCCTCCGCCCTGGAAGCCGCCGAGCGGGCGGGAGTCGAAGCGGTCCCTGCCCAGGTAGAGCAGCAGGGCGGCGAGGACGGCGACGAACGCCGCGCTCGACTGTCCGGCCGCGGTGAAGGGGACGAGCGTCTCGTCCGGCGAGCGTTCGTGGGCCACGCCCAGCAGCGTCAGCCAGGCGCCGCCGACCAGCGCCGGGGCCAGGACCGGGCCCAGCCGGGCGCTCAGCGCGAGGCCCGTGGCCGTCAGGGCGAGGGCGGGCAGCAGCCAGGACAGGGCCAGCAGGCCGTACCCCGGCAGGGCGAGCGTGGCCAGGCCGTTCAGCACGAGACCGGTGCCGAGCACCGCGACCGTGCGGATCATCAGCAGCCGGAAGCCGTGCAGCGGGGCGACGACCGCCATCTCGAACGTCGGGTCCAGGGCACGGCCGTAGGACAGGGCGACGCCGACCAGCGGGAGCAGCGGGGCCAGCGCCAGGAACAGCGCGGGCTGGTCCACCACCCGGACCGCGAGCACGGTGCTGACCAGCAGGAGCAGCACCGCCAGCAGCCAGGAGCGGCGCAGCACCGGCGTGGCCGTCAGCAGCCGGGCGGTGTGGTCGGACACGCCGAACCGCACCAGCAGCCGTTCGGACAGGCTCGGCCGGGGCGCGTCCAGCTCGGCGTCCAGCCGCTCCCAGCCGGTGTCCAGCGCGACCGGGTCGGCGCTCCGCGCGAGCCGGGCCCGGCACTCCGCGCACTGGGCGAGATGGGTGTCGGCGGACCACAGCAGGGGCGGCGTCAACGCGCCGTGCGCGTAGGCGCGCAGGTCCTCTTCGGCCACGTGCCACGTCATGCCAGTGCCTCCTTCGGCTTCGACCGCTCGGCGCCCGCGCCCGTACGCAGGGTCGTTCCGTCCTCCCGGGGCGCCGGGGCGCCCTCGCGCCGGCCGTCCGGTCTCGCGTACCGCCTCATGCCAGCGCCTCCCGAAGCTGCTTGCGGGCGCGCAGGGCCCGGGTCTTGACCGTGCCGGGCGGGATGCCGAGCAGAACGGCCGCCTCCCGGGTGCTGAGCCCGTCGATGACGGTCGCCTGGAGCACGGCCCGCAGCTCCGGCGAGAGCCGCGTGAGGGCCCCGGCGAGGTCCCCGTGCTCCACCCCCGCGAGCACGCGCTCCTCCGCCGAGACCTCGTCGCGGTGCCGCAGACGGGCGAGGACCTGGCGCAGCCGGCCGCGCGCGCCGTCGCCCCGCAGGGCGTCGACCAGCCGCCGCGCGCCGATCCGCCACAGCCAGCCGGCCACGTCGCCCTCCTCGCGGTAGCGCGCGCTGCCCCGCCACACCGCGAGGAACGTCTCCTGCACGACGTCGTCGACTATCCCGGCGTCGGCGCAGCGGCCGCGCATGCGCGCGGTCAGCCACGGGGCGTACCGCCGGTACAGCTCCTCGAAGGCGTGACGGTCCGCGTCCGCCGCGATGGCCCGCAGCAGCTCCCCGTCGCTTCTCGTTTCGCTCACATCCCCTCATCGGAACGACATCGCCGATCGGTTCACGATCCGCCCACCGAATTTTTCTTGATCCCGGCGGGCCTCCGTCACGGCCCGGACCGGGAGGCCGACACGGCCGATCTTGACTTCCGCGCCCCCTTGCACCACCCTTTCACTACTCAATTAGTGAAAGGGTGGTGCCCGATGGTCGAATACCGCATCGACCGGCACAGCGGCGTGGCCACCTACGTCCAGATCGTCCAGCAGACCAAGCAGGCCCTGCGCCTGGGTGTGCTGCGCCCCGGCGACAAGCTGCCCACGGCCCGCGAGGTCGTCGAGGCCACCGCCATCAACCCCAACACCGTGCTGAAGGCGTACCGCGAGCTGGAGCGCGACGGGCTGGTGGAGGCCCGGCGCGGCCTCGGCACCTTCGTACGGCGCGGACTGAGCACCGCCCCGGCCGACTCGCCCCTGCGCAGCGAACTGGGCGCCTGGGCGGTCCGGGCCCGCGAGGCCGGCCTGGACCGCGAGGACGTGGCCGCGCTCTTCACCGCCGTGCTCGACGAACACTTCACCACCGCCACGGGCCCCGCCCCGAAGGCCGGCCGGACCTCTCAGGGAGACCCCTCATGACCGTGACCGACACCGCCCTGGCCGCGTCCGGGCTCGGCAAGCGCTTCGGGCGGCGGGCCGGCTGGGCGCTGCGGGACTGCGCGTTCCGGCTCCCCGCGGGTCGCGTCTGCGCCGTCGTCGGCCCCAACGGCGCGGGCAAGTCCACGCTCCTCTCCCTCGCCGCCGGTCTGCTGGCCCCCACCGAGGGCACGGTCACCGTCCTCGGCACGGACCCGGCGTCCGCACGCGCGCGTGTCGGTTACGTCGCCCAGGACAAGCCGCTCTACCCGCAGCTCACCGTCGCAGAGACCCTGCGCGTCGGCGCCGACCTCAACCCGGGCCGCTGGGACGCCGCGACCGCCGAGCGGATCGTCGCCGCGGGCGACCTCGACCCCAAGGCCCGGATCCGCACCCTCTCCGGCGGCCAGCGCACCCGCGTCGCGCTCGCCCTGGCCCTCGGCAAGCAGCCCGAACTGCTCCTGCTGGACGAGCCGATGGCCGACCTCGACCCGCTGGCCCGGCACGAGCTGATGGGCACGCTGATGGCGCGGGCGGCGCAGTACGGCACGACGATCGTGATGTCGTCCCACGTGGTCGCCGAACTGGAGGACTCCTGCGACCACTTGCTGCTCGTCGGCGGCGGCCGGGTCCGCCTCGCCGGTGAGATCGACGACCTGCTCGCCGCCCACACGCGCGTGCACGCGTCCACCGAGACCGCGCCCGACACCGCCCTCGCCCCGCACACCGTCGTCGAGTCACGGACCACCGGCCGTCAGCTCAGCGCCCTGATCCGCCCGGCGGGCCCGCTCCCCGCGGACTGGCGCACCGCGACCCCCTCCCTGGAGGAACTCGTCCTCGCCTACCTGCGCAACCCGCAGGCGGCGCCCCTCACCCCGGCGGAGCCCGAGGACCACCCGGCCGGCGCGAAGGCCCTGGCATGACCGGCACTGGTCTGACCAGCACTGGCCCGACCGGCACTGGCCTGACCAGCCCTGACACGACCCCCCTCGTCCCCGCCCAGGAGCCCACCGCATGACCGCCCACACGCCGACCCTCGAGACACCCGCCGGGCCCGCCGGTCCCTCCGTGCCCGCCACGGCCCCCGCCGTCGCCGCCGCCCGGCCCCCGCACCCCCGCTGGCTGCTGCGCCTGCACGGCCCCGCCCTGTACGTCTGGGCCGCCATCGTCGCCGTCCTCGCCCTCGGCCTGCTGTGGCTGTGGGGCCCGCTCACCGACGCGGCGGCCGACGCCTGGCGGCAGTACAACGCCTGTGCCGGGAACGGCCCCTGCACCTACGACCAGGACGCGATCGTCACGTACAAGTCCGTGTACAACTACGTGACCCTGCCCCTGTCCGCGCTCCCCTTCCTGGTCGGGGCCTGGTCCGGTGCCGCCCTGTTCGGCCGCGAGCTGGAGCACGGCACCGCGCAGCTCGCCTGGACGCAGGGCCTGTCCCCGACCCGCTGGCTCGCCACCAAGCTCGCCGTGCCCGCCCTGCTCGTCACCGTCGGCACCGGACTGCTCGTCACGCTGCACCGCCTGGCCTGGTCGGCGGGCGACGGCCGGATCGACACCGCCAAGACCTGGTACGACGACCCGACCCTGCACGCCAACGGCCCCACCACCGTCGCCTTCGCCCTGACCGGCCTGGCCGCCGGCGCGCTCGCGGGACTGCTGCTGCGCCGCACCCTGCCCGCGCTGCTGCTCGCCCTCGGCGCCGTCGCCGCCGTACGGTTCCTCGCCGTCCTGGCCATGCCGCACCTGTGGCCCGGCGTCACGCGCGTCTCCCCGCTGGCGGACGGCTACCGCAGCTCGGGCCTCGGTATCGACTCCGGCCTGGTCACCTCCACGGGCGCGCACATCGCCGACCCCGGCTGCGGCCCCACGGTCGTCCCCGAGTGCAAGGCGCTGTACGACAAGCTGGACGCCACGGGCTTCTACAACACGTTCCACCCCGAGTCCCACTACTGGCCGCTCCAGCTCACCACGACCGCGCTCGTCCTGGCCGTCGCCGCCGCGCTCACGGTCGCCTCGTTCGCGCTGATCAGGCGTACGACGGCCACGACGGCCACGACGGCCGCGTCGCACGCCGCCGCCCGGGAGAGCGCCGTATGACCGCCGCCCTCCCGATACCGGAGCGCACCGCCGCCACCGCACGCCGGTCCATGAGCCCCGCCGGCTGGGGCACCGTCCGCACCGTGCTGCGGGTGCACCGCGCGGCGCTCGTCCTGTGGGCCCTGCTCGTGGCCGCCCTGACAGGCGGGGCGGTGTGGATCACCGAGCTGACGGAACGCGCCGTGCGCGCCGAGCAGGAAGCCTGCGAGCGGGCGGGCCGCGACCTGTGCGACGTCGCCGGATGGGTCGGCTACGACGGACCGATCACCTGGATCGGGCTCCTGACCGGCGGCGCGTTCATCGCCGTGGCCGCCTTCGCGGGCGGTGCGCTGATCGGCCGCGAGCTGGACGGCGGCACCGCGCGGCTGGCCTGGACCCAGGGCGTCACGCCCACCCGCTGGCTCGCCGCCAAGCTGGCCGTGCCCGCGCTCGCCGTCACGCTCGGCGTCACCGTCCTGGTCCTGGTGTTCCGCTGGGCCTGGGCCGTCGACCGGCCGCCGGTCTACGCCGACTGGTGGTCCCTGGAGGCGTACGCCGCGCGCGGCCCGGTCGCGGTCGCCCACGCCCTGTGCGCCCTCGCCGTCGGCACCCTCGCCGGGCTGCTGCTGCGCCGCTCCCTGCCCGCCCTGGGGGTCTCCGTCGCCGTGATGCTGGGACTCACCACGCTCCTGACGTCGTACCGCAGCGCCCTGTGGCCCACGGTGACCGTCACGTCCGCGACGGAGATCCCCTCGATCCCCGAGAACTCCTACGAGGTGGAGAGCGGCACCCTGGTCCACGGGCGGCCGGCCACCGGCCTCGACGCCTCGGTGTGCGACCGGCCGGAGGTCTCCCTGGAGCGCTGCTGGGACGACCTGGGCGTCACCGGCCACTACGTGCGATTCCACCCCGAGTCCCACTACTGGCCGCTCCAGCTCGTGGAGAGCGGGATCGTCCTCGCCGTCGCCGCGCTGGCCACGGCCGCCGCGTTCCTGCTCCTGCGCCGCCGCACGGCGACGACCGGCGGCTGAAACCGGCGGGGCCCGGCGCCCCCACGCGCGGGTGTCCCTCCACGGGGGGAGGGACACCCGCGGATATCCCGTACGCCATGTCTCCGTAACCACCGGTTCAGACGACCTTGCGACGCTCGGTCAATGAACCCCGTCGTGCCCGAGGCATCGCCGCCCCCAGAGGGGAATCGCCCCGAGGGGAACGCCTCCGTGCTCCCTTCCGCACGTTCCGACGCGCCCGTCCCGCTCCGGGCGCGGAAGAATGGGTACATGAGCCAGTCACACGCCCAGGCCGAGGTCCAGCCCACGCAGCCCTCCGTGGGCTCCATAGCCGCGCACCGCCCGCACACCGTGGCGGCCGCGGTCTCCGATCTGGAACCCGACATCGACGCGGACCTCGACTCCTACGAGGACGCCACGGACGGCCCCCTGCTGCCCCAGGGCCGTTTCCTGGACCGGGAGCGAAGCTGGCTCGCGTTCAACGAACGGGTCCTGGAACTGGCCGAGGACCCCAACACGCCGCTGCTCGAACGCGCGAACTTCCTCGCCATCTTCGCCAGCAACCTGGACGAGTTCTTCATGGTCCGGGTGGCCGGTCTCAAGCGCCGTATCGCCACCGGGGTCGCCACCCGCTCGGCGTCCGGCCTCCAGCCGCGCGAGGTGCTGGAGATGATCTGGGCCCGCTCCCGCGAGCTGATGGCCCGGCACGCCGCGACCTACCACGAGGACATCGCCCCGGCGCTCGCCGAGGAGGGCATCCACCTGGTCCGCTGGCAGGAGCTGACCGAGAAGGAGCAGGCCCGCCTCTTCACGCTGTTCCGGCACCAGATCTTCCCGGTCCTGACGCCGCTGGCCGTCGACCCCGCGCACCCCTTCCCGTACATCTCGGGTCTCTCGCTGAACCTCGCGGTCGTCGTCCGCAACCCGGTCAGCGGCCACAAGCACTTCGCGCGCGTCAAGGTGCCGCCGCTGCTGTCCCGCTTCCTGGAGAGCTCCCCGGGCCGCTACGTCCCCATCGAGGACGTCATCGGCGCGCACCTGGAGGAGCTGTTCCCGGGCATGGAGGTCCTGGAGCACCACGCCTTCCGGCTCACCCGCAACGAGGACCTGGAGGTCGAGGAGGACGACGCCGAGAACCTCCTCCAGGCCCTGGAGAAGGAACTGATGCGGCGCCGCTTCGGCCCGCCGGTGCGGCTGGAGGTCGAGGAGTCCATCGACCGCGAGGTGCTCGACCTGCTGGTGCGCGAGCTGAAGATCTCCGAGGCCGAGGTCTACCCGCTGCCCGGTCCGCTCGACCTCACCGGTCTGTTCCGCATCCACGGACTCGACCGTCCGGAGCTGAAGTACAAGAAGTTCATCGCCGGCACGCACCGCGACCTCGCCGAGGTGGAGTCCGCCTCCGCCCCCGACATCTTCGGCGCGCTGCGCAACCGCGACGTGCTGCTGCACCACCCGTACGACAGCTTCTCCACCTCGGTGCAGGCGTTCCTGGAGCAGGCGGCCGCCGACCCGGACGTCCTCGCCATCAAGCAGACCCTGTACCGGACCTCGGGCGACTCCCCGATAGTCGACGCGCTGATCGAGGCCGCCGAGGCCGGCAAGCAGGTCCTCGTCCTGGTCGAGATCAAGGCCCGCTTCGACGAGCACGCCAACATCAAGTGGGCGCGCAAGCTGGAGGAGGCCGGCTGCCACGTCGTCTACGGCCTCGTCGGTCTGAAGACGCACTGCAAGCTGTCCCTGGTGGTCCGTCAGGAGGGCGAGACGCTCCGGCGGTACTGCCACGTGGGCACCGGCAACTACCACCCGAAGACCGCGCGGCTCTACGAGGACCTCGGGCTGCTCACCGCCGACCCGCAGGTCGGCGCGGACCTCTCCGACCTGTTCAACCGGCTCTCCGGCTACTCCCGCCGCGAGACCTACCGCCGGCTCCTGGTCGCCCCCAAGTCGCTGCGCGACGGCCTGATCTCGCGCGTCGAGAAGGAGATCCAGCACCACCGCGCCGGACGCCCCGCGTACGTCCGGATCAAGGTGAACTCCATCGTCGACGAGGCGCTCATCGACTCCCTCTACCGGGCCTCCCGGGCGGGTGTGCCGGTCGAGGTGTGGGTGCGCGGCATCTGCGCGGTGCGCCCGGGCGTGCCCGGCCTGTCGGAGAACATCCAGGTCCGCTCGATCCTGGGCCGCTTCCTGGAGCACTCCCGGGTCTTCGCCTTCGGCAACGGCGGCGAGCCCGAGGTGTGGTTCGGCAGCGCCGACATGATGCACCGCAACCTCGACCGCCGTATCGAGGCCCTGGTCAGGGTCACCGACCCGGCCCACCGGGCGGCCCTGAACCGGCTGCTGGAGACCGGTATGTCCGACGCCACCGCCTCCTGGCACCTCGGCCCCGACGGCGAGTGGACCCGGCACGCGACGGACGCGGACGGCCAGCCCCTGCGCAACGTCCAGGAGATGCTCATAGACGCCCGGAGGCGCCGGCGTGGCACAGCGACACCATGACCTGACGGACCCGGACCCGGACCCGGGAGGCCATGGCCCGACGGACCCGGCGGTGGGGGTCGCCGCCCCCGCCGCCACCCCCGCGTCGGTCCCTGCGGCGGTCCCTGCGTCGGTCCCCACCGGGAACGCCGTCGCCGGGAACGCCGTCGCGGCAGGCGCCGTCACCGGAGAGGCTCTCGCGGGCTATCTCCGGGCCCAGGCCACGGACTTCCTGCGCGCCCTGCGGCTGCACCGGGAGACCGGCGGGGGCGGGGCGGCGGGCGGCGCCGAGGACTCCGTCGACGCGGCGCGCGCCCTGCGCCGCACCGCCCGCCGGATCAGCGCCGGCCTGCACACCTTCCGCCCGCTGCTGGACGCCGACTGGTCGGAGCGGATCCGGCCCGAACTGGCCTGGGTGTCGGGCACGCTGGCCCTGGAGCACGCGTGCGGGGCCCGTCTGGAACGGCTGCTGCTGGCCCTGCACCGGCTGTCGGGGGCGGCGGCCGCCCCGGTCCCGGCCCGGGTGGGCGTCCCGACGCAGGCGGGCCCGCCCGCCCCCGCCGCCGCCTCCTCGACTCCAGGGCGCGGCAACCTCACCGTCGGCGCGGCGAAGGCGGGCGCCCTGCTGGACCGTCAGCTCACCCTCGCCCGCACCCGCGCCCACTCCACCGCCCTCCAGGCCCTCGGCTCCTCCCGTTTTCACGCGGTCGCGGACCAGGTCGCCGTCCTCGCCAGCGAGGTCCCGCTGACCCCGGCGGCCACCACAACCGATCTGCGCCCCCTGGCCGCCGCCGCGCAGGAGCGCCTCACGGACGCCGTCGCCGCGCTCCCGCTGGTCACCGCGGGCAGCCCGTACAACGCGGAGGCCCTCGTCCACGGCCTCTCCCCGGACCCCGCCCCGCACCCGCAGGACACGCCCTGGCACCAGGTACGGCTGCTGCTGCGCCTGCACCGCTACGCGTGCGAGGTGCTGGACGGCGGCCCCGGCACCCCCGTCGACGTCCGGCTGCTCGCCGCGGCCCGGGCCCTGGACCGGCACCGCGACGCGGCGGAGGCCGCGTCCGCGGCCGCGCAGGCGGCCCGCACCCCCCGGATCGCGCCCGCGACGGCCTACGCCCTCGGCGTGCTGCACGCGGACCAGCGCCACGAGGTGGAGGCGGCGCGCTACGCCTTCCAGCACTCCTGGCCGAAGCGGAACCCATGACCCCAGGCGGTGAGACGCAGTGAGTACCCCCAACGCGACCCCCGAGACCCCCGAGACGCCCGTGCAGGCGGCCGGCTGCGTCCTGTGGCGCCGTTCGCCGGTAGACGGTGAACTGGAGGTGTGCCTGGTCCACCGACCGAAGTACGACGACTGGTCACACCCCAAGGGCAAGCTCAAGCGGGGCGAGGATCCGCTCGCCGGTGCCCTGCGCGAGGTGGCCGAGGAGACCGGGTACGGAGCGGCACCGGGGACCGGCCTGCCCACCCTGGAGTACGAGGCGAACGGCCGCCCCAAGCAGGTCCGCTACTGGGCGGCCGAGGCCGTCTCCGGCACCTTCACCCCCAACGACGAGGTGGACCGCCTCCTCTGGCTCCCCCCGTCCTCCGCCCGCACCCGCCTCACCCAGCCCAGGGACCGCGACCTCGTCGACGCCCTGCTGACCGCGCTCCACCGGGCCTGACGCCCTGGGCCCAGGGCCCGATCCGCCTCGGATCCCCCTCCGGTCCGCCCCCTCGGCACCCTCTTCCCCCCACCGCCCCGGAACCGCCCCGTGTCCTCCGCGTGAGCGTTCCGTGACCTCACCGGCACTTCCCCACGGGTTCACCCGCCGTTCATTCACGCCCATAGGCGCCTTCACCTGTTCTGCCTAATTTCGGCCTTACCGGCAGGACAGCGACCAGACGGAGGACCCGGACGGACGCCGCCCGCCACCCATGAACTTCGCACGCCGCCGGATTCAGGACGGCGGCTCCTGGAAGGATCTCCCTCAAGTGAAGCTTCAGCGCATGAACCGGCGGGCCCTCACCCTCGGTGCTCTCGCCGTCTCCGGCGCCCTGGCCCTCACGGCGTGCGGCTCCGACGACACCGGCGCCGCCGGCGACAGCGGCACCAGCGCGGCCGCGACCGCCGCCGCCGGTGACATCAAGTGCGACGACGCCAAGGGCCAGCTCCTCGCCGACGGCTCCTCCGCGCAGAAGAACGCGATCGACGCCTGGGTCAAGAACTTCACCCAGGCCTGCAACGGCGTCCAGGTCAACTACAAGGGCTCCGGCTCGGGCGCCGGTGTCACCGCGTTCACCCAGGGCACCGTCGCCTTCGCCGGCTCCGACTCCGCGCTGAAGCCGGAAGAGGTCACCGCCTCCAAGAAGGTCTGCACCGACGGCCAGGGCATCGACCTGCCGATGGTGGCCGGCCCGATCGCGGTCGCCTACAACGTCTCCGGCGTGGACGACCTGGTGCTCGACGCCCCGACCATCGCCAAGATCTTCGACGGCAAGATCACCAACTGGAACGACGCCGCCATCGCGAAGCTCAACCCCGACGCGAAGCTGCCCGACCTCAAGATCCAGCCGTACCACCGCTCGGACGAGTCCGGCACCACGGACAACTTCACCAAGTACCTGATCGCCGCCACCCCCGACAACTGGAAGTACGAGGGCGGCAAGGCGTGGCAGGCCAAGGGCGGCCAGTCCGCGGCCGGCTCCTCCGGTGTCGCCCAGGGCGTCAAGCAGACCAACGGCGCGATCGGCTACATGGAGCTGTCCTACGCCAAGGACGGCCTCGGCACCGTCTCCATCGACACCGGCGCCGCCGCCCCGGTCAAGGCGTCCTCCGACGGCGCCACCAAGGCCGTCGCCGCCGCCCAGGTCGTCGGCACCGGCAACGACCTGTCGCTGAAGCTCGACTACACGACCAAGGCCGAGGGCGCCTACCCGATCACCCTGGTCACGTACGAGATCGCCTGCGACAAGGGCAACAAGGCCGAGACCCTCCCCGCCACCAAGGCGTTCCTGCGCTACATCGCCAGCGAGCAGGGCCAGGGCATCCTCTCGGGCATCGACTACGCGCCGATCCCCGACGCCATCATTAGCAAGGTCCGCACCACCATCGAGGGCCTGAGCTAGTCCGATGGTGCGGTCCGGCGCCGGGGTGACCCGGTCCGGACCGCACCCGTCCGGTGCACCGCCGCCAGGGGCCGTCCGTCGTCGGCCCCGCCCGAGCCGCCCGATCCATCCGCGGACGGCTCCGCAGACCGGAGACCCCCATGGACATATCAACGAAGAGGACGGGCGCGGACGACGTGCCCGGCACGAACATCCCCCCGGCACCGACGGCCGAGCAGAAGCGCACGGCCCGCGGCGCCACCCGCCCCGGCGACCGGATCTTCCTCGGCCTCTCGCGCGGCTCGGGCATCCTGCTGCTCGCGATCATGGCCGCGATCGCGGTCTTCCTGACCTACCGCGCCTACCTCGCGATCAGCGAGGACGACGCGAACTTCCTGACCACCTTCGAGTGGAACACCGGCCTGGTCCCGCCGAAGTTCGGCATCGCGGTCCTGGCCTTCGGCACCGTCGTCTCGTCGGTCATCGCCATGGTCATCGCGGTCCCGGTCGCGGTCGCCATCGCGCTGTTCATCACCCATTACGCCCCCCGCAGGCTGAGCGGTCCGGTCGCCTACGTGGTCGACCTGCTCGCCGCGGTCCCGTCCATCGTGTACGGCCTGTGGGGCGCCCTGGTGCTGGTGCCGTACCTGGACGGCCTGTTCGGCTGGCTGAACGACTTCTTCGGCTGGACCGGCGTCTTCTCCTGGGACGAGGGCGCCCCGCGCTCGATGCTCACCGTCGGCATCCTGCTGGCCATCATGATCCTGCCGATCATCACCAACGTCAGCCGTGAGGTGTTCCGGCAGGTCCCGCAGATGCACGAGGAGGCGGCCCTGGCGCTCGGCGCCACCCGCTGGGAGGTCGTCCGCATGGCGGTGATCCCCTTCGGCCGCTCCGGAGTGATCTCGGCCTCGATGCTCGGTCTCGGCCGCGCGCTCGGCGAGACGATGGCCGTGGCCACCGTCCTCTCCCCCGACTTCGACATCCACGCCAGCCTGCTGAACCCCGGCGGCGGCACCTTCGCCCAGAACATCGCCAGCAAGTTCAACGAGGCGACGGAGTTCGGCCGTGACGCGCTCATCGCCTCCGGTCTGGTCCTGTTCGTCATCACCCTGCTGGTCAACGGCGCGGCACGCATGATCATCGCCCGCCGCAAGGAGTACTCGGGGGCCAACGCATGAGCCACGCAGCAACCGTCTCCGACAAGCGCCCCAGCACGCTGCGCGGCGCGAGCCTCCCGAAGTGGTCGCCGTGGGCGATCGCGGCCGGCGCCATCGCCGTGGCCGTCGGCATCGGCCTGGCCGCCGGACTGCACAGCCGGGTCCAGTGGGGCCTGATCGCCGGCCTCCTCTTCGTCCTCGGCACCTACGGCATCGCCGCGAAGGTGGAGGGCCGCCGCCAGGCCAAGGACCGCATCGCGACCTCGCTGGTCTGGGTCGCGTTCGTGCTGGCCGTCGTCCCGCTGGTCTCCCTGCTGTGGACGACGATCGTCCGCGGCGTGAAGGTCCTGGACGTCTACTTCCTGACCCACTCCATGGGCGTGGTCGCCGACTCCGAGCCGGGCGGCGGCATCTACCACGCCATCATCGGCAGCCTGGAGCAGGTCGGCCTCGCCACCCTGATCGGCGCCCCGATCGGCATCCTGACGGCGATCTACCTGGTCGAGTACGGCCGCGGCGGCCTGGCGAAGGCGGTCACCTTCTTCGTCGACGTCATGACGGGCATCCCGTCGATCGTCGCGGGCCTGTTCATCCTCAGCCTGATGCTGATGTTCGACATGCAGCCCTTCGGCTTCGCCGGCTCCCTCGCCCTGGCGATCCTGATGATGCCGGTGGTCGTACGCTCGACCGAGGAGATGCTGAAGCTCGTCCCGAACGAACTGCGCGAGGCGAGCCTGGCGCTCGGTGTCCCGAAGTGGCGCACCATCCTCAAGGTGGTGGTCCCGACCTCGATCGGCGGCATCATCACCGGTGTGATGCTGTCGGTCGCCCGCATCGCGGGTGAGACGGCCCCCGTCCTGCTGCTGGTCTTCGGCAACCCCTTCATCAACAACAACCCCTTCGAAGGGGCGCAGGCGTCGCTGCCGCTCTACATCTACCAGCAGTACTCGCAGAGCGCGGGTTCGACGGCGGCCTACGACCGTGCCTGGGCGGCCTCGCTCACGCTGATCGCCTTCGTGATGATCCTCAACATGGTGGCCCGCGGCATAGCCCGCTGGAAGGCCCCGAAGACCGGTCGCTGACGCGGCCTCGGCGACCGAGACTGGAAGTGAAGAAGTAACCATGGCCAAGCGAATCGACGTAAGCGGACTGACCGCGTACTACGGCGCCCACAAGGCGATCGAGGACATCTCGATGACAGTGGAGCCGCGTTCGGTGACGGCGTTCATCGGGCCGTCCGGCTGCGGCAAGTCGACGTTCCTGCGCACGCTGAACCGTATGCACGAGGTGACGTCCGGCGGCCGGGTCGAGGGCAAGGTGCTCCTCGACGACGAGGACCTGTACGGCGCGGGGGTGGACCCGGTGTCGGTCCGCCGCGAGATCGGCATGGTCTTCCAGCGTCCCAACCCCTTCCCCACCATGTCGATCTTCGACAACGTGGCGGCGGGCCTGCGCCTCAACGGCAGCTACAAGAAGAGCGAGCTGTCCGAGGTCGTGGAGCGGTCCCTGAAGGGCGCGAACCTCTGGAACGAGGTCAAGGACCGCCTCAACAAGCCGGGCTCCGGTCTGTCGGGCGGCCAGCAGCAGCGGCTGTGCATCGCGCGCGCCATCGCGGTCGAGCCGAAGGTGCTGCTCATGGACGAGCCCTGCTCGGCCCTGGACCCGATCTCCACGCTCGCCATCGAGGACCTGATCGGCGAGCTGAAGGAACGCTTCACGATCGTCATCGTGACGCACAACATGCAGCAGGCGGCCCGGGTCTCCGACCGCACGGCCTTCTTCAACCTGGCGGCCGTCGGCCGTCCCGGCAAGCTGATCGAGATCGACGACACGGAGCGCATCTTCTCCAACCCGTCCGTCCAGGCCACGGAGGACTACATCTCGGGCCGCTTCGGCTAGACCCCTCGCGGTGCTGCATGGCGGTGCCACCGCGAGGCGCAAAAGGGCCCGCCCCCACTCCGGGGGCGGGCCCACACGCGTGGCTCTCGGGCACTTCTTGTCCACCGAGACGGGCCTCCCCACCCAACCGAGACGGGTGCCTCCCCACCCCAACCAAGTCGGGGGCCTCCCCATCCAACCGAGACGGACGCCTCCCCACCCCAACCGAGACGGGGGCCTCCCCATCCCAACCAAGTCGGTACCTCTTCATCCGACCGAGACGGGTGGGTGGGTGGGAAACATGGGGTCCGGGGCGCAGCCCCGCGACGGCGCCTCTCAGCCAACGGGGCCCGGGGCGGAGCCCGTGGCGTCGGCTACAGGAACGCCAGATTCACGACCCAGAACGACAGCGCAGCGACCACCGCAGCCGCCGGCATCGTGATGAACCACCCGAGCACGATGTTCTTCGCGACACCCCACCGCACCGCATTGATCCGCTTCGTCGCCCCCACACCCATGATCGCCGAGGTGATCACATGCGTCGTGGAGATCGGCGCCTTGAACAGAAACGCCGTCGTGAACATGATCGACGCCCCCGTCGTCTCCGCAGCGAACCCCTGCGGCGGATCCAGCTCGATGATCTTCCGCCCCAGCGTCCGCATGATCCGCCACCCCCCGGCGTACGTCCCCGCGGACAGCATCACCGCACAGACGATCTTCACCCACACCGGGATCGGGTCGCCGTAGTCCTCGACGTCCGCGATGACGAGCGCCATCACCACGATGCCCATCGTCTTCTGCGCGTCCTGAAGACCGTGCCCGAGCGCCATCCCCGCCGCGGAGACGGTCTGCGCGATCCGGAAGCCACGCTTCGCCTTGTGCGGATTGGCCCGCCGGAACAGCCACAGGATCGCGGTCATCACCAGATAGCCGACGATCAGACCCACCAGCGGCGACAGGAACATCGGAATGACGACTTTCTCCAGGACGCCGCTCCAGTAGACCGTCGTACCCCCCGCCAGCGCCGCCCCCACCATCCCGCCGAACAGCGCGTGCGACGACGACGAGGGCAGCCCGAAGTACCAGGTGATGAGGTTCCAGGTGATCGCGCCGACCAGCGCGGCGAAGAGGATCCCCATCCCCTTCGACCCCTCGGGCGTCTCGATCAGCCCCTCGCTGACCGTCTTGGCGACCCCGGACCCCATGAACGCGCCGGCGAGGTTCATCACCGCGGCCATCGCGAGCGCGGCCCGCGGCGTGAGCGCGCGCGTCGACACCGAGGTGGCGATGGCGTTCGCCGAGTCGTGGAAACCGTTCGTGTACGTGAAGAAGAGCGCGACCCCGACGGTCACGACCAGTGCAAGGGTGTCCATGAAAGGTTCAGGACTCCTTGACGGCGATGGTCTCCACCGTGTTCGCCACGTGCTCGAACGCGTCGGCCGCTTCTTCCAGCACGTCCACGATCTGCTTGAGCTTCAGCACCTCGATCGCGTCGTACTTGCCGTTGAACAGGTGCGCCAGCAGCTTGCGGTGGATCTGGTCGGCCTGGTTCTCCAGCCGGTTGACCTCGATCCAGTACTCGGTGAGGTTCTGCATCGTCCGCAGGTTCGGCATCGCCTCGGCGGTCAGCTCGGCCGCCCGCGCCAGCACCTCGATCTGCTGCTCGACGCCCTTGGGCAGCTCCTCGACGTTGTAGAGGACGACCAGGTCGACGGCCTCCTCCATGAAGTCCATGATGTCGTCGAGGGAGGACGCCAGGGAGTAGATGTCCTCGCGGTCGAACGGCGTGATGAAGGAGGAGTTGAGCTGGTGGAAGATCGCGTGCGTGGCGTCGTCACCGGCGTGTTCCGCGGCCCGCATACGCTCTGCGATCTCGGCCCGGCCGGACGAGTCCGCCCCGAGCAGTTCCATCAGGAGCTTGGAGCCCGTGACGATGTTGTCCGCGGATGCGGCGAACATGTCGTAGAAGCTCGTCTCCCTGGGGGTCAGACGAAAGCGCACGTGAGGTCCTCGGAATGGATCGGTTTCGGTCAAGCTGGTGGCCAGGTTGATGCTAGGCGCACCATCCGACCGTGGCTATCGGGCCGTCCCCCAGTGTCGCCCATCAGGCACAGTGATCAGCACGGGGGCGGTCACGGAGTTCTCACGGGCCCTCTACCCGCAAAGTTCGTTACGATATACCCGGCAGGGGTATATGTCCGAAACGGGAGGACGCGATGACGACGACCGAGGTCACCGAGGGCGCACCGACCGCCGAGACGCACGCCACACACGGCTACCACAAGCAGAAGGACGAGCACCTCAAACGCCTGCGGCGGATCGAGGGCCAGATCCGCGGTCTCCAGCGCATGGTCGACGAGGACACCTACTGCATCGACATACTCACCCAGGTGTCCGCCTCCACCAAAGCGCTTCAGTCGTTCGCGCTGCAACTGCTGGAGGAGCACCTGCGCCACTGCGTCGCCGACGCGGCCGTCAAGGGCGGCGAGGAGATCGACGCGAAGGTCGAGGAGGCCACGAAGGCGATCGGCCGGCTACTGCGCACCTGACCCGGTGGGCCGTGCCGCGGCCGCCCGTTCCTCCCCGACCCGCAGCACCTGGTCGATGCTCTCCAGGCTGAGCCGCTCCTCGGCCGCCGAGGCCGCGATGATCAGCTCCCCGCACAGCTCGATCTCGGCGAGGGCCACGTGGTCCTGAACTGCCGTACCGCCGACCGGAGCCACGCGCATCACCTCGTCTCTGCCGTCACCGGCTTCCTAGAGTAGGGAGCGGTATACATCGCGCGCATGGCACGGACGGGCTAGTCCTTGCCCCCCGCGGCGGCCTCACCGCCCCCGGTGTCCTCCGCGATCCGCCCGGCGTAGATGTCCTCGGACGCCGGCAGCCGTACGTCGACGGCGGCCCCGAAGTCGTAGAGCAGGGTCGTGGAGGCCACCGCCACCGCCTTCTCCTGCCGTCCGTTGACAAAGCTGAACCGGTGCCGGACCTTGCGGATGCGCCCCTCGTCGTCGAGGTACACGTCGAACGGCACCCGCGCCGTGGCGAACCCTTTCGCCGCCGCCCGCAGCGGCCCCCGGCCCCCCTCGGAGGCCCCCTCGGCGGCCAGCGCCAGGTCCGCCGTCCCGCGGTAGTGCCGCACCGGCGTCCCGGCCACCTCGGTCCGCCCCACGTACGTCGCCGTGCGCGTCCCGCGCAGCACCTCGGCCGCGGCGAACGGGTCGGTGGCCCCGCCGGTCACCAGATTCCCGTCGGACAGGGTCGCCGTCTCCACCCGCACCCACTTGTCCTCGGGCACCCCCGCGCCCCGGTTCTTCATGAACAGCGCGCCGGGCGCGAGGAGTTCGGTGATCGGCCGGTGCTCGACGGTGCCCGCCGGGTCCTGCGGCAGCAGCACCTTCAGCTCGCCGAGCTGGCGGCGATAGTCGTAGACCCCTTGGCCGCGGATGGTGACCCGGGTGCCGCCGGTGGCCATCTCCATCGAGGTGCGCGCCTTGGACGTGCCCGCCCGCACCAACGTGTCGGCGGCCCGGTGCAGCAGCGGCACCGGGTCTCCCGCCCGGCCGTCCTCGGTGTCGGAGCCCCCCGCGGAGCATCCGCCCGCCCCCGTGCAGACCCCGGCCACCAGGCCCGCGACGACGACCACCGCACCCCTTCGACTGTGCCACCGCTGCGCCATCGCCCGCCTGCCTCGACCGATCCGTCCGTCAGGGGGCCCGGAGGTCCCCGTCGTTCCGGATAACGACGGGTACGTGCCCCCGTCACGCGCGCCCGGGGCCGGTAACGTTGTCGTCGTGACACAGCAGGACGGTTCGGCCCCTCCCCTCTCCGACGGGGAGCACGACAGGGAACACCTCACCACGACCGTCGAACAGGGCCGCTTCTGTGTGGCCCGGTGCACCTGCGGCTGGCGCGGACCGGCCCGCAGGGCGCGCAGCCTGGCGAGAGCCGACGCCGCGGACCACCTCGGCGGCTGAGCACCCCGGCGCACCCCGCTCCACCCACCGCCGCCGACTCCACCGCCACCCCCGACCGACGTCACCGTTCCGTCACCGCCCGGCCGCCGGCGGAACCCGCCCTTCCGAGACCCCGTCTCGCAGGACGAGGCCCCCGGTGGCCGACAGACGAGCCGACAGGCCGACGGAAGGCGCGAGACATGCAACGGCGTACGTTCATCGCGGGCGGCACCGCCGCCCTCGCGGCGCTCACCACGACCGCCTGCACGGGCGGCGACGACACGGGAGGCACCACGGACGACTCCGCTCCCCGCCCCGGCACCCCGGCCGCGTCCCCGACCCTGATCACCACCGGCGTCTCCGCGGCCGCCAACTGGTCCGCGCTCGCACGCGACTTGGACGGCCCGCTGATCCGCCCCGGCGACGCCTCCTGGAACACCGCCCGCAAGCTCTACAACACCCGCTTCGACACCCTCAAGCCGGCCGCCGTGGCCTACGTCGCCCACACCGACGACATCCGCACCGTCCTGGCGTACGCCCGCGCCCACCGCACGAAGGTCGCGATCCGCAACGGCGGCCACTCCTACGGCGGTTGGTCCTCCGGGGACGGCCGCCTGATCGTCGACGTCTCCAAGCTCAACAAGGTACGGGCGAGCGGGAGTTCGGCCGTGGTCGGCGCCGGGGCGAAGCTGATCGACGTCTACCGGGCGCTCGCCGCCAAGGGCGTGACGATCCCGGCGGGCTCCTGCCCCACGGTCGGCGTCTCGGGCCTGGTGCTCGGCGGCGGCCACGGCGTGGTCTCCCGCGCCTACGGCCTGACCTGCGACAGCCTCACCCGGGCCACGATCGTCACGGCGGACGGCAAGCAGCTCGTCGCCGACGCCACCCAGAACAAGGACCTGTTCTGGGCGCTGCGCGGCGCGGGCAACGGCAACTTCGGCGTCGTCACCGAGCTTCAGTTCAGGACCCACCCCGCGCCCCAGGCCGTCACCGGCTATCTCACCTGGCCCTGGGCGAAGGCGGCCGCGGTGGTGAAGGCGTGGCAGGAGTGGGGTCCCGCCCAGCCCGACGAGATCTGGTCCTCGCTCCATGTCTCCGCCTCGCCCGGCCGCACCCCCACGGTCTCGGTCG
This sequence comes from Streptomyces sp. CAI-85, assembly GCF_013363615.1. Taxonomy (NCBI): domain Bacteria; kingdom Bacillati; phylum Actinomycetota; class Actinomycetes; order Kitasatosporales; family Streptomycetaceae; genus Streptomyces; species Streptomyces sp. CAI-85. The sequence continues at coordinate 11,941 of NZ_JAANNX010000002.1, read as the reverse complement.
CCGCGTTCAGCATCGGCACGTACGGCGGCCTGAAGAACGCCGTGGACCGGCTGGCGGACCGGGTGGGCGCCCCGGCGTCGAGCGTGTCCCTGCGCCGCCGCTCCTACGAGGAGGCGATGGAGGTCTACGCCGGCTGCTCGTCCTTCGCCACCGACGCCCAGTGCCATCTGCCGGGCTCGACCCCGGGCCGCACCCCGCAGGGCAAGCTGGGCCGCGAGACGTACGCGGCCCGCTCGGACTTCTTCGACCGCTCCCTGTCGGCGGCCGGCATCCAGACCCTGCTCAAGCAGATCACCGCGGTGCAGGGCGGCGCGGGCAGCATCGCACTCACCGCGCTCGGCGGCGCCGTCAACCGGGTCTCCCCGACGGCCACGGCGTTCGTCCACCGCCGCTCGCGCATGCTCGCCCAGTACATCGCGTCCTGGGGAGCCGGTTCGGCGGGCACGGCGGCCCAGTCCTGGCTGACCAGGGCGCACAAGGCGATGGGCCCGTACGCCTCGGGCGCCGCCTACCAGAACTACGCCGACCCGACACTGACGAACTGGCGCAAGGCGTACTACGGCGACGCCCTCCCGCGCCTGACCCAGCTCAAGCGGCAGTACGACCCGCAGGGCTTCTTCAGCTACCCGCAGGCCCTCTGAGACACCCTCACGGCCGCCTCCCCCGGCCTACGCCGCGAGGTCCCGCTCCCTGCTCGCCGACCGCCGCGCCCCCGGGACCACCGCGTCCCGGGCACCGGCACGGGCCTCCTTGCTGCGCACCGCCCAGCCGAGCCGCGGCGACCGGTCGACGGCCTTCAGCAGCGGGGTGAGCAGCATCGAGGCGAACGGCGACAGCAGCAGGGCGACGGCCGTACCGAGGGCGAAGCCGCCGATGACGTCCGTCGGGTAGTGCACGCCCATGTAGACCCGGCAGAACCCTTCGAGCAGGGCTATCCCGAGACCGACGAGTCCGAACTTCCGGTTGGCGACGAACAGCGCGACCGCCATGGCCATGGTGATGGTGGCGTGGTCGCTGACGAAGGAGTAGTCGGTCTTCCCGGAGACCAGCACTTCCAGGCCCTGATGGTCGAGGAAGGGCCGGGGCCGCTCCACGAACCCGCGGATCGGCACATTGACGACCACGGCGACGGCGGCGGCGAGCGGGGCCCACACCAGCGCGGCGACGGAGGACGCGGCCTCCTCGACCCCGCCGGGCCGGCGGCGCACGGTCCACCAGCACCACATGATCATCAGGATCATGGCGAACAGCAGTCCGTACTCGCCGACGAACTCCACGACCCGGTCCAGCCAGTGCGGCGCGTCCTTCGCGAGCCCGTTGATGTCGTAGAGCAGGTCGACGTCGGGGTTCGACCCGGAGTCGGCGAGTCCAGCCATGGTGCTGCGGCCCCTTCGTCATGATCGTGCGCGGCGCTCGCGTGCGCCTGTCCCCACAGGAACGCACGACCCCCGTCGATACGTTCCGCTCTCCATCGAATGATCACGCAGACGTTATCGAAGAGAGATACATCACCGCAGCTCAGGGGGGCGGAGACGGTCCCTGTCAGACGGTCGTGGGGAGCGCTTTCGCGCCATCTTCGGTCACCCGGGTGGCGCCGAAGTACTTACGGGTGTCGATCGGGTCGAACCGGATGACGGCGCCCGTGTACGGAGCGTCGATCATGTACCCGCCACCGACGTAGATGCCCACGTGATCGATGGCGCGGGAATTTGTGGGATCCGGCGAGAAGAACACCAGATCACCGGGAAGGAGTTCGTCCCGGGAGGGATGCGGCCCGGCGTTGTACTGATCGTTGGCCACCCGGGGCAGCGTGATCCCCACGCTCTCATAGGCAGCCTTGGTCAGCCCGGAACAGTCGAACCGCCCACCCTGATCGGCAGTGCCATTCCCACCCCACAAATAGGGCGTCCCCAGCTTCTTCTGCGCAAAGTAAATCGCCCCCGCCGCCTGCTCGGAGGGGTCGACCCGGGTCACCGGGGCCGCGAAGGACTCCTCCAGGGTCGTGATCGTCTTCACGTAGTTCTGGGTCTCCCGGTACGGCGGCACGCCCCCGTGCTTGATGACCGCGTAGGCCCCCGCGTTGTAGGCGGCGAGCATGTTCCTGGTCGCGTCCCCGGGTACGTCCTTCACGTACGAGGCGAGCTGGCAGTCGTACGACGCGGCCGACGGGATCGCGTCGTCGGGGTCCCAGACGTCACGGTCGCCGTCGCCGTCGCCGTCGATGCCGTGCGTGGCCCAGGTGCCGGGGATGAACTGCGCTATCCCCTGCGCGGCCGCCGGGCTCTGCGCCTTCGGGTTGAAGCCGCTCTCCTGGTAGAGCTGGGCGGCGAGCAGCGCGGGGTTGATGGCGGGGCAGAGATTGCCCCACTTCTGCACGAGGTTCTGGTACGCGGCGGGCACGGCACCCTTGGCGAGCGTCGTGACGCCGCCGACTCCGCCCGTGACGTTCCCGGCGACCAGGTACACGCCGATGACAAGCACCATCATGAAGGCGGCCCCGGCTCCGACGGCGGCCGTCCCCACGATCCACGCCTTACGCACCGTCAACCGCCCCTCGCCGCCCGTGAGTCCGCCCCGGTCAGTGTAGAGGCGTATAAGTTCGTGCACGGAGACCGCAGAGCGCCGTTTTCACGCCGAGGAGGCCCCGCCGATGTCCGACGTCCCCCAGGACCTCACCTGGATCCGCGCCGCCCCGCCGGAGGCGACCGGCCCCGGCCCCTGGTTCGAGGTCGCCTTCGGCGAGGGCGACGACCCCGAGACCCCGGTCCACATCCGCGTCACCGACGCCCCGGACAACATCGTCACGACGAACCGCCGCAAGTGGGACGCCTTCGTCCTGGGCGTCCGAGCAGGAGAGTTCGACCACTTCGTGGAGGGCGTGGACCTGACCTGACCCGGCGTCACGGACCACCGCCGTCCCCGTCCAGGGCGTCCAGAAACCGCCCCTGGAAGTCCCTCTCGGCCCGTCGGCAGGGCGCCGAGAAGAAGGCCCGCCCGGCCTCCGCGAGCGAACACCCCAGCAGGGCCCTGGTGACCAGGACCGCCTCGGCCCCGTGGCAGCCGCGGTCCTTCAGCCACTGCTGGAGCCGGTCGGGGTCCCGGGACGCCTCCCAGCCGGGCCGGGCGGCCTCGACCGCCGCCGCGACCCGATGCTCGCGACCCCACACATCCCCGCGCACCACCGCATGCAGATGCTGGTCGTGCCAGCCGTCCTCGTGCAGTAGTGCGCCCCGCATGGTGCCCTCGTAGGCGTAGCCCGCCTTCGACGCCACCCGGCAGGACGGTTCGTTGGACACGGAGTGGCACAGGCGCAGGCGGTGCAGGCCGAGGTCGTCGAAGGCCCAGCGGGTCAGTCGTTCCACCACGGGGACGGCGAGGCCGCGTCCCCGGGCCGGCGGCAGCAGCCAGTACACGATCTCCGCACTCCCGCCCGCGAGATCGACGTCGTTCCACCCGGCCAGCCCGACGACGTCCCCGCCGTCCACCGGCGCCAGGGCCCAGACCGCGCCGGTCCCGGACCGCCACCGCTCGCTCATACGCGCGATGCGCAGCTCGGCGGCGGCGAGGTCGGCGACGGTCAGCAGGTTCCACTTCCGGATCGCGGGATCCCCCGCGGCCGCGACCAGCGCCCCCGCGTCCGCCGCCCGCCAGGGCCGCAGCTCCAGTCCCCGCACCACCGGCCCCAGCACGGGCTGTTCGGCACCCCTCATCGTCCCTGACGCCCCCTCACTCGCCGTGCGCCCATCGCCACCATGAGACCATCGGAGAACAGGAAGACCGGCCTCACCCGACCAGCCGTCAGAAGCGGAACAGGGCCGTGAAGTGGGTCAACGACGGAACCACACCAAGGTTCCGCTCCGGCCTCATTGCCCGGCGTGACCGGCCGTGATACACAGAGTGACCGTACGAGACATTCATACGAATCCCGCTCATCAATGGCGCCAAGTCGACATGAGACGGCGGCATTGTCGGCGACAATGAGTCCTGACCTCTGCACACCGCAGGGGACACGCGGAACTACCCACCAGGGGCGGTGACTTACATGCTGTTCGCGGCCGACAAAGGCGACATCAACACCATCATCGGCGGGATCGCTCCCGACTGGGGCCCCTTCGGCAGCCTGGGCAACGAGGCGAAGACGATGATCCAGGTGGTGATGGCCGTGGCCATCCTGCTCTGCCTGGGCATCGCCGTCTGGGGCGCGGCCAAACAGCGCATCGGCGCCACGGCCCTCCGGGACACCTTCAGCGCGGAACAGGGCAAGGGCCTCATCATCGCCGGCCTGACGGGCGTCTTCATCATCGGATCGCTCGGCACCCTGTTCACGATCGTGTACGGCATGGCCATCTAGCCCGGCTCCCCGGCCCCCGCACTCCCACCCACCCGTCGCGCCCACCGGCTGAGGTTGCGTCTCCCTGATGTCGAGTCACCACACCGCGCCCGCGCGGGAACCAGCACGGCTACCGTCGTACTCCTACGCGTTCCGGTACGGCAGCGAGGGGGCGTTCGCGGCATGACTCCCGGCGACGAACACGACTACGGCGAGCGCACGGGCACCCGCCTGCGCCTCCCCGAGACCGACCCCTACGGCGGCGCCCGCCGCCCCGCCCGCTCCTCGTCCCGCAGCCTGGTCACGGTCGTCGGCGTCTTCGTCCTCCTCATCGCGGCCATCGCCTTCGCGAACCGCGGCGGAGACGACACCTCGGCCTCCGACACACCCCAGCAAGCGAACAAGCCGAACGCGAAGTCGACGGCCCCGTCGGGCACGAAGCCGGTGGAATCGAAGCAGGCCGGTATCCCGTCCGGGTTCGCCCGGACCGAGCAGGGCGCCCAGTCCGCGGCCGCCAACTACGCGGTGGCGCTGGGCTCGACCGGCATGTTCAAGAAGGACAGCAGACACAGCCTCGTCGACACCGTCTACACCACCGACGCGGCGGCGAAGCTCCAGGGCGCCATGGACCAGGCGTACTCGGCCGACTTCCTCGCCAAGATGGGACTCGACCCCGAGGGCGACGCCCCCAAGGGCAACACCTTCGTCTCCCGCGTCGTCCCCGTGGGCACCACCGTCGAGGCGTACTCGGACACCACCGCCAAGGTCGCCGTCTGGTACCTCGGCCTGATCGGCATGTCCGGCACCACCTCGACCGACCCGGTCACCTCGTCCTGGAAGACCTGGACGTTCGACCTCAACTGGGCCGACGGCGACTGGAAGATCGCCGCCGACACCCAGCGCAACGGCCCCGCCCCGGTCCCCGGCGACGACCAGGCCGCCACCTCCGACGAGATCAGCAAGGCCATCGAGGAGTACGGAGGGTTCACGTATGCCCGGTAACCCGCACCGCCTGCTCAGGCTCGCCGGAGTCGTCACGGCCGTCCAGACCACCGCCGTGCTGCTGGCCACCCGCGCCTACGCGGCCCCGACACCCGACCCGTCCCCGTCGGGCTCACCGACGCCCGCCCCCAGCAACACCGTGGATTGCAGCCTGATCCCGGGCGAGGCCAAGAAGTACTGCGAGCGCGGCAACACCAGCCCCGGCACCACCCAGAACCCCACCGTCTCCGACACCCTCGACCCCCTCTCCTCCCTGGCGAAGGGCTGCGCCGAGGCCGCCGCGTGGACCGTCAAGAAGCTCAGTGAGGCGGTGAAGGAGACGGCGAACGTCGACTTCACCAACCCCCGCTTCCTCCAGCAGTACGCCGTCGTCTTCGCCGCCTCCACCGTCCTCACCCTCCTGCTCTGGCTGCTCGCCGTGGCCAAGCGGGCGGTCCGCGGCGTCCCCCTGCCCACCGCCATCGGCGAAGCCGTCGGCTTCCTCTGGCTGACCGTCCTCGCCTCCGCCTTCACCCCCCTGATCCTCTACACCGTCGTCTCCGCCACCGACGGCATCACCGAGGTCCTCGCGAAGACCACCGGCGACCAGACCGACACCTTCTTCGGCACCTTCTCCGCCGCCCTGGAGAAGGGCGAGAACATCGGCGGCGGCCCGATCATGCTGATCGTCGTCTCCCTGGTCAGCATCCTCGCCGCCGGCGTCCTCTGGCTCGAGCTGGTCATCCGCGCCGCGCTCCTCTACGTCGGCGCCCTCCTCGGCACCGTCGTCTACGCCGGCCTGGTCGACAAGAACCTGTGGAGCCACGTCCGCCGCTGGGCCGGCATCATGATCGCCGTCATCCTGGTCAAACCGGTCATCGTGATCGTCCTCGGCCTGGCCGGCGCCCTCTCCGCCGACGACGGACCCAACGCCTTCTCCGCCGTCGTCTCCGGCCTCTCCATCATCCTGCTCGCCATCTTCGCCAGCGCGATGATCTACCGCTTCGTCCCCGGCTTCGGCGACGAGATCGCCGGCTCCCGCAACAACCGCATCATGCAGGGCGCCGAGAGCAAGGCCGCCGCCGTCATCAGCTCCCCCGCGACCCTCGTCGCCCAGGGCATCAAGACCCACAGCACCCGCGCCGACAACAACGGCGGCGGAACCACCTCCAGTGGCCCCCGCCCCGCCAACCCGGCCTCCGGAGGCGTCGCCGCGCACAGCTCGCGCACCTCGAACGGAGGCGGCGGATCTGTCCCCTCCGCCGCACCCGCACCCCGCACGAGCGGCACGGTCAACACCCCGCACGCAGGCAACACCCGCAACAACCGCACGGGAGGTGAAGGGCGTTGACGACCGAGTCCCACGCGATCTCGCCCCGCCGCACTTATCTGATCGGCCGCGCCCGGCCGAACGCGATCGTCGGCCGCAACCGCGAGACCGGCGAGATCGCCCTGATCATCGCCGGCGCCTTCCTCGGCATGATGTGCGGACTCCTCGTCCCCGTCCTCTCACTGCGCATCGTGCTGCTGACCGGCTTCCCGCTGATCGCGCTCGCCGCGGTCTACGTGCCGTACAAGCACCGCACGTTCTACAAGTGGTTCGAGATCAACCGCAGTTACAAGCGCAGCCTGCGCCGCGGCACCGCCTACCGCTCCGGCGTCATGGAGGCCGGCACCCGTATCGGCGGCGAGGAGATCGAGGTCGGCCCGCCGCCGGGCATCGGCCGCATCAGTTGGCTGGCCGCCCCCTTCGGCCCCGACGAGATCGCCGTACTCCTGCACGCGGACCGCCGTACGGTCACCGCCGCCATCGAGATCGAGGGCCCCGGCGTCGGCCTGCGCGACAGCGAGGACCAGGAGGCCCTGGTCGACCGCTTCGGCACGCTCCTCAAGCACGTGGCCAACGGCGACGGATTCGTCACCCGCCTCCAGATGCTCGCCCGCACCCTGCCCGCCGACCCCGACGCCCACGCCAAGGACGTCGCCCAGCGCGGCGACGACAAGGCCCTGCCCTGGCTCCAGACGTCGTACGACCAGCTCCAGTCCATGGTGTCGACGAGCAGCGAGCAGCACCGCGCCTACCTCGTCGCCTGCATGCACTACAACCGCGAACTGGCCGCCGAGGCCCACGCCATGGCCCGCGCCGCCCGCCCCCAGGCCGGCCGCAAGCTGGACCGCGACGCCGGCCTCGCCGTCGTCATGGCCCGCGAACTCACCGACATCTGCTCCCGGCTCCAGGAGGCGGACATCCGCGTCCGCCAGCCCCTCGGCCAGGGCCGCCTCGCCTCGCTCATCCACTCCATGTACGACCCGGACCACCCCATCGACCACATCCAGGCGATGACCCGGCGCAACGCCTGGCCGGCCGAACTCGACGCCATGGAGCCCACGTTCCTCCAGGCCAAGACCCGCGAGTCCGCCACCCGCGCCCCCTGGTGCCACGCCACGGCCTGGGTCAAGGAGTGGCCCATGACCCCCGTCGGCGTGAACTTCCTGGCCCCGCTCCTCGTCCACACCCCGGACGTCATCCGCACCGTCGCCGTCACGATGGACCTCGAACCCACCGAGGTCGCCATCGAGCGCATGCTCACCGAGAAGACCAACGACGAGGCCGAGGCCAGCCGCGCCGCCAAGATGAACCGCACCGTCGACCCCCGCGACGTCGCCGCCCACTCCCGCCTCGACCAGCGGGGCGAGGACCTGGCCTCCGGCGCCGCCGGCGTCAACCTGGTCGGCTACATCACCGTCTCCTCCCGGAACCCCGAGGCCCTCGCCCGCGACAAGCGCACGATAAGGGCGTCCGCGGGCAAGTCGTACCTGAAGCTGGAGTGGTGCGACCGTGAGCACCACCGCGCGTTCGTGAACACGCTCCCGTTCGCCACCGGCATCCGAAGGTAGGGCTTCACATGCGGGACCCGCTGTCCGTCCTCACCGACGCCTTCACGGCCTTCCTCTTCGGCAAGGTCGAGACGACCCGGCTGCCCGTCCGCACCTCCACCGGCCAGGCCCAGGCGGTCTACCTGCCCACGGCCGCCCCCGGCCTCGGCGACTCCGGCGTCATCATCGGCCGCGAGGTGTACTCCGGCAAGGGCTACATCTACGACCCCTTCCAGCTCTACGGCCAGCAGCTCCCGGCCCCGCACTGGCTGGTCCTCGGCGAGTCCGGCAACGGCAAGTCGGCGCTGGAGAAGACGTACGTCCTGCGCCAGCTCCGCTTCCGCGACCGCCAGGTCGTCGTCCTGGACGCCCAGGGCGAGGACGGCGTCGGCGAATGGAACCTCATCGCGCAGGCGCTGGGAATAACTCCCATCCGCCTGGACCCGATGGCCGCCCTGGACCACGGCATCCGCCTCAACCCCCTGGACCCGTCGATCACCACCACGGGCCAGCTCGCGCTGCTGCGTACGATCATCGAGGTGGCGATGGGCCACGGCCTGGACGAACGCTCCGGCTTCGCCCTGAAGGTCGCGCACGCCTACGTCAACGAGACGATCGTCGAACGCCAGCCGGTCCTGATGGACATCGTGGAGCAACTCCGCCACCCCGAGCCCGAGTCGGCCGAGGCGATGAACGTCGCCATAGACGACGTACGCGCCTGGGGCCTGGACGTCGCCCTGGTCCTGGACCGCCTCGTCGACGGCGACCTGCGCGGCATGTTCGACGGCCCGACCACGGTCGGCATCGACCTCGACGCGCCCCTGATCGTCTTCGACCTCTCGCACATCGACCGCAACTCCATCGCCATGCCCATCCTGATGGCGATCGTCGGCGTCTGGCTGGAGCACACCTGGATCCGCCCCGACCGGAAGAAGCGCATCTTCCTGGTCGAGGAGGCATGGCACATCATCAACAGCCCCTTCGTCGCCCAGCTCTTCCAGCGTCTGCTGAAGTTCGGCCGGCGCCTCGGCCTGTCCTTCGTGGCGGTGGTCCACCATCTCTCGGACGTGGTGGACGGAGCGGCCGCGAAGGAGGCGGCGGCGATCCTGAAGATGGCCTCCACCAGGACGATCTACGCCCAGAAGGCCGACGAGGCACGGGCCACCGGCCGCGTCCTCGGCCTGCCCCGCTGGGCGGTGGAGATCATCCCCACGCTGACCCCCGGCATCGCCGTCTGGGACGTCAACGGCAATGTCCAGGTCGTCAAACACCTGGTCACGGAGACCGAACGCCCCCTGGTCTTCACGGACCGCGCGATGACGGAGTCCTCGGCCGACCGCCTGACCTCCGACGCCCTGCGCGCCGCGGAACTCGAACAGGAGGAGCGGGCTGCGGCCTTCATGGAACAGCACCTGGGCGACTCGGAATCCACGGTGGCGTAGGCGGCGCGGGCAGACAGGGAGTGCGGTGCGATGAGACCGGGTGAGAACCGGCACGACGGCGGCCAGGGCGGCGGCGTCCCCGACGGCCTGCTGATCGGCATCATCGCGTTCCTGCTCGGCATCACCCTGCTGACCTGGACCGCGGCGGGCCTGGCCGCCCTCCTGGCGCACGGCGCCTGGCCGGAGGGGCTCAGCTTCACCCGCACCCCCCTGGCCATGCGCCACCTCGTCTCGGCCCCCCGCGACCTCCCGGCCGCCTGGCCGGACACTCCCCCCGGCTCCCTGTCCGGCTACGGCCTCTTCTGGGGCCTGCTCATCGGCCAGTTGATGATCCTCCTGGTCCTGGCCATCTTCACCATGGGCACCCTGGCCCGCTGGAAGGCGGTCCGCGCCCGCAAGAAGGCCGGCGCCTACGACACCCCGCCGCCCCCGGAGCCCGCCCCTACGGCGACGGAACGCCTCCCCGTCGAGGCGATCCCGTCGATCCCCTCGACCCCGTCGATCCCGGCCCCCGCCGCTCCTCCCCTCACCGTCGAACGGCCCGTCGGCGCCGTCCACTTCGCCCCGCCCGCCGACCGCAGATCCCCTGCCGTCCAGGCCATCCAGGACGCCGAGGGCGCCACCCTGGTCGTCACGTCCGACCCCACCCTCTGGCAGGACACCAAGGACGCCCGCGCCAAACTGGGCCCGGTCCACCTCTACGACCCCGCCCACCTCTGCGACACCCCGTCCCGCCTCCACTGGTCCCCGACCACGGGCTGTGAGGACAAGCCGACGGCCGCCGCCCGCGCCACCGCGCTCCTGACCCCGGTGAAGCCGACGGCCCGCCTCGACCAGGCGGTCAACGACACCGCCGAAACCCTGCTGCGCAGCTACCTGCACGCCGCCGCCCTCGACGGCCGCACCATCCGCCACGTCCACCGCTGGTGCCAGGGCACCGGCGTCCAGGAGGCGGTCCGCACCCTGCGCACCCACCCCAAGGCGGCCCCCGGCTCGGCCGGCGAACTCGAAGCCGCCCTGACCGCCCACCCCGAACGCCGCGACATCGCCCACGAACTGACGACCCGGGCACTCTCCGCCCTCTCCGTCGTCAACCTCCGCGAGGCATGCACTCCAAACCGAACTGATGCCCTCGCCTTGGATTCCTTCGTGGACGAAGGGGGCAGTCTTTACGTGGTCGGCGAATCCATCGAGGACCCCAGGACGCATCCCGGCGCGATGCCGCTCCTCACGGCCCTCGTCTCCAGCGTGGTCGAGCGCGGCCGGCGCATGGCCGAACGGTCATCCTCCGGTCGCCTCGACCCACCACTGACCCTGGTCCTGGACGACATCGCGGCCGTGGCCCCTCTCCCCCAGCTCCCGGACCTCCTCGCCTCCGGAGCCGACCAGGGCCTGCCCACCCTCGCCCTCCTCCGCTCCCGCGAACAGGCCAAGTCCCGCTGGCCCCACCACGACCTACCGCTCTAGCACCAGCTCCAACTCGGACTCGGGCTCCCCTTCCCCGAGCGCCACGGTCACCCCACTGGCCACAAACCCCATCCGCCGGTACGCGGCCAACGCCGGCGCGTTGTCCTCGTGCACGATGAGCCGCACCCGCTCGAGCCCCAGCCCCCAGGCCCACTCCAACGCGGCGTCGAACAGCCCCCGGCTCACCGCGCCCCCACGCCATTCGGGCCGCACATACACCCCGACGACATGCCCTTGCCCACGCTCCACGTCGAACCCGGCCCAGTCGACCGTCCCGGCCTCCTCCACCAGCAGGGTGACCGTGCCCACCCAGGCCCCGTCCCCGGCCACGGCGACGAACTGCCGGGCACCGCGAGAGCCCTCCCCGGCGCCGGCGGCCCGCTCCTGCCAGAAGGAGTCCGGCCGCTCGACGGCGTCCTCGTACGTCTCCAGAAAGGCGAGCGGCGCCGCCGGATCCTTGAGCGCCAGCAGTCGCAGCGCTTTCACGGACTCCCACTCGCCGGCCTGTATACCCCGCACTATGAAGTCACTCATGGGGTCACAGTAATAACCCCGGTAAACGCAGAAAACCCCGCACCATGACGGTGCGGGGTTTCCCACAATGATTGTTCGGCGGTGTCCTACTCTCCCACAGGGTCCCCCCTGCAGTACCATCGGCGCTGTGAGGCTTAGCTTCCGGGTTCGGAATGTAACCGGGCGTTTCCCTCACGCTATGACCACCGAAACACTATGAAACTGTTCCAGCCGCACCGTATGTGGCAACGTGGGGCTGTTCGTGGTTTCAGAACCAACACAGTGGACGCGAGCAACTGAGGACAAGCCCTCGGCCTATTAGTACCGGTCA